>JANQSH010000199.1 GCA_028284145.1 Planctomycetaceae bacterium | reverse complement strand
CGGTCCTCTTTGCTGGGGGCTTGATGATGATGTTGCTGTATTGCCCTACTTAGAGCTCTACTTAAGTGGCGATACCAAATCGTTGGAAATCAGTTTTTCAATTGAAACTGCTTTTTCTTCGCCTGATCTTGCAAAGCCTTGATCACGGCAGTGTCGAGCGTGTCAGTATCGCTCTCTGCATTTTTCTTACGCTGTTCCTGAATGAAGGCGTCCCGTTTGACGGAGAGTTCCTTGATCTGTTTTTGGATTTCGGTACGTTGTTTTGCCTTCTCTCCAATATACTTTTTACGTTCAGCTGTGTTCAGCTTTTTCAATTCTTCCGGCAGTTCTTCTTCCTTCAGCTCTTCGAGTTCGACCTGTTTTTTTTCCAGCGAGCTAATCAGGTCGGCTTTGCCACCGTACTGTTTGCTTGCCTTGAAGTTGGCACGGTTGGCGGCTGCTGCCGGTGCGGCTTGTTGTGCCGCCTGGTCAGCCACAATCTGGCGGCGTTTGCTGGCGTCACGTGTCTTCTTGTCGCCGATGAAAAGGTAGGTCCTGTTGACTTCCGAACTCAGGTTGGCCAGTTTCTGGTCGAAGGGTGTCTTGATTTGTGCAACGGCGGCGTTCTGATTGATGTTCAAAAACGATCCATCAGCCAGATCTGCACCATGTTTCCATTTGGTGTTGACGCCTTCCTGCTCGTTGCCGCAAAAGATTGTGCTGATGGTGATTCCCTTGGCAATCGCGTTGGAGCAGGCTTTCCTGTAATCAATTTTGCCCTGAGTGAAGGCTTCATTGCCGCAGATAAAGATCATCTTCAGGTCGTCGTTGGATTCACTCCACTTAAGATTCCTGACTGCATGATCGATCACTGCTCCACAGTATTCCTCGCCACCATTGGTCTTCAAAGCAAACAGTTCTTCAGAAATTTTATCGAGGTCATCCGTCAGAGGAACGATTTCCCGCAGGTAGTTATCTTTGGCTGCGATGGTTTGCTTGCCGTATTCGTACAAGGCGACTTGCAACTGCGAGGTCTTGCCGTTTTGTTCCGCTGTCGCCAGTTCGTTCACAATTTTCCATAACTGTGTCCGGGCCTGATTGATCAGACCATCCATGCTGCCGCTGGTATCCAGCAAAATGGCCAATTGAATATGGGGCGTTTCGCTTTCGACCGAAGCTGGTTTCGATTTGTCTTCGGCTTGCAATGGAGAAATTAGTACCGCAGTGGCAATAGTCAGAGCGAGGGTTAAGCTTGTCGTTTTTCGCATCACGATTGAACTCCTGCTGTATGGGGGGGAATGTCCGTGCGATCTGTCGCGGTTCTGTCTCATTTGAAACGGGCGAAAGGACGTTGAACAACAAAAACAGGACGGGCGGAAACCAATGAGAGTTCCACATTCCCGTCCAAAATCGAAAAAAACAAACCTGCCTGGCAACAGATGTCAACTATTTTGCGCCTTGCGATTTCAGGTAGTTGACCGTGCCGTTATTGCCCTGGTTTTTCGCTTTGATCAGAGGGGTATAACCATCGTTGTCTTCCGCATTGATATCGGCTTTGTTGGCCAACAGGACTTTGATGACGTCCATGTGACCGTTCCAGGCAGCCTTGTGCATCGGTGTCATGCCGTCCGTGTCTTTTGCATCAACATCCGCACCATCTTCCACCAATGCTTTGGCCACTTCGGTATGGCCTTTCCAGGAAGCCGCGTGTAAAGCCGTGTAATTTCCGGCTCCGTCATCTGCCTTTATGCCAGCATCGAGTAGATGTTTGACTGCTTCTGTATGTCCATTCCAGGCGGCCATGTGCAGTGCGTTTTGTTTGCTGTCATCCTGAATGAGCGGATCAGCACCTGCCTTTAACAGAGATTCGACAACGGCGCCATGTCCGTTCCATGCCGCTGCGTGCAGCATCGTCTCTCCACCGTTAAACTTTTCATTCACTTCTTTGGTTTTGGGAAGCAGCAAGTCGACAACTTTGGCATGTCCCCCTTCACAAGCGAGGAATAAAGGCGTGTATCCTGCGTTGTCCTTCCCGTCAATTTTCACGTCCTTGCGATCGAGAAGTGATTTGACCGCATCGCCCAGCCCCAGGCGGCATGCCCAGTGAAACAGCGTTTCACCCGTTGAGGGGTTGATGTTGGTGTTTTTGGTCTTCGGCAATAAGACATTGACGGTGGCATGATTGCCGCGTTGCACGGCGATTTGCAGCGGTGTCATCTTCTGTTTGTTCTGTACGTTCGCGTCGGCCCCCGCTTTAATCAGGCCCTTTGCAATGCTGGCAAAGCGGTTTTGCACTTCGGCGGGAATCTCCTGTTGATTGCCGTAGTAGTATTGGTTGCCAAGCTGTGCAGCCAAATGCAGTGTGGTATCGCCTGAGTTCTTGTCGACGGCAGTGACATCGACATCCTCATTCAACAGCAATTCGACAATCTCTGCGTTGCCAACGCGTACCGCTGCGTGGAGAGGTGTGGGGTTGTAATTGTTCGCGACGACAATTTTTGGGTCCGCGCCTGCGGTCAGCAGTTTCTTTACGGCTTCGAGATTGCCAGACTGACAGGCGTAGAACAATGGTGTTCGGCCACCATTGTCGGGAGTGTCGACCGGCAGGCCCTTTTTCAGCAGCATGTCAAACAGGTTATTCCGCTGATACTGTGTGGAGATGTGTAACAGCGTCTGCTTGTAATTGGTCGTGACCTTGACGTCGGCGCCTTTGGCGATCAACAATTCGGCGACATCTTTGCGGTTGTTTTGCACGGCATAGTACAGCGGGGTCGCGTTGTTGCGATCGCGTGCATCAATTTTGGCCCCTTTTGTGATTAGCGTTTTTGCCATGGTGTCGCGTCCGTACATCGATGCCATGTGCAGTGGCGTGTAGTTGTTGTTTCCGACGGCATTGATGTTGGCCCCGGCCGCGATGAGTTTGTCAAACACCGTTTGCCGGCTGCTATTAATGGCATGGAACAGCGCGGTCTGATTGCTGTTATCCTTCAGCTCAAGATTCGGTTTCTTCTTCAGCATCAATTCCACGCTGGCATCTGCCCCGTTCATGCAGGCAAAATGCAGCGGTGTGTACTTGTAGCTCGCCACCGCATTCACATCCGCTCCCTTTTCGAGCAGGTACTTTGTGATCTCATGCCGGTTGGATTGAGCTGCGAAATGCAGCGGTGTGTAACGATTTGATCCCTTTTCGTTGACCCGCTCAGGGTTTTCTTCAATCAGGCGTTTGACTTCAGCCAGGTTGTTGGAGTTGACGGCGTTGTGAATTTCACCCGCCTGCGAAACGAGTGGAAGTAGAGCAAAGGTGAGTGCAAACCAAGGGGCAGACTTCATGCGTTTTCTCTCCTGGGGATCTGTTTCGATGTTGTGTCCTGAAGTGGATTAACCGGGCCGCCAGATCGATGTGTGTTTTGAGGTGATTTTCCAGATTGGCGACCGCAAATCCAACCCTGCTGCCGAATTCTGTGCGATTTTTCTTCCAATAGACCGTTGCCTTTTTCGTGTGACGGTTCTCGCTCGTGGGAGTCTGCGTTTGCAGGCCAGGAGACGTTTTCTCGCCACAGAAGAGCGTAATACGCTCTAATCTGTGGGACGCTCGAATTCCAGTTGAGTTCCCATAAAATGCGAAATCGGACAATTTTCAATTGTTCTCAAATTTGAACCGAATTTGATCAAATCGCGATGGCAAAAACGCAGAGTATCGCTATCCACGCGATTCCCAAAGCATGCCAGAACCAGGTGCAGACACTCACACCCCAGTGATATTCGTGGTCATAGCGATCGGCGAGACCCAGCAGAGTGATGTAGATCAGAAACAGCAACGCAATTGTGAAATGGATTCCGTGTAGACTGGCCAGCACAACAACGAATGCGTTGACGCCGGTTGAGGCTTCTTCTGGAATCTGACGCTGAACGAGTTGGAAAAGCCCTTGGGACTGCACCGCTACAAACAATATCCCCGCTCCGAGCGATAACAGAAGCCCGCGTCGAAAGGCGCGTTGTTGTTCCAGTTTGACTGCCTGCAGCGCGAATTGCATCGAACAGCTACCCGCAAGCAGTAACGCCGTGGTCACGTAAAAGGATGTCGGTAATAAAACACCAGAATTTTCAGAATGCGGATAAGTATTGCGAATCAGCAGAGTTGCGAGTCCGGCAGCGAACAGAAACACCAGTATCACCACAACGAAAAAACGATGAGCGAGGGAAGTTGTGCTTTGGATTCGCGAGTGCTTCATGTGGTTGATGCGTTCACAATTTCGAGGAGAAAGTCGTTGTCCCTTTACGAACCATTTTGTAGTTTCGATTATAGATGGTCGAGACAACAAGGGAATCAATTGATCCATCTGCACCTGAATGTACAAATTGGACGAACAGGCAGATCAAGGGAGAAGACTGGAGTGCACGTGACGTCGAAATGCCTATTCGCAGGACTGAGCGTCACTTTGTGTCTGCTCTTGTCTGCATGCGGTAATGAAAAGCGAACAGATGATCGGGACAATCCGATCTCAACTGTCGACAAAAATTCAAAAGCGGACTCTGGTTCGAGTGAAAATCTGGGGACGCTGCAACGTTTGGCTGTTGAAAGTAGCCGCCCAGAGGCTGTTGTTGATCGAAACATCACGGTCGATGATGAACCGCAGACAGGATCACACGGCAATGAAGCCACACTCACAGGCGGAGGAGTAAAAAGGCAACCGGTCTTCCGGCCTGATGACAACCGTCCGCAACATGATGATCGACGACTTGCACAGTTGGGCATCTTTGCTTATGAATCGAAGCGGCTGAAACTCTATAGCGATATCCCGCCTGAGAAAGCGCAGCAGATTCCGCCGGTGATTAATGCCGCTTACGACGCGCTCGAATCTTACTTCGGCAAAATGCCACCCAATCGCGCAGGGGCGGATTATCAGGTGACCGGTTACGTGATGGCCGATAAAATGCGGTTCGATCAGGCCGGTTTGATTCCCCGCGATCTCCCCTGGTTTCTGAATGGTCGACACCGCGGTCTGGAATTCTGGATGTACGACCAACAGCAGGATTACTATTGCAGGCATCTGGCAATTCACGAATTCACGCACTGTTTCATGACGACCTTGCCCGACGTGCAATGTCCGCTCTGGTATCTGGAAGGGATGGCGGAACTGTTCGGCACGCATCGAATTTCCGCCGGCGGAAATTCTTCTTTCCGAGTGATGCCGGACAACAAAGAGGACTTTTCCGGACTGGGACGCATCACGATCATTCAACAGGATGTCGATCAGGGGAAAGCCATGAACCTGGCACAGGTGACGCAGATACCACCCAAAGAATTCATGAAGAACCGCGGCTATGCCTGGGCTTGGGCGATCTGTAAGTTTCTGGATGCCCATCCGAGTTACAGAGATAAATTTCGCAATCTTGGTCAGCACACACAAGGTTCGGCTTTCAGGAAAACATTCCAGCAGGACTTCGTACCGTTGCGTGATCAACTGGCGGCTGAATGGCCCGTCTTCGCCAATCAGTTGGAAGACGGATTCGATATCACAGCGGCTGCGATCGCATTTCATCCTGGTCGTCCATTGCCGACAGCCGGAATTTCATCGGCAGTGTTCATCGAGGCGAACCACGGTTGGCAATCCAGCAAGGTGCATCTGCAGGCGGGGGAGACATACGAAATCGTGGCAGAGGGGCAGTTCACACTGGCGAACGTCCCCAGACCGTGGGTCAGCGAGGCGGAAGGGATCACATTTCGTTACAATCGTGGGAAACCGTTGGGGAAGTTGATGGGGGCGGTTTTTGACTCCAGTCCGACGAATCCCGATCACAACCCTTCCCTGTTGAGTGTGATTCCGTTGGGGAATCAGAGCCGATTCCGCGCGTCGTATTCCGGAACTCTGTTCCTGCGATTGAACGATGCCTGGAGTGAATTGAGTGATAACACGGGCCGCGTTTCCGTGACCGTCCGGCATGTGACGCCGCAATGAATTGATGTGATGAGAATACGACCGAGAGAAATCCCAAACAGGAAGAATGTGCGTCATCGGGTGGCCCAGGTTGCTTGCCAACGGGGGGTGACTCAGTCATCAGGAGGTTGTGGTAAAGTTCCCAGATGATTCGAGATCACCGCCCGTCGAACTTGAACGAACATTTTGAGATTGGAAACCGATGTCCGAAACGATTTTGAAAATTGATGGTGAAGTCGGATCGCCCGTGGAGTTATCGTT
>JANQSH010000187.1 GCA_028284145.1 Planctomycetaceae bacterium | reverse complement strand
CAGGGCAATCGCACGTTCAGAGAGCAGTAAACCCGGCGTAGATGTTGTCTAGAACTTTGTCGTCCCAACCGGCGCGTAGACGTTTGCCACGAATATTCTCTTTGATGGAAGTGTCGCGTTGGAGGATATTCAAGGCCATCCGACGAAAGGCAGCCGAGATTTCTGGGGCCGATCCCTTGCGAATGCGACTGGTATCCTCTGAAAAAGTTACATCCAGAATCCAATGCTGACGATTCTCGATGCCCCAATGTCCACGAATGAATCGGCTCAATTTTTTCACTCTGGGAGGATGACTGCTGATGAAGAACATCGTTTCCTCTTGCAAATCATCGCCGTTCTGGCGGCAGCGATAAATCATTCCAATCGACTTGATGCCTGGCCAGCGTGAAAATACTTTGTCACGTTGGGGAACGTCGATGACGTAATATTCTCGGCGTTCCTGGCGCCCATGAGATTTCTCCACCGTCACATGTTTTCTGAGTCCTTCCACTTGATAGTCCTGTTCGCCATAGGAAGTAAATCGATCCAGCAGCGATTGATAAAGCGTGCCTTGATTTCCTTTGGCAATGAGAATGTAGTTCGCCTCACGTTTGAGGATCGCCTCGGCCGTTTCCACTTGGCAATGCATCGCATCGAGTGTCACGGTTGCGCCAGCCAGTTCCATCAACTTGAGAAGCTCGGGCACGGCTGGAATCTCGTTGCTCTTTTCGTCGACGGACATTTGACGCAGACAAACTCGCAGATCACAAGCAAATGCCGTAATCGTATGCAGGGGCGATTTGCCCGCCGCTTTGTCGAACGAGCCACGCAAGGTCTTGCCGTCGATCGCCACGCCTTGGCCTCGCAAGGATCCAGCAAACGCATCGACCCAGGTGTGCATGGCTGTGAAAAACTCCGCCGTATCGAGGCGTGCGAAAACACGTCCGAACGTGTCGTGGCTCGGAATCCCAAATTCCAGCTTGATAAATCGACGGAACCATTTGTGTTTGCTCTTGGCAAAGCGTTCGACATCTGCCCAGCCATTGGCACCACAAAGAGTGGCCGTCAAGGCAACAAAAATCATTTCCATGAGATTATGATTTCCGCCACGATTGACTCGTGGGTCTGTAATTTTTTCAAAATGTTGGTAAACAAGATTCGCTGGACTCGTTGACATAAGCACCTCCTTGAATGAATTCGCAAGCCATGCACGCTATGACTTGACCAGAGATGCTTCCATGCAATCATTAGACCAAAACGCTATCGACGTGCGATTGCCCTG
>JANQSH010000155.1 GCA_028284145.1 Planctomycetaceae bacterium | reverse complement strand
TTTCGGCATTGTTGTGCCCTCCAGCCAGGAATGAACTTCCAAGTGCGAGCTGAAAGGCTTGCCGCCCCGTGTTGCAGCACGGGGCTTTTCTGTGACATTTTCTGTGACAAGGACCAAAACTGCAAGTTCGAGCTTGTCGTAAGTCCTTATTTGATAAAAGCGAGGCCGACGGGACTTGAACCCGCAACCCCCGGATCGACAGTCCGGGTACCTCCACTCTGACGGCGTCTCGCGGATTATGATTCCCCAGTTCACGCTGAAAAATCTGCCTCTTTCGTATGCCCTCCGGGAATGTCGCGATATTTCCCGCATCGAGTGTTGCAGTATATTGCACCTGTGGTACCATGAAGACACACAGCAGAGGAGCAGTGACATCATGCCGCTTTACCACTTTATCTGGACGCAGGAAAATGAAAAACACATCGGAGAGCACGGCATTTCGAGCGACGAATTTGAATCGGTTGTGATGAGCCCACTGTGGGTTGATAAGAGTCGCTCATCGGATCGCGATATCGCATTCGGTTACACGAACACCGGCCGTCTGATTTCCTGCGTTTACGAGCAGATTGACGAACTGACAATCCTTCCTGTCACCGCCTTTGAAGAGGACGAGAGATGATGGCAAAAGCAAAACGAATCCGACCGGAAGATTTGACACCTGCCCAGCGCAAGAAGTACGAAAAGGCGATGGCTGATATTGACCAGGTGCGAGCTGAAATTGAGAAGGAAATGCCGGAGGTTCGCGAACGGTTCAAGGCATGGATGAAGCAACGGGACAGGACAGTTAAATTGATCGGGCAACAGTTGCGACAGATTCGGGAAGCCCAGGAATTCAGTCTGTCTGATCTTGCTGAACGAACTGGAGTTGGCAAGTCTGCCATCAGTAAGATCGAGCTTGGCGAGAACGCCAACCCAACAATCGGAACGCTGATTCGGATTGCTGATGGTTTGGGTGGGACGTTGACTGTCACGGTTGATCAATAATGCCGGAACATTTTTTGCAGGACTTCGACCGGAGAAAGCAACTCTACCGATTGGTTAGCACACGAATTCACGCCCCAAAAAGAGCACCGACTTTGGTCGCAGCCATCCGCCGACCAGCGGAATTCATTTTGGTTTCCTCCGACTCGCATTGACGATGGGGCAATCTTGCATGGGAATGGCGATCGGGCAGGCGTCAGTATCCGGATTCTCGTGTGATATTAAAATTAACATATCGTGGATATCACCTTGATATGGTAACGGGACTGACACTGCGGGATCTCTTCTGGACTGCCTGAAAAGTCGCGACATTTGCCCCATCACCTTCCTGTCAAATTGCTTGCGGTTACATGCCGCAGTTGAATTTGCGAAGACCGCTTGAAACACCATTCGTGCGCCTGTACGCTCAATGTTCGTATTTCAACGAAATTCCCCGGCTATTGGTAAGTGGGGTATATTTATAAGTTGCTTGCCTGAATCAGTGACGGCTTGAATTCGAAATTGGAAGTTTGAGATGGTCAACCTGACGAACGTGAAGCCTCGAGCTGGATACAAGCTCCACTTGGAATACGACGACGGGACAATCGGCGAAGTCGATGTGTCGGATTTGATCGGCAGTGGTGTGTTCGCGGCACTGGCTGATGCTACTGTGTTTGAAGCAGTGTCGGTTGGCAAACACGGCGAGGTTCGCTGGACTGACGATTTGGAAATCTGTGCGGATGCGATGTACTTGCAATTGACAGGAAAACCCGTTGAAGAACTGTTTCCAAATCTAAAGGTTCATGCTGATGCCTGAACTTAGCCGGTTTTATGGTATCGTGATCAAAATGTACTACAACGATCACAATCCGCCGCATTTTCATGCTGAATATGGCTCATCTCAAATGGTTGTCGATGTGAACACGCTGGCAGTGATCGGTGGGCGTCTCTCACCTCGCGCAACCGGACTTGTTATGGAGTGGGCGGCCCAGCATCAGCAAGATTTGCAAGATGCCTGGCAGCAGGCCCGCAACATGGAGCCCTTAGACCGAATTGACCCGCTTCCGTAGGTCCACGTCCACAACGGCAAGTACCAAATCGGTGAACCGGACCGGGCAGTTTTCCGGCTTTTCAACGTCTTTCGCTTCGTTTACGCTTTTTGGTTGTTCAAACATTAATCCCGTTGGGGCGCGTGCCCGGTGAACTTGGTCGTTATGCGGCAAAGGCTTCGCCAATCTCTTGACGTCCAGAAAACTCAATGCCTGAAAACGTCGCCCCCAAACCCACGCTAGACAACTTCTCTTCAGACGAAGAGTTGTTGTACACCACCGTTAGGATTGCATGCTCCTCCGAGACTGCCCACTCGACGGGTACCGGCTTCGGATTTCGCTTCGATCTGTCGGAGGAGCGAGCAACACGAATGATCGTTTCGAATAAGCACGTCGTTGCTGGGGCGTCAACGGGGACGCTTGTGTTCACGATGGCCAACGACCGACACGAACCGCTTCCGAAATGCACCGTCGCGGTCACAATACGGAACTTCTCCGATCACTGGATCTCGCACCCACTTGACGTGGACCTGTCGGTGCTCCCGGTAGAGCCGATTTTGCAGTACATCGAGGACACGGCTGGCCCCGTGCATTTCTTGCACCTTACCCCAGAGCACATTCCATCGGACCAAGACCGGATTCAATTTCGTGCCCTTGAGGAAGTCGTGATGGCTGGCTATCCGGTTGGGCTTTACGACGAAGTATTCAATTTTCCCATTCTCCGCCGCGGTTCGACATCATCACATCCGGGCTACCCGTACAATGGAAGACCTGAGGCCTTGTACGACATCGCTTGCTTTCCGGGGTCAAGTGGTTCGCCGATTATCAAGTTTATACCGAATGCCGACGGTGAACTCTTACACGGAAGTAGAATCTTGTTGATGGGCGTGGCCTATGCAGCTCGCGTATTCAATAGAAAGGGTGAGGTTGTCACTACAGTTCTCCCAACCGCGTCGGAGGATTACGTGAAGCTGCAGACGTTCGTAAATCTAGCCGTTGCCATCGATTCGCGCATGCTTCTCGTGTTTCAAGAGTTCCTAAGCCAGGCTACCGACGATGAATGGAAGAATATTCTATCTGGCTTCGTGGACAACTTGAGCTTTGAATACAAGTATGACAGAGAAGTGCTTGAATCGTCCGGCTTCCGCCCCAAGAATCTGAACGGTTCGGCTACCCCATAAACGGAACCACGACGCGTTGTGTGTCCGCCGCATAACACGTATATGGCTTGGTGAATCAAGAGCGCGTAGGTTGATTTTCTGAAAAAGAACTGTCGCTCTTTTTCACGCTCTGTGGAGTCTCTTT
>JANQSH010000151.1 GCA_028284145.1 Planctomycetaceae bacterium | reverse complement strand
TGAGCGGTATAGAGCAGTTTACCTTTTCGTGTGACACTTTTCGCTCGTGGGAGCCTATATTTGCAGATCAAAGGACGTGCATCGCGCCACAAGAGAGCGAAATACGCTCTAGATTACCTCAAACAGGGCCGTTTGCAATCGACGCATGTTCGGGAACAGGACAGTTCAATTGTTTGTTTTCCCGGATTCAGCGAAGAAGTGTTGAAGGTTCCAGGTATTTTCGTGTAAAGCTGCCACGATGTTCCATCGGTTATCACTATCGATGATCAGGCGGAACACGATGATTAAAGCCGGTTTGCAAGGCAAACGCCTGACAGCCGGGTGGAATTCGGACCTGCTGGAGGATATTCTCACGGGAAACAAGCCTCACGTTCATCCGATTGTCTTGGGGCATCAATGCGTAAAATCGACATAGTGCTGGTCGTTGAGTTGACTCGAATCTGGCTTCATGGCAACTCGATGACGAATTCCAGAACTTCACCCAGGCATTATTGAAGCAGGTACCGCCTTTTTCGCGGTGTGGACTATTATTCACAACGGGACGTTCACCCTGATGAGTGGCGTTGTGTCCTGGCTTTCGGCTGAGGAAATGAGAAAGTGGGCCGAACCGGCACATCTCCTACGACTAAGAAGACTGGGGCAGTTCAATTCGAGTTTGGAGAAGTTGAGATGCCCGAAATGGATTGGCAAACTCTGGTTGTCCTGCCCATCATTGTGATTGCGGCTGCGATACTGGTCCGCTCGACATGTCGGTTCTTCGCTGGAGAAAAGGTCGGTGGTTGTGGCAGTGAATGTGGTGCTTGCCCGGCTTCGGACAAATCCGATACTGATGGTCTGCAACAGAAAGCGTTTGTTTCGATCGATGTTCTGGATCAGGACTGGAATAAAGTCGGCTGACATCACACCGCAAAAATGCAGGGTTCCGACAGTCACAAGCGGAATGTGAATCCGGCTGTCAATCGTCGAAACGATATTCCATCATTCCCACTCGGCGTGAAATCCAATGTGGGGGAATCCACACTTTTTTCTGGATACCCGCCTGCGAGGGTAGCCGCGTCGATACCTCGACGCGGGTACCGCCGTGCTACGCACGGCGGCTGGCCACGAGCGAAAACCGTCACACGAAAAGGGAAATTTCTCTAATGTCTGACATCCGGAAAAATTCACTCCTCCGTAATTCGGCGATCTTTACGTTTGCAAATGTGATGCAACGAGTGGTGCCGTTTCTCGTCCTGCCGATATTATCGCGGTATCTCTCCCCGGCTGACTTTGGACTGATCGCAATCTTCGTCACCTTAAGCGGCCTGATACTGCCGTTAATAGGTTGCGAGATTCAGCAGTCAATTTACCGTCGCTTCTACGATCTTGATGCCGACGCTTTCGCCCGATACGTCACACAGGCGATACTGGTTTTGTTGGCTGGGACTCTGGCGATTTCGGTCATCGTGTTTCTTGTACAAGATCTCATTGCTGAGTTTGCGTCGTTTCCGAGTGAATGGTTGTGGGCCGTGATTGCTTTTGCAGTCGGACAAGTAGTGATGCTCGTTCGGCTGGTGATCTGGCAAGTGCGCAATCAGGTTCGATCGTTCGCGGCATTTCAAATTGCCCGTTCGCTGATCACCTGCAGCCTGGCGGTCGGATTGGTTGTGCATTTCAAATTGGATTGGACAGCGCTACTCTGGTCGCATCTGTTGGCGACCGGCATGCTTGCTGTCTGGAGTGTCAGATCGTTTCTGGTCGATCGGCTGATTCGATTGCGAGATCTCGCACCCAATCGTCAGGTTGTAAGCGGAATTGTTGCATTCGGCCTGCCCCTCATTCCGTATGCGATGTCGACGATTGTAATTCAGGGAACCGACCGGTTGTTCATTTCCTACTACGACGACACCAGTCAGACCGGGATCTACTATCTCGGCTATCAGGTTGGTCTGATTGTCGGTTTGCTGCACGAGGCGTTTCAGCGCGCATGGTGGCCCTGGGTTTACGAGCGATTGAAGAACGACGAGCCGGGCTTTCGTCCCCGGGCAGTCCGGCTGACCTACGTTTACAGCCTGTGCATACTTGTTGTTGCATTGCTGCTGGCGTGGATTGCGCCCTGGTTTGTGTCGGTTTTCTTTGGCAAAGCGTTCGGTGGGGCGAAGGAATTTGTTGTCTGGATTGCGCTCGGCTATGCGTTTGACGCGATGCACCGTATGCAGGCCGGCTACATCCTCTATGCAGAGAAGACCCGCGTGCTTGCCGGTTTGTCGATTGTCGCAGCAACAATCAATATCGGTGCCAATGCGATTCTCGTACCCGAAAGTGGCGCATCAGGAGCAGCCCAGGCGACGATGATCACATTTTGTTGCCTGTGGATTCTGGCCTGGGTGATGTCCGCGCGCGTTCATCCGATGCCCTGGGGATTACGTGGTTGAGTGGTTGCCCGGTCGAGATCAGAACGTCACGACCACTGGTCTTCTTCCTCTTCAAAGTCCCAGTCGTCATCGCCGGCGTTGTCGAAGTCGTCACCTTCAAAATCGCCATCGTCAAACGCGTCGGCGACCATCTCGCCATCTTCGCCACCGAGTTCCATTCCGTCGTCCGCATCCTCGTCATCGAATGCGCCATCTTCGAAAGCATCGGCGATGGTTTTGTTTTCCATCATGCCAGCTGGTTCTGCCGATTCTTCGTTCGGATTGTAAGCAACGGTTTCCTGTTCGGCAGATATTTCCTCGGGCGGGTACTCGTGCTCATCTTCGGCGAATCGGTCTTCCTTCTTACTGCCAAATAACAGGACAAACACCGGGAGCAGGGTAACGATCACCGCCATCAACAGAGTGGTCGCGGCCAGGCCGATCATCATCCCCGACATCTTTTCCGTTTTGCTCAGGAATGCGCGAATGACCAGAAAAGCGAGAACGCCTCCCGGAACTGCGGCGATGAGCGAAACAACTGCCAGGCTGAATTTACCCATTACAACGGAAACAGTGTTGAAGGAAATGGAACGATCAGCCGACATCAAGCCGATCAATTAAAAAGAGTATCGCGCGCTGAGCAAAACCGGAAACAGTTTCATGATATCAGGTTTGGTTGCGATGGCAGAGATTCAAACTCCCTGGAACAGACTTTTCTGCCGAGGAGAGCGCGCAAATTCTACTCACCTTATTCTCAAGATCGGCATTTTTGTTCCCGCAATGAAGTGGGAAACGACAGAGGGCGTTTCGCCAAAGTGTATAGGAGAAAATAAGGTTTTCGCTCGTTGCTGTCGAATGTGTCTACTTCTCCAGCGGCAGTTTCATTTGCAGTGTCGCGTGATGCCGGATCAACGAGCACTCCTTGCCACCGTCCGTTCCCGATTCGTTCTCTTCCACATTGGTACGGAACAGGTCTCCCCCTGTTATGCTCGATCGGAAACCGCACCTTGCCCCGTTCGTCGGCCTTGAGATTCTGACGAAATTTCTTTAGCCCCGGAATGCAAACCGTGCGATCGGCAACTGGACGAAAAGGACGTATCATGTGGAGGCCCTCCCGCAGATCGAGTTTCAGCAAAGTGTCCTCTTAAATCGTTCTGTATCAAGGATAACACAAACTCAAATGGATCGCTGGAATTCGTGGCGAATACGTGCATTGGTTTCGTTTCGATGCTGGTTGGGTTATATTGCAATCCACAATCAAGTGTAGCGGCCTTCACACTGTTATTACAGCTCCTGATGAGGTTCAAGCCGCCACAGATAAAAGTCCGTACTGCCTGGAGCAGTTTACTTTTTGGTGTGACGTCTCTGGCTGGTGGGGGCCTGTGTTTGCAGGCCGAACAACGCCCATCGCGGCACAGAAGAGCGTAATACGCTCTCGTGGTCGCCTCCTACCTCAACAGGCAAATCTCCACAACCCCGTTCAGGTTTTGACATGGCAGAGACACCCGAAAACAAATCCAAATCAGAATCCAATGAAGCGGGTAACACGCCGACTCAATCGGTCGTTCGCGATCCCATCGGGTATTGGCGGACGAATTTGACCGTCATCCTCTCGCTGCTTTCGATCTGGGCGATTGTCAGTTACGGCTGCAGCATTCTTTTTATCGAACAACTGAATGAAATTACCATCGGTAAGATTCCGCTGGGTTTCTGGTTTGCCCAGCAGGGTTCGATTTATGTGTTTGTCGTACTGATCTTTGTTTACGCCTTGTTGATGGATCGCTTCGATAAAAAATATGGAGTCGAGGAGTAAATCGTGTTCGATCTTTCTCAATGGGTACTTCTCGCCAGCGATGCGTCACAAGCCGAGGGGACCACGCGCGTCTGGACAATCTCACTGATCCTCGTCACGTTCATGATGTACCTGTACATCGGCTGGCAAAGCCGGGTGAAAGAAACCGAAGGTTTCTATGTTGCCGGGAAAGGGATCCCTGCGATCGCCAACGGCGCTGCGACTGCGGCAGACTGGATGTCAGCAGCGTCGTTCATCTCGATGGCCGGACTGATTTCCTTCACCGGTTCGGACGGACTCGTCTATCTGCTGGGCTGGACCGGAGGTTATGTGCTGCTCGCATTGTTGCTTGCGCCTTACTTGCGCAAGTTTGGCCAATACACGGTGCCGGACTTCGTGGGTGCCCGCTATTACAGCGAAACGGCACGAATCGTCGCGGCCATTTGCGCCATTTTCGTATCGGTCACGTATGTTGCTGGTCAGATGCGCGGCGTGGGAATTGTCTTCAGCCGGTTTCTGCAGGTGGAAGTTTACCAGGGCGTGATTGTGGGCATGGTGGTGGTGGCCTTCTTTGCAGTGCTGGGCGGGATGAAAGGCATCACCTGGACGCAGGTCGCACAATACTTCGTACTGATTCTGGCATTCATCATTCCCGCAATTGCCATCGCCAATCACCTGACCGGCAATCCCGTACCTCAATTGGCATTTGCCTTTTCGGAAATCACGGTGCAGTTGAATGAAGAGTTGTCGACGCTGGGATTTCAGAAATACACCGAACCATTTACCGGATTTGGGAACAAGTTGAATGTTTTCTGTGCCACAGCCGCGTTGATGTTTGGCACGGCTGGATTGCCCCATGTGATCGTTCGCTTTTATACTGTGAAAACGGTGCGGGCGGCGAGATGGTCGGCATTCTGGGCACTGTTGTTCATCGCGCTGTTGTACACAACTGCACCAGCGATTGCCGTCTTCGCCCGCTACAACCTGATCAAGTCGCTGCACAATTCGAAGGTCATAGATGCGGTGGAAGAGCAGGTCGACGGTGAACCTCGAACGTTGTACCACCTCGAAGACCCGAATGGAACCGAACTCACCTGGGCCTACAGTTGGCAGCAAACGGGACTGCTGCACTTCGACGACAAAGACGGAGATGGAAGTATCAACCTCGCGATGAAGAATCGCGCAGGAGAGACCATCGCCAGTGAAGCGGTCCATATCGACAAGGATATTATGGTGCTTGCCACTCCGGAGGTCGCCAATCTTCCGCCACCATTGATCGCTTTGGTGGCTGCCGGTGGGTTGGCTGCGGCTTTGAGTACCGCTGCCGGCTTGCTGCTGGTCATTTCCTCATCGATGGCACACGACCTGTATATCCATTTCTTTGATCCCAAAGCATCCGAAGCCAAACGATTGACCGTCGGGCGAGTCTGTATTGTGCTGGCGATCGTCATCGCGGGATATTTCGGCATCTTTCCGCCCGGGTTTATCGGAGAAGTGGTGGCCTTCGCTTTTGGTCTGGCAGCCGCCTCTTTCTTCCCCGCCATTCTGCTGGGCATCTTCAACAGGCGGGTGAATCGCGCTGGAGCTGTAACCGGCATGATCGTGGGGCTGGCTTTCACCGGCATGTACATTCTCGGCAATACTGCACACAAAATTATCCCCGGTGTCGAAACCCCCTGGTTCGGTCTGATTGAAGATCCCAACAACTATACGTGGTGTTTCGGGATCGGTCCGCAGGGAATTGGAGCAGTCGGCATGCTGTTGAACTTCGTGGTGACGCTGGCCATCAGTTACATCACGCCACCGCCTCCACAGGAAGTGCGGGATCTTGTGGAAAGCGTTCGTGTGCCGGTCGGGTCACACGAGCCGGAAGCGCACTTCGACGAGGACGACGCCACGCATGATTGAGTGTCAGTCAGCCAGTGTGAATTTGACTCAGGTATGCACGCTTCCCCCTTCCCTGTTGATTGCAGCCGTGCAGCGACAAGCGGTCGTGAGTCTGCTACGTCAGAAAACAGGTGATAGAGAAACATTCAAAGGAACAACATCAATCGGCGAGTCGTTCTTTCCACATCGCCAACTGCCGGGCGACCGGTTCTCTGCCACCAGAGCCATAGCTCTGCAACACTTTCACCGCGTTCTCGACGCCAAGAACATTCAGCACATCTTCCTCGATCTGCTCACATTCAGATCGCAGATCATTCAGAGAAAGTTCATCCAGTCGGCTGTTTTTTGAATCCGCCAGCGCGACCAGGCGACCAACGATGCCATGTGCGGAGCGCATCGGCACACTTTTTTTGATGAGGTATTCCATCAACGCGGTGGCATCGAGGAATCCTTCCTGCAACCGCGCATTGATGCGGTCTCGATCAATCGTCGCACCTGCGACAATATCAGGCGTTAATTCGAGGCAGGCCACAACGGTATCCAACGCATCAAACACCGCAATCTTGTCTTCCTGCAGATCGCGGTTGTATGCCATCGGCAGTCCCTTCAAAAGCACCAGCAATTGTTGCAATCCGGCAACCACCCGTGCGCTCTTTCCGCGAATCAACTCCAGTACATCGGGGTTCCGTTTCTGGGGCATGATGGACGAGCCGGTGGTGTAGGCATCGGGCAGTTTGAGATAACCGAATTCGGTCGAGAACCAGATGATCCACTCCTCGGCCCAACTGCTCAAATGCACGGCGATCAACGAAAGCGCGAATGCAAACTCGGCAAGGTAATCTCGATCGCTGGAAACATCGAGACTGTTGGCGGCGATCCCCTCGAACTCCAGCAGATCGGCCGTCTGTTCCCGATCAATCGGCAACGACGTTCCCGCCATCGCAGCGGTTCCCAACGGGGAAATGTTCACTCGTTTGCGACAATCGGCCAGACGCTGGCGATCACGATCGAACTTCTCGCAATAAGCCAGCCAGTAATGCCCCAGCATCACCGGCATGGCGCGCTGCAGATGCGTGTATCCGGGAACGATCACCCCTTCATCCAGATCACAGCGATGCACAAAAGATTTTTGCACGTTGGTCAGTAAAGTATCGACCTGATCGATCGCGCTGCGGACAAACAATCGCAGGTCGGTCGAAACCTGATCGTTCCGACTGCGGGCAGTGTGCAGTTTGCGTCCCACATCCCCCAGGCATTCGATGAGCGCACTCTCGATGTGCATATGGATGTCTTCCAGATCGGCCCGGAACTCCATTTTCCCGGTGGCAATCTCGACGCCAATTTTGCTCAGCCCTTCGGCAATCTGGTCGCATTCCTCCTGGGAGATCAGGCCGACGTTCGCGAGCATCTGCGCATGGGCCTGCGACCCTCGGATGTCCATGTCGGCCAGGCGGACATCGAAGCTGATCGATTCAGTGAATGTCTCAACACGCGGATCAGTTCCCTGTTGAAACCGTCCGCCCCAGGCTTTTGCGGCCACGATATTACCCCTCTCAATGTCATGTCCAAAAAATCATCTATTGATGCAAAAGACCACTGTAGACCCTCTTTACGGGTTGGTCAACAACTTGCAGAATTCGCAAAAATTAGGGTTTGACACTGCCTCCCTCCCACTTTTACGCTGGAATGTACGCACATGAATTGTTCCAGTCGTGGTTCGCAGCCAAATGCCACTCGACTGAAGCCTTATTCCACCACGCCACAGGACAGATACCCCATGCGACTTTTTGTTCTTTCTACAACAATTGCCTGCTTCTTCAATTGGTCCCTGATTTCCCTGCAGGCGGATGATGGTCCGATTATTACACCCGCCTTGAAGGTGCCCCCGTCAGAATTGCTCCAAACCAAATCGACCGCGAAACAATCCGCGATCGAGCAGGTCGCGTTTCAGGAAGCAGAGGCCGAAGTCGAAGAGTTCGATGAGATGACTTACTGGAAGATCTACCGTTCCATTCCTTTCCGCCGCGCGGAGTACGATGCCAATCCGTCGTATCGTCACGATGCGACGATGGAGATCCTGACCGGGAAACCTCGGAATGTCATCATTCACAAAGTCCAGCCCCAACCTGCACCGAAGACGCGCACCGTTCGCGTGGCTGTGCCTGCCTATCCTGTGTACGACTGGTCGCGTGGCCCGTATAGTCGGTACCAGCGGCTGTTCGGTTACACCGGCGGCTACCGGGGCATATACTACCGCAACGGCGGCTATTTGTTGCGGTAGATGTAACCGCGAAAGAAAAGCCACCAGCGGTGACTACGAAAATAGTTCGAGTTGCTTTGAGTATTTCTTCAAGTCGATGGTGCCGCCAGATTCAATCTGAGAGTAGAGCAGCTTCAATTCGTCGTCTGACAGGCCCTTTGGTACAAACCGAAACGCGGATGCGGCAACATATTCGGAACTCTCATCAAACGAGAGCCATCTTCGCTCCTCTGTTTCTGCAACCATACCAGTTGTGTTAGACCCTGCAAAAATATCAATCACAAGATCACCTGGGTCTGTGAGAAAACGAATGAAGAATTGCGGCAATTTCGCGGGAAACCGGGCAGGATGGCGTCTCGCATCGACTGCTTTGCAGGCGGCTGTATATTGGCCATTCGATTCTGAGTTAGGAATTTGAAGCAGATTTGATGGGATTGCTCCGCCGTTGTTCTTTGATCCGAACTTGTCAGTGATGTCATGTCCAGATGGCCGTTTCGCAGGCTGATAGAACCTCTCCGGGTCTTCAAGGAGTTTCTTCATACGGTCGCTATACTCGGTTAACACGTTGGAACAATTGGCCTTCATCCAAGGCGTTTTGCCGAGCCACCAAACTGTATTGACCGAATCCTTTGCACGAAGTTTTCGCTTGTTGACCCATTCAATCGGACTGGGGAGCTTCGATGGGTTGAACCAATAGAAGTCCTCCGCGAATACAAATCCGATTTCATCACATAGTTTCAGCAGTACCCGAAAATTGTAGAGGCTTCGAGTTGGCGATCCTCGTTCGTAAGACCCACCAAGGTCGATCACAAAACTTCCGTCGTCTCGGAGCTTTCGGAGAACGATTTCCGCGAAGGACATCAGCCAATCGACGTACTCGTCTTGAGGCTTGTTGCCATACGACTTCTGACGCAACAGCGCGAACGGGGGGCTCGTCAACACCAGATTGACGCTGTCGTCAGGAAGTTGCTCAAGCAACTCTCGAGAATCCCCGATGTACGCCGCTCCGTTATTTGTGCGGTATGCGGCTGCGATCTTGAGTTTGGGCAATCCTGGCTTCCGTTGTACCATCAGGTGCGATCCTTGAAAATCCCCCAGAGTTCTGAGAATTTCGTGATCGCTGATCCGATCAGGGAACTTCGGTGGTGATCATCTTCTTCTGGTACAGCGGAAGATGCCGGTAATAGACTTCCAACGTCATGATGGCGAGTGTGGTTTCATAGAGTATGCCTGCTTCGCGGCTGTGTCCGCCGCCACCGGGAAACCAACTGCCGTTGGCCTTCTGCGTTTCGATAAGGTGATCACGCATCACTTCGTTCCATCGTTTCCATTTGTCACCACCCCAGTGATGCAGCACCTGCGTGGCATAGTAGTTGTAATACATGTCACGGTCTTTGATGATCGGTCCGTGGCGCGACAGGTAATTGACACCTTCCACCAATGCCGGGTTATCTTTCGTCCAGCCCAGATACATACGACAGAGCAGGCCGACCGACGTGGTGACCGGGCTGTTCGATGCGGGCGATATGTAGCCGTAATAGGCGCCTCGACTGGCAGAGACGGAATTGAGAAAGTGGTTGCTGCCGACAAAGGCTTTCCGCGGGACCTTCAATTCTGCCGACTGACCGGATTTGAGTGCCATCACATACCAGCCGGTGACGGAGGTGTCACCATTACTGCGAGGTGAATAACGCCAGCCGCCGTTAGCAGGATGTTGTGAGTTCACGCAGAAGTTGATCGCCGCCTGAGCCGCGCGTCGGAAATGACGCGACATTTGAATTGAGGTTCGTCTTTGCGTGGTGAATTTCTGCTGATCGGCTGATGAGAGCCTGTCGAATCTGGCCTGATCGCTCGCACTAAGGCGAACATTGCGATGTCTGGACATGGCAACAGCTTCGCACAGGGCGATGGTTGCCAGCGGATGGGCGTACATATCGTGCGAACCACCGCCGCGCAGATCGCCTCCTTCCGGACCAACCTGCATGTTGTTGAGCAGATAGTTCAGTCCACCCAGGACGGTCCGCTGGTATTCGCCCTTTTCGTGCGTGTGTCCTGCACCCAGGAAGCACATCAATGCCATGCCGGTGGCACCGTTGCGCAATTCCCACTTGCCGTTGAACGCCCAACCGCCATCGGGCTGCTGTTGGGCGACGAGCCATTTGAGCCCTTTAGTGACGGCCAGCTCGCTTTCGGCATTGCCCCCCTGCGAAAGCAGCAATTGCTGTCTGGTTATCCCGCTGCGACCGCCAGTATGCCCTTTGTTTTCGACAGTGGGGGGACCAGGACCTTCGGATACTATTTCCGGCATGTCGATTGAGACTTCGACATCATCGATTTTCAGTGGGATATCGAGTGGCGTCTCGGATGCTTCGACGATCTCTTCCGGCATATTTTCCGGTTCGTCAATGTCGCTCAAATTTTCCTGGGGAATCTCCACCTCTTTAATCGGTTCATCTGGCTTGTCGGAAACTTCGCTGATGGAAGAGAGAATACCGAAGAAGTTTTTGGTGGAAGGCATCGGCAGCAGGAACAACGACAGGATGATGGCAATTACGCTGTGCGCCACAAAGCTAATGAGCATGACCGTCGCAATCCGTTCCAGTCTGGTCCGTTCCTTGTGTTCCTCAAGTTCATTCAGAATCGGCTTTTCCGGCAGTTCCCTGTCCGACTTCCTGAGAGCTGGTACAGTTGGAGGTTCAGGGCAATGGATGACCGGGCGACGAGTTGATGGAGCAGAAACATGTGGGGCGGAACCTGCTTGCGAAACGGAAGATGATGGCCGTTGTGAAGATGGTTGCGAGCGCGGTGGTGCAGCGGGCGGCGGCGATGGAGAAAACTCGGCCGGGTAATGTTGAGGCTGTTTGAACCCGTGGTCCGCCATGCTCAAAAATTTTTCCACTGCGGCGACAACTGGCTGCGAGTCGATGCCCCTTATACTCGGTCATGTCTCAGCAGGTTCAGATATCGCGCATGTCTTACTCCCTGCCAACAACCGGCAGGAGTGAATTTTCCATCAGGGAAGCTCGGTGGTGATAGATTTCTTCTGATAGAGCGGCAGGTGACGGTAGTAGACTTCCAGCGTCATGATGGCCAAAGTGGTTTCGTACAGTTTTCCGCCTTCCTTGGCGCCGTGGCCACCGCCACCGGAATTCCAGTAACCCTCTGCCGTCTGTGTTGTGGTCAGATGATCCCGCATCACCTCATTCCACTTTTTCCATTCATCTCCCCCCCAATGATGCAACACCTGGGTGGCGTAGTAGTTGTAGTACATGTTGCGGCCCTTGGTGGAAGGTCCCAGCTTGGAGAGATACATCACGCCGTTTCGGAGTGCGGGATTGTCTTTATTCCACCCCATGTACATCCGGCACAACAGACCTACAGCCGTTGTTGTCGATCTGATTTGTTTTCCGGGATCTTTGTAGCCGTAGTTGGCACCACCATTGGCGGCGACCGAATTCAGGAAGTAAGTTGCTCCCTGGAAGGAGACTTTCGGGACTGGAAGTTTGGCAGAAAGGCCCGATTTGAGGGCCATCACGTACCAGCCGGTGACCGATGTGTCGCCACCACTGCGAGGTGAGTACTGCCAACCACCTCCTTTCGGATTTTGTGCCCGAATGGACCAGTTGGTGACACCCATTGTGAGCGCCTGAATTTTCTTGGCCGTTTCCTGTTTCTGTTTCCGACGTGCAACGAGGGCCCGGCGTTCTCCCTCTGGCAGTTTCAGCAATTTGGCCTGTTCCTCGGGAGTGAACTTGGGTGGTTTCAGAGAATCGAGTGACATTGCCAACGCTTCGGCCAAGGCGATGTTCGCGATGGCATGGCAATACATGCCGTGACCACCCGATCCGGCACCACGCAAATCAAAACCATCTTTGTCCTGCTTGAGATTATTACCCAGGAACTCGATCCCCCGCTTGACCTGTGTCTGGTATGAACCTTTTTCGTGGGTATGTCCGGCACCAAGAAAAGCCATCAAAGCCATGCCGGTTGCAGCGGTGCGATATTCACCAGAGTACTTTGCGTCGATGAAGTCCCAGCCACCGTCTGGTTGTTGAACGCGGGCCAGCCATTTCAGGCCGTTCGTAACGGCAAGTTCACTTTCAGTATTGCCACCCTGTGCCTTCAACAGCGCCATCTTGGACGCCTGAGAACTTCGACCACCAAACTGACTTGTTTTCGTCGGGTCGGGTGTCGGACCAACACCGGTGTCGTCAGGCGCTTCAATCGGGACAGACAGTTCCAGATCGTTGATATTGACCGGGGCGATTTCCGGTTCGGGAATGACTTCGTCGATCTCAACGACTTCTTCGTTCATCTCCTCGACTTCTTCCACCTCCTCCATCATCTCTTCTTCCGGCATTTCAATCTCTTCAAACAGTTCCTCTTCATCAGAACGGTTTGTGGTCGAGGAGAGAATACCGAAGACTTCATCCGCATCGGGGATCGGCAACATGTACAGCGCGAGAATGATAGCAACGATTCCGTGGGCAATGGCGCTGATGATTGCCACCAATGCCATCATGGTCATCTTCGGACGATCGTGATGCTCTTCGATCTCATCGAGAATGGAATGGTGTGGCTGGGTCGGTTTGGATCCGGACTTTTGCGGAGGCTGTTTGGATGCTGGACGCCTGGCAGTCGGACGCTGTTCGTCAGACTGATTACCCGTGGGTCGTTTCTTAACTGGGCGCTTCGCTCCAGCGGCCTGCCCACCATTGCCAGCGGCAGCGGCACCTGCCAGTTTCTTTTTGACCGGTCGACGTGGCATTTTTCCGGTCGCTTCGGGATGGGTGGGCTTTACTTCTGAGTCGGGAATAATCTTGGACATGGTAACAAGCTCAGAAAGAAGGGAGGTGGTTCTGCGTCAAACAAGACATCTCCACCAAATTATCTTTTCCCGCATCAATGGCGGGGTCACAATTTTTCAAAATCGTGATGAACCTTCGAGATTCATGACAACCAGGTTCTACATTGTGCGAAGGGCGGTAGACAACATGCAAAATGTCGGACCATTTTCCGAAATGTTTCAATCGTTGAAAAAGGGTATCAGGAAGTAACTGTCAGGACGTGATGGAAGTTTCATCAGAGTATCAGATACCTTCACCCAATACATCCCAGGGATGCACATCAGACGCAATCAAATGTGCTTCATACACTTACACAAGTCACAACATCGTTTCCAGCGTATCGACTTTGCTGGTCGGCAAACCGACAAACGCCTTCCCCTTAATTCACCTCATCTGACGGGCTTTTGTCCGTTTGGATTTTCCGCTCTGTAAAAAGCACCTTCAAGCCAGACAACTCTTGCGGGGGAAAAGGCTTATCTCAATTGTCCATTAAGAGCCGGAGATGTCAACTCCAAGGTCTTCAATTGTCAGCAACGAACGGAAGGGAAGGTCTTTTTTCTCGAAGTTTTCGCGACCTCCCTGCAGGCGATCGCAGATGCCCACCACCATCACCACTTCGCAGCCAAATTCCTGAATATGCTCGACAGCCTGCAGCGAACTGCCACCGGTGGTCACGACATCGTCAATGATGACCACCTTGTCACCCGCCTGCAGCGGCCCCTCAAGAAAACGGTTTGTGCCGTGCCCCTTGGCTTCCTTGCGAACCATGCAACCGAGAATCGGTTTGCCCTGTTCGGCAGCCACGGTCAGAACGCCGCCGATGATCGGGTCGGCTCCGATTGACATTCCGCCGACGACGGTGAAATCGACATCTTGTAACAATTCGAACAAACCGAGGCTTACCAGCCGTAAACCTTCCGAATGCAGTGTGACCTGTTTGCCATCGAGGTAATAGGACGATTTTTGACCCGACACGAGGGTGAAGTCGCCGAATTTGAGAGCCCGTTCTTTGAACAGCGCGATAAGTCGATCACGATCGTACATTTGTCATTTCCGTTGACGGAGGATTTGTACCCAGGATTCTGTTGGTCGATGTCTCTAACCATACCAGTGAAGGAGGAATTTGCAATTGAGTCCGCATTGGCATGCAGAATTGACGAAAACCACCGCGGGTGCCCCGACCACCATAATGCTTTCCTCGGGACGCTTGAGTCGAGTGAGTGACAAGCGGGTGCGTTTGCAGGTGTGCGTGTCTGATCAGAGAGGTGGAAATCCTCTTCAGTTAAAGCGTGTTACGCTCTTCTGGCTACGATGGACGTCGATTGGCCTGCAAACTATAGCCCCCCACGAGCCAGAGATGCCACACCAGAAGGTAAAACGGGGCTGGATGCTCTCCGGACTGTATCTGATAGATAACTGTGTCAGGGTGGGCGCGGTGTCGCCCCGCAGCGCGATCGCCAGTTTTACATGGCCGAATCACTTTTTCGCTGCCACATACAATCGCCGTTCGCTATGAAGCAGCGTTGTGTCCCGGCATCAGGCTGAGCGGTGTTCATTTTGTCCGCATTATTACAAGTTGGATGTGAGCCCTACCGCTAATTTGCACGACGCGGCTTAAGAACAGACTTCCTGTCGCAACGCAAACCAAGTACCCCGCGCTGGCGAAATGCCAGTGGCGTAACACAACAAAAGGCGGAGGGGGCGACTCGATTTCGTTCAGTTGCCGACCACCTGTCCATAGGCTCGGAAGTGGACTGGTGCAGGCCGACCGGCAATGGAAACGGCAAAAATTTCCGAGAAATCGCCTTGCCGGGTTGGCATGGTGATAGTCATGGGCAACACCTGAACGGGCGAAGCCGAGCCCGGAACTTTCGCATTGAATTCATATTTTCTGGACGTGCATTCCACCTTGTCGATGGAAAACGGTTTCTTGCCACGCAGGACGACGTTGAACGTTTTCACATCACCCGGTGCAACCGACCCGAGAGCGATCACTTCGGGCGTAATCGTCATATCGGACGTGACTTTTGCTTCCACCAGCAGAGGTACGCGCGGATTGCCATCGTCGTCGGTGATCAGATAAATCTGCTCGCGAAACTGGCCGACTGGTGCCGTCGCCTTCAAACTGACCTGCAATTTGTAATGCACGCGGGCAGTACTCAAGTTCTGTGTCCGTTCCGTTTCCACAAAACGAACGTCCAGATGCTCGTTACTGTTTTCGATGCTGCGAATCTGCCAGTCTCCGCGACCGGCATAACGTACTTCGAGTTCTTTGACGGAGGTTGAACCATAGATGACATCGCCAAATTCCACGGAACCCGGATCGAGGACGACATCCGGCCGAATGTACGAGGTAATAGGGATACGAACTTCGGCATATAGCGGACGATCAAATGTGACAATGACGTTGGAATCTTTCCGACGCGAAAACTTTTGCGTGTCCATTGTCACTTTGATGTAAGCCGATTCGTGCGATTTGAGAGTAGTGCGGTCCGGCGAAGCAGCCGAACAACCACAGGTTGTGCGTACGTTGGAGATGTGCACATTTTCTTTGTAGAGGTTGGTGATCTTCAACCGAAAGACTGCCTCTGAGCCACGGGCGATCACACCAAAGTCAATCTTCTGGTGGTCGAACATCTTCTGTGCCCAAGTCAATTGCGGCTGCTGATTGAGCTGTGCGTAGGGAGAAATCCGGAATGGCTGCGCAGGGGCAGCAGAAAATTGAGCGGAGGCGGAAATGCAAAACGCCGAACAGACCAGTGTGAATGTGAGGAAAGCCCGGACGATTGATGAACTCATCGATGTACCTCTTCTGGATTGCGAATTCTGCCACCTCCTTGTCGTCCACAAAGGAGGCCGAGATCACGAATCAATTGGACGCTGCCTGTCAATCAAACCTGGCTTCGGTTTGTTGTCACATCTTGTATCAAAACACGTACCGGCAAGCTGAAAAACTCACCCACCATCAAAGCAGGAAACGACATTGCCGTCCCGAGCTATTTATGTATTTTGTCTTCGTCTCTTTTTGCAAAAAACGAATTCGCTGTGTAGCCCCACACCAATTGAAAGATGTCACATCAAAACAAAATCAACTCTCATCGGTTCCTTGCAGCCATCGTATACGCCATTGAACCATTACAAACGGCAGTCTGTCTACAGGAATTTCCAGACAAGGAAGTGTGATCCCTGCATGTTCATCGACTCCACTGGCTCAAATGCCAAAACCCGGAGCCCTCTCCAACAGACCGGGAAGGGGGGCGTCGGCAGTGCGTCTATCGACGGAGCTGCTCCTGGAAGATTAGTTGTCGACGGGAAAATTGTCAATTGGCTGCCTGATCGAAACCAGTGACCCATTATGCAGCTACAACCGCTGTAACAGAGCGCCCTGCACCTGTCAGCTTCCGCTGAATCGACACATTTGACGTAGTCCGAATGGCGTCCGAAACTGGATCAACCCGTGTGACTGAATCGGGTTGTGACACAACTTCCGTGACTCGACGCAAACCCACTGAACACTGCAAAGTGACAGCTCTGTTTTAATTGCAATGTTCTTCAAAAAATCGGGGACCCCCGTTTGCCTGTCGAACTGGGGTGACAAAGTTCTCAGGAGGCAATTTCCAGAGCAGTTTACCTTCCGGCGTGATGTTTCTGGCTCGTGAGAACCTTATTTGGAAACGTAGTAATAGCAGTGTGAAGGTCACTGCACTTAAGTGTGGCTTGCAATAAAGTGTGGCTTGCAATAATTGCTGCGTTACCGTGCAACGAAGCTCCTCAATACAGAGCTTCACGTTCAGAAGGGAGGTGAGGGAATAGAAGAATTTGATTTTCGATCCAAACCTTCCAGGCACTTCTTTGATTCCCTCGATAATCGATCGATTGAATTTCGGCGTCCGAATTCTCAATGGAATCGCCGGATGTCGGACTTCTCTTCCTCGACGAGCTCAGCGGCATTGCATGAAAATTGAACACGTTAATTATGCAGACAACAGACACATAAACATAAGATGAGAAACAAAATACTCCTTCTGCTCAAAACGGCACGGGCAGCAGGAACGCATGATGCTCAAACAACACCGCCTTGCCATGCTCGCCCACGAATTGCGTGAAGTACAACAGAAACACGTAAAACCCCACAAGCGGCACCATTACCAATCGAGACGTCCAGCACCAAATCCAATGGGCGTCTTTGTCCTTTTTGATGGCTCGATGGTAGGCCCAACCGGTGATCACACGTGCCGGGTAAATGCTCACAATGAAGATGATCGTGAAAAACCAGGCGGCGTCGCGGGGCGGGACGCGAACCTTGAAGATGTACAGTGGCAATGCCAGAACAAAGACAGTCACAATCGCCAGCAGCCAGGCCAGCGGCGCACGACGGAACAATTTGCGGATCGCTCCCAGTTCCAGAGCGGCACGGAACCGGTTTTCCGCCGCAAAGCGGGCCTGCAGAAACGGGACCCAGCAAAAAACAATCGTCAGCAATCCCCCCCCGATTAACGTGAGGGCTACAGCCGGTGGTCTTGTCGAACGCGGAATGGCAAATACGGCGGTCGGCAAAAGTAACCACAAAGCAGCCGCAGCATAACCTCGCAGCCCCAGCCAGAAATGCTCCCGTAACTGCATCCCTTTGAAAAACTGTTTGACACTCGCCTCAGCCGTTTCCCAATAACGCCCCTGGCGTAACAGTTTGATCAACCACAACACATTTTTGAGTGGCCGAAAAAAACAATTGATCCGACCGCCACGCGCCAAGGCAAGGCAAAGATGCAGTCCCACGAGCGCCGCGAAGATCACCCTGGCAGTCTGAAGGAATTTCGTTGTCTGGCTGTTGGGGTCAATCAATGCGGAATCTGCCGCGGCGGTCGCGAAGATCGAAACCAGAAACGTCCAGAACCCCATGCCAACAACCAACGCCAGAATGCGGGGGGCGAAATGAATCAGAGGAAACGATTCCCGCCAGCGACCGGTGCGGGCAACGCGACCTTCCGCTTCGAGTAGATAACCCATCGCGAGAAAGTTCAATCCCGGCACGGCGGCAATCACGGCGAGAAACAGAAACACGGAAAGCATCGCAAACGGTGTGCGAATCAACCAGAACAAAGCACGGAAAGGATGTTCCCGCAGCGATGGCATGGATGCACGTTGCAGGACTGGATCGAATGCGAACCAGGTCGTGATCTCCTCCGGTTCTTCACTCTCCTCAAATACGATACGCGCACCTTCTTTACGCCCAGGCGAGTGATAGATCGGTTCCTCATCCACAAAGATGGGGGACTCGGCCGACGAATTCGGTGCCGGTTCCTGGTGTTGTGTTGAAGGGTCGTCGGTACTCACGATGCGTTTCCCGATATTTGGCGGAATTCCACGGATAATGGTTCATTCACTGTACCACGCCGCGGGAAATTGCGATTCACAAGACCTGGGTTTCTCGGCGATTTTCTGCAAACGAAGTGAAAACACCTCAACCGAGCGAGGATATTCCGGGTATATTTTGAAGAAGTCCTTTCACAATCCGCAAATCGTCCCAGGATCCTGGCAAGAAATCCGAATAATGCGTGAATAGTCTCGATGCCGCTATCTGGCCAACGGTTTTCGTTTGGGCCGTCCGGCGGATGACCAAAACAGGGCAGGTGATTAGCGTGAAACTGAAACCCGTATTGATTCCCGCTTGCGTTGGGCTGGCCGTGATGTGCCTGGTCGCCTGGGCCGCGCGAATACCAACATCAACCGAGGTGCCGGTCGGCTCGGTCAAAGACATCCAGC
Source organism: Planctomycetaceae bacterium (assembly GCA_028284145.1). Taxonomy (GTDB): domain Bacteria; phylum Planctomycetota; class Planctomycetia; order Planctomycetales; family Planctomycetaceae; genus JANQSH01. The sequence continues at coordinate 19,503 of JANQSH010000151.1, read as the reverse complement.
CAACCGTCCAGCGATTGAACACCCTGCTGAAAATGGAGTGGCGAACCGCCAAAGTCATCCCTGCAAAGCCGGCCGATGAGCTGCTGGTGTTACGACGGCTGTCGCTCGCCTTGCACGGCAGCGTTCCTTCTTTGGAAGAAATCCGTGCTTTTGAGAATGATACCGGAGGTGATCGGCTCGATCGCTGGGTGAATCAGATGTTAAAGGATCGCCGGTTTGCTGACTACTTTGCCGAGCGTTTGGCGCGAAGCTTCGTAGGTGTCGACGCCGGACAGTTTGTTGTTTTTCGCCGCGACCTGTTCGTAAACTGGCTCAGTGAACAGTTGCATGAAAACCAACCTTACGACGTGATTGTTCGCGAGATGATTGCGAGTGATGGCTTGTGGACCGGTCGGCCTGAGACGAACTTCGTCACCGCGGCAGTAATGGAAGGGGAAGTCGACGCCAACCAACTTGCCAGCCGCACCGTCCGCGCATTTCTCGGTCAGCGGATCGATTGTGCGCAATGCCACGATCACCCCTTTGATGATTGGACACAGGCACAGTTTCAGGGTTTGGCAGCCTGTTATGGCGAGGCGGAATTGTCGCTGGTCGGCATTCAGGATCAGCGTAACAAGTCCTTCATTGTCGAAGACCGCATGACACTCGAAGAGAAAACGATCGAACCGGCTGTCCCGTTCCATGCGGAATTACTCCCGGAAACCGGAGATGCGAGAAATCGGTTGGCGCGATGGGTCACACATGGCAGGAACCGGCGTTTCGAGCGGGCGATTGCCAATCGGGTGTGGGGATTGATGTTCGGCCGGGCCTATACCGATTTGCGTTACGGCCTCGCCGTCGACGACCTGCCCGATCCCAATGATGACAAAACCCCGATAGCGATGCTCGACCTGCTCGGCAGCGACTTTCGCAAGAACGGCTATTCGCTGAAGCGCATGATTCGGGTGATCGCAGCCTCGGATCTGTTTCGACTCAGTTCTGCACACGAAGCGGTGGAAACATCGCAATTTGAAAAGGTCGAGCAGTATTGGGCCGTGTTCCCGATGACGCGGCTGCGACCTGAACAGGTTGTGGGAAGCATGTTGCAGTCATCCTCGCTACAGACGATCGATCAGAACTCCAACGTGTTGATCCGCGCGGTCAGGATTCTGCGCGAGAACGATTTTGTCAAGGAGTTCGGTGACCCGGGAGAAACAGAACTGGATGAGCAGGCCGGGACTATTCCGCAGGCGTTGATGCGGATGAATGGCCGGTTGCCGCACGAACTGCTGGAAGCCAACCTGTTCAACTCGTCCGGTCGCATTGCCGGTTACGCCAAAGAGGATGATGTCTGTCTCGAAAACTGTTTCCTCGTCACGTTGACCCGCCGACCGACAGTGGAAGAACGGGACGCACTTTTGCCCGACCTGCAGGGAACACAGGATAAAGTACGGGATCAGGTGGTTGAGGATCTCTATTGGGCGTTATTTAACGCATGGGAGTTTTCATGGAATCATTAAGACCAGATTCAAAACCGACTGGTGACAAGGTGTTGCCGCACACAAAGGTTTTGAAAAAGGAGACAGTCAGTCATCCCAGTCGCCGAGATGGACTCCGTTTTGCAGCCGGTCTTGGGTTGTCGTTTGCATTGCCGGGACTCGATTTATTCGCGGCAAACAAACGGGGTAACGAACGCCCCAAATCGCTCATCACGTTGTGGATGCAGGGGGGGTCAAGCCAGTTGGAGACATGGGACCCGCATCCGGGAACCAAAGTTGGCGGGCCAACGCAGGCGATCGCCACCAAACAAAAGGGATTGGAAATTGCGGCGACTTATCCGCAACTGGCCGAGCAGATTCATCATCTGTCTGTCATTCGCTCATTGATCTCGAAAGAGGGTGATCACGAACGCGGGGCGCGTTATGTGAAGACCGGTTATCGTCCCGATACGACACTTGAATACCCGGCTCTCGGGGCGATTCTGGCACACGAGATGCCAGATGAGGATTTGGAAATTCCGGCTCATGTCGCATTGGGTGGCGGGCCGTTTCCGCCGCGCGGCGGTTTTCTCGGCGCGGAACTCGATGCGTTCAAAATTTTCAATCCTGGACAGAACATCCGCAACATGCGTTCGCGCGTGCCGGACAAACGACAGGACCGACGTCTCAAAAATCTGGAGGTGATCTCGCGCACAATGAAGCCGGGGCGACGCATCCCGACCAACCGGACACTGCATCAGCAGGTGGTCGAAAAGGCGCTCCTCATGATGCGGTCGGAACAACTCAAAGCCTTCGACATCGAAGTGGAGCCAGAGGAACTCAAAGCGCGTTATGGCGATACCCGGTTTGGCCGGGGCTGTCTTGTTGCTCGTCGATTGGTTGAGGAAGGCGTGCGAGCAGTTGAAGTCATGCTCGATGGCTGGGACACGCACGCGGAAAATTTCTCCGGTCACACCGAACAGGCGGGCATTCTCGACCCCGCTTTCGCGACCTTGATCGACGATCTCCGCAGCCGCGACCTGCTCGATTCGACCATCGTGTTGTGCATTGGCGAATTTGGTCGGACACCCCGGATCAATCCACTGGAAGGCCGCGACCACTGGCCGACCGGGTTTTCCTGTGTCGTGGGAGGCGGGGGATTGAACTCCGGCGTTCTGCTGGGGGAAACTGATCCCACCGGTGACAAAAAGGCTCCTGCCAGGCCGGTGAAGGTGAACGACCTGATCGCCACCATTCTCACTGCCTGCTCGTTGAATCCCGCGAATGAAACGTACACCAGAATCGGCCGACCGATCGCATTGTCCGATGGCGAGATCATCCCGCAACTGCTGCCGACTTCCTGAAGAAGCACAGCATCTCTGTTCGCGGCGAATTCACAGGGAAGTGAACTCTTGCCACTAACTGGTTTTGAAACGGATTCGAGTGTTGTCGCAACCGCAGGCGTGTGAGTATAGTAGAAAAATTGTACTTACGGTTTTCCACATTGAAATACACTGAGAGAGGCTTTCTCCATGCGGATTGTTTGTCTGCTGTCTGTCGCTGGTTTTCTGGCGTTCTCTTCGATGCCCGCTCAGGCTCAGTTGCCGTTTTTCAGTTTGGTACAGCGGCCAAAAAAGCCGGAACCGACGCGGACGGTCATTTACAAAACCATCGGTGACGTGAAGTTGACAATGGACCTGTTTGAGCCGGAGGGCCATACGCCGCAAAACAACCGTCCGGCGATCGTTTTCTTTTTCGGCGGCGGCTGGGCGAAGGGTTCACCATCACAATTCCATGCACAGGCGAAGTATCTGGCTTCGCGAGGCATGTTCGCAGGATGTGCCGACTATCGCGTCTCCTCCCGGCACAACACCAGGGGCGATAAATGTGTGACCGATGCGAAAAGTGCGGTTCGCTGGCTGCGAAAGAACGCGGATCAACTGGGTATCGATCCGAAACGCATTGCTGCGGGCGGGGGATCAGCAGGTGGTCACATTGCCGCCTGCACTGCTTTGATTAACGGGTATGACGAACAGGGCGAGTCGGAGGAGATCAGTTCCCGTCCCGATGCGTTGGTGCTGTTTAATCCGGCGGTCGTTCTGGCCTCGGTTGGGGGAGAGGTCCCCTTTCCCGAAAAGGTCAAAACGATGCTCGACGCGAGGCTGGGGACCGAAGGCAAAAATCTCTCCCCCTATCACCATGTGAAAAAAGGGTTGCCGCCGACAATCATCTTTCACGGCAAGAATGATTTTGTCGTGCCGTACTTGACTGTGGAAATGTTTTCCACAGCGATGCGGAAGGCAGGGAACCATTGCGAATTAAATGGCTTCGATGGCCAGGGGCACGGTTTTTTCAATTACGGTCGCGGCGATGGCAGCGCGTACAACAAGACGGTCGCAACAATGGACACCTTTTTGACTGATTTGGAGTTTCTGCCCGAACGGAAAAAATCAGCGGAGTAACCTCTCCTTTATCACTCTCTTGAGCCGCAATGCAAGCATGTTCGATCTGCGAAATCAGCAACCCGTTATCGCGATCGTCCCGCCGAATCATCCGGTTTCGTCCCGCTGATTTTCCTACCCGGTTTCCGATGGTGAGCCTGCCGAATGAAAGACAACTGATAAATGAGATGACTGGCAGTCTGCCGATCGACCTTTTCCGATCTTGCAGTCCTGCTGGCATGCAACATCAACTTACGGATTTGTTCCGGCTTTCGCTTCAGTCGAATGGCAATCGGATCGAGGACACGATTCTCTTTGCCCTTGAACATCCGCATTTTCAATTCGAGGTGGAGTTGCCGCAGGTAAGATTTCAAAGCGAATGTTCCGTCCCGCGAGCGATAATGCAGGTTGCCGACCGCATCGGTATGATCGACGATGTTGTGTCGAGCCTTGACCATCTCCGGTTTGACACCGCCAAATCGACGCGATTCCCACCAGGCGAACAGCAACAGCACCAACAGAATCTGAACGGTTACCGGCCGCAGGGCATAATCGAGCATCAGGCTGACGACCCGCGGCGTGCCGGAAATGTTGAGCGACTCATCAAACGTGATCAGTCCCAGGTTGTCTCCCGATTCAAGTAATCGCCAGGCCAGTGGCGCGTTATCACTCCAATCGATCGCTTCGTTACTGAAAACGAATTCGCTGGCGACGAGTACGATCTTGCCATAACCGTAGTCCTGCAAGCCCGCCTGCATTTGATTATCGACTTCGACCAGAGTACGAGCGGCAGGAGCGGATATGGTATGTGCAGAATCCCACAAAATTTCGGCATCCACGCCAAGCAGAGTGTCGATTCGTTCAGATTCTCCTTTGAGGGATGAGTTCACCTCGATGAACGAGCCACTCTTATTGAATTCGACATTCAACATGGGGATGACGAGATCTCCTGCCTCAAAATGAGGAGCAATGACCAGCGTCCCACCAAGTTCGACCCATTCCAGTATCGTCCGCCACTCGTCTTCCGTCGGCCAGCGTGCCGGACCGAGAATACAGAGCGTCTGATATTCATCAGCGTCGACGGTGTAGCGTGTGAGAGGGTCTGTGTTTCTCCCCACCAGGGGCGCCTGCTCCTGGGCCAGAAAGTAGAACGCCTTTTTTCCGTGTCGCGTTGTGCTGAACGTGTCGTTCTGAATGTTCGAGCCAAATTCGGGGAACCAGAAATGCAGCGACAACAGTCCGCCCAGCGCGATCATCCAGGTCGCGTCAACCCAGCGATTTGTGCGTCGTTGCCTGTTCACTTCTGATCTTCCTCAAGTTGGTTTTCCGGCGATCAACATTTCGCCGTCACCCGACGGAATCGGGCAGGAATGGGGAATTCGCCATTGGAACTGTCATTTGATGCACCGGTGCCGTCACGAGGTTTTCGTATCCGCTCAGGGTCGATTCAAAATGCGTTTCCGTTGGCGTACGGCGACCAAAGCCAATCGGTTCGTAGACCTGCACCATTGATTTCAGCGCATCGTACTGGTTGTCGTTGTTGATGACCGCCCGCTGATAGTCCCGCAACGTAAGCCCGCGTCGAAAGCGGATCCGTTCAGATCGTTCAATAAAACTCATCGCACCGAGTAACAGTTGGGCAATCGCTTCGTGGAAGCGACCTTCGGCAGCGAGCTTGCGGGCTCTGTCGACATAGATATCGGTTGGCAAATCGCCCGGTGCCTTATCCGGTTCGAGAATGTTCTCTTCGATCTCTTCGTCGTCTTCCGCTTTCCTGACACGTTCCATCCCCATCAATGCGCGTACCAGCAACACGACCAACAGAATCACTACCGCCCCAACGATAATGTATGCCATCACCTGAAATAATCCACCGAACAACGAGCCGAGGCCGCTGCCGAAACTGGAACGTGAACTCGACTCGGATGGCGAGGAAGGAGGATTCGGACGTTCCCGATCGCGTTGCAATTCGTCGTCCTGGGGGCGACCATTTCCATCACCAGAACCGGACGACGACGGCATCTCTTGTGGAGATGCCGATTCGACAACCGGTCCACTTCGCCGTTTGAAATGACGGAATTCGGGCCGCTCCAGAATCAATTCAGCCGAATCGCGAATTTGTCGGTCTTCACGCGAGAGATCTGCCCGGGCAGCGTTGTCATCAACCATTAAAGGAATTATCGCGATGACGAACAGAGTGAGGCTCAATCTCATGTTTGCTCCCCCCGCAACAATCTGGCCTGCTGCCGCATTTGCAGTTCCATGTCCCAGCAATCCCGCCGCACACGGACATCAATAAAGCAGAAAAACCACGCCAGCCGGCTGATCGGAAAGATCGCCATCCCGACCATCATCAAGGTCGTCTGGACAGATGGCTCCATGCCGAGCATGAAAAAGAAGTCTGACATCATTTCCTGCTCAGACAGTTTGCCCATCAGAATCGGGCGATCCAGCAGCACCTGCCACGAATAATCGACGAGTACGAACAGACTGCACAGAATGATGAACGAGAACAGGAAAATGCTGAAACCTCGAACCAGCAGATCGGCAGTTTCGAGTTTCAGGAGTTCCGCCACGCGACGATCGTGCAACTGACGATCGAGACGCTGCAACATGTTCTGCTCAATTCGGAATCCATATTTGAAAAGTAATACGAGAGAGGGAAATATGCAGAGACAAAGACCGATGAATATCATCCATCCCTCTTCGATCGGATACAGCGCGATCGCTGGCCCCAGCAGTTCCACAGCGCGAATCATTAACCCGGTGACCATTGTCGAAAAAACACCTGGTTGGATTCCAGGCAGAATGTTGTTGTCGGTTTCGCCGAAGGTGGCGCGGGCGGTGTACGAAATCAACAACGTGCTGAAGGGAACAGTGAGCAACCCGAACAGAAGAAGCGTCGCGCGGAGGTCCCAGGTGAAGTAATACGAAATGATGTAAACGAGCAAACCGGCAGGGAGCGCGAACCAGGCCCACAATTTGCCAATCGCCCGGAAGTGATGCCCCAGAAACACGAACGCCAGATCCAGACAATTGGCCGTCGTGCGGGGAATCAATGGGATTGTCGCCTGGTCAAGCCGCATCGATCTCTCCCAGTTCGGACTGCAGATTCCTTGTGTGATGATCTCGACCTGCAAGAGCGAGATAGGTAATCACCAGCGCCCACATCAATGTTCCCACGACGTACTTGAACACAACCGAAATGGGTGCCGGTGACCAGTAGGCTTCAAAAACAGCCGCAATCACCATCATGATGGCGGCTCCGAACATCACCTGAATCGCCTCCATCCCCCGAACACGCAAGGCTTCCACACGTGTTCGCTGTCCCGGATGAATAATTGCATTGCTGAGCATCAACCCGGCTCCACCGGAAACCGCGATCGCCGTTAACTCAAAGGAGCCATGAGTGATTACAAACCCGATAAACTGCTGTGATAACCCGAGGCTGATCAAATATCCCGCCGTCGCGCCGATCGCAATTCCGTTATACAGCAGTGTGTAAACCGTGCCGACGCCCAGCAGCAAACCTCGTGCGAAACACTCAATGGCAATCGACGTGTTGTTCTTGATGTAGAAGCCCTGCATGAAGACATTCCCCCCGCCAAAACCGGTGTCTTTGCGGTCCGGGTCGTGGGAATACATCTTTTCGTACATTTCCTGCGTATCCGGTGCGAGCACCTTCCCCACCAGCGGGGGATTATTCTGCACGACTGCCCAGGTCACACCAAGTGAGCCGAAAAACAGCACAAAGGCGGTCCAGAAATACCAGATGTTGGCACGAAAGACCTGTGGAAATCCGGAAGTCAGGAAGTGGATCACACGGGAAAATCTGGCCGGCGGGGCGCTGTAATACGTGTTGTGGCCGCGAGCGGCGAGATGATTCAGATACGACTCCAGATCCTGTCCCCAACCTCGCGAGCGGATTGTTGCCAGGTCGTTGGAAACCTCGCGAAAAAGTTGCGAATAGTCGGCGATTTCCTGTGCCGGCAATCGTTTGATCGCCCCACCCGAAAGACGTTCGACAAGGTATTCAAACCGCTTCCAGGTCGGTTTTCGGGACTTGACGAACTCGCGTTTGTTCATTGATTCAACCCCACCAGAAATTCCGCCGCTTCGTCGACTCCGCGAATGTCAGATTGCGATTCGGTACGGGCATGTTCCGATTCACTGGCTTCTTCCGACTTCACCAGCGTGACGTAGACGCGCGCCAGAAACGCCATCGGGTAGTCCTTCACCAACCGTTGATCACCCCGGAATTCAAGTCGTTCCGCCAATTCTGACGCCATGACAGATGCCAACGCGTGTCCTCGTTCATGAGTCAACACATGTCGCCGTCCGAGGAACTCGTCGATCACAGCCAGTGTACGATACGACGGACGAAAACTGCCAATCTCCGAACGCTCCAGAGGCTGAATGCGTTCCAGAATCACCGGCTCTCGTGGCAGGATGATCCGCCGCTCGGCGATCACCACTGTCTGGGCGGCAATGTCACCCAACCGCTGCAACTTGCGGGAGGCGAACATCGAAATCAACGCAACGCCATACATGGGAAAAAACCGGATACCAAACGGGAAAAAGGCCATCGCATCGACCGGCCTGAGAAAGTTTCGCAGCAGAGAAGTCCAGAAATTGATCGGGTATCCCCGCGCGTGAATCACGCGCAGCCCGAACGCATGTTTTCCCAGGCTCTTCCCATTAAAGAATGTTTCACAGATGACGTAGTAAAAGAATTCGAGCGTGAACCAGACGATGAGCAGCATCCCGACCGCTGCACCACTGGCATCCCCCAGTATGAATGCGAATCCGACTTCCAGGATTGACGCCACGATCGACAGACCAGAAAGAATCACTCCGCGCACCAACCAGTCGATCGCATAAGCAAGTAGACGCGGAGCAGGACCGGCCAGCTGATAATCGAGCACGACGTTCTCCGGCGTCTCGATCCGCAGCGCTTCGCTGACGCGAATCGGTTCGGGTTCGTCGGGAAAAGGTTGTTGCTCTGCAGGTGCAATCATGGCATTCGACAGGCTTCAGGAATTCGACATGGACACGTATATGAGCCACGTGCCAGCTTACCGGATGCTGGAGGCGACAGCCAATACACGAAACGCCGAGTTTTCATCCCCTTGCCAATCCCTCAAAATTGCACGGCTGAGACAAAATCTGCCCAGCATTGGACAGAACCCTGACTTCCAGAACAGTATTCGACGACTGTTGCCCGGAAATATGGAAACACTCTCTGTTCCGGACAATGGCTGACCGGGCATCCCGCTCTTGCTGCAAATGATTTCAGACAAACAGGTTGTAACATTTCGCCGAATGGCTTGCAGATGAGAATCTTATGAAGTTGCACTGGCTTCCATTCGCAATGTGGCTCTGCTGATTTTTGGAATGTCGTTTGCTCCCTTATCTGCTTCCATAGTGAAATGAAATGCGAACTCAAAGCCAGCTTGCTGTTCCGAGCGATATTTTGCCCGCCATGAGATTCATGAGCAGTTTACTTTTTCGCGTGACGGTTCTCGATCGTGGGAGTCTGCGTTTGCAGGCCAAAGGACGATTTTCGCGCCACAGAAGGGCGTAATGCGCTCACGCAGACTATGAAATCTCTTGAAAAAGGATTCCTCACGAAATGACCAACCACCATGCCCTCTCTCCTCTGAGCAACCTGAAAAAGATGGACAACCCGGAAAGGAAACCGCAATTGGATCGCTCCGGTTTTACACTCATTGAACTGTTAGTCGTGATTGCCATCATCGCGATTCTGATCGCGCTGTTATTGCCGGCGATTCAGGCAGCGCGCGAAGCGGCCAGACGGATCAACTGCAAAAGCAACATGAAGCAGATCGGCATCGCTGTTCACAACTACGCGGATATTTTCAAATCTTTGCCGATCGCAGCCATCATTCCCGATACCGGCTTTTCGGGCAATAACGGTTCGTGGTCAGTTCACGGGCGAATTCTGCCGCATCTGGAACAGGCAAATCTGTTTGATCTGGTCGACCTGAACACGAACTGGAATCAGCAGCCCGCGATTCATGAAGTTCAGATCGATATTTACGGCTGTCCCAGCGATGTGAATCGTGATGTTGCCCGCGTGGGGACTTACGATGCTGCAACCAACCCAACTGGCAAACCGACCTTGTACCCGACGTCGTATGGTTTCAACTATGGCACCTGGTTTGTGTTTGATCCCAACACACAGGAAGGTGGGGATGGTCTGTTTTTCCCAAATGGTCGCGTACAGTTTCGGGATGTAAAGGATGGCACCAGCAACACGCTTCTCGCTTCGGAAGTCAAAGCCTTCACCCCGTACTTTCGCAACACACCTCCAACGGAAACGGACCCCAACAATCTGACACCGGCCAATGTTATCACAATGGCTCAATCGGGACAGAAGAAGTTGAGTCCAACCGATTCGCAAAAAAATACCGGACATACCGAATGGTGCGATGGACGTGTGCACCACGCCGGTTTTACAACGGTCTTCACACCCAATACGGAGGTCATTTATACGGAAGGCGGCATCGACTTCGACATCAATTACAGTTCGTGGCAGGAAGGGAAGGATGTCACCACACCGACTTTCGCGGCCATCACATCGCGCAGTTACCACACTGGCCTGGTCAATGTCCTGCTGGTCGATGGATCGGTCCACTCTGTTCCCGACAATGTCGATCTGTCATCATGGCGGGCATTGGGAACTCGAAATGGCCGAACGGATGGCACTGCCGAACCATCCATTCCCTGGAATTTCGACTGAATTCGGATAAAAAGGCACCATCCCGCCTGCCAGCGGAACAATACCGGATACAATATCAGTGTAACGCTTCCGATCAACGGCATTCCAAATTCAACAAGATACGCATTCGTGCAGAGGAGAATCATGACGCAGAGGGAAATCATGACAAAGCAACGGTTTGGTTTCAGCCGCACTTTCACGGGCATTCTCGCGTTAGCCATCCTGACGACCGGAATTTTGCCCTTCAAATCGGGGCATGCGAATGAACTCGATAAAAAGATCGACAGGATGACAGCGAAAGGCGTCCAGTTCCTCAAGACGACACAATCTGACGATGGCAGTTGGACATCCGCAACGGCACCGGGCATTACCGCATTGTGCACGATTGGGTTACTCAAAAATGGTGTCGACGCATCCGACCCGAATGTCACAAAAGCGTTGAAACATCTGGAAAGCTATGTACAGAAAGATGGCGGCATCTACTACCCGCAAGGTCGACACCGCAACTACGAAACCTGCCTGACATTGCTGGCATTCGATCGGGCGAACGAAGATGGCAGGTACGATCAGGCGATCAAAAATGCCGAGAAATTCCTGCGTGGCCTGCAATGGGATAAGGGGGAAGGGCTGGAAGAGTCGGACACGGCATTTGGCGGCGCCGGTTACGGGAAACATCAGCGGCCCGATTTGTCCAACACTCAATTTCTGATTGAAGCTCTCAAAGTGGCCGGCGTGAAGGAAGACGATCCGGCGATGCAGAACGCACTCAAGTTCGTTTCTCGAACGCAAAATCTCGAAACCGAACATAATAACACGCCCTTTGCCGCCAAGGTGAATGACGGTGGTTTCTACTACACACCCGCCGCCGGTGGGACATCGCAAGCCGGTTTGACCGACAATGGTGGATTGCGTTCCTATGCCAGTATGACTTACGCAGGGCTAAAGAGTATGATTTACGCCGGTGTGAAGAAAGGTGATCCACGTGTGAAGGCCGCCTTCGACTGGGCACGGCGGAATTACACCGTAAAGGAAAACCCCGGCATGGGACAACAGGGGCTTTACTATTACTATCACACGTTTGCCAAAACATTGAACGTGATGGAAGTCGATCAATTGGAGGACGACAAAGGTGTGAAACATGACTGGAAGTCCGATCTGGTCAACAAGCTGGCGGCTGAACAGCAGAAAAATGGCAGTTGGGTCAACAAAGCCGAACGCTGGTACGAAGGAGATCCCAACCTCGCCACTGCCTACGCACTCATGGCCCTGCCTTATTGCCGCAGCGAATGAAGTTGCTGGCATCCTGAGTCGGAGGCCGCTACGATAAATTGACACCGCCGAAAATGGTCGCGCTGGAAATGAGCGTGGTCGTTTCGCGTTGGCCTCCCTGAAAACGGCTTCCCGAATTCTGCAAAACTGACCTCGGCATGCTCTCAAAACTGCCATCGCGCGATCTGGTACTGGTTGGTGCCGGGCATACCAATATGCACATCGTCAAAAAGTGGCGAATGGAGCCAATCCCCAATGTGCAACTCACGCTGGTCTCGCCCTTCAGCCGTGCAACTTATAGTGGCATGTTGCCAGGCACATTGGCCGGACTGTATGAACCGTACGAAATGGAGATCGATCTGTATCGCATTTCTGCCGGGTCGAGCGTTCGTTTAATTGTTTCCGATGTGACCGGCTTCGATCCCGAGCGGCGTGAAGTCCAATTTTCCGATCGTCCACCAATTCGTTATGACATTGCCTCCATTGGTATCGGTTCGATTCCCTCGGCTCGCGAAATCTGGAAAGATGATCCCCGCATTCTCAGCATCAAGCCAATGCAGACATTCCGCAAACGCCTGCAGTCCGCAATCGGCAGGCTCGATGAGTCACGACGAACGTCGCCACGTTTTGCCGTGGTGGGTGGCGGTGCCGCCGGCGTGGAAGTGACGCTTGGCATCGACACGCTTCTGCGAAACAGGGGAACATCGCCGCAGGTTTCGCTGATCGACTCGAACAAAGAAATCCTGAAAGGAAATCACGACAAGACCGCGCAGCTGGCACGTAAAGAAATGCTGCGGCGCGGCATCACCATCAGAACGAATGTTCGGGTGGAACGAAATGATCGGGGTGAACTGGTCGATTCTTCTGGCGATCCAATCGAGGCCGACATCGTTTTCTGGGCAACCGGTGCCGCTCCGCCGCCCGTGCTGGCGGGTTTTCAACTGCCCAAATCGGACGAAGGTTTTCTGCTGGTTGACGCGACACTGAAAACCACTGCCGACTTTCCGGTATTCGTTGTGGGTGACACGGCTTCTTTTACGGATCAGAACGTACCCAGGGCCGGTGTCTACGCGGTCCGCGAAGGACCAGTCTTATGGGAAAATATCCAGCGGCTGCTGAATGGCCACCCTTTGGAAGAATATCACCCGCAAAAAGGGTTTTTGTCGCTGCTTTCGACCGGCGATGGCCGCGCGATTGCCGAGTACAAAGGGTTTTCCATCCATTCGCGACTGGCCTGGAAGCTGAAGGATTACATCGACCGAAAGTTCATGCGAATGCACCAGATGTATGAGCCGATGGGTACCGAAGAGATGAAATCCACTGCCGCTTCCAAAGTTGACACAACACCCGAAATGCGCTGCAGAGGATGTGGCGGCAAAGTCGGGGCGGGGGTTCTCTCCGCGGCTTTGGAAAAATTGGACGTGCCCACCCATCCCGATGTGCTGCAGGGGTTGGAACACCCCGACGACGCGGCGCTGGTCAAGTTATCTCAAGGGAAGGCACACGTCCTTTCGGTCGATTTCTTTCAACCCTTTCTCGATGACCCGTATATCGTGGGACGTGTCGCGGCGTTGAATTCTCTCAGTGATCTCTGGGCAAGTGGCGCTCAACCGGTTGGGGCACTGGCATCGGTGACAATTCCCGAAGGACCACCACGCAAACAGACCGAATTACTTTATCAACTCCTGGCGGGCGGGCTGCACGAATTAAAAAAGTGTGGCGCGACAATCATCGGCGGACATACCACCGAAGGAAGTGAGTTGACCATCGGCTACACGGTCGTTGGCCAGTTTCCTGATGCCCAACAGGGCCTGAAGAAAGCCGGTCTTGGGACAGGCGATCGATTGTTGCTGACCAAACCGTTGGGTACAGCGACCCTGCTTGCGGCAAATGACCTGGCAAAGTGCAGAGCCGAATGGATGGATGCCCTGCTCGAAATAATGCTGATCAGTAACGAAGGTGCAATGCAGGTCGCGTTGACACATCGTGATGTAATTACAGCGGCAACCGATATCACCGGGTTTGGCCTGGCCGGGCATCTGCTGGAAATGTTGCGGGCCAGCCGAGCCATTGGCAAACTGAATCTCGAAAAACTCCCGCTGTATGACGGGTTCGCGGAATTGTGTGAAGAGGGGGTCCGGAGTTCGCTCTACACCGCTAACCGGGAGGTGGAATCGCAACTCGAAATCACAGCAGGCAACCTGAATACCATTCCGGGATTTCACGCATTGTTTGATCCGCAGACTTCCGGTGGCATGCTGTTTGGGGTCGCCTCTGAGAAAGCAGCCGAAGTGACCGAAGCACTGAAATCGGCTGGCTACGCCAAAGTGTCGGACATTGGAGAGATCGTGGAAACATCAGAAGCCGCGAACTTTACACCCCGGTTGATTGTTGATTGAGTGTCGGATGCGATAATTTCGGAAATCACCATTCATTCGCTGAAACGGAATACCATGAGCGTATTACACTCTTCTGTGCCGCGATGAACGTCCATCCGCCTTCAAACATAAGCCCTCCACGAGCCAGAGACGTCGCACCAGAAGGTAAACTGCTAATGACGACCGGAGAAACACTCTTTACCGACCACACGCGACACTGGCGGGATAATCGCTTCGTCTACCCGGTCGTTTCGCGCCGCAGCAAAGGGGTTTCGATCGGCATCAACCTCAATCCCGACAAAGTCTGCAACTTTGATTGCATCTACTGTCAGGTCGACCGCCGCAGTGAATCGGAGACGACGTTCGTCGAAACCGAGGATCTCTACCGCGAATTGCGTGAGATGGTTGAGTGGATTGTTTCCGGGAAGCTGTTCGAGGATGAGAAGTTCTCCACAACTCGGCCTGAGTACCGTCGGTTAAATGATTTCGCCTTTTCCGGCGATGGCGAGCCGACCACGTTCAAAAATTTCGCTCAGATCGTTGGGCAAGTCGCGCAGATCAAACGCGAAGCTGCACTGGACGATGTGAAGATGGTGTTGATCACCAACGCTTCCATGTTGCACCGTCCGGCAGTGCAGGCGGGTTTGGAGATTCTGGATGAAAGCCGGGGAGAGGTCTGGGCGAAGCTGGAAGCAGGTACCGAAGAATACTTTCAGAAAATCGACCGCACGAAAATCCCGTTCCGACGCGTGCTCGATAACATCACAGCGGCGGCCCAACGTCGTCCCATCGTGCTGCAAAGCCTGTTCATGACGGTCGACAACGAAGCTCCCCCCAAAGAAGAGATCGAAGCGTTTTGCGAACGGCTTGTCGAGATCTGCGATGCCGGGGGTGAGATCATGCTGGTACAGATCTACACAGTCGCCCGACGACCGACGGAAGATTACGTGGGAGCGCTGACGTCTGAGCAATTATCTCAAATTGCAAAACGTGTCGAAGAGCGAGCGGGTCTGCCGACGGAAGTCTTTCCCGGCTCTGCCTGATTTGCAATGACACCAGCCCGTGCACGGCAGGAGACGGCCAATGACCGTCAACGCAAGCCGAGCGTATCGACCGGGGAAATCGCCTGGCGGACGAGGTCGCGCATCAATTCCAAAGGCGCCGGCTGGCTGGTGAATCGCTCAAACTGTGCGGCCGCCTGCCGGACAAACATCTCGACGCCGGAAACCGTCGCACAGTCCCGTTCGCGGGCCTGCTTGATGAGCAGCGTGTTTTCCGGATTGTAGATCGTGTCGAATACCAGCGTCCCTTCATTGATCCAGTTGGCCAGAAACGGCGTCTCGTCCACTTCGGGATGCATTCCCACCGGCGTGCAGTTGATGAGTATATCGCAATGGGCGGCTCCACGGTTTTCCCAGGGAATGAACTGGCATTCCAATTCCTCGGCCAGCTTGATCCCTATCTTCTGCGTGCGGTTCGTGATGGTCAACACGGCTCCCTGCCGCAAGACGCCAACGGCAACGGCGCGGGCCACACCGCCGGCTCCGAGCATCAGCACCCGTTGCCCTTTGAGGTTATCCCCTTTGAACAGATTTGATTTCATGCCCAGATTGAGACTGGCTAACGCCGCGTCGTAATCGGTATTGCTGGCGTGCCAACGGTTCTGGCCATCACGGAACAACGTATTCGCCGCTGCGATTTCGCGGGCATGGTCGTCGTGGCTGTCGGCTTTTTTGAGCACATCCTGCTTGTGGGGAATGGTGACGCTGTAACCACGAATGCCGAGCCAGTCGTATTGATTGAGCGTTGGTACCAACTGGTCACGTGGCACACGGAGTGGAAGATAGACGGCATCCAAACCGGCTTTCTGGAAGGCAAGATTGTGCAACAGCGGGCTCAGGCTGTGGGCAATTGGATCACCCAACACGCCGAACACCTCGGTCTTCTCGCTGATCTCCTCATAGCGGTAAATCCGACCCATATCACCAAAGGCAACCTGACCCGGTGCCAGTTCCCGCTCGCGGCTGAATGTGGCGTACGAAAAAGGTGAACCGTAGCGACCGCACAGAATTCGCGTGATCAGCCCCAGTTCCCCCATGCAAAAACCAACCGTCGGCACCTTGGCGTCGGCAACGAGTTTCAGCATACGAATGTTGTCGGCGGTGGAATTCGCCATCGTGACCAGTTTGATCAGGTCGGCATCCTGTTGACACATCTGCTCGTGGATCTCTTCCAGGTTCTCCGGAGTGCCACCGAAATCATGATGGCTGATGATCCGTTTCGTCGGTGAGCCTTTGAATCGGGGAATACTCTGGGCGATATCATCTTCCAGATCGACGTAGTCCGCCTCGGCAGCAATGGCAGCCCGTAGCAATGCCACTCGCTGTTCTTCTTTATGGGCCCACCGACCACGATCACTTTTGCGTCGACAGGTAATGACACAGGGAGTCGGACGATTCGGCAGTAATCGCGTCAAATCGGGATTGCGCTGCAACCAGTCCAGACGCAACTCGACCAGATCCGCTCCCTCTTCAGCCAGACGTCGGTGTTCGGCGACAATCGCTTTGTGCCGCGTACGGCCAATGCTGACACAGATTTTCGATTGAGACACAACTATCTTTTTCACCTCGATCAACCGTGATCAATTCACTGTTCACTCGTCGATTTCCAATCGGAAGAGTTGATGAAGCGGCACCGTTGTTCGTCAACCGGCAAATGAGATCCGATCACCTTCAACCGAGTCGGCCGAATTGACGATCAAGTTCATTCCGGCTGAGGACCAGAGCCGTCGGTCGGCCATGCGGACAATGGTGAGCATCATCGACCAGATGACGTTGCTGCAGCAGACTGTCGATTTCCTCCGGCGTCAATCGTTGTCCCGCTTTGATCGCCGCTTTGCAGGCCATCATGTGCAACAGGCGATCCAGTATATCACGACGCTCCGGAGATTTCCCCGGTACGGCGAGTTGCTCCGCCACATCTCTGACCAGTTCCGACAGATTCCCACGCGGAATCAATACCGGATAACTCTGCAGCAACAATGTTCCGCCACCAAATTCTTCTAACTGAAAACCGAGTTGCGACATCAATTCCAGATGATCCAACAGCAACGCGTGTTCATCCGGGCCAAGTTCGACTATCTCCGGCACCAGCAGTTTCTGCGATTCCACGTTGCCCGCGAGAACCCGCTTTCGCAAATGTTCGTACATGATCCGCTCATGCAACGCATGCTGATCGATGACTGTTAATCCATCGTTGGTCTCCAGCACCAGATAGCAGTCGTGAACCTGAATCGCCCGGTTGGGCGAAACGGGTATAGAGGGAATCGCCTGATTGAGAGCATTCTCCCCGGCTCGTTCGTCGTCAGTCGAATGCTGCGGCTGCGGTTCTTCTGTTTCGGATTCCTTCGCACGGTTCAATCCGGGCATCACGGGCGAGGCGACAGCCGCCGTTGCCCCCGGCGTCGGAAGACCGACCGGCAAAGACCAACCATCATCGGTTGAGCCATTTCGATCCTGTTCTGCAGCAAGATCGAAATCGGTGTCTCGGGGTGGAGTGAAAGAGGAGATCGTCGCGGGTGGAAGGTCCCCCCCCGATTTCAAATGAGCCGCCTGATCCGAGAGCGCATCCCTGGCCCAGTGCGCCAGGTCCATCCGCAACTGCTGCTGCTCTCCCGGATCGACCGGCTTCGCTCGACTTTCTCCGCCGGCGTTGCCAGGAAGTTTCATGGTGCCGGGGAGATCCATTCCCAGGAACTTTGTCCGCAGTGTGGAGAGAAGCTGGCGATACAACTGCTGTGCATCGCGAAAACGGACCTCCACTTTGGACGGGTGCACGTTGACGTCAACTTGATCGGGCGGGAGTTCCAGAAACAGAAAAGCGATCGGATGCCGACCAACCATCAACAATCCCCGGTACGCTTCTCCCAATGCGTGTTGCAAAGAGCGATCCTGAATCCAGCGACCGTTAAGGAACAGATATTGGCCCTTGCGTGTCGATTTGCTTTGGCTCGGATGGGCGACGTAACCCCACAGCCGAATTTCGCCCGCTTCTGATTCCACGGGGATCAACTGCCCGGTCAATTCTGAGCCGTAGAACATTCGCAGCCGTTCCCGCAAATCGTGCGTGGCAGGAAGTTCAAATACGGACTTGTTATTGTGCTTGAGCGTCAGGTGCAGATTTGGATGCGAGACGGCGATCCGTGTGAACTGTTCACTGATGTGGCCGAACTCGGTCGCCTTCGTTTTGAGAAACTTGCGGCGGACAGGAGTATTCAGGAAGAGTGACCGGACTTCAATCTGCGTTCCCAATGGTGCACCACAGGGAGTCGGCTGTCCGACTTCTCCCCCGTCAATCTCCAGTTCCAAACCGGTGTCGGAGTCTTCCTGCCGACTGCGAATTCGCATCCGGCTGACCGAGGCAATCGACGCGAGCGCCTCTCCACGAAAGCCCATCGTGCGGACGGCAAAAAGATCGTCCGACGAAGCAAGCTTGCTGGTCGCGTGACTGCTGACAGCCAGTAGCATGTCATCGGGATGAATGCCTTTCCCGTCATCAGTGATGCGAATCAGCTCCGCTCCCCCCTCTGCCACATCGACGGCAATTCGCGTGGAAAGCGCATCGACGCTGTTCTCCATCAGCTCCTTGACGACGCTGGCGGGACGTTCGATCACTTCACCCGCGGCAATCCTGTTGATCACCAAAGCATCCAGTTGGCGAATGCGCGACAAAAGAAAAGACTCCTCCCAAAAACTCCGTAGAAACAAGTTCAAAACCGGCTGGTGGCAAAAGTCCACTGAAGAAAGTGAATTCGCCGCACGCAGAGGTTTTGAGCCACACGCAAAGGTTTTGAACAGTCCCGTAAACTGTTGTCATACCCGGGAAAGTCCGCCTTCGCAACCGTCCTCGGAAATCGTTCAGGGGGCGCAACAGCGCCGTCCTGATGGAGATCAGTGAGAAATGGGAAACTGACAGAGCCTGCATCAAACTCGAAACCAGCTGACCAGCCGTCAACACAACAGATTTTTTACAGAAATGAGTTGTTTAACCCGAAGAATTATAGCGGCAAACGGATAAGTATGGCGTCTTTCGATCTGCTATTATCGTTCCAGATGGTGCGTAAGCCGCCACAGATAAAAGTCCGTCGGATTAAAGAAAGTGAAAGGCTATAGCGTATTACGCTTTCTTGTGGCCGCAAGGAATGTCTTTCGGCCTGC
>JANQSH010000148.1 GCA_028284145.1 Planctomycetaceae bacterium | reverse complement strand
CGCCCTGCCGCACGATGCAGAGCTGGGCACCCGGCACAAGCGGAATGTTTCTACCGTTTGTCGCTGCGCGACGGTTTTCAGTTTGGCGGAAATGGGGGGCGTACACACCTGAGCCAACCTTCCATATTGAAAAAAACTTTCATCTTTGCGAACTCTGCGTCTTGGCGGTTCACCAGTTCTTGACGGTCCAATCGTTCCCCGCGATCCAGAGACGTCACACCAGAAAGCAAACCAGCACTAAACACTGACGAAACACCATGAACAGCGCACTCCTGATCGATTCTTTTATCATCGAGTTTCTTGAGTCAAACACGATACGTCATCAATCAGGCGAAGCGAAAACCGTTTTCGGCTTCAAACGTTCGCTCGAATCGGGCAATGCCAGACAGACCAGTTCATCCGCCGCGTCAAACACCGCAACGGTTAACTCATCCTGCAGATGTGGCGGACAGTCAATCATGCGACCGTGCGTCAAATCAAGCCGACTACGATCATCCACAACCAGTCCTGGCAGATGACGCACTGCCATTTTCAAAGGCAGGAGACAGTTGGCAATTCGGTTTTCATCAGCCCCCTGCATCCATTCGGAGGGAACGGCCTCATCAATCGAGAAGGGACCGATCGCAGTACGGACAAGTGACGTCATCACCGCTCCGCAACCGAGTCGTTCTCCAATGTCACGTCCAATCGAACGGATGTAGGTTCCCGAGCTACAACGAATTCGCAATGTCAAGTCGGGTGGAACAAAACGTGTCAGTTCCAATTCGTAAACGGCAACCATTCTCGCCGGGATATCGATTGCTTCTCCTGCACGAGCGCGTTTGTAGGCCCGTTGACCATCAACATGTACAGCGGAGTATTGTGGCGGAACCTGTTCGATGCATCCCTGAAACTGCGGCAGTAGTTGCTGCACTTCAGGCTTACTCGGCCAACCATCGCATGTCGATATCTGCAACTCACCCGTGATGTCATCGGTGTCGCTACGGATTCCGAGCCGAAACTCGCCGATATATTCCTTCGGCAATTCCTGAATTGTGGAGATCAACCGGGTTGCCCTGCCTATGCACAAGAGAAGTATGCCGGTTGCCATCGGATCAAGCGTACCAGCATGGCCCACTTTCATCGGCCTGATGACCCGCTGCACACGATTGACAATATCGCGAGAGGTTACGCCGGCTTCTTTGTGGACGTTCAACAAACCTAGTTGAAAAGGCATGAGCAATAGAAAACCGTCAAATCGTCATGTGTGTCCGGTTTTTGTGGCGGCTGAGAGCCGCTTCGACAAACCCCTTGAACAATGGATGCGGAGTATGCGGTTTCGACTTGAACTCAGGGTGGAACTGAACCGCGAGAAACCAGGGATGATCCGGAACTTCGACGATTTCCACCAATCCGCTTTCAGGATGCGTGCCGGAAAATATCAACCCGGCTTCTTCGCACCGCTGGCGATATTCAGGATTGAATTCGTAACGGTGTCGATGTCGCTCTTCGACGTCGTCGGCCTCATAACAGGCTGCTGCAAGAGACCCCGGAGCAATCTGGCAAGGTTGTGCGCCCAACCGCATCGTCCCGCCTTTGTAGGTAATTTTCGTCTGTTCTTCGAGCATGCAAATGACAGGGGCTTCAGTATCGGCACTGAACTCGGTGCTGTGTGCGTCTTCCAGTCCCAGGATGTTCCGCGCGAATTCGATCACCGCCGTCTGCATACCCAGGCAAATGCCGAAGAAAGGGATTTCACATTCGCGGGCAAACTGAATGGCCTTCATCTTGCCTTCGACGCCACGGGCACCGAACCCTCCCGGTACCAGAATGCCATCAACGCCGCGCAACAACATCTCCGGCCCCTGCTCTTCGAGTTCCTCTGCCTCAATTCGCTTCACAATGACCCGGGCGGAATGGGAGAAGCCCGCATGATCCAGCGATTCGTAGATCGATTTGTACGCATCGCGATGTTCGATATATTTGCCGACCACCGCAATGGTCGCTTCATGTTCCGGATTGCGAATCCGGCCCATTAGTTCTCGCCAGTCGTCCATTCGTAGCGGCCCGGTGTTCAACCTGAGCTTGTCAACGATCAACTCGTCCAATTTGTGGTCGACCAGCCCCAGCGGGACTTCGTAAATGGACAACTGTTTGTCGACTTCTTCGATGACGGAATTCTTCTCGACATTGCAGAACAGCGCAATTTTTTCGGCGTTGTCATTCCCAATGGGACGTTCAGCCCGCACGATCAGAATATCGGGTTGAATACCGATTTGCCGCAGTTTTTCCACACTGTGTTGGGTCGGCTTTGTTTTGAGTTCCTTGGCGGCTCGCAGATAGGGCACGAGCGTCAGGTGAATGAACAGACAATTCTCGCGTCCAACATCAAGCGGAATTTGCCGAATCGCTTCCAGAAATGGAAGGCCTTCGATGTCCCCCACCGTCCCGCCCAATTCGGTAATCACGACATCCACATCCGGTGCAGCCAGTTTGCGGATGGCCGACTTGATTTCGTTCGTCACGTGTGGCACGACCTGGACCGTGCTGCCGAGGTATTCTCCTCGCCGCTCTTTTTCGATCACACTGCAATAAATGCGGCCCGTGGTGTAATTGGACTCTCGCGACAACGGACAGTCGGTGAATCGCTCGTAATGCCCAAGGTCGAGGTCGGTCTCTGCCCCGTCGTCGAGTACATATACCTCACCATGCTGATACGGGCTCATCGTACCGGGGTCGACATTGATGTACGGGTCCAGTTTCTGCATCCGGACCTGCAGTCCTCGCCGTTCGAGCAACAGGCCAATGGAAGCCGATGTCAACCCCTTGCCGAGAGAACTGACAACGCCGCCGGTCACGAAAATGTGTCTGGTCATTTGATTTGAACTTCGGTTGGTCGCCTCCACGTCTGAAGAAAATCCCCAGACGGGATCGTCGAATGTCATGCTGCGATTCCTTTCTGCCTTTGCACAAATCGAGCATAATCATCCGGAGTGTCAATTCCAACCGCCGGATGCTCAATCAAACCAACATGGATGGAAGCCCCCAGCTCCAACGCGCGTAACTGTTCCAGTTTTTCCAGTTTTTCGAGGCGGGACTGAGGACTGGCGGCAAATTTCAACAGGAACGGTTTCCGATACGCGTACAATCCGAGGTGCAACTGCCACGGGTTTTCCGACCACAGCAACTCATCGGGATCGTCATCGCGGCAAAATGGGATGGTAGATCGGGAAAAATAGAGCGCTCGGCCATCCTCTGCCGTGACGACTTTGACGCAGGAGGGGTCATCGCGATCAGAAGAAGTGGAAATCGGCGTGGCAAGTGTTGCCATTTCCGCTTCCGGATGATCAGACATCAGGCGGACCAGATGATCAACCTGTTCGGGCTGCAATTCCGGCTCGTCGCCCTGCAGATTGATGATGATTTCCGCGTCGATTTCGGTAGCCGCCTCCGCCACCCGATCGGTCCCGCTGGGATGATCCTCCGTCATTTTGACATTCCCGCCAAATCCGACGACTGTTTTCGCAATCTCTTCGCTGTCGGTGGCAATCAACACGTTGTCAACCAGTGTTGCGCCACAAGCCGCCTCCCAGACATACTGAATCAGCGGTTTGCCGGTCTCTTCCAGAAGGAGTTTTCGCGGCAGGCGGGTCGATTGAATTCGGGCGGGGATTATTGCGGTAACGGTCACAACCAACCTCCCTGTCGGTGACAAAACGATTTCTCGAAGTCCATCCTGGACTCCTGTCCCCGGAAGTTTACCCGCAGGTGACAGACACTTTCAAGGTGAACTGAATTTGAGCCTGGTTTTGCGAAAATCCAATATAAAACGCCGACTGCTGGCCGGCGTCGTGGTGATGACAGCGTTGTGAATACCGTTTCAGGCAGAGGGGGCAGCATCGATCGCTGGCGGATCGGTCGGATCAGGGACGGAATTCGGCACAGGCGGTGGCTCGTTTGCCGGAGGAGCAGCCGGTTCGTGAGGAACTGGAACGGGTGGCTGGGCTTCATTTAACGGGTGGCGATCCTTCCGGTTCGGAGGCAGATATTCGACGCCATATTGCCGGATCGTGTGAGCTCTGTAAATCTCTCGTGGCGGAATGTTCCGGGGTGAAGCCGTTCCCGGAGGGCTTTGCACGTAGTAAACCGGTACAGAAAACCGCGCTGGGGAATCGCAATGCCCATCGGGGCAGGAAAGGATGGGATGATAAAGGACGATGCATCCCCCAACGCTATAACGGTAATACCCGTCCAGCCGTGTTTCAGCAGATGCTGTCTCAATAGTCGCAAAGCAGATCAGTGCGGCCGCTGCCGCGACAAAATTTTCCGTTCGCATGGCGTATCTCTCCGAATTTTACCGAATCAGCCAATCACCCAAACCTGGCCGAAAAACATGTTTCAACAATCGTAACCCACTTACGAAGCAGTTTGTGTTCCAATTTCGGCATCATCGCGTCGAAATCATCGCTGTTGAATATGGTCAGCGTTGGGACCGAAGTTAATTCGAACGTCCGATTCCAAATTACAACACGTATCGATTCTGAAAACATGCGTTACACTGCAGAAACAGACGTGTTCAGGAGCTGAATCAGAGCCAACATGGATTCAACTGGTTGTCATTCCACGACAACCAGAACGAGAAAACATTTTCTTGCGACTTTCAATGCTGCTGGAAATGCCACTTCTCCCCTGACATTGCAACGTTGAATTTGTGAAACAGAGCCAACGGCGACTGTTGATTCCAGGCGACGAAGTGTCACTTTTGGTATCAGGCGTGGCCGAGGCCACCAAACTCAGAGTGGCGGGTCAATTTGCAAAGAACCGAAAACGGACGCAGGGTGTTCCCTTGCGGGATTCCTCCGGGAACGGTTCAATACGCCTTCTGCCTGAGTGGAAACCTGGAGCAGTTTACCTTTTTGTATGACGTTTCTGGCTCGTGGGGGGGGGGCCTGTATTTGTAGACCTGACGACACCCATCGTGGCACAGAAGAGCGTAATACGCTCCAGGTGACAAAACGGCCAACGATTGCCGATGCCTAATAAGCAGTTTCTGAGTGAAAATATGTTGGAAAATGGTTTTCTTGGTTACAACGCGTCATTCATGCTCGACTTCGTCGTGTGTGCACTGATCCTCGTTGTGCCGGTCCTGATTTACAGCCTTTATCTGGTCAAAATTCAAAAGCGTTTCACGGCGCACCGCAATGTTCAGTTGGGTCTCGCTGTGGTGTTGCTGATTGCAGTGGGACTGTTTGAGGTCGACTTGCAACTGGTGCATGGCGGTTGGGAAAACGTTGTGAACAAGGATGCCCGGAATCCAAGGCTGGCCAGTGAAACGCTCGAGTTCGTTGAAAAAATCCTGTGGGTGCATCTCGTCTTTGCGATCAGTACTCCGATACTCTGGGCCGTGACGATCGTTCTTGCGCTGAAACGGTTTCCAAAACCTGTCATGCCGGGAACTCACAGTTCACTGCACAGGAAACTCGGCTGGGCTTCGATGCTTGACCTCGTATTGACGTCGATCACAGGCCTCATCTTTTATTACTATGCCTTTATGGTGTAGTGCGCATTCATAGTGCAGTCGTCGGCTATGAGGACGATGTCTCTTCCGCAGCTTTTGTGGTCTGTTCCGAAGCTGCTCCGTCAACGGGTTTGTCCCCGTCCGACTCACCGGACGCAGGCGAGAGGCCCAATTGCCGAGCCCGCTTTCGCCATCTGTGGCGTGCCAGTTCCTGCATGTCATCCACTTGATCCGACTCATCGACAATCTCTTTGCCGACCAGCGTTTCCAGAATATCCTCCAGCGATACGACACCGCTGGTGCCTCCGTATTCATTAACGACCAGCGCCAGATGCACATTGTCATCCAGAAAGGATTCCAGCAATCGGGAGAGAGTGACCGATTCCGGCACAGATGGTATGGGCCTTTTCATCTCCGTCAGACGTGCCGATATCTCTCCCTTTGCACCGAGTAACAGGACATCATCTTTGAGCACCAGTCCCGTTACGGAGTCGAGGTCCTGATCGTAAATCGGGAGCCGGGAGTGTTGCAGGTTATTGTTCATCGCCTGCTCAACGGAAAGATCCTGCTGTAATGCCTCGACCACGGTCCTGGGTGTCATGATGTCGGACGCTCTTAATGAACTGAGTTGCAGCAGATTGCGGATGATCCACGATTCATGCTCATCGATTTGCCCATGTTCCTCGCCGACATCGGTCATGGCGATGAACTCATCCCGGCTGAGAACATGAATGTTCTTCCGCCCAACAATCAGTTTCGTCAATCGTTCAGAAAGCCAGATCAGCGGATACAGCAGGAAAATCAACCATTGAACGAAAATTGCGGTCGGCCGAGCCAGCGATTTCCAGAAAACCGCGCCCAGCGTTTTTGGGATGATCTCCGAAAGGAACAGGATCAACATCGTCATCACAGCCGAGAAGACGCCAAACCAGGCGGAACCAAACACGGCCGTTGCCTTCGCCCCCGAACCAATGGCTCCCACAGTATGCGCGATGGTATTCAGCGTCAGAATGGCAGCGAGAGACTGATCCACGTTTTCCTGTTTCAGCCGTCGAATCAGATCGGCTCGCTTCGGATGGTTCTCTTTCAGCCCCGCAA
Organism: Planctomycetaceae bacterium; assembly: GCA_028284145.1. Taxonomy (GTDB): domain Bacteria; phylum Planctomycetota; class Planctomycetia; order Planctomycetales; family Planctomycetaceae; genus JANQSH01. The sequence goes on along the minus strand of JANQSH010000148.1, from coordinate 3,805 downwards.
TATAGGACGGAGTAATGCTCAGCAGGACCGCCTCCGCAATTGAGCAGAGAAAAGAGAAAATCAACGCCAGCAAAATGTAGACGATCAGCAGTACAACATCCGAATCGGTCGTCGGACCGGTTGATGCTGGAGGCAGCCCCCCAGCGGCAAGAACCGGAATAAACAATCTGTTCATATTCGTTCAATCGAGGCGTTGTGGAAATGGAATTTGAATTCGAGGCAACGTAGTTTAACAATTCCCCCCTCGAAGTACATCCGGCGGGAGTCCCACGATTACCAAAAGTCGTTTGTCGTGGAGGGGTAATGGCTGATATGATAAACGTCAGATTGCTTATTCCCGGGTCGCACCGTTCTCCCGGCTGTTCTGGCCTCTTTTCAGGCGACACAATGCAGGCAATACAATGCAGGTCAAATTGATCGTTGAACATGATTCCGCCAACGTCAAAACCGTGACACTCGGCGGTGATGCGATTGTCGGTCGCGGAAAAAACTGTAATTTGCGAATCGGTTCCAATCAGATCAGCCGACAGCATTGCAAAATCCTCGTCGATGACGGCGTCGTCAAAGTTTGCGATCTCGGCAGTTCCAATGGCACCTATGTCGAAGGCAAACGGATCCCGGCAAATAAGGAGATCACTCTTCCTGCTGGTTGCGAGTTATCCGTCGGTGGCGTGCGGTTTCATGTCCTGTACCAGGAATCGAAAAAACGGGCTTCCACCGGCAGTTCGATTGTGCTGTTTAACGAAGCGACCGAAGAAGACATCGACGAAAATGCGCCGGTCGAACCATTGGAAGAAGATCGCATCGGCCCACGTGTTCGGCAGACAAAAGGGAAAGCAGCTAACATTCCGCTGGCATTGGAACCGGCTGCAGAATCGCCTTCTAACGAAGAGTCGCGGCCCGATCCTCATGCCGAAACGATCGAGATGAAGTCGCGCAAAGCGCAGAAGGAACAAGATGCCGCGACCGCCGAAGACGATGTCACCAGCTATCTCACTGAGGAGGAAGCGGTCGATTCCATCGCAGGAAATGAAACTGAGTCAGGGGGTGACGAAATCCCTGATTTCAGCAATCTCGCAGGAAACGATGTTGCGGAACCCGAAGTTGATGCCGGGGATGAAATCGGCGAAGACATTGAGGAAGTGGAATACGTTGAAGAAGTTGATGTCGGCGATGGAGAGAGAGAAGAGGAAGTCGAATACAAGTACGTCGAAGAGGTGGAAGCCTCACCCGGAGAGGGTGATGTCGAAGATGTCGAATACGAGTACGAATACGTCGATGAAAATGGAAACCCCATCGAGAATGTCGACGGTGAAGAATATGTGGAGGGTGAAGAATATGTTGTCGAGGAACCGGTCAACGGGATTGTCGAGTATGAGGAAGCCGACGAAATAGAAGGCTTGGACGAATTGAAAGAACCTGATCCTCCAAAAAGAAAGAAAAAGCTATCACCGCCTGACAAGGAGAAAACCGAACAGAAGAAGTCGGTGCCAGCCAGGTCAGAACAGCCAGCCATTCCTGGCCCCGATGCTGTGAATGACGACGATGATTTCCTTTCTCAGTTGGGCGATATCGGAATCGATGACCAGGCGGACAATGATGGCGACCTGGGAGATTTCCTGAATCAGTTCGGGAACTGAAACTGGTGTCGAACGGCCCATTTTGTTGCATCGAAATTTGTTGCATCGAAAAATGCGCGAAGCGGTTTTTCCATTGAGCGTATTACGCTCTTCTGTGCCGCGATGGGCGCCGTCAGGCCTGCAAACTAACCCTCACGAGCCAGAGAAGACGTCATACCGGAAGGTATATGGCTCTAAGCGAGACTTGAACATGTCGGATGGAGTCCTGCTGACAAGCGATCTGTTCTTTTCCAGCAAAGTTACCGGAACGGCTTCACAACTCGGATATGAGATCCGTGCTACGGCAGATGCCAATTCAGCGGCTGACCTGTGCCAGGATGGTCCGGTGCAACTGTTGATTCTCGATCTTGCGACGCCTGGTTTGCAGCCCGATGCCATCATGTCTTCGTTGACTGGTTCAAAACCGAAGGTGATCGCATTTGGCTCGCACATCGATGCTGTGCGTCTGCAGGCTGCCCGAGACGCTGGTTGTGATGACGTCATGCCCCGCAGCCGTTTCAGTGCTGAATTACCCGCGATTTTGCAATCCGCCTTCACGGACCGTTGATCGCGCGAAAGGGTTTGCTGACCAAACTGTACGTTCGGTAGAAATCTCACCTCCTTTGGAGTTGATCATGCGCACATTTCCGTTCCGATGGATATTGGCTCTATTGTTGCTGTTCTGCCTCGCTGCGGTGCTTCCGCCCCGGGCATATGCTCAAGTGGGAGGCGTCTATATCGACACGAAGGGCATGATGCGCGACATTTCGGAATTGGCACCAGACGATCGTTTGGCGTTACTGCGACAATTCGCAACCAACCTTGCTCCTGACACAGCCGTTGCCAAATCCAGTCCGTTGCGAAAAGTCTCGCTGAAGTCGCTCGAGTTGGAGGCGGCAAGACTCCATGCCGATGGCAAACCATTGCCTGCCGAAATGCGATACCTTGCCGGCCTCTCATGCGTGCAGTATCTGTTTTTTGTTCCGGAAACAAACGATTGCATCATTGCCGGACCTGCAGAGGGTTGGAAGCAAACAGAAAATGGGGATGTTGTCGGCATCAAATCGGGACGTCCCGTTCTGCAACTGGATGATCTGATCGCCGTGCTGCGAGCCTGTTTCCCCAAAGATGGCGTCCGTGGTACGATCGGTTGCTCCATTGATCCGTCACCGCAGGGACTTGCTCGATACAATGCCTTCATCAAGAAGCACGGCGGACATTTTGACCATCGAATTGCCGCTCCCGTCCTCGCGGGAATGGCAAATGCGATGGGACCTCAGGTCGTCGACATTTTCGGCATCGATCCTCATTCATCATATGCATTCAAAATTGTCGCTGCCGATTTTCGCCTCAAAAAACTGGCGATGGGCCACGAGCCGATTCCCACTCCCGGGCTGAAGAATTACATGGAACTGGCCGAACAACATTTTCATGGCGGGCCACCACAGCAACATCGCTGGTGGTTTCGCTCACAATTCGATGTGATCCAACATACGGTCGATCATACTGCGTATCAGTTTCTGGGACAGGGTGTGGAAATTGTGACCGCTGCATCTCTGCAGGACAGCCATCAGAAAGCTTCTCCCGAAGCCGAGGCTCTGGCGAATTCCTTCACCAGAAAGTTTGAAGCGTTAAGCAGGCAGATTCCCGTGTTTGCAGAATTACAGAACCTCATCGGACTGGCAACGGTGGCAGAAATTGTCGCACGTCGGGACAGCGGCGTGATTGGCACCGAGCGTTACAAAGTCTCTCGTGGCTGGCATCCACAACACTTCCTCGACGCGAGCGCCTGCCCCACACGAACATTCCTCACACCGCGTACTGTCCCTTCGCTCGTCAGCTATCGTGTGGTGCGTAACCGCCATTGGCTGATCTCGGTCAGCGGTGGGATCGAAATCCAGCCGGGGGATCTGGCGAATGAAAACCTGCAGCCATCGAAAACGCCACAACTCGTCGAGCGATCCCGGCAGATGAAAACCGGAAAGAGGCCGAAGCGCTGGTGGTGGGATTGAAACGATGAGTGGTCCTGTTGCAAGCCATACTTATTTGTACCGGCTTTCGATCGGCTATTATCGTTCCAGATGGGACGTAAGCCGCCACAGATAAAAGTCCGTCGGATTAAAGAAAGTGAAAGGCTATAGCGTATTACGCTTTCTTGTGGCCGCAAGGAATGTCTTTCGGCCTGC
>JANQSH010000147.1 GCA_028284145.1 Planctomycetaceae bacterium | reverse complement strand
AAGACATCCTGCAGCGACTGCTGGCCATCGTCCGAAAGTGCGTGAAAATCAAGTTTTTACTGCTGGACAAAGGGTTTTTCAGCGTCGCCGTGATCTCCTACCTGAAGCGTGCCGGGCATGCCTTCATCATCCCCGCAGCGCCGCGCGGACGCACTAAGCGCCCCATACCTTGGCCTCTATATATCTTGCACATTGGAGTTTCGGCAGCGATTCAGCGCGATTGACAAGAAAGTCCTAAAAAACCGCCAGGATGATATTCGGCACTATTTCAACCTTATCGTTCTTCGAGAATTGGCAAGTGTCTTTGTCGCATTGGAACAAGAAAACCAACTGCTTGATGCAGATTTCGGTGCTTTTCTGAACTTCTTGAAGACGCACGCGAACGAACTCAATATCAATGATGAATTCAATGGTTCAACTGAGGTCGAGGCTGAAATCACAAATGCAATTTATGAGGCACGTCTTTCGATTCTGAATGGGTCAGCCTTGGTTTCCCGCACGACACAAGGGTTTGTCGGTGACGTTGCAGAATTTGTTTCTAGTCGCATAAGCCTTTTCGTCGGTAAGACGCTGTATTTATTTGTGGACGATTACACCGAACTAAAGGTGCCAAGGGAAGCGCAGGACGCGCTCAATCACATCTTGTTTGTTCCGAATTCACAGTATAAATGCAAGGTGTCGTCTGAAGTGTTCGGTTTGACGCATGATGAAACGGTTGGGAGTTTCCTGGAGAAGGATCGAGAGTATAGGGAATGAAATATCGGAACGGAATTCTGTCTGAACCTACCATCAAGAGACAAACGAGAATTCCTAAAGGAAATCGTGGACAATCGGTTGAGGATGTGCCAATACAGAGGAGATGTCGATTCCCTCATCGGCGAATCTGAATACTCGAATGGAACACTAGAAAGAACGTTGAGGCTCGAATCTGAGTTGCGGAAAGATGGTACGAAGAAAACTGGTGGAATGCCACCTTCGGTCGTTAGTGAGGAAGTAGAGAAACAACTGACCGAAGATGGGGTAGTCGCTTATTATCACGGATGGGAGACTCTCTGTAACCTATGCACAGGGGACGTTAGCAACATTCTGGAACTTCTCAATAGGATGTTCGAAGATTGTGAAGTAACACGGGAATCGGAGCAAAGGATTCTTCCCCGGCATCAGGATGCCGTCATACAAAATTTTTCTCTTCAGTACGTCAGTAAGATCAAGGGAATCGCTAAGTATGGCGAGCGAATGTTCGAAATTGTGGACGCATTTGGAAATGCTGCGAAACGACTTCTTGAAGACCGTCCACTGGTTGGCAAGAGGGGAGAGCCTTACCGGCTGATTCGCATCGAACTTGATGAGGCAGATCGAGGGAATCAAGAGTGGAACAAAGATGGAGAAGCGTCAGAGTTATGGAAAGCCCTCCAAAGATACTGCATTTTTGTAGACGCAGTGGAAAGCAGATCTATAAGGAATACCTTGTCTAGTCGAGTTCTCTTCAGGCGTATTTTTTGTCCCGCGTTTCGAATTGGGTTGGTGAACAGCGAGTGTTGGAGAATGTCAAAAAAACAATGGGAAGCGTTTGTGAGCGACCCGTCTGGGCGGGCTGAAGGCTTTGTGAAGGCGAGTATTGCAGAGAACGTATCAGACGGTCAAAAACGCATTCAATGGTCTGACGAGGATTAAGATGGCAGACTACATTTTCAAGGATAGCCTTGCCTCTCTTGTCGACGAGTTACCAACGCCACATCGCATCAACGATAGCACAGCGGAGGAGTACGACTGCGTAATTTCGATTGCTGGTTTCGAACCTCGCTGTGTATCAGCTGTTTCGGAGTTAAAAAAACGCAACTGGCGGGCGAGAGTTTGCATTTGTGTGCGGTATAACAATGCAGCTATGAGCAACGCGAACAGTGTGCACTTCGACGAATTAACGGACTTGATGTCAGAAGTCTGCGAAAGTGGCAACACCTTAATCCTGGAGCATGATGACCACGGAACAGCGGTCGGATTTGGTGAACAACTCATTGGGATGCTCAAAGACGCGGATGTCGACATTGAATCGGACCATTCAAAGGTCGCATTCGATGTTTCTGTCGGAAGTTCTCGGCTTTTGCTTGAGGGCCTTCATGCCCTAATGCTCACTGACGTTCAATTGACGGTTTTGTATACGGAAGTGGCCTCATATCGCCCCTCATTCGAGGAATATCGGATAAGTTCTGAGAACAAGCGTTCGAAGCGTATCGAACCCCCAGAGTTCTTGACATTGGGGGTGGATCGAGTGGAATTGTTGAAAGCGATTCCGGGGATGTGCGCGGATGCTCGGCCGTCTTTCCTGGTGGCATTTCCCGCGTTTTCATATGCGCGAATCAGCGCTGTAATTGATGAGCTATCGCCAAGTCGCGTTCAATGGATATTTGGGATCCCTCATTTGGTGCAGAATCGATGGCGTATCGACGCTCAGCGCGACTTTCATCGACCTCTCATCGAGCCATCCCATCGACATTGTTACGTGAGTACATTTGACTACCGTGAGACCTTGACTGTGCTTGACCAAATCTATCGTAAGCGTAAGGAAGGGTTTGGGATCTTTGTCGCGTCACTCGGTAGCAAGATGCAAAAGGTTGGACAGGTGTTGTTTCACATTCTTCGGCCAGAGGCTGCAGCCGGAGTGACGGCGCGTCCCGTCGCCAACCCGAAGATTGACGTCGACCTCATCCTGAAACACGGCTGTCTCATTCGCTGGCATCACCGACATCAATTTCTGGATTTTCCGCAGTTTCCGGTGGTATTCCGCATCCGTTGGCCCCACGACCGGGCGGGGACGACGCCACGCAAAATTCATTCTGTGCAGACCACGCCGGATGCTTTCCGGGCTGACCCGTACCGACCCCTCCCAGGCGAGTGTCTCCGCAAGTGTCGCACAAGACCATCGCGGTTGAGAGAAGCCGAAGTCCTGCGGCGTGTTGTTCATCACCCACTGAATCACTTTCAGCAACCATTGGGGGACTGATTGACTGGCCGTTTCTGTCGATCCCAAAACCGCCTCGACACCACCGATGCGGAATCGTTTCACACAGCCAGCGATGAGGTCATTGCTGGCGAACAGCAAGGCTTTGAGCTGACGGTAAGTCAACCCCCGTTCGAGCAACAGCAGAATGTGTGCACGCTGGATTTTCCAGCCTGCGGCTTTGCCCGTTTTCGCCACCGATACCAATAGGAGGCCACTTTTCATGCGCCAAGACCAATCCCAAACTAAGAATCGCTCACTGTGAGTATTTAGCTGAGCCCCCACTTGCTCAACATCGTCGTGACCATGTTCTGCAACGCGTCAATCTCTTCATTTATTTTTGCCGCCGACTGGTATTCACCACTCGTTTCTTTAAGAGTGTGAAACTGAATGGCACCCGCTAGCACTTTCCAGCCAGACTGAAGTGCCATTGCCACGCCAATAATATGCAACTGAAGAATGCCCTGTCCCTCAACCTGTGACCGAATCCCCCCCCACCCCCCGATGATCAGAATCAGGCCAGCATTGATTGCACGGATCTTTCCGACCGATGCTGAATTCCCAGTCTTCTTGCATGCATTGACGGCAAGATCACACAGTGTCTGCAATTCCTTTAACTTCTGGTCTCTATAGTTCGTGTCCTCGGCGATCATACGCTCATCCGGCTTGGCATACGCCACTGCGTCTCTCGCCGCATGATCCACAACCGGCTTCGCTCTGGCTCGTGGGAGCGTATGTTTGCGGCCTGACGACGCGTCTCTCGCCGCATGATCCACAACCGGCTTCGCTGCCAAGACAGCTTGAGCTTCATCAACGCGATCAGGTTTAGGTCGAAACCAATCGGCGAGAGCTGGGGCATTGTCACTATTATTCCATTTCCAAAAAGCCAGCCCACCAATTGTCACCAAAATGCCGTAACACAAGCACGCAAGCGGGTGCAGAACTACATCCCCAATGTTAGTTAAAGATGGGGCAATTAATATTCCTGCCCCAATGCTGACCAGAGCAACAGCGACTACTCCTGCGATAATTTTCGCATCGATCCGGCTACTTGGCATATCTTTTCTTCCACGATCTGTCGATGTGATTGACCTTTGCTGCTTGCCGACCGTCTTTACCGTTAGGGCATTGTTGCAGCGAGGGCAACGAACGCGATCCGATTGAGTTCGCGTTTTCATCAATGTTTGACAGTGAGGACATCGAAGTTTACGTGACTTGGCTTTTTGAGGGGAATCTTCAGAGTTTTGAGATCGTTGCATCGGAGCGGGTTTATTTGGATTGGCAACCGGCGTGTGCTCTTTGCCTGCTTGGATTCCGCTCGCGTCGAATTGCCGTTTCAGGTCGGTCGACATCGCGTTCATTTCTGCATCCGAGTTGAAATTGGCCCGCACACTGAGTTGCACGTACTGTTGAGATTCACTGATCTCAATGACTTTGACATCCATCACATCTTTATTGTACTTTGCATCAACAGTTTGGACTGCCAAGGCAGCTCTCTCCTGGAGTTGTTGTTGTGAGATGCGTTCACCATTCCACCGAAGGGCGACCATTGCGATGCTGATTCCCCGAGCTTCGTCTCCTGGTTGCGATAGGTTGATGATATTGGACGGCACTGTATGCCTCCTTTTCATATTGCGACGCTACTTAACGACAACGCCTACATTTCCCTTGTCGATCTTTCCTGCCTTTGTGACGAGGCGACCGCATGTGCGGATCTGGGGAGCTTTACCGAAAGCATTCTGGACGACTTCTGCGGGCCGCGACTCATCCCAGGTACCGCCCATCACGCCAATCGACCTCCGACCGCCTCGACATGCGAGCGAACCTCACGCTCGTCGATGCGAATCACGCCGGCAAACTTCTCCTGGTCCGATCCATCCTTCGTCTCTGCTTCATTCGTTACAA
>JANQSH010000022.1 GCA_028284145.1 Planctomycetaceae bacterium | reverse complement strand
GATGGACGGCCTGTCGCTCTGGGCGGACCCGGTTCAACTGAAAGTCGTGATCAGCAACTTGCTCGACAACAGCTTGAATGCGATTTCCAATGGTGGCATAATCGCGGTTTCATCAAACACAGCCGAATTGCCCGGCGGCCAATCAGCAACGCGATTTGTCATTTCTGACAATGGCGGTGGACTGAGCGAAATCGATCGCGTACATCTGTTTGATCCATTCTATTCCGGGCGGCAGGCGGGGCGTGGACTCGGATTTGGCCTGCCCAAATGCTGGCGGATTATCACGCTGCATGGTGGGCAGATTTTCGCTGCCATCAATGCCGACTTCGACGAATCTCTGTTGATGGGAGGCGTCAGTTTCGTGATCAACTGGCCTGCTAATGCCTCGATTAACGAGCAACCGCCGACATCCTGACCAGGTGAAAGGGAATAGATGTCGAAGCGAGCAGGCACGATCTTCCGAACGATACTGGTGTGGTTGCTCGCGTTCACCTGCTGTGAGTCAGCTTCAGCCGAGGAACCCCAAACCCCGGTTCATCCTCGCATTACCGTCGATTTGCCTTCGTTCATACTCAAAGACGTGTCAATAGATGAAGTCTCGATCACGCTTTGGAATGCCGATGGAACAGTCGATTCAACATTCAACGAACCCTGGCAAATTCATGGTTTGAAACTGGTTGAACGAAATCCCCACACTGGTGAGGATCATGAAGTCATGTTGCCCGATCCCGTCGATGGAACCCTGTTGCTTTCAACTGATCGCAGCAGCCACAACCGACGATTGTACGTTCGGGACAACCAGATCAGCGTGCAACCAGGTGATGAAGAGCCAGTCGTTTATGCTGTCACGCTCGTTCCCGGCTGGTTAAGTTTGATTCCACCTGCGATTGCCATTCTACTGGCGATTTGCTTGAAAGACGTTTTCATCGCGTTGCTGGCCGGCCTTTTCGGTGGTGCGGTGGTGCTGGCTCATGGTGATTTTGCGACCAGTTTTCTGAGAACAATCGACACGCATATCCTCGGTGCGCTCACCGATGCTGATCACATGACGATCGTCTTGTTCACACTGTTTCTCGGTTCGATGATCGGCCTGATGTCCGCGAGTGGCGGAACTGCCGCTCTGGTCCATTCCCTTGCTCGCGTCACCAAAACCCGCGAACAGGGACAGATTCTGACCTGGCTGATGGGGCTGGTCGTCTTCTTCGATGACTATGCCAACACATTGCTGGCAGGAGGAACGATGCGGTCGGTCGCTGATCGTCTCAAATTCTCCCGGCAAAAACTGGCATTCCTTGTCGATTCGACAGCGGCACCCATTGCGGGACTGGCCATCATCTCAACCTGGGTCGGCGTCGAAGTTGAGTACATTCAGACCGGTTACGACCAGGTGTTTGGTAATGATATCCAATGGGATGCCTATTCTTTGTTCCTTCAATCAGTCTGGTATCGGTTTTATCCGCTGCTCCTGCTTTTGTTCGTATTTTTAATTGCATACACCGGTCGGGATTTCGGGCCGATGTTGCGTGCCGAGCAGATTGCTTTGACGACAAACGACCACCGTGACAACCTGGAGGCATCGGACCGGCGTGACCAGAATTCCGAAGTGAAAGACAATGGCGGACGAGACCATTTCCTGATGTGGAACGCCATCGTTCCCGTGATCAGTCTCATCGCAATGATTTCCATTGGGCTTTGGTGGACGGGCAAAGCCGGGCTTGATGATGAACAGCCCGCAACGCTGGGCAACATCCTTTCTGCGGCCGACTCGTACACGGTGTTGCTGGTTTCCTCATTTAGTGCTTCGCTAATTGCGTTCCTTTGTGCTTTTGTATCTCGATCGTTGACAGTAGCTGAATCGGGAAAGGCGTGGATCGATGGCGGCAAAAGCATGTTCACCGCGTTTGTTGTGCTGGTTCTCGCGTGGGGGATTGCGACAATCTGCAACGCAGAACATCTCAACACGGCCAGTTATCTTGTCGAATTGATGCAAGGGATTCTTGCCCCACAATGGATGCCGGCAGCCGCATTTCTTCTCGCGGCTGCGGTCTCATTCGCGACAGGCAGTTCCTGGTCGACGATGGGATTACTGATGCCGCTGTTAATTCCGGTTACGTTTTACCTGCTGGCCGAAGGGGGCGACGTTGTACCGGATGATCCAATCCTGCTGGCAACCGTTGGGGCGGTTCTGGCTGGTTCCATTTTCGGCGACCACTGTTCGCCCATTTCAGATACGACGGTTCTCTCCTCCGCAGCGACGGGATGCGATCATCTGGATCATGTCGCAACCCAATTCCCTTACGCAATGGTTGTGGCGGGGGTTGCATTGTTGACCGGCTACCTTCCCGCAGGATATGGGATTCCAGTGAGTTGGCTGTTGCCACTGGGGGTTGTGGCGATTGTACTGGTTGTCCGGTTTGTCGGCCGCCACCCGGTCGACAAGTGTCTTTGAGCCGGCAATTGCGTATTTCGTATAGAGCGTATTACGCTCTTCTATGCCGCGATGGAACGTCGTTTGCTCTACAAATACAGGCCCCACGAGTCAGAGACATCACACCAGAAGGTAAACTGTTCTATACTGAATAGAGTGTATTACGCTCTTCTGTGGCGCGAAAATCGTCTCCTGACCTGCAAACGCAGACTCCCATGAGCGGGACCATCACACGAAAAGGGAAACCGCTCTGGTAGATGCGTCGTTTCTTTTTCAGTCGGATGGAATTGCACGCGACTGAATGTCTCTCCCCAAAAGTTCCCAGCGAAGAATGACGGCAAAATGTCGAACGAACGACTGCAAGGTATCTTCACGCCCAACCTTGTTCCATACGATGACAATGGTGGCATTAACGAATCCGAGTTGCGTCGATATATCGACTGGCTGATCGCCAAAGGGGTACACGGTCTTTATCCCAACGGGTCGACCGGCGAGTTCACCCGTTTTACTTCGGAGGAACGACGCCGTATTGTGGCCATCATTGCCGATCAGACCGCCGCTCGGGTTCCCATCCTGGCCGGGGCAGCGGAAGCGAACGTCAAAGAGACCCTTGCTGCATGCGAATACTACGCTGGCCTGGGAGTGCGCGCCGTCGCGATCGTGGCTCCGTTTTATTATAAGCTGGGACCGGAATCAATTTACGCATACTTCAAAGAAATCGGCAACAACACACCAATTGATGTCACGCTGTACAACATTCCGATGTTCGCATCTCCCATCGATGTCCCGACGGTGCAACGATTGAGTGAAGAGTGCGAACGAATTGTGGCGATCAAGGATTCCTCCGGAGACATCCCGCACATGATCCGCATGATTCAGGCGGTGCGACCCAATCGTCCGGAATTCACATTTCTGACCGGGTGGGATGCTGCGTTGATGCCAATGTTGATTTCCGGTTGCGATGGCGGCACGAACGCGACGTCTGGTGTCGTCCCTGAACTGACTCGCAAACTATTCGATTTGACCAAGGCAATGCAGTTGGATGAAGCACGTCAGGTGCAGTATGACCTGGTGACACTGTTCGATACGATGATCTATTCCACCGAGTTCCCTGAAGGATTCCGCGCGGCGGTGAACTTGCGCGGGTTCAACATGGGACGAAGCCGGCAGCCGATGTCATCCAATCAGCAGGCTGACCTTGAGATGTTGAGCAAGACGTTGCAATGCATGCTTGCGGCTCACAGCTTTACCGATGAGCCGATCGGTGGTTGTCCGATTCTCGAAGGCATTGATACCGGGCAGGTCAATGACATCGTGAAAAGTGTCGTTGCAGAATTGCGGCAACGCGGCATACTGTAATTTGAAGCGTCTTCAGCCTGCAGGGTGGGTGCAGTGAAACGAAATCCACCAACCAGTTACGGCCGTTGATCGCTTTGTGGAGTTGCGCTCTGCTGCATCCATCCTACTGGAGCATATTACGCTCTTCTGTACCCCGACGGGCATCGTTCGGCCTGCAAACACAGGCCCCCCACAATCTTGAGACGTCGCACCAGAAGTTAAACCGCTCTAAAGGTTGGGGAGTGACAGATCACTCTCAGCCACTCAGTTGTGATTTGAAATACTCCACGCCGGCCTGCAGTGCCTGCGGGATATTTTCCGGCTGTTTGCCGCCCGCTTCCGCCATGTCTGGTCGACCACCGCCACCACCGCCAACCTCCCTGGCTGCGACTTTCACACAGTCGCCCGCCTTAACGCCGCGTGAAATCAGATCTTTGCTGACAGCCGCAATTAATGCAACCTTGCCATCGACTTCTGCTCCCAGCAGAATCACCGCGGCTGGCACCTTCGCCCGAATCTGATCGACATATTCCCGCAGCGATTCGCGCGTCGCATTTTCCGGAGAATGCGTGATGACATGCACGCCATCGACGACCTCAGCCTGTGCGACAAGTTCATCAATCTGACCTGCGACATTCCGGGCAGAATGTTTGGCCAACTCCTTCTTCAAATCGCGCAATTCAATCTGCATCGACTCGATCCGTTTGGGCAGATCGTCCGGCTGTGGAGTCTTGAGTTGCCGCTGTAATTCGCCCAGCAATTCCTCCGCGTGTCGCACGCGTTCCAATGCTTTCGGGCCAGTCAGTGCGATAATTCGCCGCACTCCTTTCGCAACCGGCTCTTCGGAAATGACCCGACATAAACCAACCTGACCGGTGTTGGTGAGATGCGTCCCCCCACAGAGTTCAGTGCTGAAATCCCCCATTTTCACGACGCGAACGTTGTCGGGATACTTCTCACCGAACAGCGCCATCGCCCCCGCTTTTCTTGCATCGTCGATGTTCATCACGCTGGTTTCCACAACCGCGCCTTCGGCAATGCGGGTGTTGATGACATCCTCAATCTGGTTCACCTCATCTGATGCCAGAGCCTTGCGATGTGCAAAGTCGAAACGGAGCACATCATCCTCGACTTTGGAGCCGCGTTGAGTTGCCTGATCGCCAATAACCGAATGCAGAGCGTGATGCAACAGATGGGTGGCCGAGTGAGCACGGCGGATTCCCGCCCGACGGTCGGAAACCACGTTGGCCTGGACCGGTTTGTTGATTTCCATCCTGCCTTCGGAGAGATGACCGATGTGCAGAATCAAGTCGCCGTATCGTTGTGTGTCGGTGACGTCGAAAGTGAAACCATCTCCCTTGAGTTGCCCTGTGTCGCCAACCTGTCCGCCCGCTTCTCCATAAAAAGGAGAACGATCGAGTATTACCGCAACGAGATCATCGTGGCCGACTTCTTCCAGTGTTTCAACAAGTTGTTTTTCTGCCAGAATGCCAATGATGTTCGCTTCGGTTGTAATGGTTTTGTATCCGAGAAATTCTGTCCCACCGTGCGTTTTGCGAATGGCATCCAACGGGCCTTCGGCCATCACGCCATACTCTTTACCTCCGCGCGAGACCTCGCCAAATTCGTCTATCAGTTTCTCAAATGAATTCAGATCGACCTTAAGACTGTGTTTCGCGGCCATCGCCTGAGTAATCTCGATCAGGAAACCATGCGTGGTGTGCAACTCAAATGCATCTTTCCCCGATATTTGAGATTCGCCACTGGCCCGAGCTTTTTCCACACACTCATCGAACTTTTCGAGACCGCGATCGACCACTTCCAGAAACTGGGACTCTTCCGCTTCGATCACCCCCTGTACCGTTTCCACCGTTTCAGCAATTTCGGGATATGGCTGCTTCATCACTTCAACCACTGCCGGAACCAGTGTGTGCAAAAAAGTCTCGTTCTTGCCCAGCAGGTATCCTTCCAGCACGGCACGGCGCAACAACTGCCGCACAACCGAAGATTCTTCTTTGTTGCCCGGCTGCACACCTTCGTGCACGCAGAAGGTAACCGCCCGAACATGGTCGGCAATTCGTCGCAGCGCACGGCCTTCGGATGAATCGAAATCATATTTGACACCAACAGCATTACCTGCCGCTTCGCAGAGCGGACGCAGAGTGTCGATCTCAAAGTTGCTCGTCACCCCCTGCATGACGGCTGCCATTCGCTCCAACCCCATGCCGGTGTCGATGTTTTTTGCAGGCAGCGGTTTGAGATTATTGGGCGGGTTGCCAACGCGGTTGTATTGCGTGAAGACGAGATTCCAGATTTCAACTTCCTTGTGATTCCCACCGGGATGAAAAAAAATCTCGCTGCAGGGACCGCAGACACCATCCGGACCATCAGTCGGTGCGCCGGCTGGCCAGAAGTTATCATGTTCACCCAGCCATTCGATACGCGATTCCGGAATGCCGATCTCGTCGTGCCAGATTTTGTACGCTTCGTCATCGCTGTTCTTATCGTCGTTTTCGTCACGATAGACGCTGACCGACAGTTTTTCGGCCGGCAGATGCATCCACTTGTCGCTGGTCAGAAATTCCCACGCCCAATGAATCGCCTCTCTCTTGAAATAGTCGCCGAAGGAGAAGTTGCCCAGCATTTCAAAGAAGGTGTGGTGGTATGCGGTCACGCCAACGTTGGAAATGTCGCCCGTGCGAAGGCACTTCTGGCAGGTGGTCGCTTTGGTGAATTCCAACTGCCCCACTCCGAGGAACTGCTCTTTGAACTGGTTCATCCCGGCTGGGGTGAACAGCACGGTCGGGTCATCCTTGGGAACAAGCACATCGCTGGGGCGGCGGATGCAGCCTTTGGACGCAAAGAAGTCGAGATATTTTTCGCGGATTTCGTTGGTTTTCATGGCAGCCAAATGGGGGCAAAAACGGGAGTTGATCCTGACAAACCGCTAGAACGCGTTACGCTCTTCTGTGCCGCGATGGGCATCGTTCGGCCTGCAAACACAGGCCCCCACAAGCCAGAGGCGTCACACCAAACAGTAAACTGCTCCAGGCGGTACGGACTTTTGTCTATGAGGGCTTGAGCCGCATTTGGAACTGTAATAACAGTGTGAAGGCGCTACAGTTCAATGTGGCCTGCAACAATTCTATGTGGGCCTGTGAGCTTTCTGCAATAGAGCCGTTTGCCTTTCGTCACAACGTTTCTGGCTCGTGGGGGGCGATCGTCGCTGGCCATTCAATGCCGTTCGCAGCCCCAAAAAAGTGTGATACGCTTTAGACGCAAAATGATGCAGAAAGAAATCGCGGGCGTCAGAAAACACCGCGATTTTCAATCAGAAAGGCCGGTCATCGTTTGAGTTCGATTTTGCGGGCATCAGCCAGGTGGAGAGTCACTTTCGCCTTGCCCCGCACGGCATCGGCAAATTCCTGCGGAGTTTCGACCGGGAATTCATCAACGCGAGCAATGAAATCCCCCGCACGCAAATCCGTTCTCGCCGCCGAGCTATTCTCGGCGACGTTGGTGACCACTACTGCCTTCTGGTAGCGAAGCGGGAATGGGAGGAAATGATACCGCGCCGTGGGATAATCGACATTCAGACCACCAAAGGGAGCAAACCGGCGATTCGTTGTGATCATTTCCTTTGTGTTACGGACAGGCCATTTTCCAAGTTTGACACGCAACTGCACGCGGCGGTTGATGGGCCGACGCCAGACATCGATGTTGGCAACCCGCCCTGGCCCTAATTGCGAGACCTCGCGCATAACGTCGTAATGATCGAATACCCGTTTTCCGTTGACGTTTAGAAAAACATCGCCGGTCAGCATACCACCTTCGCTGGCGGGCGAGTCAGGAATAATTTTGATTGCCATTGCAGCGGATGCATGACGCAGGTTTCTGGGAAGTTGCTGAGCGCGAAAACCGGTCACCTCGGAAAGCGATACCCCCAGGAAACCGAATTCAACTTCGTAACCGGAGGCCAGTTCCTCCAACACTCGCTTTGTTCCATTGTCCATCGGGATGGCAAAGCCGGATGATTTCTCATAACCATCCAATGCGGCCATGGAGGTACTCAGGCCGATCATCTCTCCTTGCAGGTTCAATACCGGCCCGCCACTGGTGCCGAGATTCAATCGGGAGTCAATTTGCAACAGCGTGCCATAATGATGGATTGTTTCGTCATCGTTCGGCTGGCCATTGGGGAGTGTGGTGACCGGTGCAGGGCGCCGGGCGATATTACTGACCATCCCCCAACTGGCACTGGCGGAACCATCACGGCCAATGGCATACGGATTGCCCAACGTCACCACCAATTGACCCTTGCGGGTTCGCTCTCCATTGCCGATTGGAATCGTCACCAGTTCCTGTGGGCGTTTTCCCAACTGCTCGAAGTTGATGGCGAGAATTGCCAGATCGCTGCGCGGGTCGGCTGCCAAAATCTCGGCGTAATATCCGCTACGGTCGGCGAACCGGACGAACAGGTGGTAATCTCTCGGCGGTTTCTCGACCGGTGGACCACCTTTGACGACATGGTAATTCGTCAGAATGACGGGACTGGCCTGCTTTCCGACCGGGCCAATCACAACGCCGGTGCCAAAACCATCTGGAACAAATTCGGGCGTGTTCGGGTCACTGCGATCCGGCTGGATCTGCTGTTGCCGCAAATCGATTCCCAGCGGGTTGAAATTGTCGGGGCGTCCAACCGTCTTGTTAACACGAATACGTGCAATGCTGACGATGGCCGGCTCGGCCTTTTCGATTGCATCGATAAGCGACTTTTCCAACGCCAAAATTGCCTGCAGGCCATTGCCCTCCTGTGCTGTTGCCGCGTGAAGTTGGGTCAACAGGATGCAAATGCAGCCTGCCAGCAACTTCCATTGATGGAGGTTCGGATTTCGGCTTTGCGATTTACGACTTTCGTGCATCGGCAACATCCACTTAATTTGTCTCTGGTCTTCCAACTGGAGCGTATTACACTCTTCTGTGCCGTGATGGGCGTCGCTTAGAACGCATCCGAGATAACCATAGCGTCATCCAAACGGGTATTTTAGTTCCAAATGATCCGCCAGCCGCTATGATAAAACTAGACGTAGTCCAGCCTGCAAACAGCCCCTCACAAACCAAAAACGTCACACCAGAAAGTAAACTGCTCTGGAAGATGGGTTCCTGCCTGCTTGTGCAGGAATGACTTGAAAGTTGTAACCGTTTGGAAAAATCGACGTACCTTGCCGGACCGCTGCTGCTGTTTGACCCAATTCACTCTGATTTCATTCTATCTGCTGTCCCAAACGGCCCCAAGAGCGAAACCGTGTCAGGCAGTCTTTGCGGCAAAATCAATGCAAAAAGCCCCGGCAGAGATCTCTCCACCGGGACGGCTGCTATTTTGTGAATGAATCCTTGCCGGAGCATTATTCCTCTTCGGCCTGCCCATTGCCTTCCGGTTCCGGTGAGCCGGCGAATCCGCGTGCTGCCAGAACCTTTTGACGAATCTGCTCGACAAGATCAGGATTCTCTTCCAGAAAAACCCGAGCTTTCTCCCGTCCCTGCCCCAGGCGAGTTTCGCCATAGCTGAACCAGCTTCCGCTCTTTTCGATGATCCGATCCTGAACGGCCAGGTCGAGCAGGTCTGCCTCGGCGCTGATGCCCCCCGTACTGAGCATGTCGAATTCTGCGATGCGGAAGGGTGGGGCGACTTTGTTCTTGACGATCTTCGCCTTCATACGGATGCCAATGGTGTTGTCGCCATCTTTCAGCGTGCTGATGCGACGGACATCGACCCGGCAGGAGCAATAGAACTTCAACGCGCGGCCGCCCGGTGTGGTTTCAGGGCTGCCAAACATCACACCAATTTTCTCGCGAATCTGGTTAATGAAAATGACGGTGGTCTTCGACCTGGAAATCGCTCCGGTCAGTTTTCGCATCGCCTGACTCATCATGCGCGCCTGCAGACCGACGTGCGTGTCACCGATTTCGCCATCCAATTCCGCCTTGGGAACCAGCGCAGCAACCGAGTCGACAACAATAATGTCAACCGCATTGGAGCGAATCAGCATTTCGGCAATCTGCAATCCCTCTTCACCGTAGGAAGGCTGACTGACGAGCAGATCTTCAAGATTCACCCCTAACCTTTTGGCCCAGGAAGGATCGAGTGCGTGCTCGGCGTCGATGAAGGCGGCGATACCACCGACTTTTTGCGCCTCGGCAATGGCATGCAGGGCGAGTGTCGTTTTTCCGCTCGATTCTGGACCAAACAACTCGATAATGCGACCGCGTGGAAAACCGCTGCCTCCCAAAGCGAGGTCGAGAGACAACGCACCGGTCGGAATGCCCGACACACGTGCCCCCTGATCGGTCAACTTCATGATTGAACCGGCACCAAATGCCTTTTCAATCTGGCCCAGCGCGTTGGTCAACATCGCCTGGTTTTCGCCGCCGTTGCTCTCTGCCGTTTGGGATTTTGTCCGACGTCGTGAAGCCACACCGCTTCGAGATTTCGCTGCCATAAAACTCTCCCTGATCAAAGGGTTATTTGATTCGTCCGTATTACTGCAAACCAAATTTCACTGTAGCGGTCTTCACGCTGTGATTACAGCTCCAAATGAAAACCAGGCCGCCACAGACAAAAGTCCGTCGGACTGACTCGCAATCGCTCTCATCGCTCGTCCCGCGATTTAACTGGTTCGACGCGATAGAATCAAGCGTGCAGGTATCATTCCAGGAGATAGAGAAAACGTGATATCGCTGACGAACACGATTCTCTTTGCCAATGCCTTGAGAACTGAGTGCATCATGCAGGAACACCCCACAAAAGTGTACAAAAAAATACTACCCGTCAAACAGATGGAAGGCAAGTCGAACGGGTGCAATTTTCGGGAAAAACTTTGTCGATTTCTCCCGGACAAAGAATCGGAGCACCCGATGTGGTATTCCAGGGCGATATCCAGCGAGTCACCGTCATCCCCGTCGTTTTTCCAGCAAAAGACAGAGATACGACAAACGAATCTGCTCCGTCGGATCGAATCCGAGTTTCTGCAACAGACGCAGAAGCGCATCACGGGTTGATTCCAAATCCGACTCTTCCGCCTGTGCTTCCAACTCGACAAACTCTCCCAGATTGGTCACGCGATCGATGGTCAATTCGATGTTCCGGTCTTCCCACTGCAAATGCCAGGGCGTGCGGACCTTGTGAACGGTGTGGACTTCGCGGAAGTCGAGCGTGGTCAGTATCTCTGCGAATCGAGCCGCCTGATCGGTTCCTTCCACGAAGGGGATTTCAATTTCCTTCCGTGTCTTGCTTTGGGAATCGACGATTGGACCTTTATATGTGACGACATTTTTGTCGCCGGAAGAGCGAATCCGCAAAGCTTCATCGGTGTCGCCAAAGTCACGGACCGGATGCTCGAAGTAGCGGTCGGTCTGTTCGCGTTCGCTCTGTTGTTCGCCACCCAGTTCGATGACTTTTCGAGTTAATTCCCCGACATCGCCAAGAGCAAATTTGAATTCGACTTCGTACATGCCTGAATCTCGCGGGTGGCCCACCTCAGTCGGATGACGATTCCTCTTCATCACCGATTTCGCGTAAGTATTTCCAGGTGAACAGACCGGTGTGATGTCCGTCATTCCACGCGATCTTCAGAGCATAGTTGCCGGAGAAGCCCATCTCTTTTGGATGAATACCGTCGCTGACCTGATCGACATCAAACGTCCGCTCACCCGTCATTTCATCGACACATCCTGCACAGGGACAACGACCGCGGAGCAATCGATACGGGATCCACTGGCTCTCCTGTTCGGCCCAGACGACTTCCAACTCGCCCTCGGCTTGATGGGCGCGGATATTGATCGGCGGATTGGTTTCAGAATTCATGGTCATCGAAGGAGGCAACTGTCAGTCGAGGCCGTAATGTTTGACCTTTTCCCAATACTTGTCGAATTCAAAGTTCGGGCTGTTGTCGAGGTCGTGGCATTTGTAACACATCGTTTTCGCCTCTTCGAGCGTCATCCGAACTTCCTTCCTCGCCTCTTCAATCCTGTCGTCTTCGATCAAGGCGATATGCCGACTGCCCGGACCATGACAGTTTTCGCACTGTTGCCCTTTCAACAATTCCGACATCTTCTTGTCGTGGTCGCTGGCAGCGAATTCGGCATTAATGAACCCGGAATCGTACCGCAACACTTTTTGCGGCTCCCAACCGGTAACATGGCAGGAAAGACATTCCGCGTCGTACACTCGGGAAATACCGTGATCCTTCTGGCCGTGGCGGGCATACTTGAGACTTTCAAAAGCGTGAGCGTGGGCCGTTTTTTCCCAGATTTCATGAGCCGTCGTGTGGCAATCTGCACAAGCCGAGGCTCCGACGAATTTCGCACCGCTGGGATACTTGATCGGCAACTCCGCTGCGACAACACGTTCCTTGTGCAGGCGGTCCTGATAGGCCCGCATATGTTCGACCATCACTTTGGTTTCTGCAAACCGAATCTGGTCAATCGTGACAAGTTCAAATCGCAATGGCTGCTCTTTGCTGTCGGGATAAAACCCGACTACACCGACATGTTTTCCCTTCTGACCGGTGGAGACAATCATCGGCTTTTTCGTGCGAACCGGCGTTCCCGGCGGATCTTCCGGCCCTCCAGCCGTGATGATCAGATCGAAGTCGGAGTATTTTTCGGCCAGTTGTTTCGACTCTTCCGGGACCGCGTGACTGAGCAGCACGAGCAGGTCCGGTTTGCTCGCTTTCAATTGATCGAGCGCCTTGGGAAGAACTGCATGCGGGTCGAGAATCTGGATATCCTTTTTGACGCTCTCCGGCAGCGACTTGAGTCCCAGTTTCGGGCTGACAATCGATGTGACGCCGATGGTCGTGTCGCCCACCTTAACCACCCGCGTCGCCAAAGGCGTACCAAGTTCCGCAACGCCAAACAGCGTAACATTCGCCGCGAGAAACGGCAGCGAGCCATCTTTGGCGTCTGGATTGTGTTGCGACAAAAGGAACTCCGCTCCCAGCGACAGATCTTTCGGACCAAGCGCCATGATGGAATAGTCCATGTCTTTGAGCATGGCCATCGAAACCTGGTATTTGATTTTGCTCTGCTGTCGTGACCGTTTGACAACATTGCCGAGGTCAAAAGCAGTAACCTCCCAACCCCGGTCTTTCATCTGCTTGACCAGATTGGCACGCCGGGCCAGTCCGCCATGTTGCATTTCAGTGCAGCCACACGGTTCAATGTAACCAACCTGCTCGCCCGACACCATCAGGGCAACTTGAGGTTTCGGCCAGTCTTTCAAGAGTGGTCCGGGAAGAATACCATCCGGCGGCAATTTAATCTTGCCCGGTTCGTTTTCCGCGTTGTTGGCGGCATCGGGTCTGGTTGTGTGATGAACAGCGTTGGTCACGTTGGAATTCGGGTCCTGCCCGTCCAAACCTTTCTGAGACCGTTTGGATGGCCGCCAGCCATCGGGCGTGGCTTTCGGCTTCGACTGTACTCCCTCTTTCGCCTGTGCGACATCAGCTTGTGCGACACTGACAGATTCGCCGGATGTGGAATCGCAGCCAGACGTCAAACTGCCGAGCGTTGCAGAAACGGCGAACAGATAGACCACTATCGCGGTGCGGGAAAGCAAAAGACGAGATACGAAACTCATGCCGTTCAAATCCTTCCTGGGGATATTCGCCATTCGCAGTCTTCGCGACCCTGAAAACCTGCACATCAGAAAAGGGAGCGAAAGCCTGCCACAGCACATGTTAGCGAAACCGCCCGCACAAGGGGATATCGATTCCTCCCTTAAATACGCCCGTACGATGACCATCGCGGGAAAAAAGACTTGATTTCGGGCGATTTCACTTTCGGCTACTGCGAGATCATCTCGATGCGAAGATTCAGTTCCGGCTGTTTGGGATGATTCGTCTTTATCATGATCGAACCGGGGTCATCTCGCAGCAGCGAGACCTTTGGGCTATCAGGCGGCACTTCAACCAATACTTCGTACCGCTGAGACTTCGTTCCGACAAAGGCCTCGTCCATAGTGGCTGTCGCTTTGATGAACTCCGGTTCCGTGGTGACTTCCGTGATTTCAAATGGCTCTTTCATATCCCGGACAAAGACCGAGAGTTTGGCCGATTTACCCGAATCAGCTGGAAAGGCCCCAAGATGTATCGTCTGCGTGGAGGGAATAAACCGCGTCCCCTGTAACGCCACCAGCAAAATGGGCCGGGATTTCACACCGAAAACATTCACGGAAACCGTTGCGTTGTCGTTGAGATCAGTAACCAACTTCACGGTTGCCTGAAACGGACCGTAGGGAAGTTCGGGTGAGAGATCGAGAATCACTTCATGGCCCATTTTGGCATTCAGGTTATTCAGCGTGTCTTCAAACGCGGGTTCGGTTCTGGCGGTGATCATCTCATGGTCGGTTGTCACTTCCGTAATTTTGAATTCATCGACCAGGAGCGAGATGACCCGTCCCGCCGAAACTTCCGTCGCGTCTGTCGAAACATTCCCCAAACGCCAATCTCCGCTCGGGTGTAAATCGAGTGTGCGAGCAACGGTTCCCTTGATGGTGAAACGGATCGACGGATTTTCCGGATCGTTGGTTTCGACTTCGGCCGTCTGATGAAACAGCTCTTTCGGTTCCATCGCATGCCAGGAGACTTCAAACGAGAACTCTTCCCCCGGCGCAACCTCCGCATTTTCAAACTGTGTGGAAGCACATTGGCAACTGACGTGCCCCAATTTCAACTTCAACGGTGCATCCCCTTCATTGCGAATGGTGAAGGAATGTTCCATTTCCTCGCCCACCAGCATCGAGCCAAAGTCGAATTCAAGATCTTTCAGGACCGCTTTTGGTTGCTTGCCATCCGAGACAGATGTGTTGTTCGCGTCGGATGACGGCGGATCATTGTTTTGACGAACACCGTTTTCTTCAACAGGCAATGGTTTCTCGAAGCAACCGATTGTTGTCGCGAGAACTGCTATGGTTGAGAATGAGACGACCGATGTTAAGACCGACATGAAAATGCGCATGATTCGATTTGTGAACTCGATGACAATGTTGAAACAGGAACAAAATGTTGAAACAGGAACAATTTGTCGGGACGGAAACAGTTTTCGGATGAAATCAATCTGGCGACGAGAAAACGTCCTGGCGATCCAAACCCGTATCGACAATCTTTTGTAATTGACGCCGTACCTCAGAAGCAAGCCGAAGATCATCATGCCCCTCAGCTCGGTTCAATTTCTCCAATGCCAAAGCACGTGCCGCAATGCTGCGAGCCTCATTTTTGTCGCCCGCAGCATGCCGCGCGATGGCGAGTTGAGCCAGTAAATCAGCATTGAAGGGATAACGTTCGATGGCGGAATCGAATGCCCTGGCTGCCTGCCTTGCTGCGGCCGTATCGCCGCTTTCATCGAACAGCGCCAGACTGATTTCACCAATTCGACGATAGTGCGTGACAGAAAGTGGATCACACGCGGTCGCATCTCGCAAATGTTCAACCGCTTTGGCGTGTGAACTTAACTCGCCAGGCCACATCTCCCAATACTGATAAGACAGTTCCGCCAGCCTGCGATGAGGAGCAGGAGAATACGGATCGGCCTCAGCCGCCAATTCGTACTGCTCCCGGGCCGATTGGACATCGCCACGCAGCATCCAATTGTTATCTCCCAATCGAAGATGAGTCGAACTGACCATCATCGGGCGAACAGCCGTCAGCAGACACAAGACGAACCCAACCAGCGAAACCGTTGCACCGAGAATGAGGACTCTCTGTGTATATCCACTTCCCATCAGCTCATTCTGGGAAGTTGCCGGAATCGCTTGATCGATCAACCTTCGCTGTGGAATCAATGCAAACATTAAAATTAACAATTGCACGATCGCCGGCATCTCAATTCCCCCTGCACCGAGCAGATGAACCAGCAGCGCGACAACGCCTCCTGCAATGCAGGACGATGTGACACGGAACGAATCCCGACAGACAGACAACATCCACACCAGGGGAATGGCAACGACAAACATCACCCATAGATGCGTTTCTACAGGCTCGGCCGCTATGAAATTGACGATCATCACGAGAAGAAAGGCGGCTGCGGTCCCCAAAAGGCACGATAGTCGAATGAGCGTCGGCGATGACGTCGCGGTATCTTCTCCACCACCTTTGTTCTGACGCTCTTCCGTTGGTTTCATTCGCCAGACCATATGCCCGACTGTCAACAGCAACAGACAAAACCCAAACAAGGCCAGTAATCCACCGTTGGCCCAGAGATCCAGTACAAAATTGTGCGGGTCGGCGATCTCCTCACTGGCCCCTGGTTTTTTGTATTTCAAATAGAGTTGTCGAAAGTTGCCCGGGCCACTGCCGAAAACCGGGTGATCGCGAAGCATCTCCAATGTCGAATCCCAATACTGAAACCGGAACTTCAGCGAACGAGGCGCACCGGAAACAATTTCATCATCGAGACCTCCGCAGATTTGAACAAGACCGACCAACAGCAAGACGAAACCACATCCGACACCCGTAATCCAGATCCTGAGATGTGCTGGCTCGGCACCTGATGGTTTGCCTGTCTCACTCTTCGATGTGGAGGCGTGGCTTGTACGTTTCTGCCAGAAGGCAAAACCTCCCCACGTCACGATTCCTGCAAACAGCCCGACAAAAGCCGTTCGACTTTCGGTCAGAATCAGGCAGAACAGCATCATCGCCATCGCGATTGCAAGCAGCGCAAGCAGGATTCGGGAGGAATTGTCGCGCCAGGCCGAATGCAGTACACAACCAGTCAGTAGAACCAGCACCAGTAACAGGCCGGCAAACGTGTTGGTCAGGCCGAACATTCCCAGCGGTTCGGTGCTGTGCAATAATCGCCCTTCCACCCGCTGTCGCGAAGCTCCATCCAACGCTTCGGGGGGAATTCCCATCTCCAATAATTCCTGCCGGGCCGCGCGATGCTCAACCGCCCAGTTCGCTCGAAGGGGGGAATCGACCGCCGGTTCGCGTGCTTCAATCTCATCCAGACGTTGCCGCAATTGTTGATACTCAGCAGCCGATGTCGGGTACCAGACGTAATGCTGCCACACCCCCAGTCCCGCCAGTACAAATCCGAGAGAAATCACCACGCCGATAAACCTCGATGCAGAGGCGCGCGTAGAGAGAATTTGTCGCAATAGAAAGAACGATACGCCAAGCCCGACCCATTCCCACATCATGTTGATGGCGGCTCGTTTTTGACCTCCGTCAATCAGAATGAAAATACCGGAGGCCAAATGCCCCAACACGATAAAACCGAGCATCAAGTCAAATCGGTCCAGAATGACGGGCCGATTCGGGCTTTTGGCAATCGACCAGAACCAGACTCCCAATGTCACCAGCCACCACAGAACAATCCAGACGGTTGTCCCCTCCGGTGTAACTTCGGTCGGCAATAGCCAGCGCACACCAAACAATGCAACGACGAGAATGCCCAACACCAGGCCGAGACGATTGCTGACGGAGGAACTCGCTTCGTCGGCTCTGTTTGTAGTTTTGGTTTTGGAACGTCTCGCGGACATGATGGTAAACGACAGTTTTGGTGAAAATACGTGAGGAAAGAATGAAAGACATGGATGTTATGGGTAATTAGAGCAGTTTACCTTTTCGTGTGACGGATTTCGCTCGTGGGAGCCTGCAATTGTAGACCGAACGGCGTCCATCGCGCCACAGAAGAGCGTAATACGCTCTAGATCAGATTACCTTTCGTGTGACGGCTCTCGTGCCCTGTCAAGGCTTTGTTTTAGGGGGGATTGGATTGACATCACCCGCTCCGTTATCGCCCCTTGTCACTTCATCAAACCCTGACTTCCAGCCGGAACGCTGCACGAGTCAGGAATCGTCGTTACGGCGCAGACTGACCGCTTCCAGAATCGCCACGATTCCCAGAATGCAGGCGACTTGTGCAATCACCAGAAACGCCCCATGCCAGCCCGAAACCTGATACAACAACAATGTTCCGGCACCGGTTGTCAAGGTCGCCAGGTAGATTGTCAGCACGGCATACTTGCGGGAAAACCCCTGCTGCACGAGACGATGCGAAAAATGATTACGGTCGGGATGAAAGGGACTTCGTCCCTGCCGCAGACGAATCACGATGACCGAGCCAAAGTCGTACAATGGAACCGCCAGAATGCAGAGCGGGGCAAGAATCACATGTCGCCCCAAAGAAGTGTCGTACTCGTAATACGTTCCCAGCAGTGTCATCGAAGCCAGTAACAGCCCAATGAAATAACTGCCGGCATCGCCCATGAAAATTTTGGCGGGCGGTTTGTTGTGACACCAGAACCCGAGTAGTGCCCCGGTCAGAATCAGCAACATGCCGCCGACCAGCCAGCGAGGTTCGCTGGTGGCAGTCAACATCACTATCGCGAACATCGCCGAGGCAATCATTGCGATACCTGAACTCAAGCCATCCATATTGTCCAGAAAATTGAAAGCATTCATCAGGACGAGCATCCAGACGACGGAAATCACGTAACCAACCCAGGGGTAAGGAACGAAGACAGTCGCCTTCACACCGGAGGCCACCAGCGCACACGCGACGAGAAACTGCACGATCAGCCGAGGCAACCAGGGCAGGTTGCAGGAATCGTCCATCAGTCCCATCACCATCAGTAGCGTCCCGCCGGCAATCAAACTCCAAAGTTGTGTTGCACGAAACGGAATGCCATCCAGGTGCACCGCCAGTTGATCAGGAAGCCAAACTGGTAACGTCGGTAACCGATTGAGCCAAAAGACCAACAGACAGACTGCCGCCACAGGAAGTACGACGCCCAACCAGATCCCCACACCTCCGCCCAGTGGAGTCGGGGTTTCGTGACTCTTGTGCCCCGACATTGGCCGGTCAACAAGACCAAACCGCGGGGCCAGCCGCCGCATCAGAGACGTGGCCAACCATGACACGGCAAAGGACGAGAGGCAACATGTCGCAACGAAAAACAGCATAAGGTTCTGGAACCAACGAGACGGGCGTGTTGTGAAAACGGTGACGTTATTAGCGTCTCTGCAGGCCCCGTCGTCAATTGCAGGGACTGAAAAATGCGGATTATTTCCACGAAGGCACCAGGTCAGGGCGGCGCAGAGTATGGCATTGGATGTGCATAGGTAGTCTACCGAGCTTTTACGGGGTCGATTTGTGAACGTTTTTACAAAATTGTGTCCTGTTGTTACAAAATCTCGGAGAAATCAACGATGCAACCCGCAGTTTCGCGGAGCCTGTTCGCAGCACTGCAGCAGGTCTCAGATCCTCGCGGGCGGAAGGGACAACGCCATTGTTTGACCGCCATGCTGGCGGCTGTCGTCTGTGCAACTTTATGTGGAGTGCGGGGCTTCAAGCCAATCGCCAGATGGGTTCGTATGCTGGAGCCGGAAACCTGGCACTGGCTCGGCTTCAAGTGGCGTCCGCCGTGTGCCAACTGTTACGCCGAACTCTTCCGCCAACTCTGCATCGGCGAGTTCGAGCAGGCGATCCGAGCCTGGACAGCAACCTTGCCGGGTGTCTGTTATGATGAGGAAAACCTCACTGCGGTCTCGATCGACGGCAAGACATTGTGCGGCACATTGCAGGCCCATCAGCGCGCGTTGCATCTGCTTTCGGCTCTGGACCAGCAGACCGGTTACGTCCTCAGCCAGATGCCGGTCGACCCGACGACGAACGAACACAAAGCGGCCCTGAAGTTCCTGAAAGACCTTGTTTTGAAGGGTCAAGTCGTTGTGGGGGATGCGATGTTCTGCCAGCGGGAAGTCTGCGAAGAGGTTCTTGATAGCGGCGGCGATTACTTTGTGATTGTCAAAGGAAACCAGCCGAATCTCCTGCAGAATGTGCAACTCGCCTTCGCCGAAACCGAAGGCTTTTCCCCCCCTCGCAACAGCGTGAAATGAAAGTGGAACGACAGGAGGTCACGACCTACAACAAAGGGCACGGTCGTTTCGAGTACCGCACGATAACGAGCACCACCATGCTGAATGACACTCTGGATTGGCCCGGCGTCCAACAGGTTTGTCGCATCCGACGGCGAACATATCGGAAGGAGAAGTGGGTGACTGAAGTGGCGTATGCCATCACCAGCGTGCCTCGTGCAAGAGCCGACGCGAACAGGCTGCTTGCGTGGTGGCGCGGGCATTGGCGGATCGAGAACAAAGTGCACTGGGTGCGGGATGAGACTTTTGGTGAGGATCGTTGCCGGGTGCGAACCGGGTCCGCGCCTCAGGTTCTGGCAGCTGTCCGAAATATCGCGATCAACTGGCTGCGAGCTGGAAAAGTCGGCAGCATCGCCGCAGCTTTACAGGAAAACGCCTGGAATGTTCCACGCTTCTTCGCCAGAC
>JANQSH010000080.1 GCA_028284145.1 Planctomycetaceae bacterium | reverse complement strand
TTTCCGGAACAGGCTTTTACGCAGTTCGTCGCATCTTTGGTTGACCCTGGCACCATACAGGTCGATAATAAGGGCATGGCAGTTACCACTCACCTCGATCAGTTTCTGGAACCTCTTGCCGAGTCGCTGACTCCAGAAGTTGCCCAACGCATTGTGAATATGAAAGCGGATGCTGACCAGCAGGCCCGCATCGATGAGCTTGCTGCAAAGGCCAATGAAGGACTGTTGACGCCCGAAGAAGAGTTGGAATACAGGGAGATCGTTGAAGCGATTGACATTATTTCCATCATTCAGTCAAAAGCCCGCCGTTCCCTGAATCAGTCATAGCATGGACGAAAACAAACGCAACCTCGTCCGACAGCGTGCCGGGTTTGCCTGCGAATACTGCCACATGCCGCAAGAAGCCGTGTCCTGGGCGACATTCCATATCGAACACATCATTGCCAGGCAACATGATGGTGGCGATGAAGCCGACAATCTTGCTTTGGCCTGCACACGATGCAATCTCTACAAAGGGCCGAACCTCTCGGCAATTGACCCTGACAGTGGAAATGTTGTCATGCTGTATCATCCTCGTCGCGATCCGTGGAAAGATCACTTCCGTTTTGATGGAGCCAGGATCATTGGTCAGACACCAATTGGCAGGGCAACGGTTCGCCTTCTTCAAATGAATGCGCTTCACCGCGTAGAGGCACGAGAAGAATGGTTGCAGCAGGGCGGTCGCTTTTCGTAAGAATAACTACGGTGTCAGTTCCCGGTTTTTGCTGTTGGCAGGAGATCGCACGGGCGATGGGCGGGTGAGGAAACCGAAATAGGGGATTGGTTCATTTTGCGGTACAATACGAACCATGAATGAGAACGGACTGCATGATCGATATCAAGTGCCACCCGGCAACAAAGAGGCGGAATTCGTTGATGAGGACATGAAGGTTCTCGTCAACAAACGTGGCATCACGGATCTCGAAACACTCCAGATCGCCGAGGAAAAAGCATTGGCATTCGCGTATGCCAATCTCATCGCCCGCATGAACATGAACGACGCGATGACATCAGAATTCATCAAAGCGATTCATGCCGCGATTTTCAGCGACCTGTTTGAATGGGGTGGGCGATGGCGAACCGTTCAAATCAGCAAGCCAGGTGCGATCTGGCCGCCACCTGCGTTTATCGAAAAGGCCATGCAGGAGTATGAGTCCACCTGCCTCGTCAAATACCCAGGTCAGCAACTCACCGATGATGACACCTTTTGCCGTGCGATTGGCGAGATTCAGGGTGAGTTTCTCGCGATCCACCGTTTCGTGAGGGGAATGCCCGCACGATCAAACTCATGACGGATCTGATCGCCATTCAGACGAGACGCCCGATGCTGATCTATGACACGACAGAGACGGGGCGACAACGATACATCGATGCCGCGAAATGGGCACTGGCGAGAAAAGAGTACCGTCCTATGACAGATTTGATTCGTGAGGCGCTTCATGCCGCACGGACGCAGAATGAGCCTTGAGTTGTTCCATCAACTGCTGCCGAAACTCCTCACTGAACGGTGGAAGACCTTCAATGACGCTGTTACGTTCCACGACCTCCAGAATACGCCTGCAGCGTTCCTCGTCGTCGCGCAACCAGTCGGCGGAATCCTGTAAGGGTTGATTTGTGCTGTGTTCACTCATGCTCGAATTATACACGAAGAAATGGATCGTGTAGAGATCATTTGCTGGCTTTCTTTGGGTCAGACGAATCACAATGGAATCCTGGTTTGTCACATCAGATTGCGAGATCACGAAGAAAAAAGACATCAGAGAAATCGAGACCTCAGAACGAGACACGCCGCAATTGAGCCTCTGATTCAGGAGAACGCCCCGCGTATTTTCCTGG
The DNA here is from genome assembly GCA_028284145.1 of Planctomycetaceae bacterium. GTDB lineage: Bacteria > Planctomycetota > Planctomycetia > Planctomycetales > Planctomycetaceae > JANQSH01. The sequence continues at coordinate 45 of JANQSH010000080.1, read as the reverse complement.
GGAATTTCTCAATTTGACGATCACCGCCCTCATCCGTCACGATAT
>JANQSH010000021.1 GCA_028284145.1 Planctomycetaceae bacterium | reverse complement strand
TGCCGGCATGGCATTTCTGCCCTGAGTGATGATCTCTTCCAGCTCGTCGTCGCTATACGACATGTTGTCCAGAGGCAGGCCGGTCGCACCTTCTCTTTCCGCTCCGTGACAAGCCGCACATTGGCCGTTGTAAATTGTCTTACCGCGCTGCAGATCCGACATATCCGCAAACTGATCGGGTTGCATCGGGATCAGCGTCAGAATGAACGGGAAGTCATTCACGTTTACGTAGGCAATGTTCGTCTCCGGATCAAAAGCCGGACCTCCCCACTCGCTTCCCCCATGAATACCCGGCTGGACGATGGTTCCCTCGATACTCGGAGGCGTGTACATCGGTCCTGGTTTTAGCCGCTTGAACTGCTCCAGGGCGGATGCATGAGACTCGGGCGTGATGGTCGTCAGATCAGATTCATAGAATGACGTACGTACCAGAGGATCCGGTTTTAGCGGCCACGGTTGCGTGGGATACGGAACTTCACCCGGCGCGGCATCCGTCGGAACCGGTTTCTCGACGATGGGGAACAGTGAATCACCCGTGTCCCGATCAAATATGAAAACCTTGCCCTGCTTGCCCGTTTGGACAACGACATCCTGTTCCGTCCCGTTTTCGTGGGTGATCGTCGCTAACATCGGTGCCGGAGCGATATCGTAATCCCAGATGTCGTGGTGAATGGTTTGGAAATACCATTGCAACTCGCCTGTCGTTGCATCGATGGCCAACACGGAATTGGAATAGAGATTCCTGCCAGGCCTGGTTCCGCCATTTCCATGGATTCCTCCGGTGACTGCACCCGTCGCACCGAATACCCAGCCTCTTTCTTCATCTACGGTAAATCCACCCCACGAGTTGGCGCCACCGTAATGCATATTCTCTTCCCACTCCGTGGTCTCATAGCCGGGCTGGCCTTTCAGAGGAATGGTGTGGAATCTCCATTTGAACTCACCGGTCAACGCGTCAAATGCACGGATGTTACCGGGCGGCTCTTCTCTGTTCTCGAATACGTTGGAATCTACAATCAGGAAGTTCTTGTACGTTACCGGAGGCGAATTGTTGGTCAGTTTGTCGCGCACCAGATGAGCAGGCCAAACATGGTTTTCCGCTAGATCAAGACCTCCGCCGTTGGCAAACGACTCGATAAGCGTTCCATCTTCCGGGTTGACGGCCCAAATAACGTCTTTCGCCAAGTGAAAGATTCTGGCGTTTTCGCCGTTCTCATCTTCCCAATACACCTCAGCCCGCTGAATCCCCGAGGGGAAATCCTCTCCCCGGCGATCATGCTCGGAGGGATCAAACAGCCAGAGCTCCTCA
>JANQSH010000020.1 GCA_028284145.1 Planctomycetaceae bacterium | reverse complement strand
CGAAGGGATTGTGACGATCAATGGGCGGCAGTGTCCAGATGCCCGGGCGAAGGTCGCCAGCTGAATGGTTGAACCGACGCCAGTAAAAAGAAGCGGCCTGCTGGAAGGGAACAGTCTTGTGAACACCTTTTGCGAGAAGTTGGTCAGTCGTTTGATCATCAAATCTCTCCCATGGTTGAGTTTTCGCTTTGAGGCGTCAGCTTGCCTGGCTGAACACCACAAACTACACTGCACAGTATAGTGTAGTCGTCCAGGTGAGTCAACTGTCTTGATGCATATTTTCGGATGAGCTCAGAAAAATGGGGAAATGTCTGAAAAGAATGTCGAATTGTAGTGTTTCCTTTTGGGAGACGCGATTGGGAATGAGGTTGCCGCGGGCTGCCTTGACGCATACACTGCACTGTATAGTGTGAATTACAGCATGCCCAGCAGGAGCCAATCAGATGAAACCCGCCACCCAGACAGAGAGGCGTCGAAAAAGCCCAAAACGAGCGGCAGTCATCGACGCGGCAACCGAAGAATTCCTGTCGAGAGGATTCGCTGGGACGAGCATGGACCGGATTGCTGAGGCAGCGAATGTCTCCAAACGCACTGTCTATGACCACTTTCCGAGCAAAGACGATCTTTTCCAGGCCATTGTCGACGAGATTCTTCAAAAAGTCGGCGAAATGGACGTGCACGAATATTCCCCGGAAAAACCTCTCGATGAACAGCTGCTTGGGATTGGCAATACATTTGCAAATACCATCACGGGCAGGGCCTTCATGAAGTTGTCCAAGGTCGTGATTGCCTGCTTCATTCAGTCACCTGAGTGGGCACATAACACCATGAAAGCATATGCGAGGCTGAGGAGGGACATGATTGCGTTCTTCAAAGCGGGGAAGAAGGATGGTCGCTTGAAGGTGACTGATGCTGAGATGGCGGCTGCTCAGTTCTGCGGTCTGATAAAGGAAATCGCCTTCTGGCCCGAACTTATGGGCGGGCAGAAACCGGTCACTACACGTGAGCGGAATCTGGCAGTGAAAAGAGCTGTGGCTATGTTCCTGGATCACTATGCGACATCTTAGAGCGCCAGATTGACAAGTGTGGCGGCCTTCGATCGGCCAAAATAACTCCAAATGGGTCGCAAGCCGCCACAGACAAGAGTCCATTGGACTAGAGGATGGCGTGTCGTCAATTCGAGTGATATGTATTTTCAGAATTGTTGTTTTTGCCGTCGGTTCTGTAGACCGCAGCGACAAGGCACTCAACTCTGATTGGAAAGCGCTTCAAACCGATGTTAGATCACGCATGCATCGCGACCTGACCGCAATCAAACGGATGATCGAAACGCCCATGTGGAAAGGGGGTTGCTGAATCGCGATTCTCTAGCGAATGCGTGACACCCATCGCGAAATCATGTAGCTCGTCGGGTGTGACAGCCGGTATTCGGTCGAACGATAAATTCTAGGGCTCGATGCCGGATGAAATCCAACATCCTGGACGCCCTGCCAACCAAACCCTGAGTATTGAACCGTGGACGGGTTGAGGCCTGCCGCCATGTGTTGAGGCTCAGGACACTCGACGTATGATCGCTTGGACGTCCGACATCTCGTCGCACGAAACGTGTACTTCTTCGCGCGAGCTAAAGATACCCAAGCACCTGATTTCTACGTCAGCGACCGCCGGCCAACCTTGAAAGATGACGCAAAATTGCTGTTGAACGTCGCAATATCTCATTGTTGAGCCAGTGCGTGGAAGAGATAATATTCTGACGGATGGGTCAGGATTGAGTGATCCTTTCTGATTCCGTTGATGTTTTTGCAACATCGACTTGGCCTTTGCAACGAGTTTTTCACTGTCCTCGCGATCGAAGTCGAGGACAAAGAAGACAATTGACTCTAGTGCCTTGTCAAGGCTTTGTTTTGGGGTGCGGGTTGACATAACCCGCTCCGTTGTCGCTCCTTGCAACTTTACCGAACCCAAATTTTAATCTTG
>JANQSH010000172.1 GCA_028284145.1 Planctomycetaceae bacterium | reverse complement strand
GCAGTTTACCTTTTCGTGTGACACTTTTCGCTCGTGGGAGCCTGTATTTGCAGATCAAAGGACGTGCATCGCGCCACAAGAGAGCGTAATACGCTCTAGCGTCTGTGGATACGGGGTTTCTACATGAGTAACGTTACAAACCCTGACGTTCCGTTAATGAGTACAACCCCTTTCGGGGAGTGTTACGCCAGGAATAAAAGGGAGGATTCAGGAATTATCTGATTCGTCGATCACCAAATCCAAGCCTGTGTCGAGTTGGACAATATGCAGCGGAATGTCCTCGACCTCCGCCAGCTGTTGCCGCGCCTTGTCCGCCCAGGGGCCACGGTCATCGTATTTCAAGTAGGTCTGCCAATGCGGGATCGCCTCATCCGTCCGTTCCAGACGATGCAGAATCTCCGCCCGGTGCAAATGGGCATCGGGGTATTCCGGATGCACCTGCAATGCGATTTGAAAAGCATCCAGAGCCGCATTCAACTCGCCCAACTCCTCGTGCAGGCAGCCGAGTTGTGTCCACGCTTCGAGATAATCGTGGTCCGATTCCACGGCGGCATAATACCGCTCTAGCGCAGCTTCAGGCCGACCAAGACGATACAAGGCTTCGGCGAGCAGGAAATTCGCCTCGGGATGGCCGAATTCCTGCATCAGGCAACAACGGAGTGCCTCAACGGCTAATCCCTCATCCCCATCCGCCAGCAATCGGCCCCCTTCGTGGTACCACTCATCGGCGGTCTGCGGAACGAATCTATCTTGATTCAATCGGTCGAAGGGTATCGTGTCGGTTGATTCATCCTTCGAATCGAACGGGCCTGCTGCGATGTCGTCGGCTCCACTTTCTGCTTCAGAAAATTCGCTGTCACGAAGTTGATCGTCGAACTCAAAAAACCGCTGCCCGGTCGAAGGCTCGACAAGAGATTTATGATCGCGATACAGCACATGCCTGCCTCGTGTGAGAATCTCCAGTTGTGCCAAAGGACGCAACACATCCTTGACGACGGAGGAAAGATCCCGCAGTCCGTCTTCTATCTGCTGTCGCGTCAGCCCCTCTTCGAGCAATTCCGTCAACAGCCGAGCCGACATCACTTCCTGAAAATCAAAATAGGGCAGCCGGTATAACCGACGTTCCGCTCGTATCAACCCGCTCCGTTCCCAGCCTCTAATTGTATGCACTGACACGCCCAGCAACTGGCTCAACATCGCCGGAGTATACAGTCGGCGCACCTCCTCCATCCGGTCCTGCAGGCCGATCAGATTCAGCCAGTCCGACTCGTTGACAACCTGCACGGGCAGTCCTTCCGCCTGAAATGTCATCACCTGTTGCAGTTTCTGCGATGGCGAACCATCGGTCTCCAGCGGCCAGCCCTCTTCCCCTACCACCAGCATCGTTGTTTTCTGGCTGACGCTTGTGGTTGCGACGCCACCATGTTCGGTGACGAGGTTCATGGCGGTTTGATGAGTCATTGAAGCGAGCGTGCCTGTGAAGGAAACCTGTTCACCCTGCAAGGCAGGAGAACCCTGTTCCAGCGGCAGATCGTTCGTATCAATTGAAGTTGAGGTTGTCTCATCCATGATGGATCAGCGAATCTGAGTTGATCAACGGTCGCTCATTGGTTCCGGCAAAACGGGCGAAAAACGTGTGTGTTTCAAGGATACCCGTTTCGGAATCGCGTGGGTAGCAATTCAGGCTCCGCAGGACTATAAGAATACCAGAAGCCGACCGAATTTACCGGTCAACAGCGTCTCAATCTGTCCATTACCTTGTTAAGGCTTCGTTTTGGGAGCCGGATTGACATAACCCGCTCCGTTGTTGCTCCTTGCAACTTCATCAAAACCAACTTTCGGTCTGGACGGTCCACTATTCTCTCTGACTGAAATAACCGAGCATCAAGGCCCGAGAAACTCTGGAGGAGTTCCATGTCTTCAACCGTCCAATCGGAATTGAATATCCTGCAACAGGCTGACCCGGAGATTGCCGGTCTGATTCAACAGGAGATGGTTCGGCAAACCGAAGGCTTGGAACTGATCGCTTCGGAGAATTATACCAGCGCCGCCGTGCAGGAAGCGGCAGGAACGGTTCTCACCAACAAATATGCGGAAGGATATCCAGGTCGCCGGTATTACGGCGGCTGTGAATACGTCGACATGGTTGAGGATCTTGCCCGCAAACGAGTGTGCGAATTGTTTGGGGCGGATCATGCCAATGTCCAGCCGCATGCTGGTTCGCAGGCGAACATGGCGGCTTATCTCAGTTGCCTCAAGCCGGGCGACGTCATTCTCGCGATGGACCTGGCGCACGGTGGTCATCTGACCCACGGCATGCACCTGAACTTCTCCGGGCAGTTATTCAATGTCGTGCATTATGGCGTTCGCGAAGACGATCACCGTATCGACTTTGACCATGTTGCCAGCCTCGCAAAAAAGCACAAGCCGAAGATGATCGTCGCTGGTGCCTCCGCGTACCCGCGGGAAATTGACCACCCGCAATTCGCCAACATTGCCAAAGAGGTTGGGGCCTTGTTGATGGTTGACATGGCTCATTACGCCGGTCTCGTTGCTGCCGGACTGCACAACAACCCGGTGGAAGTGGCTGACTTTGTTACGTCAACAACCCACAAAACCCTGCGCGGTCCGCGTTCCGGCATGATTCTCTGCAAGGACGAACATGCGAAATCGGTTGACAGGACTGTCTTCCCCGGCATGCAGGGTGGCCCTTTAATGCACATTATTGCCGGTAAAGCGGTCTGTTTCAACGAGGCGTTGCAGCCGGAATTCAAAGTTTACGCCCAACAGATTATCGATAACGCACAGATCCTGGCTGAAACGCTGGTCGCAGGAGGTATCCGATTGGCCTCCGGCGGGACCGACAACCATTTGATGCTGGCTGATGTCACGGCGATCAACCTGACAGGCAAAATCGCTGAGCAGGCGCTCGACAAAGCGGGCATCACCGTCAACAAAAACATGATTCCCTACGACCAACGGAAGCCGCTTGATCCGAGTGGAATCCGCATTGGCACACCAGCCTTAACCAGCCGAGGCATGAAAATCGAAGAGATGAAAAAGGTGGGTGGCTGGATTCTGGAAATCCTCGGCGCGGTCGATGACGATGCGGTGATTGAAAGAGTGAAGAACGAAGTGGCCGAGTTCGCCCGCAATTTCCCGGTGCCGGGAATTCAGGGCAGTTAACCCTGCTGTTGGTCGGTCGCAGGGTGCCCCGGGCAATTTCCTGTTGTCCAGGTGCCGTCGGGTACAAGCGGAATGTGAATCCGGCTGTCAATCGTCGAAACGATATTCCATCATTCCCACTCGGTGTGAAATCCAATGCGGGGGGAATCCACACTTTAGAGCAGTTTACCTTTTCGTGTGACACTTCTCGCTCGTGGGAGTCTGTATTTACAGGCCAAACGGCGTACATCGCGCCACAAGAGAGCGTAATGCGCTCTATTCTGGAGCCCCGCCTTCGCGGGTATGACTTGTCTTTTCTGGTATGACGTGCTTCGGGACTGTGTGTCGCTATCGTGCCTCAACTGCCCCCAGGAAAAGATTTGTGGCGGATGAGCCACCCGCGATACTTATCCAGTGCCGCCAACGCCGAACGCCGCATCACTGAGCCGCAACTTCCACGTCATCGGTCACTTGATCACTGGGATGCAGAATCACGCGGTCCTCTTCCAAAAGGCCATCAAGAATCTGCGAAAACTGTCCATTCTGTTGCCCAATTTTCACCGGCTGTAATTTCGCTTTGCCTTGGGCGATCTTGAAAACGGCCCACGATTCGCCATCTCGAAACAGCGCACCGGTCGGAATTCGCAGCACATCCTCCTCCTCCCAGATGACAATCCGCGCCTCGACACGAAATCCATCGCCCAAAGTCGCATGATCATCCGCGTTCTCGAAGTCGATGATCACATTGACCCGCTGCTCCTCCACCCCCAAGGCAGAGACTTTGGTGAAACCTGACGGTTCGACCAGCCGGACGCGACCAACCAAAGGCGCTTCTCCGCCCCAATGTTCCAGATAAACCCGCGCGTTCGGTCGGATTTTAACCGCATCCATTGAAAGGACATCGACCACAACTTCCAGATCCGCTGGATCGCCCAGTTCCACCAATGGCACGCCAGGGGTGACGATCGTTTCGCTTTGCTGCAATAGTTTGAGTACCCGGCCATCGATCGGTGCGCGGATTTCGAAGTACCAGTCTTCCTTTGCAGGATCCGCTGACGGCTGCGTGCGGAGCAGGGCGGCTTTGGCCACCTGCAATTCAAACCTGGCGATTTCAACAGAAAATCGAGCGGACCGATAATCTTCGTTCGACTTGCGAAAGCTGAGTTCCGCACGATCGAGTTGATCCCGTGTGATGGTCGTCGCTTCAAAAAGCTGTTTCGCCCGGGCCAACACCGATTCGGCATTCTGCCTGGATGCCAGTGCACTCTCCATTTCGGTTTGCGTCTGATCCAGCCGCGCCTTTGCCGCGTTGACACGAGCCTGCGCCTGAGCCTGGGCACGAGGGTCCAGCAAATCGGGATCAGTCGGCTCGATACGAGTAATGACCGTACCACCCACTTTGACGGGATCCCCCACATCCAGACCGATCCGCATTTGACGACCGGCCAATGGCGCCGAAACAACATAGCGCTCACGTATGCGCGTCTGGCCGTCTTCGTCCACCGTCACCGCCATTGGTCCACGCTGAACGAGTTCCACTTCCACCACGAGTGGTTTGGGCATCAGTGCGTAGACTGTCCCGACGACAATCGCTGCTACGATCAGCACCATGATCAGACGGCGAAAAAAACGAGATGTTCCTGTTTGTTGTTTTGACATCTTCATCTTCGATCGTGAAATCAGTCACTACTCTTTAATACAGCGATCAGGTCCAGGTCATGAACTCTCCGCTGCACAACCAGCCCGGAAAACAGTGACGCGAGAATCGTCACCAACGTCGCGAAACCGAGTGTGTTCCGGCTGATCACCAAAGGGATGCGGAACAGTTCCGACTCGAATGCCGAAACGGTCAGTGCGGCAAAACCGTAACCAATCAACATGCCCAGCGGAATGGCCGCCAATGTGATCACGGCCAATTCGCCCAACAGGATCATCGACACTTCCCGCCTGGTAAATCCGATGACGCGCAATGTCGCCATCTCGCGGCTCCGCTCAGAAAACGAAATTCGTGCCGTGTTGTATATGACACCAAAGGCAATCACACAGGCAAAGATGATATTAAACATCTGCATACGAAGTTGATTCTCGGCAATCGTCTCGTTGAAACTGACCAAAGTGGCCTCTTTGACGGAAACGCCAGCGACGCCGGGCATGTTTTTGAGTTGTGTGTAGAGTTCGTCAAGTTGATTGCCATCAACCGTCATGTACGCCCCATTGATGAACGACCCTTCCTGCATGAACCGGCTCAATGATTCCGCAGACATGTAGACATTGGTACCGGCGAAATCGGTGATCGTGGCGACGACCGGAATCTCAAGTATTGGCCGCTTTCCTTCCAGCACTTCCACCGTCAGTGTATCGCCCGGCTGAACATGCAGCATCTTTGCCAGCTTATCGGAAATCAGCAGTCCCTGTTCAGGCAGATTGACCAGGTGGCCATCCGCATCGAGCAGGCGAAAAAGTTCGCGCTGTCGTGGAATACCCATTATTCCCACGCGATGACTGCGATGACCGAAGTGCATTTTCGTCGAGACAGACCGGAACGTCTCAGACTGCATCACGCCGGGCAACTGGCCCAATTCAAACCGGGCCGAAGCCGATGTCGGCTCGATCAACGTCACCATTACGTTGTGCCGCTGTGATTTGAAAAACTGGAATTCGATGAGGTAGTCCAAGGCGTCGACCATGAAATTGCCGAGGATCAACGTCGCTACGGCAAAGGAAATACCGACGACCGACAACAACGCCTTGCCCGGTCTTCGTTCGAGTTGACGGAGGATCATGCGGGAGGTTTGCGAAAACAGCAATTGCAGCCCTGTTCGTTCGATGATCGTCGGACGATAATCAGCGGGCGGTTCAGGATTCATGGCTTCCGCTGGAGGAAGAATGACAGCCGCGTAAACCGCGCGCCATGTTCCAACGATCGCGGCGCACAGACTGATGCCAACCGCCAGCACCGCAATGCCCCAGTCGAATCGAAAGTAAAAAACAGGGAAGCGATAGAACTCCGAATACATGCGTGTCAGGGCGGTCCCCATTCGGGCACCAATCAAAATCCCCAGCAAAACCCCCAACAGGCTGATGATGACCACCAGTTTGAAATAGTGAATGCCGATCTGCAGCGGAGTGTAACCAAACGCTTTCAATGCCGCGATTTGCTCCCGCTGATTCGCCACGATGCGCGTGAGAACCATATTCAACAGGAAAGCAGCAACCCCCAGAAAGATCGCCGGAGCGATCATGCCCATTCCCCGCAAACCGCGAATTTCATCCGCCAGATAACGTGCGGAAAGTTGTTCATCGCGCCCGTAGGCACCGACACCGCCATATGGTTTGGTGATGACATCGAGTTGTCGGATGACGGTCTGTTCCGATGCTCCACGCGTCAATTTGAGCGTGATATCGTTGAAAGCACCTTCCATATCGAACGCGGCAGCCAGTTCCGATTCCCCCATCCAGAAAACGCCATACCGCTTATGGTCTGGCAATATATCGCCGGCGCGAACCTGAAAAATGTGTTCCGGCGACAGTGCGATCCCCACAATCGTCAACTCCTGACGGCGGCCGTTGATCACCGCGTGCAACGTGTCGTTTGGTTGAAAGCCGTGAGCCTCGGCAAACGCTTCGCTGGCAATCACCTCGCCTTTTCGTCGCGGCTCGACATACCTGCCGGCACGCAGATGGATTTTGTTCATCACCGGGCGGCCAATGTCGGGAACCGACTGCAGCATGCCAATTGCCGGTTCATTCAACCCCGGAACATCGAGCGTCACATTCATGACAATCCGCGGCTCAGCAAAGGCAACACCGGGAATTTCCCGAATTCGATTCATCTGAACGCTGGGAGCACGCTTCAAATGAGCAAAGACGTCAGCAAACTGGTAACGATCGAAATACAATTGTCGGGAGATTTTCAGCGATTCCAACGTACTCAGTGACATCACAAAGGTCGCCACGCCACAGGCAATCACCAGTCCGATGGCTATCGCCTGTCCTTTGGCAGCCATAAGATCGCGAACAACTTTTCGATCCAGTTGTCGCATCGGCTTCACCATTTCAATTCCAGAGCGGGGCATTTTGCATCATTCATTTCAACCCCAACAACGTGACCGTCAGAAAGCGACAGAATGCGATCGGCCATTTGTGAGATGACGGCGTTGTGCGTAATCACCGCTGTCGTCGTACTGAGTTCTCGATTGATCCGTGCGATGACATCCAGCACCACAGTTCCTGTTCCGACATCAAGCGCTCCGGTTGGCTCGTCACACAACAGCACGTCGGGCCGCTTGGCTACGGCACGCGCGACCGCGACACGCTGCTGCTCTCCACCCGACATCTGTGCAGGGAAGTGATCCGCGCGATCAGCCAGATCGACCATGTCCAGTGCTTCCCGGGGATCCATCGGGTCATAGGCGATTTCGGTAATCAACGCCACATTTTCCGCCGCGGTGAGGCTGGGAATCAGATTATAAAACTGAAAAACAAAGCCGACGTTCTCCCGCCGGTACCGCGTCAACGCGGCATCGTCGAATCGTGTTATTTCTTTGCCGCGATACCAGACCTCCCCGGACGTTGGGACATCCAAACCACCGAGAATGTTGAGCAATGTCGACTTCCCACTGCCGGAGGGTCCCAGCAGAACGACAAACTCCCCTTCGAATAACTGCACATCGACACCCCGCAACGCCTGTACGGAAACCTCTCCCATCTCGAACACCCGAGTGACATTCCGAGCCTCGAAAACGGTTGTCCATTCATGGGGTCCAGATCCGAAGGTCGCCGATTCAGCACTGTTCGACATCGGTTGGCATTTCGTATGAGGTCGTGTTGTCAGTACTTCGTGTCGTTACTTCATTGCAGACTTGTTGGCTGCCGATTCGACCTGGAAACCGGCAAATGGATCTGCAGTTCTTCCGGTGCGATGACAGCATTCATGCTGCCGGATCGAAAACCCTGCAGATCGACTGTCGCGTATCGAAAACCAATTTCCTTCAGTCGGGTCTGAATCAACATCGCGGCTGTGGCAGAGGTGATTCTGGGCAGATCTTCCAACGGAACTTCGATCCGAGCCAGATCATTCTCTTCATAACGCACGCGCAGGACAGAAAGATCAAACTGATCCCGCAGAAACTGCTCAGCCAGATCAACACAGCGAACGCGCTCAGGCGTCACTTCCAGTCCATAGGCAATTCGGCTGGATAGACAAGGCATCGCCGGCTTGTCCCAGACACTCAAACTCCATGCTCGTGCCAGGTCACGAACCTCTTCTTTGTTGATCTCCAATTCCAATAGTGGACTGCGAACCGATTTCTCGTCCGCAGCGGCCATGCCCGGCCTGTGATCCCCCCGATCATCCCAGTTGGCTCCATTCACAATTGTGGGTGGTTGTTCGACATTGACAAAACGGGCGGAGAGTTCCGGTAACAACCGTTTAACGTGATTGTATAGTTCCGTTTTGCAGTAGTAGCAGCGGTTTGAAGGGTTAGCCCGATACCGGTCGTTCTCGAATTCTGCCGTTGAAATCCAGTGGTGAGCAATCCCAATTTCCCGGGCCGATCGTTCGGCGATTTCGCGTTCCCGCTCCGCCAGGCTGGGGCTGTCGGCCGTGACCGCTAAACTATTCTCGCCACAGGCCAACGCAGCGGCTTTCGCTACGACCGCACTGTCGACGCCGCCGGAAAATGCGACAACTACCGGCTGCAGACAGTCCAGCAGTCGGGTCAACATCTCTTGTTTTTCCGACAATTCGGAGGTCATATTGCCTCAATTTCGCAGTGAAATTGAAAATGTCACGAACAGTTTCGACAGCTGCGTGGTTAATTCGGTATAGTGATTGCAGACTTCAATTTGTGTCAACTCCATGGTACTCGATTCTCCACGAGAACACATCTGCGCAAATGAACCTTTCCCGAATTACTCACCCGGCAAAAAAACCACCGGTTTCCGTTAAGGCTCTGACACGACCACACAAGAGGTTCCCATGCACATTCTCAAGATGAACTTCTCAATGCGCAATATCCTGGCAGGCGTTCTTCTGGCGACCACCTGCTGTTTGGTCCCCGCATCCTCCGTCGCAGCCCCGACCATCAAGCAACTGCAGGAATTGAATCAAATCGCAATCGAACTGAATCGTGTAAACGGGATGATCCGGACCAAAAAATATGATGAAGCTGTTGAATTTATTGAGGAGTCCGAAACGAAATTCAACAAACTGGTAGAAGAGGCGGACTTTCCATCGACCAATCCGAAAGTGAACGGACTCCGATTGCGGTACAAACAACTCCGGCAGGCAATTCTTCGTTTGAATGCTGCCGCGATGAAAAACCAGCCGCAGGACAAAATCAGTTTTGAGAAGGATGTCGCACCGATTCTGAAATCCCGCTGTCTGAGTTGTCACGGTGCAAATCGCCCCAGGGGGGGATTGAGATTGAATACTTTTGCAAATATCAAAAAAGGTGGCCCAAGTGGAAAACTGTGGGTGACTGGCAACGCGAATGTCAGTCCGTTAATTCGCATTATGACCACCACAGATGCAAGCAAACGGATGCCGAAATCGGGAACTCCGGTTGCCTTCAAAGATATCCAGACAATTGCCACCTGGATCAATCAGGGCGCGAAATACGATGGCGTGCGAGAAACGGTCAACATTGGCGAGTCGGCTCGGGAGAATAACATCCAGATCGCCACAGCCACCGGTAACGAAAAAGTTTCCTTCACAGAAGATATTGCTCCCTGGTTCAACAACCTGTGCGTACGGTGTCATCGCGGCCGTAATCCTCGTGGCGGCTTCAATATGGAAACCTTCGAGAACATCATGCGCGGCGGAAAAAGCGGTCGCGTGGTGATTGGTGGCAATCTGGAAGGGAGCCGCCTGTTCCGACTCGTAGGAGGTTTGGAAAACCCACGAATGCCCAACGACCGCCAGGTCCGCATTACGCGTCAGAACTACAACGATTTGCGAACATGGATTCTGGAAGGAGCCAAATATGACGGCGATGATGCGAAAATCCCATTGTCGCAGCTGGTCCCCGACGAAGAGCAGGTCAAGGCGGAAGAGCTTGCCAGGCTGACCGATGAGGAGTTCTTTGAACTGCGGGAAAAACGGACGGATGACTTGTGGGATCGCGTTTATCAGAACAGTGAACCTCGTTGGGTGAAGAGCAAAGATTTTTACGTTTACGGCGATGTCCCGGCCACCCGCCTGAGGCAGATTGACAACTGGGCCGACGAATTTGCTCAGGAGCTGCGCAAGACATTTAACGATAAGTCATCCCAGATGTGGAAAGGCCGGCTGGCGGTTATCGTCTTCAAAGATCGCTTCGGCTTCGAGGAATTCAACATCTCAGTTGAGAAACGCCGCGTGCCGCCCTCCGTTGTCGGCGATGCAAATGTCAAATCCGACTACCAGGATGCCTACATCGTGTTGCAGGATGTTGGCGACGTGACGCTTGATGGTCAATTGAATCTGAGAATGTCACTGATTGAACAACTCGCTTCGGCTTACCTGCAGCGGGGAGGAGGAGACCTGCCAGATTGGGTTACACAAGGTCTGGGTCTGTACATGGTGGCGAAAGCGAATTCTGCAGATGAAACCATAAAGAGCATGCGAAGTGATGCCTTCAGGCTTGTGCGCGGACTCTCCAAACCGGAAAACCTGTTCGCGAAGGGGCAATTCTCTGCTTCGCAAACTCGGCCGGTAGGCCTGACTTTAGTTGAGTTCCTCATCAAACAGGGAGGAGCCGACCGGTTCCAGAAATTCGTCGAACGCCTGCAACAGGGTGACAGCATCGAAGCGGCGATGAAGGCCGTCTACCAGGCCGATTACAAAGCGGTCGCCCGTGCTTTCGCTCAGGGACTGAGGTCTCGCTAGACCTTCCTGAATCTCTCACGGCCATCACTTTGATGTTCGCTCGGATTGAACGGGCATCAAAGTTTTTTTATGCGCACACAAAACTGACGCGAATTCCCGTTTATCAGCAACAAGGCGTAATGTCAGCGCGGCGAAGCTGGTTCGATTTCTCTATGATGAGACAAAAGAACTCCCAAAATCTAATGGCACGATTTCAATGTCGGATGTCCTCGTGGTCGGTGGCGGTGTCATCGGCCTGACAATTGCATATGAACTTTCTGGACGCGGTGCGAAAGTCACAGTTGTCGATTCCGGTCGTCCCGGCCGCGAAGCGTCGTGGGCCGGGGCGGGAATGTTGCCGCCGGGAAAAATCCAGCCGGACCAGCATCCCGGACACTGGCTGCGGGCTTGTAGTGCCGAGAGATGGCCCAAATTCAGCGATCAACTGCGCGAGCTGACAGGTGTGGACAACGGTTACCGTAACTCCGGGGGTCTCGAAGTTCGCTTTGCAGAACAAGCGGCAGACCTGCAACGCGAGATCACATTCTGGCGGGCGGAAGGTGTTGAAATCGAAACACTTGACCGACAGCAGTTACTGCAATTCGAGCAACGAATTTCACCAAAACTGGACGCTGGCTATCATTTGCCAGGTTTTGCTCAGGTGCGCAATCCAAGACAATTGCAAGCGCTCATGGCGGCTTGCGCATCACAAGGTGTACAACTATTGCATGGAACACCGGTCATCGGCTGGGAACGAGAAGGGGAAAGAATTGTCGCTGCTCGAACAGGGCAGGGGATTCAACCAGCCGATCAATTCTGCATCACCGCCGGAGCCTGGTCGCGCGGGTTACTTGACGAGTTCGATATCCAGCCCGAAATAGAGCCAGTCCGTGGACAAATTGTGTTGCTTAATATGCATCGTCCCAGCTTTCGGCATGTCATTCAGATTGGTTCACGGTATCTCGTGCCACGGCCGGACGGTCGAATTCTCATTGGTTCGACGGAAGAATGGGTGGGATTTGATCGCCGTACAACAGCTGAAGGGGTGCGCGATCTGATCAACTTCGCATTGTCAATCGTACCATCACTGGTTGATGTCGAAGTCGAACGGACCTGGGCGGGATTGCGTCCTGGTTCGCCAGACGGTTTGCCTTATCTGGGTTTGATTCCTCAAACGTCAAACCTCTTTCTGGCTGCGGGACATTTTCGCAATGGTTTGCAGATGTCGCCCGCGACAGCCTTTCTGATCGCTGAACTGATGGATGGCAAACCTGCTCCCGTGGATCTTTCGGCCCTGAGCCCGACACGTCACGGTTGATTCGTCTGAGCAGGCCGTTCATTTCTGCAGGTCCGGAGCCTCTCTGCTGTTTGTCTGTGAGGGAGAGAGTCCTCTTTTTTCACACATGTTTGCCCTGCTGATGCAATACAGGCATGCACGCCCACCCTTTCGGCAGGTTCTGCCGGTTGACTGCAACTCGACTGGACACCGATAAATGTTTGACATATAGACTTCACTCTCGCCTGACCTCTCCTCTCTATTTTGAAGTCACCCGAACTTCTCCGGCGGGTCATCCATGACGGATGCAAAACATCTGAGACGCTGTTCTATGCGCATTTCTCTTACTCCCGATTCAAAAGACACACTCTCATGAAAACCATCGACTGCACGAATCGTTATTGCATCGTCGGTGCCGGTTCGTCTGGTTTAGTTGCTGCGAAGACCCTGCTTGAACACGGAATTGAAGCTGACGTCATTGAACGTGAAGATTGTCTGGGAGGGAATTGGGCATACGGAAAAATCTGGAGCGCCATCTACGAGTCGACACATACGATTTCGTCTAAAAAACTGACCGAATACACCGACTTCAAGATGCCATCAGAGTATCCCCAATTCCCGCATCACTCTCAGGTTCTGGAGTATCTCAAAAGGTACGCCGTGCATTTTGACCTCGAACAGCACATCGAATACAGCACTTCAGTGGAGAGTATCACTCCCGACGGTGCAACAGTGCAGATTATTCTTTCCAATGGGGAACGCCGTCTCTATCGTGGTGTTCTGATCGGAAACGGACACAACTGGGATCCCCGCTGGCCGGAGTTTCCCGGTGAGTTCTCTGGCGAACAGATCCACTCCCGGTATTACAAAACCCCCGACATTTTCAAAGGCAAACGGGTCCTCATCATCGGGGCAGGGAACTCGGGCTGCGATATCGCCGTTGAAGCCGCCAACCATGCGGATGTCGCCTTTCACAGCGTCCGTCGCGGTTATCATTACATTCCGAAGTTCATTCTCGGCAAACCTTCCGACGTCATCGGCGAAACGCTGCTCCGCAGTCGGATGCCACTCTGGATGCGGCGAACGATTGCCGGCCTGATGATCCGGCTGCAACATGGCAATCCACGTCGCTTTGGACTCTCCAAACCAGATCACAAACTGTTTGAAGCGCATCCCATCATCAACTCGCAACTGTTTTATTGCCTTGGTCACGGGCGGTTGAATCCCAAGCCCAATGTGAAATTCTTTGATGGTCGGGAAGTTCAGTTTGACGATGGCTCGACAGAAGAAATTGATCTCATCGTGAATGCAACCGGGTTCAAAATCTCATTCCCGTTTCTGGACCAACGCCACCTCAACTGGAAGGATGGCAAACCGAACCTGTTCCTCAATGTCTTTCATCCTGAATATGACAACCTGTTCGTCATCGGGCTGATTCAACCCGACAGCGGCCAATTCGGTCTCGTCGATTACCAATGCCAACTGATCGCGCGATTCCTGCGTGCCCAACTCGATCACACCCCTCATGCAGACCGATTCCGTAAAGTCAAAGCGAACCCGAATTCAGGTTGGAAGACCGGTATTCGCTACCTCGCCACACCACGTAACCTCCTCGAAGTGGAACACTTTTCTTACCGGCGTAACCTGCAAAAGTTGATCAACCGGTTCCCGAAACCGTCTCATAACAGTGATTTGCCGCACATCCTGCAAATCCCGACCGTTCCGGAAGATCCCGAGGTCCGCGCCAAAGCCGCCTGAGCAGTGGCAATTTTCGCTGCATTCCTGCATGACCTTCTCACTGATGGAGATGGCCTGATGCGCACGTCGACGACTGGGAATGTCACGGCGGATCGCCATTCCATTTCGTCGCGCGCCAAGGAAAACCCGATCAGGTTTTCTCTCGTCCCATCAATGCTGTGCACCTCAGCCAGTCCTTACGCGATTGACCTGATCAACACTTCGGCACGCACGTTCTCTACCCGATCTCGTCGTACTTTACGAGACACTCACGACGAGCCTGAACACCGGTCAAATCCGGTGCAAAGAGAACTGCAAGATGCACATGCGCCTGATTCCCTGTTGTTTCATTGCTGTTGCGCTGATGCTTCCAGCCAATGGCTTCGCCAGCACAACTATTGAAACCATCGATGATGATTTCAATTTCTTTACTCCCACCGATAGCGATGTGGCTCCCGTTCGGGGTTGCCGACGCATCGCAACCTTTGCTCCCTCAACCGATGCAACGGTTATCAACATTGATGCAGAGGATGAATCTACGGGGGTGATTCAGGCAAATGCCCAACCTTCACCCGAACAGCAACAGGTTCGTTTCACGTGCGAAGATTTTGGTTACGCGATTGTGCTGCCCGGGATTGACGGCAACAGCCTGTTGAACTTCCGGGTGAAAGAGGGCCTGCGTGCCGGTGGATTTCGAGGTCAAATTGAAGTCATTGACTGGACCACCGGGAACGCCGCATTGTTCCTGTATCATCTCGCGACAACCGATCGCAAACAACGTCAGGCCATGATCGTCCGTAACAAAATCATTCACTACATGAACTGTTACCCGGGTCGCCCAGTGCATGTGATTGGTCACTCCGCCGGAACCGCCGTCGCTGCATTGGCGATTGAATCACTTCCAAACGGCTACTGGTTGAACTCCGTTGTGTTCCTTTCGTCGGCACTTTCGCCGAAATACGATCTCACCAATGTACTGCGGCATTGTCGGTATGGCGTTTGGAACTTCCGCTCGAAATTCGATGCCGTGCTACTTGGGGCAGGAACGCTACTGTTCGGAACCGCGGATCGAAAACATACGTTTTCCGCCGGGGCGATCGGCTTCAAATGCCCGCGCCACGCGACCAGTTGGCAAAAGCAACTCTATCGCAATCGACTGCACGACCGTCCCTATAAGCTGACGATGGCCACCAGGGGACACTTCGGAAGCCACTGGGCCACGGTGCAGAAGAAATTTGTCACCGACAATGTTGCTCCGGTTTTGCGATCAACCGCTGGTTATTGATCGCGAAACGATGTTGCTGATCAGCACTGCGACTCATCAACTCTGCGTTTGCGAGATGAGTTACTCTTCGTTATTCCCGTGAAAACAGGAATCCATGCTGCAAAGAATGGATTCCCGTCTGTGCGGGAGTGACTCAAAACTGTACTCATTTCTTTCGTTTCGAGTTGAAACACCAAATTGAGGCATCCGATTACGGTGAGGAAATCCGATTTTCTGGCGGCGTCTATGCGCGTTCAATCCAGATCGCCGCCTTCGCATTGCCAATCGCAACCGATTTCACGCCAGCGACAGTCTCACCAGACAACGTGGTATCATCCGCCAGCGTTTCGTTCCGAATGTAGTCGCCATACTCTTCGACCACCTGCTGAACGTCATCGCTGTCCGAGATGTAGAAGACCGTAATGCGATCCTGGATTTCCAGACCAGCCTCTTTCCGCAGTTGTTGCACTTGTCGGACGAAATCGCGCGACATTCCTTTGCGGACCAATTCCGGTGTCAGTTGTGTCGACAACGCGATCTGCAGGTTCTGATCATCGCCACTCGCCCAATCGGAGGCCTGCTCAGTTGTGATAAGGACATCGCCCGGCGTCAGTTCGATGGTCTTGCCATCGATGTCAATCGTTACATTCTCTCCCCGTCGCAATGGGGCCAGAATACTCGCCTCCATCTCGGGTAATTTCTGACGCAGCAGACCCAGCAGCTTGCCATATTTCGGGCCGAGTGTCTTCAGATTTGGCTTGAACGAATAACTGACCAGATCATCCAAATCCTCGGCACGCGTCAATTGTTCAATGTTCAATTCATCACTGATGACATCGGCCAATGCGGAGATATGATGAGCCTCAACATTGGAGCAAACATACCGCAATTCGGCCAACGGTTGCCGCACACGCTGATTGGCTTCCTCCCGTAACTTGTGCCCCAACCGAACAACGTTCTGGGCCGTTGCCATCCGGTCATTGAGTTCCGGATCTGACAACGTCTCATCCACCGTCGGATACGGGCAGAGATGCACGCTCAATGGTTGATCACCATCCGCCGTCGCAACGGCATCCGATATATCCCGTCCGAAAACGAGATTCTGATACATTCGCTCGGCGAGGAAGGGAATCATCGGTGCCTGCAATTTCGTCAGCGCGACAAGCACTTCATGCAGCGTTTGGTAGGCGGCCAGTTTGTCAGTATCGCTGGCATCTTTGGATCGCCAGAATCGTCGGCGATTGCGTCGAATGTACCAGTTGGACAGATCATCGATGAACGCTGCGATCTCAGTACAGGCCTCATCAATTTTGCAGGCGTCGAATGCCGTTCGGACTTTGTCGACCAGACTCTGCAAATTGGAGAGAACCCAACGATCGATCTCGGGTCGTTCTGAAACCGGAACGACGGGTTGATTTGGATCGAACTCATCCAGCGCGGCATAATTCACGAAGAAGGTATACGAATTCCAGAGCGGAATCAGAATCTGGCGACGGATTGCATCGGACGGTTTGCTCGTGACCAGACAGATCTCCAACCCCTCGGCTGTTTCCGAGATCTCCCCTTCCGGGGTCTGCAGAGTCACCCGTTCATCGGGATGCCGCCTGCCAAATCGCAAATCGACAGCCGGGTTTTGTGCAAGGTACATCCAGCGAATGGTGTCGACGCCCAACTGTTCGGCCGCTTCCTCAAACCAGATGGCTGTGCCGTCCGATTTATGCATCGCGTTACCATCTTCGTCCATCACCAGCCGATGTCCCAGCAGCGTCTTGAACGGTCGCTTTTCCACCGGGTCTTCGGTTTCGTCGTAGCGCATCATCGTCGCCAACGCGAGCAACGAATAGAACCAGTTGCGGAACTGTCCGGGGAAACACTCGGTCACGAAATCGGCCGGATACCAGGTCTGCCAGGCATCGTGATCGGTGTTGTAATGCATGGTCGAAAAAGGCGTAATACCTGCATCGAGCCAGGGGTTGCCGACATCCGGAATCCGGGTCATCGAATTGCCGGTTTTTTCGTTTTTAATTTTAACTTTGTCGATCCAGGGTCGGTGCGGGGAATGGCCTTCAAACTCATCCCAGCCTTCAACCGCGCGATCCTTCAATTCCGCCAGTGAGCCAATGACCTCGAAGTCGCCCGTTTCCTCATCAACCCAGATCGGCAACGCCAGTCCCCAGAATCGCTTCTTGGAGATCATCCAGTCGCGCATGTTGGTCAGCCATTCCAGTTCCCGTTCCTGTCCATCAACACTTTCCGGCAGCCAGTCAATCTCTCGCGTGACCTCCTTGATTTCCTCCCGCCAGTCCATATTGATGAACCACTCGTCGACCAGTCGGAAGACAAGTTCATCACCGGTTCGCCAGCAGTGCGGGTAGATGTGCGGATAAGTCTCGACATAAACGAGATGTCCTTTTTCTTTCAGCGAATCAAAGACCATCTCGGCTGTGTTGCGATCAATCGCTTCTTTGCCGGTGAATGGCCCGAAGCCTTCAATGAAGGTACCATCTTCCGCCAACGGAGCGATGCCGACCAAGCCTCGTTCCTGTCCCAGCTGATGGTCGACATCACCGCATCCGGGTGCGATATGGACGATACCGGTTCCTTCGCCAGCCACGACATGCGGATTGCCGCGCGAATCGCGGCCACCATCGATTACCTGATGGCACGACACGCCCGACAACTCTTTAAGTGATTCCTCTTTGGGAACACCGCCAGGCTGCTGTTGGGCGGGGAGTTCATCAAATGGTCCGGCGTATTTCCAGCCGACCATCTCCGCACCTTTGACGGTGCCGAGGTTTTCAAACCCACCCTGTTCTTTGAAAATCTGAGCAATGGTTTTCAGCTTGGGAACGTCTTTGGGCCATTTCCATTCCGGACGGCCGAAGTTCTCCTTGAATTCCTTCTCCAGTCGCTGGAATTCGAGGTTTTCAGCCGCGAAGTAATAGACGGCACCATCCTTCTTCGCCTGCAGTTTGACGTAATCGAGTTCCGGATTGACCGCTGCGGCAACGTTCGAGGTGAGCGTCCAGGGGGTCGTCGTCCAGACAAGCAGGAATTCGTTGTCGCGCTCGGTCAGTGGGAAGCGGGCGAAGCACGATTTGTGCGTCGTCAACCTGCGGCCATCGGCCACTTCCATCTGGCTGTAGGCACTTCCACTGCGTCCAGACCAGGGCATCACATCATGCCCGCGATAGATTTTCTGGCGGTCAAAACACTTCTTCAGAAAAGTCCAGATCGTTTCGTTATTCTCGGTGGAAAAGGTGAAATAGCTGCCGCCCCATTCGGGATTGCCCAACCGTTCGACAATCCAGTCTGCCCGTTCGGTGACCTGCTGTCCGCCGGGTGTGGTGACGGTGACTTCTTTGCCGGTACCGATGTTTTCCGCCAACTTCCGTAGCGTCTCAGGATCGTCCCAATCCATCCAGTACCCCAACCGAACCGACTGTTCGGTCTGGCGAGCGGCAAAATTCAGCACACGTTGTTTACAGGCGTTGACGAACCGATCGATGCCGTAATCGAGAATCGCTTTCCTGGTCGCCTGTCCCAGTTCCTTCTCGACTTCCACTTCCACCCACAGGCCCTGGCAGTCAAAACCGTTCTGGTAGCGCAACTGACGGCCATTCATGGCGTAGTAACGCTGATAGGCATCTTTGAAGGTACGGCCCCAGGCGTGATGCACGCCCATCGGATTGTTCGCGGTGATTGGGCCATCGAGAAAACTCCAAGGCTGGCCATCCTGATTCTGTTCGCGGAGTTTGTCGAAGATGCAATGTTCGGCCCAAAACCTCAGAACGGAATGTTCCCCCCGGATAAACTCCGCATCGGCCACTTTTTCAAACATAACAGCATTCAAGTCTTCCGAGTCTGAACAGGTCGCCGCTCAAACATCTCAGGAGGAATCGCCGCAATCATCCAGTTTCCTGGGCGCAGCGAGAAAGGGGGGAGGTTAACGAAATTCGAACGATCCAACCCGGCCAGGACGAACACGATGGCTCAGAAATCATCTTCGTCATCAAAATCGTCGTCGTCATCTTCATCATCG
Organism: Planctomycetaceae bacterium; assembly: GCA_028284145.1. Classification (GTDB taxonomy): domain Bacteria; phylum Planctomycetota; class Planctomycetia; order Planctomycetales; family Planctomycetaceae; genus JANQSH01. The sequence continues at coordinate 20,281 of JANQSH010000172.1, read as the reverse complement.
AAGTCGTCGTACTCGTCTTCATCCAGTTCATCTTCATCCAGGTCTTCTTCGTCGAAGTCCTCGTCGATGTCGTCATCCTCGTCGAAATCATCTTCGTCGTCGTCGAAGTCGTCTTCGTAGCCATCCTCTTCGCCATCGTCAAAATTCACGATGAGCAGATTATCCACATCTACTTCGTTGTCGTCGAGCACGGCAATTGTCAGATTGTTTTCAAATGTCATGTCGGCTTCATCCACAATCATTGTCTTCAGGGACATTCCCTGAGTTTGGTTCGCAATGTCAAAATCGGGTTGTGTCGGGTGGTGATCCTGCACCGTTTTCCACGAGCAGACGTCAACTCAGTAATCTTTTTCCGAGCCTTTGTCAAGCGACGCCTGAGCCTGGTCGGTACCCTTTTTCAGGCAAATCCATGTTGATGTAACCCCCGCCACAGTAAGGTCATCGCTCGCAAAGCCGGACAGACACCGCTACCCCAACGCAATGCGAATGACATAGTCGACAAACAGCAGCAGAATCAATGCCGTCCAGAGGGTTCCCTCGCGCCGGAAACCAGGCCGGGAATCCGATGATCGTGATAAAGACGGCCTGTCTTTGATCGGTTTTTGACGGTATCTCAACCGGTAAAATCGATATGGAATCTGCATCACCAGAACGGCCAGCACCAACCAACCCAAACGATGGACAGCAAGTGATTCATTCCAGCGACCATGCATGATGTGCACGACGCTACGCGTCAATCCACAGGCTGGACAGCCGGCATCAAAGAGGACGCGCGACAGGCACACGTGCGGAAACGCCTGGTCGGGAGAAAAACGAAATGCGATACGATCCTGTTCGACCACTTCCAACATCAGACCGGCAAGGGGAACAAACAGCCCGAGCATCAGTATGCCCCAGTGCACTGAGCACTGATTCTCGCCAGTCGTCGCCTCTGCCTCATTCATCTTTCTGCCTGCCAGTTCTTACAAACTGCTACGGTCAAATAGCTACGGTTGTATTTCATTCTGAATCGACAGTGCCGGGGTAGCAAGACTCCTCACACGGCCTGCCAGGATGAATGACGAAATGGGAAAAAACGACGTCGCGGAAGCCGTTTCTTATCACTATACTTTCACCGGAACAATTCTGCTCCACTGGGATCAGTTTATCTCATGGAAACCCACGGCATCATTTTTGAAGGAACCGGATTCCACGTGCGTCATCGCCGTAAGAACTACGGCCTGTTCGATTACCAATGGAGCCGGGATCTTGCGGGGATCGAACTACTCTATCAAGGGGAGAAGTTTGGCGAACTCTGCAGTGCAGAGTCGATTTATGCTGACCTGTGTGAGTATAAACTCCCCACGAGTGTTGTGCATGTCGCCAGCCTGACTCTGGGTGTGATCATTCAATGTTTTACGGCCGGCGAGCCGTACGACGACCGGATCATTCGCATTGGTGCGACACTCTGCAAACATGGGTTCCAGCGGTTTGCTCATTTCGATGGCCCCTCAGCCTCCTGATCCTCGTCCAGCCAGGACAAGTATACCTTTTTGTGTGGTGTCTCTGGCTCGTGGGGCCTGTATTTGCGATGTCCATAGCGGCACAGAAGAGCGCAATATGCTCTAAAACGTGTCACTGCCGACTTCAGGTTGCGGTTGATCACGTTGCGGTGATATCACGGCTTGAAGGCAGACGTCGTATCCGCCATGATGGACAGAGGGCACCGTCTCCCTGATACGCCATGATTTTTAGCCGATCTCAACTTCGACGGGAAAAATCAGCGGCGAAAGAAACAGATCGTTGCCGGGCCACAGCACATCAGGCAAGATCGTTTTTCACGATCCCAATCGCTTGCGAATCCCGGACCGAAACACAACACGCGGAGAACCGAATGGCCAAACGGAAGATTGGCCCCTTTGAACTGGAGAAACGCCTTGGCGTCGGAGGGATGGGTGTTGTATACCGCGCCCGCTACCTCAAGACGGGCGAGCGTGTTGCGCTGAAAGTTCTCACACCGGCTCTCTCCGGCGACCCGAAGATCATGTCCCGCTTTGAACGAGAAATTGCCATTCTGAAAAAACTGAAAGACCCGCACATCGTTCGATATTACGGTGGCGGTGAGCATGGCTCGCAACGCTTTTACGCGATGGAACTGATGGAAGGGGGGGCGCTTTCGGATGAGATCAAACAAAAGGGACGGCTTTCCTGGGAACGAACCGTCGAGGTCGCACTACAAATCGCCAAGGCGTTGGAACACGCGCATTATCACGGCGTGATCCATCGCGACTTGAAACCGGCGAATCTTTTCAAAAATACGCTCGGACAGGTCAAACTCGGCGACTTCGGAATTGCTCGCGATACCTCTGCAACAGCATTAACCGCAGCCGGCAAAACAGTCGGCACCTATTCGTACATGGCACCGGAGCAAATCGATGGACAGCATGAGATCACCGGTAAGACCGATCTTTATGCACTTGGCTGCGTGATGTTTGAGATGCTCACCGGCAAACCGCCCTTTGAAGCGGAAAACCCCGCCGAGATGTTCTTCAAGCACCTGGAGGAAGAACCGGCATCGGTTCGTGGCGTGGCGATTGACTGCCCTCTCTGGCTCGATCAACTTGTGCAGAAGTTGCTCGCGAAGGAACCAGGAGACCGTTTCTACGATGCCATCGCAACACAGGTCGCTTTGGAAGATATCCATACGAAGGTGGCTCAACAGGCGGGGGTCAGCCAGCAAACAGTCGCTGGCGGAATGACGTCCGTCGCAACCAGGGCGGACGACCCCGAGTTGCAGAAGATCATCAGCAGGAAGAAAAAAAAGAAACACAAGAAGCAGGTGCCGATTCATGAACGTGCCTGGTTTTTGTCGCTTTGTCTGGCGGGAGTTGTCGGCATCGTCACCTGGTCTTTGTGGCCGCTTTCGGAACAGGAGTTATTCGCCAATGCCGAGGAACTGATGGCGTCGGAAGATCCCAGCGACTGGAACGACGCACGGCGAAAATACCTCGAACCATTGCTTGAGAAATATCCCGATGGCGAATACGCCGTTCAAGCAAGCAATTTCATCGACAAGATTGAGATGCACAAAGCGGAGCGGCGGGCAATCTCCAACGCCAAAAGGGGCAAAGCACCGGAAACCGAAGCCGAACGGCGGTTCATCGAAGCCTGGCGGCTGGAACAATTTGGCGATCGCATCACCGCGTTGGAGAAGTACCGCAGCATGGAAGTGCTGTTGAAGGGGACCGAAAACGAAGAACGAGATCGCCCCTTCATTAATCTCGCGCGCAAGCAGATTGAAAAACTGCGCGATGCCGCGGAAGGACCGCAGGAACGAGTCGAAATCGTCAACGCCAAACTAAAGGAAGCGGATGAATTGCTTCTTTCGGGCCAACGACTCAGCGCGGCAAAAATCTGGGACAGTGTGATCAACCTGTACGCCACTAATCTGGAACTGGAGACGCAAGTCAAATGGGCACGGCTCCGTCTGGAAGGGAAGGAACCGAACTTTTCCCCTCCCTACGAAGCCTCTACAGAACCTGCGTCGGACGAGAATTCCGAATCGACCAGTGAGAACACAACTCCTTCGACACCGTGAATAAAGCGTTGCTTGCACTGTTCATCGATTGAATCCGCACACAAACGAATTGCTGGGTGAGTTTGGCAATCTCACCAAAGCAGTTTCAGTCGTTCCCAATAATGCGGATTGGTATTTGTAAACGCAAGGTCCCTTTGGAAAATGACTTGGCACAAAACAGGTCATACCAGGGAGGGAATCCGCGTACGCTGAACAGGTTGTAAGTCCACGACAACAGTGGGCTATTGCTCACGAGCCCGCTGATCGCCTCCGCCTCGCAGGCTGTGAACTTCATCGCCCCAATCGCGAGGAGCACTCCCACAAGGCCGTATCGGACAGCCATCCGGCCAATCGTATCGGCACTGGCTGCCGAAGCTGCAAGGCTGGTCGAGTTTCCAGGAATGCGGCTGACACGACTGGCGGTTTGTACATCATCAGGCGCCTTGTAGTTCCTCATCTTTCGAGTGTGGGATCGGAGAATGGCTGCTTTGCCTGGCCATACATTTGACGCCGTGCCTAAGGGAATCTCTTACTGTGGTGTCGGGGCAAGGGTCGAAATTCCAAGAACAGACAATGGAAAGAGATATTTGCGGCAATTTTTGTTTCTCAAGTAATTCTCAAGTAAGAAGTCATTGGCTCAGCTCGTCCCATCAAGCAGTGCCACGAGTTGTGCGAGGTACATAATCACCAGAATACGAATCTACGGGGAGAAAGTAATGTCCGCGATTCATGTGTCGGCCTATGCTCTCGCGCGTATTGGCGGATTAGGCGTCAGCGATCTGGCAACAGGTAAACGTAGACAGAGCAAAGCCAAGTGAAAACAACGCAAGATACAAATCTGGTTGAAATCTTCCGTTGGAGCGAACTCCCGGATCGCGAGCCACAAGCAGCACTGGTTGCGAATGTTGATCTGGTCGTCATTCGTTATGATGATCGGGTCTCGGTGCTTTACGGTAGATGCCCGCATCGAGGCGCGCTCCTGGCGGATGGTCGTATTGAAGGAGCAAACCTGATCTGCGGCTTGCACGATTGGGATTTTCGCTTTGAGACAGGGGTCAGCGAGTACAACAACGAAGAACGTCTGCCGAAATTCACGGCATGGATTGATGCCGATAAAGACAGCGTCTACGTCGATGAAAACGAAATCCGCGAGTGGGAGAAGAAGTATCCACAATACTATCAGCGAGACGCCTATCTCGGACAGTACGCTGATCTGCACGGTAGTCCTGAAGAGCCCTACGCAAGTTACATCCAGCAGCTCGCTCGAACTGGTCTGCGTCAGGGCGGACATCATGGCACCGTATCGGCGATGGGCGTACCACTCACGGAGTTGCCGCGCTGGGATGACTTGCAACTGCTGACCGCTCAGCTTGCCCGGCGTCCGCTTGAAGATGATGCGAAAGTCGGTACGGAATTGGTCATTGGGCCGAAGGCCAGGAAACCGCTCGTATTGAAGATGCCGATCCTTATAAGCGACATGAGTTTTGGCGCGCTTTCGGCAGAAGCGAAGGTCGCGATGGCCCGAGGCGCCGAATTCGCTGGCACGGGCATCTGCAGCGGCGAAGGTGGAATGCTCGACGAAGAGCACTCGGAAAACACGCGCTACTTGTACGAACTCGCATCGGCGAAATTTGGCTGGTCGCTCGACAAAGTGAAGGGAATTCAGGCGTTTCATTTCAAGGTAGGACAAGGAGCCAAAACCGGAACGGGCGGGCATCTACCGGGGGAGAAAGTGAAAGGCCGCATCGCTGCGGTGCGTGGCCTGAACGAAGGCGAGCCCGCCATTAGCCCTTCTCGATTCGAAGATTTGGAAACGGTTGAAGACTACCAACGGTTCGCCGCGGAGGTTCGTGAAGCCAGCGGCGGCATTCCTGTTGGTTTTAAGATGTCGGCACAACACGTAGAAGAGGATATCGACTTCGCATTAGCTGTTGGAGTGGACTACCTCATTCTCGATGGACGTGGCGGAGGTACAGGTGCCGCTCCAAATATCTTCAAGAACAACATCTCGATCCCAACAATTCCAGCACTCGCCCGTGCTCGGAGGCACCTGGATCGAAAATCAGCGGATAACATAACGCTCATCATCACTGGTGGGCTGCGGACGGAAAGCGACTTTGTCAAGGCACTGGCCCTTGGCGCCGATGGCGTGGCCATTGCAAACAGCGCAATGCAGGCGATAGGTTGCCTCGGCATGAGAGCCTGTCAGACGAACAACTGTCCTGTGGGGATCGCAACACAAAAAGAGCATCTGATAAAGCGTCTCGCCGTGCAGTCGTCCGCCCTGCAGTTGCAGAATTTTCTCGAAGCGAGCGTTGGCCTGATGAAAGTCTTGGCCCGCGCTTGCGGGCACGATCATCTGAACCAGTTCTCGCTTCGTGACCTAACAACTTACGAGCGAGCGATATCTGATCTGACCGGAGTGCGGTACGCCGGTATCGATTAGTGTTTTTGGTGCAACGATTGTCGTTGTACTATGCTTTTGATCCGTTTTGAAACTTGCAGAAGGAGAGCCGAACGATGGGTATCCCACAAAGCAACCTACTTGAGATGCAACGAACATTCGTCGAACGCTGTGCGAAGGGCGAATTCGTCGAAGTGATGGAAGACTACTACGCCGAAGACGCATATCAGATTGAAAAGGGCAATGGAACTCGACGAGAAGGGCGAGCAAACATGGTCGCCTTCGAGAAAGAGTTCTTGACGCAAGTTGAGAAGTTTCATGGTTGCGACATCGGCGCCATCGCAGTCGCATCCGACGATGGCAACGGCAACGGCGTGACCATGGCCGAGTACTCGATCAAGGCGGAACTCAAGGATGGCTCGAAGTTCTGGCCCGAGCAAGTACAAGTTACCGAATGGAAAGACGGCAAGATCGTATCGCTCAAGTACTACTACAACCCGAATTTCTGATGTGCAACGTGAAGCACAACGGCAGTTCACGCCAACGAATGGAACCTCGCCCGTCATGAAGCCAAGAACATTTGACAGATCTCTGCAGCAATTGCTCGTGGAAATCCGCGACTGCCGCGCATGTGAAAATGACTTGCCATGCGGGCCGAGGCCTATCGTTGCCGCCCATCAAGATGCGCGCATCCTGATCATTGGGCAGGCGCCCGGATTGAGAGTCCATGAAAGTGGAATTCCCTGGAACGACCCGAGCGGGCAACGGTTGCGAGAGTGGATGGGCACTGATCTATCGGTGTTCTACGACGAAACGAAAGTTGCGTTGATGCCGATGGGTTTCTGTTATCCTGGGACAGGCAAATCGGGCGACTTGCCTCCCCGGCCGGAATGTGCGGAGCTATGGCACGAGAAGCTCTTGGCAAGGCTGGCGAAAGTTAACTTGACACTTGTAATCGGGACTTACGCTCATCGTTTTCGATTGGGAGAAGCGAGGAAGAAAACGTTAACAGCAACCGTGCAGGCTTGGAAAGAATACAGGCCAGACTGCCTTGCGCTCCCTCACCCGAGTCCGCGCAACAACATCTGGCTGAAGAAGAACCCGTGGTTCGAGGCGGAAGTTCTGCCTTACCTGAAATCACGGGTGAAGAGGATTCTCAAGGAACGAAAACAGTCCAAATAAACGAGTGTCGCAAGTGTGGACTCCATGCCAGCGACATTGACCTTGGCTGCTTGCACGAAGCGTGTTTTTTATAGGAATACGGACAATGCCTTACCGCATTTTATGTTCAGAAAACACGACGCTATGTAGGCGAATGGAGGAACACTGAATGATCCAGTCCAGTTGGCACAAGTCGCTTGGCCTCGACGAACTCGACGAGGGTCGTGTCAAGAGCGTCGCCATCGGTCGCTATACATTGTGCATGACGCACTATGACGGCCAATACGGCGCGCTCGACAATCATTGCCCCCATCAGGGCGGCCCGCTGGGAGAGGGTTCGATTGAAAACGGTCACTTGCGTTGCCCTTGGCATGGTTGGGATTATTGTCCACTGACGGGAAAAGCGCCCGGCTACGACGATGGCGTCGAGGCGTTTCCCGTCGAAGTTCGTGATGACGGCGTCTATGTCGAACTTCCCGATGAACAGCCTCACGTTCGCACCATTTCCGACTTGATGATGGAGACGATGGTAAATTGGGATGTGAAGTGGGTGTTTGGCATGGTCGGCCATTCCAACCTCGGAGTGGCCGACGCCGTGCGGCTTCAGGAAGAATCCGGAAAGCTGACGTACATCGGTATTCGTCACGAGGCTGCCGCTTCGTTTGCATGTTCGGCCTACGGGAAGCTCACCGGACGACCGGCTGCTTGTCTTGCGATTGCCGGTCCGGGAGCAACGAATCTGCTGACAGGACTATGGGATGCAAATGTCGATCGTTCTCCCGTGGTCGCGCTTTGCGGGCAGGTCAACACGCAAGTCCTTGGCCCCGGAGCGTTTCAAGAGGTCGATTTGGCGGCCGCATTCGGGAAAGTCGCACCGTGGGCTCAGTCTGTGCTCCCTTCGAGCAATCATGCTGAGTTGATGAATCTCGCGTGCAAGAAGGCGATGATCAATCGGGGCGTCACGCAATTGATCTTTCCCGATGAAGTTGCGAGTTTGCCGGCGCCGGAGGAATCCGAAGCCGGTTCGCCCGATGGCCGTATGGGGCTCAAGACAATCACGCCCGCGGAAGAAGCAATTGACGATGCAGTGAATCGGCTCCAGTCAGCCAGGCGACCGATCATCATTGTTGGACACGGCGCTCGCTTTCAAATGGACAACGTAGTCGCGTTTGCGGAATCGATCAACGCACCGGTCATGACAACATTCAAAGGCAAAGGACTGATCGCGGACAACCATCCGCTGGCCTGCGGAGTTCTCGGACGCAGCGGCACGCCCATTGCAAGCTGGTTCATGAATGAAGCCGACTGCATCCTCGTGCTGGGAGCCAGCTTCAGTGATCACACCGGCATCTCAACCAAGAAACCGCTCATTCAGGTGGACCTCGATCAGGACATGCTTGGAAAGTTCCATGCAGTGGACTTGCCTATCTGGGGTGAACTTGGAATCACTTCGAGAATCCTGAGCGAGCGACTCAACGGCAATGGCTCGGCAATCGATCAGCGCCCGGAAATTGTGGAGCGTTGGAAAATCTGGCGTGCCGAAAAGGAACGACGACTCAACGATCAGCGAGGCAGAGGACTGAATTCCGCGTCGGTGTTCCGTTCACTGACCGATTTAGTTCCGGACGACGCGATCCTGCCGGTTGATGTCGGCAACAACACGTATTCGTTTGGCCGATATTTCGAGTGCCACAGGCAGGCTGTGTTGATGTCCGGCTATCTCGGTTCGATCGGCTTCGCTTACCCCGCAGCGCTCGGTGCCTGGGCCGCGACGCAGGAAGTCGGCACACCGTTTCATGGCCGCAAAGTCGTTTCGATTTCCGGCGATGGCGGCTTCGGCCAGTACATGGCAGAACTGACGACGGCCGTGAAGTACAAAATGAACATCACACACATTCTGCTGAACAATAACGAGCTTGGCAAAATCAGCAAAGAGCAACGCAGTGGCGGCTGGCACGTGTGGCAAACGTCGCTGTCCAATCCGGACTTCGCCGAATATGCCAATGCTTGCGGCGCGATCGGTATTTTCGTCCGTGAACCTGCCGAGCTGGACAATGCGATTGCGAAGGCTCTCGATCACAACGGCCCAAGCCTCGTGGCGATAGAAACTGACGCCGATTTAGTCTAACGATGGACGAACAACCATGATCATTATTTCCGCGATGTCCAAAGATCGAGTGATTGGTGTCGGCGATGGCATGCCGTGGAATGTGCCCGACGAGTATCAGCAGTACTTGAGATTCGTCAGCGGCCAAACGGTGATCATGGGTCGAAAGTCCTATGAAATCTTTGGCTCCGATCTTCCCGAAGGAACAACTTCGATCGTGATTTCCCGCAGCACCAGGATGGATGGCGTTCACGTTTTTATGTCGCTCGACGAGGCGTTGGCGTTCGCTGGCGGCATTGGCAAGACAGTGTTTGTCGCCGGTGGAGGTTTGGTTTATGAACAGGCCGTTCCGGTCGCTGACGAAATGTACCTCAGCACGATCAAAGGCGAATTCAACGGAGACACTTACTTCCCGAAATTCAACGAAGCCGACTGGGAAATCACGGAAGAACGGGACGAACCGGCGTTCATCTTCCGCAAGTACCTCCGCATACAACCATCAAGATAGGCCAGAATCGCATGCCAGATCATTTCGAGCGCAGTCTTCGACTTCATGAGCAACTTCGCGGCAAGATCGAAGTCCGCAGCAAAGCAGCCATCGAAAGCCAGAATGATCTGTCCGCAGCCTACACACCCGGCGTGGCTCGCACGTGTGAAGTCATTGCCGAAGACCCGCAACGAGCGAGGCAATTGACTGTTCGTGGCAACTCCGTTGCGATTGTGACCGATGGAACAGCGGTTCTTGGTCTCGGTGACATTGGACCAGTCGCGGCCCTGCCTGTCATGGAAGGCAAAGCGCTACTGTTCAAGGAATTTGCGGAAATTGACGCCTGGCCCATCTGCCTCGACACGAAAGACACTGAAGAGATTGTTCGCGTCGTTCGGGCGATCGCTCCGACATTCGGCGGAGTAAACCTTGAAGACATCTCCGCACCACGATGCTTTGCGGTCGAAGATCAGCTTCAGGACTTGGGCATCCCCGTAATGCATGATGATCAGCACGGCACGGCGATCGTTTTGTTCGCAGCCTTGCTCAATGCGGCCAAGGTTGTGGGCAAGCCTGTTGGCGAACTGAGAGTCGTCGTCAACGGGGCGGGGGCCGCGGGAACAGCGATCGCAAAGCTGCTCCGATGCTCTGATCACGTTGATGGGACGTGCGTGGCTGTCGGCGAACTCATCGTCTGTGACTCGAAAGGCGCGATTCATCGGGATCGCGAAAATCTGTCACGGGAAAAACGGTCGCTGCTTGATTTCACGAACCCGAACAACGAACGCGGGTTGATCGACGAAGTACTTCGAGGAAAAGATGTGTTCGTCGGCGTGAGCAAAGCAAACCTGCTCACTCGTGAGCACATCGCGACGATGAAAAGCGACGCCATCGTCTTTGGCCTCGCTAACCCAATCCCCGAAATATTCCCCGACGAAGCTAAAGCGGGAGGAGCTGCCGTCGTCGGTACGGGCCGCAGCGATTTCCCCAATCAAATCAACAACGTCCTCGCCTTCCCCGGTCTGTTTCGCGGGGCGCTCGATGCCGAAGCACCCGCCATCACGAACACGATGAAACTCGCGGCGGCGAAGTCACTCGCCGAGGCCGTTGCTGCGCCATCTGCGGACCGCGTGCTTCCTTCGCCATTGCAGCGTGATGTGGCATCCACCGTTGCGGCGGCCGTCAAGCGAGTCGCAATGAGGGCGTCAGTGGAGTGAGCCATGCCGAAGGATTCCAGTACATTAGCGTTTCAAGCAGGCGGCATCCCCCGAACGGATCGCATACAGCGTCTTGTTATCGGCGGCGCGCTGATGCTCTTGACGTTCAGCGGCTTTGTTGAGCGAATCGAGTGACGTTCCATCGTGGCATTGACCTTGCAGACCGAATTGCTACTGACGGGGCTTGTTGGATGGTGTCCCATCTATTGGACGTGCCGCGTACGCGCGGAAGAGCAACCGCTAGGCGACGAGTAAGCCAGCGGAAAGAATAATGAAGAGGAATCAGTTCGAGTACTACAGCGCTAGGATGAGAGATTTGCAGGATATGGGAATATATAACCGTTCATGCACAAGGAGGTACTCTCATGGATGGTACGTGGATTCGTCAGATGAAACCAGCGTTGACTCATTATCTCAATCGCTTCTCCGATTGTTTCCGTCGCAAAGGCACTCAGGCTCATATACCAGTTTATGTTCAAGGCCAGCTCTCAAACCTTGATCGCAAGAGCGTCGAGCCAATTGCACTGGCTGCGGGAATTCCAGTCAGGACGCTGCAGGAGTTTCTCGCACAATACGGCTGTCGAAGTACGTGATGGCGAGAAAGGACCTTTGAAAGTGGAGGCTGTCAAACGGTCTGTGGAAACTGGAAAACGTGGATGTCCCACGGTCGCCCAGGAGATACTGGTGGTCATTCGATACCGTGACAATGCTGTCGTCAAGACGGACTACTATCTGAGCAACGCGGGCAAAGAAACGCCGCTGGCTGAATTCTGTCGCGCTGCGAAAGCGGAACACCGTATCGAGGAATGCCTGCAACGTGCCAAGGGAGAGGCTGGCCTGGCTGATTACGAAGTCCGCAACTGGAAAGGCTGGCAGCAGCACCAGACATTGAGCCTGTTGGCCAGTTGGGATGGTGTCAATGGATTCGCAAGTCCCGACACTCGACACAGTTCGACACAAAAAAACACCAACTGTCCTTGTGTGGCACAGTTGGTGCTCAGTGGAGGCGGCGGGTGTCCAGTTTTGCCTACTTTTTTCGACATACTTGACGCTCGCAAGTCCCTGTTTACACGACAGTTAGACTCTTATCGGAACATGTGGAGGTTTGACTCGCTGGTGCGTGAATCGGACTGCGAGTCGGACTATCTATCGGACTGCGCAGAGCATCACTAAATGACGAAATCTTTGCCCCGAGTCGGTGGTAATTCACGATTCGTATTTATCCTGCGGGCTCTACCCGCTACCGGGTTTGATTTTAGATGCAAGCAGTCGTGCGATGTCAGGTTTCAACTCGTTTAGCTGGTCTGGCTCATACTCAACATCCTCTCGATCCTGCCATGCAAGCGTCTCAACAATCGGGCTGGCGATGCGAATCAAGTTCTGAACGAGTTCCTCCGGAGACTGTGGATTCCGCGCCACGTGCGCGCACGACGATGCCGCCAAAGTCTGGCACGTAAGTTCAACATCGACATCCCAGCCGTTGTTCAGTTCATCTCTGATCATCTCGTCAGCCAGACGGACCAGTTGAATTCCAACAGTCCGCAAAGAAACCATGCGACTAATGATCAGACTTTCCGCCAACAACGCTTCCGAATCAGAAGCAGCCTGAGTGAATTGCCTTGCAGTTGGTACATCCACCTTCGCTCTCCTTTTGCCCGCCTTTATCATCATCGCGCAGCGGCCAACGTGGCCGACGATGTCAGCTCTCAGTTTAGATCAAATCTGCGCGGACTAGGAGTTCACGGTGCCGTTTGGCTAGTCTTCATGCGGCGTCGAAAATCCGATTGCCACTTTGAAAAGAGAGACGAAACCAAGTGGGTCTTACTGTATCAGTTGTCAATTCACACCAACACTCCCGGATCGAGCGGATCGCACAGGATGTCTCTGCTTCGCTGCGGAATGAATCTCCCGCCTTCCCTCGCCCATTGCGAGAGGTTGGTTGTGCGGTAGCACAAACAAGTTGAAGAAGTAGCCAAATACTCTGTAAGAAGAACTGCCGGAGTAAAGGCAATCGAATAGATAGACATCAGCGAGCTTTCTCCAGTTCTCGGTGCCACGACCTTCTCGCAAGAGCGGCTACGTTGAGCATGTCTTTGCGGATGACGTTACGGAAACCGGCATGGCGCGCCATGTCAACCACTCGGTCAACAACTTCCTGTTCTACGTTTCTCATGAGAGCCGGTCCCTGTGCCTGTAGCCAACCAGTACAGCGTCGAAGGGCGTTCTCCGCTGGGAATGGCGCTTCGTTGGCAAGTTGAAGACCCATGGTCAGAGTCTCAAATGACGATTCCGGTGTGTAGAAGGCCAATAGACCATTCTGCCAGCGCGGGATCAGACCCAGTAATACCTTGTTGTATTCTGGGTCTCTGAGGTCCTGTGGTTCGCCATCTTCCCCTTTGAGCTGGAAGCCGGCTTCTTCAAGTACCTCGATTGTCATTGAGAGGAATCTGACGCCCTCACTTACGTCCGAACACAGGTACGCGAGATTGTCCACGTATCTGAAGCTCGGCGTGTTTCCCTCCCGGTCTTTCATGACCAGATCGAGAACATGATGGAGCAACAAGTCCATCGCGGTCGGGCTGTACGGCGATCCTTGGGGCAACCCGATCCCAGTGCCGAAGGAATCGTTCCCCCGGATGATTCGTTCGATGAGTTCTAATAAGCGCTGTTTGTGAATGTGGTGCCGATGCCATGTCATCACATCGTCGAGCCGCGCGAAGTCGAAACATTTTCTGATGTCGTCTAGGGCCAACACGAACAGTCGTCTTCGCTGTATTGTCCAATGCAGCCTGGCAAAGATTTGCCAGGTGCTGGGGGCAATCAAGTGTTCATTCCAGAATGGTTTGAGGCAATTCAGCAGCGCTTTAGCCACCGTGCGGTCCATGAACCGGAACAGCGCAAGGTTTCGTGTGCCACCGGCAGTCTTGGGGACGGCGCAGATTCGCGGCTCATAGGGCCGGTACGTGCCGTCGATGAGCGTTTCTGAAACTTTGCGAAGAATTGGTCGGAGTTCACCCTCCGAGAAGTGCTCTGGGCGGAAACCATCCGTCCCGGCTCCGTGACCGCCATCTTCTTCGAGTTGTTTGAACGCGACGTACAGATTGTCCGACGCTGCGAACTTCGAGATTCTGAAGTTGGTGGGATTTTTGACATAGTATCCGGTGCGTCCGGGGGCAAACCATCGGTCACGAGAACCGGAACGCGATCGGCGTCCCTTTGGTAGTCGGTGGCGAGCGTAGGCGAGGGCTGGATTTCCACTTTCTGTCGTCATCGGAAACCTCCTTCAGCGCGAAGGAATCGCTCAATGCGTCCGATGGAAGCCGGAGTACCGACACGGAAGACGTCGCGTGATTCGAGGTGACGAAAACGCCGAATGCTCCAGTCTTTCGTGGCTGGCGCGAAGTCGTCGAGAAAATCGACGACCAGCATAGGGCGGTCTGGGTTGGATTGGCTGAACATCCAGGATGCCGGAACAGTCGCTGCTGTGGTTCCGCCGCTGGCCCAGATCACAATGTCAGAGTGATGGCCTTGAAACGAATGAGCCTCCGTCGCCACGACGATTTGTTGTTCTGTCGGCAACCACCGTTTGGGGTCCGTCCTGATCCGGCGACGAATCTGCGGCGCGATGTTCTGAAGGTTGTTGTTTCCGGTGATGATGGGCCAGTCAGTAAGTCGCTTACCCAACTGAATAGCGTGGTCGAGCCGGTCCACGGCGATCGTGACGTTGCGTTGGCCGTTGTCGCGGCGACTCAACCACTGGCGGATGTCGCGACATTTCATGCCGCGCAGTTCGCCCCCGAAACGGAGCGCCTTGGCGAGACGCGAAATGGTGTCATTTCGAGCGTGATGATGTGTGTATGCTGCCAGAGAATCAACCGCTGCCACGCGTCTTCGTTCTTGAACGGTAGGCTTCATCCAGACTGTGCTCCGAAGAGCATCCCCGCCTTGGCGCATGACTGCGTACTGCACGGATCGTCGGACTCTCCCGTGGCTCATCAGATCAATCTCGTTGAAGCCAAAGACCTGATGCAGCTTCGCACGTTCGTATGGCTTCAGTTTGCGACTCGCATCGACAAAACCGAACAGTCGAAAGCGAGCGTCGACCTGCGCCAACACATCCTGCATTATTCTGTGTGTGCAGTGTAGAGCATCGAGCAGAATGACGATGTCACATTTTTCAGTGTCAAGATCAGCGGCGGCGACTGGCGTGCTGAGCAGCAGCACTGGGAAGCCATCGTCGCCTTGGAGTTGCAGCGGTCTTCCATCTGAGACCAGTTCGACCTGTTCTTCTGGAATTCGCATTCGCAGCTTTAGAAGGTTGGGCAGCATGGTCTTCAGTTTTCTGAGCGGCTCAACTCGGCCCAACACGAGAATTCGTCGGTCAGGAAATGCAGCTCGCGCATCAACCACGACGTCGGCTGGACTACATGAACGAGCAATGCGAATCACGCCGCGCGGATGCCCCGCCAGAAATCGCGGCAACGATGGATACGAAAGGCGATTCGATTGGGAAGGGGACGGAAGGGAGTTAATCTGAGTCTGTGCTCGCCCCTGAAGATCAAATCCCTGGTGGCTTGCAACATACCTCAAGAGTTCGATCATGCCCGCGTTGGAAACACGGTCACGGAGTTCGCCGCCGTTCTGCAAGGCCAGCCCCCGAATAAGCGATTCGCGGATTTCCTCGACATCGTAGCCATGGTCAGGATCGCTGCTCGGCACACGCTTGCGAGCGACCGCGTATGGCTCCAGCAACTCGAACGCCTCGTCGTTGATCGAAATCACATGACCGTCGCGGAAGTATTCCATGGTTGATGAGGAGGTGGATTGCATTCTGCTTCGCCAATTTTTCTGATCGGTAAATGATTACCGCGAATCGCCGGACAAATTGTCCAGATTTGAGCGTCGATTCATTGTGCTTTGAACTTCTTTGATGGCCTGCTGCTTCAACTGACGCTTGCGTTTTGTCCACTCGGTCATGAACGCGGTGGCGTCGACAAGCAATTCAACCACATTCCGGCCTCGCAACTGCAATCGGTCCAGTGCTTCGATGTTGGTGCGGAAGGCAGGCAGGTTTCGATTGAAGAATTGGAGGAGTTCTTCTCCGAGTTCACTCGGATTTCGCGCCTTTGCTGATTTGATAATCCCAAAACGGCGGAGCACATCGGAAATGTTCTCAGTGGTCCTGAGCGCCTCAAAGACGTCCTGTTGACGTTTCTTCGGCAGTCGAAGAATTCTCTCGCCCTGGTCCTTGTTGAGCCGCTTGGCTGTGATCAAGTCCTGAATGTCACGGGGCAGTTGAAGTAACCGTTCGAGACGATCCAGTGACCGGCCCGACTTGCCGCAGTTCAAGTGAGCGGCCAACTGGTCACGAAAGTCACCGGAAACGCCCCTCCTTGATCGCGACTTCTTGAGTTCCCGGTAGCATCGTGCGAGAGCGAGGTCATCGAGCTGCTGCCTCTTGATGTTGTCGTTGATCAATTCTGAAACGGCTTCGGCACTATTCGGATCGGTGAGATCATGCCGGACGACAGCCTTCAGTTCTCGCCATCCAAGCAATTTCGCAGCCGCGACTCGGCGATGTCCACGGATGAGTGTTCCGGCCGGCGTAATGTGGATTGGTTCCTGCTGACCTCGCTCTTTGAGGTCTGCGGCAAGCTCATCGAGCTGGACATCGCTTGGGGATGTGAAGAACTCATGCTGACGCGGATGTCGCTCAACCCGTTCCAGTGAAACCAACTCGATCTTCCATTCATTGTGCATAGTACGCCTCCCGGCACGACGGCCCTTAGTGATCCAAACGCCGCCAACTTGACATTGACATCTACATGATTACAATGTGCATGTGAAATGTCAATGAGGAGATGGGAATGGCGGATGTAACATCACGGGACATCATGAAAGCGACAGGGATCACAAACGTCGCAACGCTCATTCGCTGGCACGGAAAGGAGGGGCTGATTCCATCTCCAGACATCCGCACCCATCCGAACGGGCGAGGAAAGATGGCGTATTGGCCGGAATGGGTGCTACACCGCTGCGTCCGTATCAAGCAGCTGCGCAAAGAGGGCAAAAGTCTCGCTGCGATTCGCGAATTGCTCGGGGATGACTGGGAACAGGAAGAACGAAAGCATAGGCGACGTTACGTTTTTGCCGACGTCAGCCATCAAATGGACGTTCGAGCCGCGCACGCCAACCTGCAACATGCGATTGAGCAATTCTTGGCATCTTGGATAAAAGAACGTCGAGCTGCGCTCACAAGGACTTCTGTCCAAACCCTTTCCGTAGAGGTGATGCAGCGTGCGATAGAGCTGATGGAACAGGGGATCAATCCTGTCCTAATAGTCACAGCCGACTCTGTACTTGTCACAGCCGACTTTGCTGTCAGCATCCAGCTTGCTTCGTTTGACTCGATAGGAGACGGCTTTCTGGTGATGCCTATCTGGCGTGAGATGTCGGCGTATGTAGCAAATGTTGCGAGTTTGCCTAAATCCCCGACGAAGCAAGCAGTCTCCCGAATAGAAGACGCAGGCGGTTCGAGAGCCGAGGAATGCGACGTTTTTGTGATGTCCTCGTGGGATTTCGAGATCAAGCCACCCAAACGCAGCCGCAAAACAGGAAAGAAGTGAGGATGGAGCAGCCCACAGTTCCCAGAATGACCCCCACTGAACCGGAAAGCCCCTCGCAGGATCGTTCGCTCCCGGCACCGCCAATGCCAGCTCCAGCGGACGTAACACAGGACGAGCTCCGGCGGCTTCAGGCTGGCCTTCGCCAGCGACGTGAGACCGAGCAACTCCGAAAGTCAATTCTTGAACGGATGAGTGCTGGGGCGCACATTGAGGCGGGGCCGTTGACCGTCGAGATTGAAGAAAAGCAAGTGCGTCAAATCACACGTTCGGTGCTGGAAAGATTCTGGGGCCAACACTACGTCGAGAATCTCAGACAGCATTTACCCTGTACGGTTCGGCGGCACTTGAGGGCAACGGACCAGTTGAGCCTGATTGATCTTTGATGTTGGCCCGATGTGGTGTTTGACAATGCCCCGCGAAGCCATGCTGTAGAAAAACCTCCTCTGGGCAGCGCGAGATTTTCGCTTTTCTCGCGCTAAAAACGCTCCGAACGTCGTGCTGCACCACCTCCGGCCCGACGAAACAGCGAAATGTGAACCGGATTGCAGTCTGGTTCATCTCGCTGTGAGAGCTCTCACAGCGAATTGAGTACATTGGATTTGACTCCGTGTTTTTGTAAGCCGCTGTTTGGTAGTTGCTTATGCAATCCTTTGTTTGTTTTCGTGACGGCCCATCTAACAAAGTAGGCCAGAAAATCGCGTTTCTGTTGGGCTCGCGACACCACCGAGGCGAAATCACTACGTTGCGGTGTCCCGGAAGCATTTGAACTCTGGACGAACTGGTGACGGGAACGCCGATGTCACCCCAAGATAATAAGCCGCCCGGCCGTCGAAATGCCCATCGAAATAGGTTCGTCGTTTCATCGTAAATCTCGTGCAAACTCGTGGAGAATTGCCGGATTCCGCCAGCGCACAATGGCAGGGTTGCCAGTCGAAATAAGGGCAGGGTCAGTTCGCGTCTGGAAGGAAACCGCTCGCCCACGTTTCGCATAAGGGTAAAGGAGGCCCGCGCGATGTGCTGAATTGACTCTCAGATTGAGAGTTTCAACCTTCAGCGATAGAATTGAGATAGACAAATCAGGCCGGTTGCATCGGGTAGTTGGCCGAGAACAAAAAAGTAACCGAGGAATCTGCACGTCCACAATTCGGGTTTGACACCCGGTAAATTTGATTGTCGCGAGAGCGGCAAGCTGTTGTCTCCTCCAAAACCGCCAACCTGAGCCTGATGGCTCTTGAGATTACAGACACAGCACTTGGACCGCGCTCCCGTTGCGAACGGGAGCGTCGGCCGGTGTTGGTCTGTACGCCCCTTGGCGGGGGTTGGAGGAGCGACCTGGTTCGGCGCTCCTCTTTTCGTATCGGGACAGACAATGACACAGGAAATCGAATCTACGACCGCATCCACCGATCCCGTTGAACTCACGTGGCGGCAGACTCTCCTTCTGCTAGCTGGCGTGCTGGCTGCCATGATTCTTGTGCTCTACCTGGTGTATTCGGCGGCGGCGTGGTTGATGGGGTGGAACTCTGCTGTTGAAACGAAAACGGTCCCCAAGCCAGTGATCGTCAGCAAGGAATTGTCATTCAATTTACTGTCGCCGCACACAGTTGATGTACAAGTACGGAACGACGGGGTTGCAGGTCGAGTTCGTATTGAGCTCCGCTCATACACTCAGTCCCTTGAGGCCAAACGTAGCGAGTCGGGTATCGAGAAGTCACTGAGGGAGACATTCACTACGAAACTCGCCCCGCC
The DNA here is from genome assembly GCA_028284145.1 of Planctomycetaceae bacterium. GTDB lineage: Bacteria > Planctomycetota > Planctomycetia > Planctomycetales > Planctomycetaceae > JANQSH01. The sequence continues at coordinate 974 of JANQSH010000172.1, read as the reverse complement.
GCCCGTGAAATACGAAACGAAGTACGAGTCTATGCTGGAAGGAACAGAAGACGTCTGGCTTGAAGCTGGGGAATCGAAGACAGTCAAAGTAAACTTGGCGGTGTACAACTGGGCGGACATGATCAGTGGAAAACAGTGGTCTGCTTCAGCAATCGCGATTCCACCGAAGGCACAATAATTATCCGTTCCCTTCAATGGTTAAAAAAGAAAGCTCGCCACCGCCCGAGCAAGCCCGGACGGCGACGGCAGCTTCTTTTGATTTGTGAGTGATCAGGATCGTCGTTTTCCGAGGGCGCGACCTCGCCGCATGCCGGCACGGAAAGCTCCACGGCTGCCTTGCTGCTTGCCGAGACGGTGCGCGTAGAAGATGGCGGCTCCTACGATGGCAATACCGAGTAAGTTTTCCAAAGGGTGTCTCCTGTGGTGCGAGTATTGTGTTGACGTGTCATCCCTGCCATGCGTCGCATGGGCCGCGAAACGGGCAGCTTGGACAGGACATTGGTGAGGGTGCGGGATAGAAATTCCCGTCCTGAATAGAATGCCATACGCGCCGCATCACGGCTTTGGTTCGTTCGATGCGAGTCAAATTGAATGTGACTGGCAGCGTTTCAACGACCGGCTTCGCGTTCTTAGTGACAACTGCGAACTCCAGTCGGATCGCCTTGCCCGGCACGAGGTCCTTGGCCAGTGACGCATACAACATCAACTGCTCACCCGATCGTTCAGCTTGCTCTGCCGACCATCGCGTGCGAGCTGTCTTCAGGTCGGTGATAGTGAGGTCGCTGTCGGTTTCCGTGATCAGGTCGATACGGCCGAGGATGTCTGGCAAACCGGGGATCAGTTTACTACGGAGTTCTTCTTCAATCCCGAGGATCGATGGGGTGCTTCATGTTTTGTGGACAGTCTAACTCCTTAAATCGGCACAATGGTTATTGGGATTCAAACTCGACTGGAGTGAGGTAGCCGAGCGACGA
>JANQSH010000008.1 GCA_028284145.1 Planctomycetaceae bacterium | reverse complement strand
TTGACCAGTCGGGAGAGAGCGTCGTATTCGTAGCGGGTTTCGCCCAGTTCATTGGTGAATTTCGTCTGGTTTCCGTGTCCGTCATACTCGTAAGCCACGATCTCGCCGTTGGTGTTCCGGCCTGTCATTCGGCCTGCGAGATCGTAAGTGGTCGATTCGCTGCTGAGAACGGCATAACCGTTGGCAGCCGTGTCCTTCTTCTCATGCAGCGTGACGCGATTCAGGCCGTCGTACGTCCAGTTATCGGACGTGCCATCGGCATAGGTGGTTTTCGTGCGGTTTCCGGCGGGATCGTGTTCGTGCGTGACCAGCAGGACATCACTGGTGCCGATGACCTGGAAGACCCTGATCAGGTTGCCCAGCAGGTCGTATTCGTACTTCGTGACGTTTCCTTCGCCATCTTCTGTTGTTTTGAGGCTGCCATCGTTGTAGTACGTGTTGGTGGTGGAGGGAGCATCCCCGCGCTGTCGATCAGCTTTCCGATCCGAGACTCGGCGAACTCGCAGGCAAGATTACGCCGCAGCGCTTGAATGATCTGGTCAATAACAAGGCGGCGAGGCGGTCCTTCGACTCGCGAACTGGAAACATCAACATCGTTCAGGAAGTTGAAGGCAAACTTGTCCGAATCAGTGTAGCGCGAGATGAGTTCAAGATCATTTCGATTGGGCGAATCAAAGAGCGGAACATTCGTAATCTGCTCGACAACGGAGGGTTCACACCGCTGAAATGAACGAGAACGAATACCACCTCGGCGAAACTGACGAACTAGGCAAGCGCAAAGACCAACTGAACGAGTTTTTGGAACGCATGTTCGACGAAGATGAACAACCGTTCTTCGTGTCCGATGACGCTTGCCTTTACGATATACACGCTGGCGACGATGCCGAATTCAACGATCGTTGCAAACGATTGTACGGGCACGAACTGAGTCCGTCCGACTTTCGCATTCCAGTTTGGAAGTTACTCGATATTCTGTATCCAACTACAGAACCACCGCCCGCATAGCGACGTAGCAGTATCTTCCGCTATGTGGTCGCTCGTTGTTGTAACTTTCGATCCAGTAATGCAACTCCCGAATCCCGCTCAGCCACTGCGAAGCTGCGACCGTTCCTGAATCATTGCGATCCACCATTTGTCAGACTTATGTCAGAGAAACTAGAGCGAATTGTATTTAACCGTAGCGGTATCCACAGTGTCGGAAGTCGTTTCGGCATTCGGTTTCCGTGAAGGCATCAATCAGCGTGCCACATGTCTCCCACAGTGCTTCGACAGTTCGGTTGGCGGTGCTGTTCAGCAGCCACTTGAACTTGGCGAATGCGTTTTCGATCGGATTCAGATCGGGACTGTAGGGCGGCAGGTACACCAGCTTCGCGCCTGCGGCTTCGATGGCTTCTTGTACACCCGCTCTCTTGGGGCTCGACAGATTGTCCATGATCACGATGTCGCCTGGCTGCAGTGTCGGTACCAACTGCTGCTCGACGTAGGCCAGGAAGAGATCACCATTGATGGCGCCGTCGACTACCAAGGGCGCCGTCAAACCAGAGGATCGCAAGGCAGCCAGGAAGGTCGTCGTCTTCCAGTGGCCATGCGGAACACGCGCTGTCAAACGTGTCCCTTTCAATGAGCGGCCACGAGGGCGAGTCATGTTCGTCCTGGCCCATGTTTCGTCGATAAAAACCAGATGTTCCGGATCGAACTGCGGCTGTTTCAACCGCCATTGGGCACGCATGACCGCAACATCTTCACGGTCCTGTTCGGATGCGGTCAGAACTTTTTTTTCAACGTCAACTGCAGCTTCTTCAATGCACGGCAGAGGGTCGAGAGTTCCAGGTCCGTTCCCAGTTTCTCTTTGAGTTCCTGTAAAGTCATGTCCGGTTGCTCGGCGACCAGTCGTTTGATCTCTTCGCCATCCCACTTCGTCTTTCGATTGCGGGTCGTGGCATTGCATGTCTTGCCCTGGTCACGAAACTCCTGTTTGACACGCCGCGCCCAAGCTGGAGAGATCTGAAACCTTGTTGAGATCTCCGACGTCGTCACCCCTTCCTCGTACAGAGCAAGAATCTCTTTTCGCGTTGGCTTAGGTACTACAGTTGTAGATTCGATTTTTCTATCTTTCGTTCCGTCATCAAGGAGGGGATTGAGCGATGGATCGAACAACAAGTACCGTTTCTGCTCAGGCATTGCAACGGGAACTGGACCGGGTGGCAGAACTGATGGCTCCCTTGTTTGCTCGAACGGAAGCCTGGCAACGGGCACAAACTTATGTTCGCGGACTGACCTCCGAAATTCGTCGCAAGAACTCCTGGCAAT
>JANQSH010000193.1 GCA_028284145.1 Planctomycetaceae bacterium | reverse complement strand
CGCGACCGATGTGATCGATGTTTCGGTCGAGGGTGAAGAGAAGCCGATCGGCACGACGACAACGCACCCGTTCCGCAGCGCAGACCGCAATGCCTTTGTCCCAGCGGGCGAGTTGAAAGTCGGCGAGCAGTTGCGACTGGAGAATGGCCGCACGACCCGCATCACGAACATTGTCCCGCGAGCAGGCCCGGAGAAGGTCTACAACATTGAAGTCGAAGGCCAGCACGTGTTCTACGTTGGCAACACCGGCGTACTGGTGCATAATAGTTGTACGCCGGGGAAGGGAGCAGCAAAGTGTGCTTTAGCGAGGAAAGATGCTCTTCGGCATATGCAGCAAGAGGGAATCATTGAGGATGGGGCTGAGGAGAACCCACTCTTTCATCTGGATTCCCCCACATTGGATTTCACGCCGCGCAGGAATGATGGAAAGTTTTTCGGGAACAGGTGACACCCTGAGTGGAGTGCAGCGGAGGCAAGCGGTGATGTGTCTATTGATGTCGTTGCGATGATGAGCAGCCCTGCTTTAATCTCTCCATGTCGAAACCTTCTCTTCGGAAAAGCCACTTACGCGAACGAGAGCATGGCTCTCACATTGCCTGTGACTGGACGAAGAAAACCGACAGCGAGCGTGCACCGTGTGCGCCGATCACAAGCGACTGCTCGATGTCGGCTGTCTTCGAGGGGCCGGATATAAACGCACCGAAGTGCTGATCGAGGCCACCCTTGGTTGCGAGCTTTCGATAAGCTTCGTGCATGTTGTTCACAATTTCGCCAGCAGGTACGATAATCGCCAGATGCTGCGTCAGAAAATAGATCGCACGATGAGCGACTGCTTCATCCGTCACCCAGATCGCCGCATTTTCCGCGACGGCAAAATGTCCGGGAAGAATCGCGTAATCAATCGCTTTCAAGTCGTGTGGATCATCGATCGCATCGAGTTGGACGAAGTTCGGGCCGTCCGGAAGGTTGTCCAACCCGGCAACGGCACAGCAAACCTGTTGTGCATTCCGGTAAGGTGGAAAGCCCGTCAAATGAGACGTGACTTCTGCGTGGCTTTCGACCTGAATCAATTGGCCACCGACTGATTCCAGCACGGTCTGAAATTGTGTGATCGGGTCGTCGAAGATGATCGCATCGATATCGACCGACGGCAGGGGACGTTCTGGTATCGCCTGGTCACGAATGGCCTGCAAAATGTCATTCCGGCTGCTCATTTGGGCTTATCTTCCTGACGATTACGTTTTCGGTCGGCATACAGTTGGCGGAAACTCTTTTTCGGGAAAGGTGGCATCTCGCGCTGTTTACCCCAGGGATTGAAGCGATTGTAAACGAGAAATCGGGGTAACTTCGGCATAATCCAGCGAGCTATACCACCGGCCCAGCGAAACAGCCAGGTTCGCTTCATCACGCTACTCGTCAGCCGCATTTGGATGCGCTTCGACCAGGGTAGTATTTTTTTCTCCGCGATTTTGCCACGCATCGTCAGCAACTGGTTATGCAAGTCGATCTTCACCGGGCAGACGTCGGTACAGGAGCCACACAAACTGCAGGCATACGGGAGCGAATAGAACTCATTCGCATCGCGGGCCGGTGCAAGAATGGAACCAATCGGCCCGGGAACGGTGGTTTCGTAACTATGCCCGCCGCTGCGACGATAAACGGGGCAGGTATTCATGCACGCGCCACAGCGAATGCAGTTAAGCGAACGGCGGAATTCCTCACGGCCCAGAATTTCGGTCCGACCGTTGTCGACCAGCACGATGTGTAACTCTCCACCGGCAATGGGACCATGAAAGTGCGAAGAGTACGTTGTGATCGGTTGCCCGGTTGCAGAGCGTGCCAGCAGTCGCAAAAAGAGACTCAGATCGCTCGCACGAGGAATCAGCTTCTCGATTCCCATGCAGGCAATATGCAGTTTCGGCAACGATACGCCAAGGTCCGCGTTTCCTTCGTTCGTGCAGACGACAAAGCCACCAGTCTCGGCGATGGCGAAGTTGACGCCGGTAATCCCGGCATCGGCACCCAGAAACTTATCCCGCAGATGTCCTCTTGCCGCTTCCGTCAGATATTGTGGATCATTATTGCCAGCTTCCGTTCCCAGGTGTTTTTCAAAAAGTGTGCTGACATCCTGCTTTTTGAGATGGATGGCTGGCAAAACGATGTGACTTGGCGGTTCTTCCCGAAGCTGGACAATCCGTTCACCCAAATCAGTGTCGACCACTTCGTACCCATGTTTCTCCAAACAGGGATTCAGGTGGCATTCTTCGGTCAGCATTGACTTGCTCTTCACCACCTTTTTAACGTCGTGCTTTTGCAAAATGCCATGTACAATTTTGTTGTGTTCCGCTCCATCTTTTGCCCAATGCACATGCACACCCAGTTTTTTTGCGTTGACCTCGAACTGCTCAAGGTATTTCGCGAGCCGCGAAATCGTGTGCATTTTGACTTCCGAAGCCGCCGCGCGCAGGTCTTCCCATTCCGGCAGGGCATGTGCGCACTTATCCCGTTTGGAGCGAACAAACCAGAGTGCGCTGTCGTGCCAGTGTGCACGCTCATCGTTGGCGACAAATGCCGTCGCCTGTGTCGCGTGATTCATGACGTCCTTTCCGTCGCAGTCAAAGCATCTTCAGATCGGACAGTATCGGCTTCCGAACAACTTGACAGAGCTGCATCGAAGATCTCAGCGACGTGCATGACACGAATCGGCTTGTCCTGCCGACGGATGAAACCATCCAGATGCATCAGGCAGGACATGTCGACGGCGGTCAACACTTCGGTGCCGGCCTGTTCGTGATCCGCCACGCGGTCCTGACCCATCATGCAGGAAACGCTTTCTTCGTTGATGGCAAACGTTCCCCCAAATCCGCAACACTCATCCGTTCGTTGCAAATCCGAAAGTTTGATCGCCTCGATCGATTCCAAAAGCTGTCGCACTTTGCTGTAGGAATTGCCGACTGTTTCGCTGGATCGTGCCAGTCGCAATTCACGTAACCCGTGACAACTTTGATGCAGACCGACGCGATGCGAAAATGTGCCGTGAATTTTCTCGACCTTCAGAACATCGGCCAGAAATTCGCACAATTCAAAAGTGCGCTGTGTCAGGCTTTCAAACTCTGCGTTGCCATGCGTGTAATGCGTGTAATGCTGCCGTACCATTGCCACGCAACTTCCCGACGGACAAACGACATGATCGTACAAGTGGAAAACCTTGAAGAACTTTTGAGCCAGCGGGCGGGCATCGTCGTTGCAGCCGGTGTTGGCCATCGGCTGCCCACAACAGGTTTGTGTTGCAGGAAAGTCGACTTCCATACCGAAGCGTTCGAGGACATTGACAGTTGCCAGACCAACGTCCGGGTAGAGTTGGTCGATATAGCACGGGACAAACAGTCCGACTTTCATGGGAGTGTTCAAGCTCGTTGTTGCCGGGGGAACAGAGGGAAATCAGTCCGAAAAAATTATAACAACTCGTGGGGCGCGAATCATCCGGGTGGACAGACATTGCCGTCGAATCTTTCCCTCTCAACCAATGATAATGATGAAAGTCCGTCACCTCATGTTTCACTGTTATTCTTGCCGGCCACTTCCTGCTGATTGCAAAGACCGCCGAAAATCCATTTTCCGACACACACGACAGGAATGGCCAGGTCTTTGCGACGACTCATCGCCCGGTATCGTCAAGGTTTGCATGGTCGCCCGCTTTCGACTGGATTTCGACACCCGGTTGTTTCGATAGTAATGATATGTGCGCGGGTTTCGAGTTGAAACCTTAAATCTGGAAGTGGTAATCGGTTACATCTTTTCTGCATGATCAATAACGAATGGATTCGACCTTTATGAATGTCTGCCAGAATTGTCACGCGGGGTGTTGCCGATCTTTCGCCGTCCCAACAACCGGTGCTGACATTCTTCGCATCGAGCGGGATCTTGGCCTGGAATTCTGGGATTTCGCCTGCCGGTGGGCCGATCCGCATAGTCAGATTGCTCAGAAATACGCACCTCAGTTTCACTTCTCCGATGAACCCGGCATGCCTTATGTCATTTGTCTGGCACACGTCCAGAGTGAGGTGTTCCCGACAACCACAAAGTGTCGCTTTTTGGTCGAATCCCAGCCGGACGAAGAACACCCTCTCGGCATCGGGCAATGTGGCATTTACGACTCCCGCCCCGGTGCCTGCCGCGCCTTTCCCACCAAATTTGACACGACAGGAGAACTCGCGGTCATTTACGACATCCCCGGCAGTGGGCGGGAAAATGAAAGCCCTGCCTACGGACTTTGCCCGCGTCCCTGGGAGCCGAGTGATGTTGATCCGCTGCAGACGCTTCAGGATCTCGCCGCTGCGAAATTTGAGATGAGCTTTTTCCACAGTGTGGCGATGGTTTGGAATCGTCAGCCACGAGAATGGAACCTGTTCCCGGAATTCCTCCGACTGGTCTACTCGAACCGGGTGATCAAAGAGGAATCGACCGAAGCGACCACACAGGCAGAGATCGTGACGATTGCCGATCAACTCAAGCCGAAACAGCATCGCGCCGCGTAGAACGTTCGTAAGCTGCCCGGTATGATGTTGCGAGTATGAACATCGACCCATTTCCCCAGGACTTTCGACCCACTTGTTCCGTGGAAATGTTACGCTTTCGCGCCGATGTGGTGGAGAGAATTCGCACGTACTTCAGGATGGAAGGTTTTCTCGAAGTCGAAACGCCCGTGCTTTCGCAGGAAATCGTTGTCGATGCGTGGCTGGAACCATACCTTCTTGAAGGCAAACGGGATTCCCCTCGATATCTGCAAACCTCGCCCGAAGCGCACATGAAGCGGCTGTTGGCAGCGGGGGCGGGTCCGATTTTTCAACTTTCCCGTGTGATGCGAACCGGAGAATCAGGCAGACTGCATAACCCCGAATACACCATGCTGGAATGGTACAAACCGGGTGATACGCATCTCGATCAAATTGCATTCGTTGAACAACTGTTGCGACAGATCACGACGATGGGAGATCGCAGGCTTAAATCAGGCGCGTCTTTTGACCGGCTTCGTTACGACGAAGCCTTCGAACAGTTTGCCGGGACAAAAGTCCTGCACCTTTGTGCCGCCGGGTTAAAGGACCTGGCGAACGCGAGAAAAGTTCCGATTCCCGAATCGATGCGGAAAATCCAGAATTCGCCCGGCGAAAAAGACCGCTGGCTGAATCTGTTGTTGGCCGAACTGGTCGAGCCGGAAATGGCAAAACAGGGAGTGCTGTTCCTTTACGATTATCCTGCATCGCAGGCGGCTCTGGCGAAAATTTGCAAAGGGAAAAATCGAGAGCCGGATGTCGCAGAGCGATTCGAGCTGTATGTTGACGGCGTGGAAATCTGCAACGGCTACAATGAGCTGACCGACACCGTTGAACTGGAACGACGATTTGCAGAGCAGAACGCGATCCGCTCGTTCGAAGGCCTGCCGGAGTTACCTTTGCCAAAAAGATTGCTCACCGCCATGCGACACGGATTGCCGGAATGCGCGGGCGTGGCATTGGGCGTGGATCGGTTGATCATGCTGCTGGCCGGAGCCGAGTCGATTGATGAGGTGATCCCGTTTCCGTGGAACCGGGCGTGATTCCTGGCGGTTCCATTAATGAATGGTCACATTACCCGGTTTGACGTCGTTCAGGCAGATGCCGTGTGAACGTAATTCTGCCATCATCGCGCGGACTTTTAGCCAGTTCTCGCCAAACATCTCGTGTCGTTCCGCTTCCCACGATCGCATTTCATGACTTCAGACAATTCCCTCCGCCCGAGTTACTCGGCTGATGTTTGCGCTCTTTTGAGAGTAAACCACAGGGATCATACACTGGCAAGCGTTGGTCCGGATTTCTGTGTCTTTCGGGAGCCGTGTGAGATTGCGGCGAATACGGCAGCCGAGATTATTGTTACCGTCGACGGACGGCCTCACGTTTGGCAGGTTATTCTCAAAAATGGCGCAGTCCCGTTCGACAATCGTGTCGAGTTCTCGAACCTCTGACGCTACTCTCACACCGCCAGTTTGCCATCGCGTAAGGCAATCACCCGGTCGGTGTCGCGGATGTAACGTTCATCGTGTGTGACGACAATCACGGTTGTGCTCTGCTCGGCATGAAGATCACGCAGGTAGCCAAACACTTCGGCTCCGGTCGCGCTGTCGAGTTCACCCGTCGGTTCATCCGCCAGAACCATCTGTGGCTGTTTGAGCAAAGCCCGTGCGATGGCCACGCGTTGCTGTTCGCCCCCGGAAAGATGATTCGGTCGATGTGTCATGCGGTCTTTCAGCCCGACACGATCCAGCAACTCCTGCGCGCGGCGCCGCAACTCTGACGAGATACCAACCGGCATGTAGGGGACAAGGACATTATCCAACGCAGTCAGATTGCGAAGAAGATTGAAACTCTGAAAGACGAAACCGATCTGATTCCTGCGGAATTCGTCCCGTTGTTTATTGGAGAACTGGGACAGAGACCGATCATGAATCTGAACATCACCACTTGTCGGCTGGTCGAGTGCACCAATCAGGTACAGCAAAGAACTCTTGCCGCTTCCCGAAGGTCCGACCACAAAATTGAAAGAGTTCTCCGCGACTTCACACGTCACACCACGCAGCGCATGCACTTCGGAATCGCCACGTTGATAAACCTTCCTGATGTTCTGAATCCTGATCATGCTTTGACGTTGCTTTTTCTATAGCCGTTTACTGTCTGGTGTGACGTCTCTGGCTCGTGGGAGCCTGTGTTTACAGGTCCAACGACGTCCATCGCGGCACAGAAGGTGTAATACGCTCTAACCAGTTTAACCCCGGCGTATCGCATCCATCGGCATCATCCGCATGGCCCAGACGGCTGGGTATAAGCCGCCAATCACGCCGACCAGAATGCTGAATGCGAGACTGAATGCCAAAAGTTCAGGACTGGCGTACAACTGTGCTCGTGTCGGAAAATAATGGTTGAAGAATTGCGTTGCCAGAAAACCGAACAGACAACCAAGCACTCCACCTGCCAGGCCAAGCAATGAGCTTTCAAAGGTCACCAGTTTCAACACGTCGGTTTTTGTCCAGCCGTTCGCTTTGAGAATACCGAATTCGACGATCCTTTCAGAGACACTCATCAACATGGTGTTGACGATGCTCAGCACGGCGATCGTCACACCGATGCCCGTCAAAACTGCCAGAAAAATGTTGAGGTCGCGGCTGAACCGGGTAAACCGTTTGGCCCAGTCGTTGGCGTTGCGGACTTCCAGTGGGAAAAACTCTTCATCGTTGATCGCGTCCGGCTGACTCATTCCGCTTGATTCGGACGTTGATGTTTTTTCGGAATCGGTCGCCTTTCCATTGGCTTCGTTGGGGTGTGAGTTATTCTCGTTGATGGGTCGGTCTTCAGGTTCGCCACCATTTTTCCCATTGTCAGAACCGAATGACTTCAACGCGCGGTCAAAAAAGTTCGCCACAGTCTGAATCGGATTGGCGTCGATATTCTGAGATGAGAATTTCACGGCGGGCAGATCGCGACCGACAAAAACCCGTTGAATGCGGTCGATCATTTCCTCATCGTCAAATTCCTTCGTCGTTTCAACGTAAAAGCTCGAAACGAGGTCCGGTCCAAACCGTGAGATACTGCGAATCTCATCAATGTCGAGAATGATCGCCACATCCAGCAACAGAGATTCACAGAAGTAGATGCCGACCACCGTCAGATCGTAGCCATTCACGTTAAATATGTCGCCCGGTTCCAGATTGAATTCATTGGCGATCGGCTTACTAATCACGACGTTCCGTGTACCTTGGTCTTTCAGCGTGAGATAACGACCGGCGATCATGTCATCGCGATAGACATCGGCTTTGAGAGCCAGTCGTGACGAAATGTCAGCTCCGAACAAAAAACGAGGGGGCGAGACAACCATCTCGTTGTTGATCAGATTCACCCGTTGCCAGATGTTCGGATTTACGACCGAAACCCCCTCGATCTCTTCGATTTCCTCGCCCCATTCCGCAGGCAATGAGGAAAACAACGGGACCGGAGCACCGGGTTGCATCGCGAGGAGTCCGGGAATTCGACCAAAGGTCGTGTTGACCATCGAGTCGAGACCTTCTGCCACCGAAAACAGTCCAACCATTCCCGCAATCGCCACCGTCAGCCCCAGCAGCGCGAGAATCGAGCGCACAGGCCGACTGAACAGATTGCGAATTGCGAATTTAAGCATGGCTTCCGCTTCAAGAGGAAATATCCGGGAGATCAACAAACAGAATAGGGGCAAAGTTGCGGGGGGAAAAGGGCGGCAATTGTGAAATGTCGACATAATGCCATTTGCACTTCGGCGAAGATCACCGACAATTCGGTGAAAGTCGGATATCCCTGCAGCCGGAATTCAGGAAGTGGAAAATGGAAATCATTGCTCATCGCGGTGCATCTTACGATGCCCCGGAAAACACTCTGGCCGCGATCGACCTCGCCTGGCATCAACAGGCCGATGCGGTTGAAATCGATGTGCGACTGACATCCGATGGAGAAATCGTCGCCATTCACGATGAGGAAACGACCCGACTGGCTGGTGTCGAGGGGACCGTTTCCGGGCGAACGCTGGAAGAGCTGAAGCAACTCGATGTTGGCTCCTGGAAGGATGAGGCGTTTGCAGGACAACGCGTGCCGACACTGGCTGACCTGTTAAACTTTGTTCCGCATGGAAAACGACTGTTGGTGGAAGTGAAGGTGGGGGATGAAATCGTCGAACCGCTGACGAGCGTAATGCACAACTCCGGCACGCCACCAGAGGCGACGGCGTTCATCGGTTTTCCATTCGAGACCCTGCAAAAAATCAAACAGACTTTGCCGGAATGGGATACTTACTGGGTGAATGGTTTCCAGCAAAACCTGGAAACCGACGAGTGGGAACCATCCATTGAAAAACTGATTGAGCGGGCATTGGATGCCGGATTCGACGGGCTCGATCTCGGCCGAGCGCCGATTGTGAATGAACGGCTCGTCCAAAGTGTCAGACAAGCCGGTCTGGAATACTACATGTGGACGATCAACGATCCAGATGAAGCTCGGATGCTTCAAAGGGCGGGAGCAAACGGGATTACGACCGACCGACCTGGCTGGATGCGGCAGCAACTTGAAATGGTATAAAAGGTTACCGCAACTTGTCGTCGTCACTTCGACAGGTTGACCCTACGTCGGGGAGGAAACTGGGATTCTCAAAAAAGAACCAGACCTCGTTGTTCTCCTGTTAATGATTTTCGGAGTAGTCCGAGCAGGGAGAATCTGCAAAAATAAATCGTTCTCAATAGATAGCTTCACTGGTGATTGCAGGTCAAATTCGATTGCCGGGAACTTCTACGCGAATATGAAAATCCAAAGTCGGAATGATCCATATCGCAGGATCATTAAAGCCTGCGATTGATCCTTTCAATTTGTCGAAAAACTGAGGTCAACGCGTGACACGTTTTATCCTGACGCTTACCACCACTTTCTGGCTCGCATCGCTTGCCCAGGCCATTGCAGAGGAGTCGGAACCGGCTTCCCGCGACAATGCGTCATCTCCGAATGATGTCGATTCCAATATCGCACCGAATCCAGCGACCGATGAGAATTCTGTGAATACCGCGACTGTTGCGAAATCGACTGAAACAAAAGCGTCCCAGACGCCGAAGAGATTCTCCGAATCCGAGATAGCAAAATTGATCGCGGAACTGGACAGTAACGTTTACACCGTACGCGAAGCCGCCACCGTTCAATTGGCAAAAATCGGTCGACCAGCTTTGCCCTATGTGGCGAAGGCAGTCGAATCGAAAGAACTGGAGGTCTCGGTGCGAACGTTGGGCATCATTGCCGGCTGGTACGCCACCGACGACAAGTCGATGCAGGACGACATCGAAGATGTGATTGATCAACTATTGAATTCTAAAGACCCTTCGGTTGTCTCACGCACGTCGTCTTTTGTCGGATCGCATTACAGGATCCGCGAAGGTCGAGCGTTAAAGCGGATTGAAGAACTGGGCGGCATCGTTACCTACAGCACCAATACGTACATCAATCCCGTGCAGCCGAACATGCCTCGAACCGGGCAATATGTCAGCTACATTCTGCTTGGGCGGCAGTGGAAAGGTGGTGACGAGGGTGTGAAATACATCAAGCGGCTGTCGCAATTGCCGATGATCTACCTCACCAGCAGTGCCAGGTTCTCGCCCATCAGTAAGGTGGCGCGGGACGAACTGGTACGGGCCTTGCCAATGATGAAACTGCAGGAGCGGGGGATGGCCTGTCTGGGCATTGGGGCCACACCAAGCGCCGGTGGATGTCAGATTACCATCGTGAAACCGGGTTCGGCTGCGCATCAGGGGGGATTGCAACAGTACGACGTCATCACATCGTTCGGCGGGAAAGAGGTGCCGACGTTTGATCGTCTGATCGAACTGATTGCGGAAAAAGATCCGGGCGAAAAAGTCAAGGTAAAGGTTCGCCGGGGCTCCATTGAGGTCGATGCGGAGGTGGAACTCGGCGAGTGGGGCCGCGACAGCATCCCCAATCCACAAGGACCAATCCCGCGTCGTTAGCTTTCTGTATCGCCTGTTCAATAAATCCACGTTCCGAACAGAGCAATTGTTCATGGCGCAAAACATGGTTTTTGCGAATGTGTTTTTCACCACGAAATACACAAAACACACGAAAGAGGAAAAAAGAGACAGACAGGATTACAGGATCGACAGGAAAGAATGATCCTGTAAATCTTGTCATCCTGTCAAAATTTCTTGCTTGATTTTGACGAGTCGCACGGTTGGCACGTGCTGACGGTCACTGATGCATCAATATCTGAAGATCAGGTCGACTATGAATCGATCTTCAATAATGTCCTCGAAGTCGGTCAGCGGGAATTCGTAGGCAATACCGATTTCCGTCGAGCGGCAAGGCTTGAATTTGACGCCAACGCTTTGTGTCACAAGATCATTGCCTGCGACGTTGCTCGCCGAAAGGTTGAACAGATCCTGACCTGCGACACCAAGTGCCGTTCCGTTGGTTGCGTCATCCGTCCAGTGCCACCAGGCAACTTCCGTGAAGATGTAGGTCTTTTCAGTCAGGCGGAAGTCGATGTGGTTTGACCAATGCACAGAGGTCGTCTGCAGGTTGTCATTTACCGGCACGCGGTACCCGAAGCTGGTCAGAAAGTGAGCATCGCCACAAAGCAGGCGTTGACCGAGGGTGATGTAAAGGTGGAACTCGCCATCGCCAACATCCTGCAAAGCACGCTGCGAGCCAACAGGAAGTTCGTAGTTGGCTCCAACCGTCACCAATCGGCCCTTGCAGACATCCCGCACCAGATTGTACTTCAATCCGGCAGTGACCGCTGCCCAGCCGTCATCCAGCAAGTTATCCAAAGTGCCACCGGTTTTGTCGACGATGTACCCATCTTTGACACCCACCAGACTCAGTCGATCGGTCAAAGCCGCGCGAAAATGCATGGCATAGAGTTGAACCGAACCACCAGCGGGAATGGCACCTGGTCCCAGTCGACCGGGAACGTTCTGGTGAACGAAAATGGGACGAATTTCTGTGACCGTCCGAGGATCTTCAAAGTGAACGAAGTTGATCATCGGGCTGATGAAATCGTCAAAGCAACGATCACTCGGTTTGATCAACCCATTCAATGGGCATCTCGACGTCAGGCAACCACAGCCGCCATCGTACTGGCAATTGTCACCACAAATGCAACCGACCCCACAGGGCGTGTCACACGCTTCGCAGGAACAGAGAACGGTACGGTTATCTTGTTCCGGTTGGAAGAGCGCCTGATCAAAGATGTTTTCTGAGATGTTCGTATTCGCGACGTTTTCCGCTAACGCATCGCCGGACAATTGTGTTTCGGCCATGACCGCAGGCAAAAGGGCCAGAGATAAAAAGAGCATTGGGGGTACGAAAAGCCATTTCCGCATGGTATATCCTCCTTGTCAGTAAATTTGATGGGGCGGCGTGACAAACGTCTCCCTTGACGCTTCCGATCATGTCAGGTAACGCACTCCATTCCGACTCCATGTGCAACACCAATCTGACTCACGTTACCTTTTCGCATCTTGTGGACACGAGAGTTCGTGCGAGACATGTTGGTTTACTCGACTGTTCCATCGTCCGGGAACCTGCGCTCATTGAGGATTGCCGTACATGATCTGATTCAGCGCGCTATACCGCGCATTTTGATAGTGAGTGTGCCAAACGCGCCCACAGAATCTGATGCCTCATTCCTGGGCAGGATGATGACACGAGCGATTACGCGCGGTTCGAGTGGCAAACAAGCCGACTCTCGCTGTGTGACCCGAAAGCATATGTCCGGCTCATGCGGGAAATGATCACATTGTTTTGATCACTCTTCTCGAGTGCCTCACGATAAAACCAAATCCGAATGAAATCACTTCAGTTCCCGCATCAATTCACTCATTGCGAAAACGGCAGCATCGATTTCCTCTTCCCTCGTGAAGGGACCCGGACTGAATCGGACAGTCCCACCTGACGAGAACGTATCCAGGCAACAGTGTGCACCTGGCGCGCAATGCAGACCAGCGCGAGTTTGGATGGCGAAGTTGTCTTCCAGTAATGCAGCGAGTACCTGCGGTTCGAAATCAGGTAAAGAGACGCTTACCACGCCAACGCTTTCTTCCGCACTCCGCGTGCCGTAGACCTGTAAGCCGTCAAGCTGCAGAAGTCCGTCGAGCAATCGTGTGGTGAGCTGCATCTCGTGTTCGCGCAGTGAATCGATTCCGCAATCAACAATCCAATCCAATCCCACTTCCAATCCAATGAGACCGGGTGCGTTATGATTGCCGGATTCCAACTTGTCCGGCATGGTGTGAGGTTGATGCTCCTCTTCACTCACGCTGCCGGTGCCTCCCTGCCGGAAACTCCTGATCTGTTCTTCCAGACCCGGGCGAATGAAAAGCAAACCGGTCCCCAGCGGGCCAAGCAGACCTTTGTGTCCCGGGCAGGCGAGCAAGTCGATTGGAGAATTGGCGACGTCAATTGGTAAATGCCCGGCGGATTGAGCCGCGTCGACAAGAAACAATGCCCCGGATTCGCGTACGATCTGACCAATATCATTGATCGGTTGAATTGTGCCGATCACGTTGGAGGCATGTATCAATGTGACCAGTCTGGTTTCTGATCTGATCGCCACGCGAACATCTTCGGGCGCGATGCGGCCTTCGGAGTCGGCTTGTACGATTGTCACATCAATACCGATGCGTTTTTCCAGTTCGCGTAATGGTCGCAGCACCGAGTTGTGTTCCAGTTGAGACGCAACAACATGATCGCCCGATTCAAGCAGGCCATGCAACGCGATATTGAGGCTATCGGTTCCGTTGAAAGTGAAAAGGATCTGTTTCGGTGATGTCGCACCGAGCAACCCGGCTGCCTGTTGACGACAACGATCAACCGCCCGTTGCACATCGAGCGACTTTTTCGAGCTGCCCCGACCAACAGCGGCACCGAGTTCCCGCTGGTAATGATCAACCGCATCGTAAACCGATTCCGGCTTGGGAAAGCTGGTGGCGGCGTTATCGAGATAGATGTGCTGCGGGTCGGTCATGGAAAAAGACTTGAGATCGCTGGAACAGATTGGAGCAGTTTACCTTTTCGTGTGACGTCCCGGGCTCGTGGGAGACTGCATTTGCAGGCCAAACGACGTCCATCGCGACACACAAGAACGTAACACGTTCTAACCGCCAATCGAATACATGGGGCGGTCGGGTTGAATGAACCGCGCGGTGTTGATTTCGTGTCCTTCCTTCTTCGCCGCGATGCTGTCGAGCATCGCCTGCCGAATTTCGGCGTCCGTCCCGTCGCCACGCAGCAGAGATTTGATATCGGCCTCTTCCAGGCTGAACAGACAGTTACGGAGTTTACCATCGGCAGTGAGGCGAAATCGATTGCAACTCATGCAGAACGGTTGCGAGACCGACGAGATAAAACCGATTCGGCCGACGCCATCGGCGAATTGAAATCCAGTCGCAGGAGATTCGGGTGAATCCTCATCGGTCGGAATCAGCGGCATAATTTCTTCAGAAAGCGTCTTGATGATTTCATGCGCGAAAAGAACTTTCTCCCGTTCCCAGGCGTTGTCGGCATCCAAAGGCATGAACTCAATAAACCGGATTTCCACGTTCGACTCACGCGAAAAGTGACCGAACGGAACAATCTGGCTTTCGGTCAAATTGCGGACCGAAACCGCGTTGATTTTGATCCGCTCAAAACCGACCTGCTGGGCAGCCTCAATACCGGCGATGACGTTTTCGTAACCATCCCGTCGGGTCACTTCCCGAAAGAGTTTCGGATCGAGTGCATCCAGGCTGATATTCAATCGGCTCAAACCGGCATCATGCAGTTGTCGGGCCTGTTCCGCCAGTAGAATGCCGTTGGTTGTCAGGCCGAGGTCTTGAATTCCCTCGATATGCGACAGTTTACCAATGAGTTTGTGCAGATCCTGCCGAACCAGCGGTTCCCCACCCGTCAGGCGGATTTTGTTCACGCCCAAACTGACTGCGATTCGCACTGTCCGCTCGATTTCCTCGAACGTCAGCAGGTGGGACTTCTGCATGAAGACGACATTCTCCGCCGGCATGCAATAAAAGCAGCGAATGTTGCAGCGATCAGTCACGCTGATCCGCAAATTCGTATGTACGCGTTGGAAGGAGTCGACAAGCTGGTTCATAACGTCATTGTACCACGATGAAGTTGATCACGTCACTTCGCTGGCAGAATCTGGCAGGGCGGCTCAATTGTTTGTTTTCCCGAGTTTGCCAAAGAAGCGTTGAAGGTTCCAGGCGTTTTCGCGTAAAGCTGCAGCAATGTTGTCGGCTTTTCCAGCACACAGCCAGTTGCCGCTCGTCTTCACTTTCACATCGTTAATCACAATCCTCCTATTCACAAGATTTTTATTTTCGTTTCAATCGTGAATTGACCTTACGTACCGGGATGTACCCATTCAGTTGAACCATCAGCCCAGTTTTCCTGCTTCCAGATCGGAACGACCTCCTTGATACGGTCCATCAAAAATTGCCCGGCTTCGAAGGCGTCCTTGCGATGCGGACAACTGACTGCCACCGCGACCGCCAGATCACCAGGTTGCAATGGTCCCAATCGGTGGACGATGGCCAGGTTGTCGACCGGCCATTTGTCGCGGGCCTCCTGATCCAGTTCCGCCAGTTTCGCCCGCGCCATTTCGGGGTAGGCTTCGTAAACCAGCGATGTCGTCTGTCGACCGTGTGTGAATTCCCGAACTGTGCCGAGAAACAATACGACCGCGCCGGACTTCGTTGACCGGGCCCGTTCAGTCAGCGCGGGATAGTCGATTTCGTCGTGTGTCAGTTCAATGTGGCTGTCAGTCATGGGATTCGTTCGTGGAATTGAGCAGTTTACTTTTTCATGTGACACTTCTCGCTCGCGGCGATCTGTATTTGTACCGAAAAACGTCCATCGCGCCACGAAGAAGTGTGATGCACTCTTATCCACCTGAAACAGGTGGGAAACAGGCAATTTCGCTGTCGGGTGAAATTGCGGTGTCGTTGGCAGCGTAATCCTGATTAATGGCGAACAACAGATTGTCTGCCATCGGTTGCAGTTCGGGATTCTGTTCCACCAGTGCCTCACGCAATGTTGTGATGCTGGCTGAGCCGGTCAGATGCAGAGTTACCGATTCGGCACCAACAACTTCTCTGGCACGGGCGAACAGACAGACTTTGAACTCCTGTGGTTGACCGGTCATGTTACCACCAGCTTCTCACGAGAGGGTTTCAGTTTTCGCTGCAACTCGGGCATGATTCCATATGCGAGCGCGAGTAGTTTCAGCGGATGTAACGTCGGCGTGGGTGTTCCCTGCTCCATCTGAATTTTGCAACTGCTGCATTCCGTCGCACCCGCATCCAAATCGGGTAAACGCATGCGGTTGATCAGCGGCCAGCCGATGCGGATCGACGTGCGAAAGTGTTCGCGTGTCAAACCGAACGCACCAGCCATTCCGGAACATCCCTTCTCAATTGTATGGAGGTGCAATTCGGGAATCAAAGCGAGCAGCTCTTTCAGCGGTTGAGTTGTCCCCAACGCTTTGAGATGGCAGGGGGTGTGATAGCCAACATCCAGTTTCAGCGGCTGAAAATCGGTCCTCAGCTTCTGCTCCTGGTGCAGACCATGCAGCCATTGTCCTGCTTCCACTACCTGGTCGGCAACCATTTTTACATCAGGATGATCGATCAGATTCGGATATTCATACTTCAGGCAGAGCGCCGCGGCTGGTTCGGTGCAAACAATCGGAAATCGTTCCCGTGCCAGTTCCACCAACAGTGACACGTTCTCTTCTGCCACTTCTTTGGCAGCAGTCAAATCGCCAGCGGAGATCATCGCCATACCCGATCCGGTCTGATCACGCGGGACATGGACCGGAATTCCGTTATGATGAGCGATGGAAACAAAAGCGCGGGCCAGTTCCGGGTCGTGATAGTTGGCATAATGATCGACGAAGTACACAATCGGTCGTGGGTTGGCATCCAGCGCCGGCCGGTCGTACAGGTCGCGACGAATCGTACGCAAAAACGAACGCCGGGCAAAACGGGGCAATTTGCGATGCCGCGAAATGCCGAACAGATTTTGCAATCCCCATCGCATCACCGGGCTTTGCAACGCCCAGTTGGTTGCCAGCGACATCATGCTGCCAAAGGCACCAAAGGAATGAGCGCGTGAGAGAATCCAGTTGGCCCGGGACATTCCGTTGGATGCAACATAGGCGGCCCTGGCTTCGATCATCATCTGCGGAATGTTCACATTCGACGGACATTCCAACTCACATTGCTTGCAGTTGAAACAGAGCGACGCCAGCCGCCGCATTGACTCGGACGTGAATTCATCCTGGTCGATACGACCCGACATCAGCGCCCGTACGACATTCGCCTTGGAACGCGGGGACGCCTCTTCCACAGCATCTTCACGAAAAAAGGGACACATTCGCAATGCCGTATCCGTCGTTCGGCAAACGCCACAACCATTGCATCGCGACGCCGTATCAGCCAACTGATCCGGAGTCCATTGCAGTTGCAATTCCACAAGTTCCGGATCGAGACCGGTGGCTTTCTGCGGCTTCTCAAATCGTCGCAAATTCTGCGAGGTGAGATGTGGGTTGTCGCTGATGATTTTTCCCGGATTCATGATATTATGCGGATCGAACAGATCCTTCACCTGCCGAAAGACCCGGTACAAATCGCCATACTGAGTTCGCAGAAATGCAGTGCGCGAAAGCCCGTCACCATGTTCCCCACTGATGGTCCCGCCGGCTGCAATAACCATCTGATACAGTTCCCGGGCAATCGCCTCGATGCGCGAACCATCTTCCGGTTTCGGCAGCGGCAGGAACGGGCGAAGATGAATCTGCCCCGAAGCGGCATGAGCGTACAGCGAAGCGGTCACTTCGTATTTCTGCAACACCCTCTGGGCCTGCTTGAGAACATCGTGCAGGTTTTCCGGCGCAACCGCGATGTCTTCAACAAAAGGCAACGCCCGGCTCGATCCACGTAAGCGAATGAGGTGTGGCACAACACGTGTTGGTAGCGTCCACAGGAATTCCACATCTTCGAAAGCGTATGCCTCCGCCGCGACGACCATCCCACTGCCGCCGCCGTAACGTTGTGATGTCGCGTCAAACTGCGCTTCCACCGCCGCAACAACAGACCGAATCTGCCGTCGGACCTGTTTATCACTGAGTCCCGTCATTTCGACAATCAGTGCGGTTTCGGCCGTCAAAGGAATGATGCGTTCAAACCGACGGTCTGCCTCCCGTGCCAAACTCAACAGTCGGCGGTCCAGGAGGTCACACGCACTCGGTTGGTATTCGGCAATCGTCTGCACGGCATGCAATGCTGGTTCCAGACCGCCAAACAGCATCAACACAACACCACGATGCGCGGGCAAAGGAGAAGTGTGCAACGTGGCAGCGGTGAACAGGCCCAAAGTTCCTTCCGACCCCACCAGCATGCGATTCAGTTGAAGCCGATCCTGAACCAGTACGCCCTGCAACAAGTAGCCACTGCAATTCCGTGGCAGGGGAGGCTGTTTTTCGTTGATCAATGCGGTATTGTCCCGCAGCAGCTTGGCCAGTTTACTGATCAGAATCTGCTTGTGGCTGGTCCAATCCTCCTGGGCCAGTTGAATCGCTTCTTCCATGTCGTTGGGAACGGTCGATTCATATCCAACCGCTTCTTCGCCGACTTCGATCGACTCGCCATTGCCCAAAACCATTAGCAGGCTTAGTACGTGATCGCGCATCGACCCTACGCGAACGGCATGCGAGCCTGCGGCGTCAACTCCCAGCATTCCCCCCACCGTGGTGACACTGGCATTGGCAGGATCGGGCGAAAAATACCGCCCATACTCGCGCAACACGGTATTGAGTTGTTGCAGTGTAACCCCCGCCTGAACCCGGACCGTTGTCTGGTGGATTGCTTCGATGGCGCGAAGATGCCGCGAGCAGTCGACAATCAAACCCTCACCAATCGCGCCACCGGCCACTCCCGAACCGGCCCCGCGCGGGATGAGTGGCAAGTTCACTTCGCTGGCGTATTTCGCCAACTGAACGACATCATCATGATCTTTGGGATAAACAACCCCCAGCGGAGAAATTTCGTACAGACTCGCATCGCTGGCATACATGGCGACCACTAACGGATCGAAGGCGACTTCACCGTTAAGCAGCCCGGAGAGATCCTCATGTAGCCGTTGCTGATATTCATCCACTGCCGCCACCCGCTTTCAGCGACTCTTCCAGACGAATCTTCTCCTGTCGATACCGTTCGTTGACTTCCAGATCGAATCGGGGGGTGTCGTCGTCAATTTTCGCGGGGCGATGCCGACCACCACAACGATAACAGACCAGCACATCCGGCATCACGACATACAGCACCAGATCAATCGCCGCAAAGAACAATAACACTCCAATGGCCACCAGCGGATACATATAATACCAGGCGATCGTACTCAGAATGGCACCAGTGGCAACGAACATCACGCCGACACGTTGTGGAAAATCCTTTTGCCGCCACAGATCCCCGCAACCGCAAATCTGGCAATTGGCCGGCTGGTCGGCCCCAGCGTGAGATACGTTACGCTGCCAATCTCTGTTCGCACAAGCGAGTGTCGAATTCTCATCGTCGATCCGTTGACGGTTGGTCAGTCCACAAATCGGGCAACGGTAGGTCAGCAACATGGTGGCTCGGGTAGATTTCATTTCGCAAATGATAGTCGGTCGGAAAGATCGCTCTCTATCAACGTACTGATTGCCACAGAAGACCGCCAGTCCCCCAGCTTGTGATTTGATTTGGCAATCGGCTTATTTGTGCGATTTCACAGAGACTGGTAACACGAGAATGAATTCGCTACAGGTGGTGATCATGGTATCATGGCGGCCAGATCCGCATGGGGAAATTGCATATTCCTCGTTCCTGTCTGAGTGGCATTTTCGAGCGTTTGACGTCGTCACGGTCGCCCGGTAGGATCGCCGCGAGACCCGGCCATTCACGCGGGGAACTCCATCGGCTCCACCATCTCAAGAACGGAACACGAAGGCGAAGCATCAATGAGGGACAACCAGAAACGGCGTGCTTTGGTCAGTGTCAGCAACAAAGAAGGCCTGGGACCGTTTGTGCAGCAACTGGTCGGCCTGGGATTTGAAATCCTCTCGACCGGGGGAACCAAACGATTTCTGAAAGAACAGGGCGTCGATGTGATCGATGTCTCGTCGTACACCCGGTTTCCCGAAATCATGGATGGCCGGGTCAAGACGCTGCATCCCAAAGTGCACGGCGCAATTCTCGGACGCCCCGACCTTGAGTCCGATGCCGCGGCGATTGCCCAACATGGAATCGAGCCGTTTGAGCTGGTGGTTGTCAATCTGTATCCGTTTGAAGAGACGATTGCGCGAGACGGCGTGACCATTTCCGAAGCGATCGAGCAGATTGATATCGGCGGGCCGAGCATGGTTCGGTCGGCCGCGAAGAACCACACCTGCATCGGCATCGTAACGCAACCAGAACAGTATGATCGGGTATTGGAAAATCTTGCCGACGGGCCTTTGAGTGATTCATTTCGCCGGGAACTGGCGGCTGTGGCTTTCAGGATGATGGCCAACTATGACCGTGCCATTGCCGATTACATGGCGGAGATTATGTTCGCATCTGAAGGGAACGGTCCCTTTCCCGAAAGGCTCGCGCTCACATTTGAACGAAAGTCAAGCTTGCGGTACGGTGAGAATCCGCATCAACGAGCCGCCTTCTTCGTCGAAGAGAATCCGGGACCGGCAACGCTGGCAGCGGCGGAACAACTTCACGGCAAGGAACTCTCGTACAACAATCTGCTCGATCTCGATGCCGCGCTGAATATCGTCCGCGAATTTCACCGACCGGCTGCAGTCGTGATCAAGCATAACAATCCCTGCGGCTGTGGATCAGCTGATGATTTGGCAACCGCTTTTGAGAAAGCATACGCCGGAGATCCAGTGAGTGCGTTCGGTTCCATTCTCAGCTTCAATCGGGAGGTCGATGTTGCAACAGCCGAGTTGCTGTGCGAACCGAATCGTTTCATCGAAGCCATCATTGCACCCGGCTACGATGCTGCTGCTTTTGAAATGCTGACGACCAAACCAAAATGGAAGGCAAATGTCCGACTGTTGCGTTGCCCCGGATTTGGAGATGAACGAGAAGCGGATGACATTACCCGATCAGCCGAGTTCCGCCGGGTGACCGGTGGACTGCTGGTGCAGGACCGGGATGAGAAACCGGACCCCGAAGGCGAGTGGAACGTTGTCACCGACCGGCAGCCAGCACCGGCTGAGTTGTCTGACCTCAAGTTCGCGTGGAAAGTCTGCAAACATGTGAAGTCCAACGCGATTGTGCTGGCAAAGGGAGGCGGAATTATCGGCGTCGGTGCGGGGCAGATGAGCCGACTGGATTCGTCGATGATCGCTGCCCACAAAGCGGGCGAACGCTCTCAGGGTTCTGTTCTCGCGTCCGATGCCTTCTTCCCCTTCCGCGATGGCGTGGATGAAGCAGCCAGGGCGGGAGTGACCGCCGTCATTCAACCGGGGGGGTCCCGCCGCGATGAAGATGTCATCACCGCCTGTAACGAATTCGGCATCGCGATGATCTTCACCGGTCGCCGGCATTTCAAGCATTGATCGTCTGTTGCATTCGATAAACCACGATATGAACGAACATCACGCCGCACAGAAGCAAGTGGATCAGGCGTTTTTGCAGCGTATCGGTTGCCTGACGAGGACGGGTGTTACAATGATGTCATGAACGCACAACGCCAACATCCCGGAAACGACCGCTATGCCAAACAGATTCTCTTCGCAGGGATCGGTGATAACGGTCAAAAACAGCTGAGAGAATCTCGCGTTCTGTTGTGCGGTTGCGGTGCCCTGGGAACCGTACTCGCCGATACCATGACGCGTGCCGGCGTGGGCTTTCTCCGTATTGTTGATCGCGATTTCGTCGAAATGAGTAACCTCCAACGCCAGACGCTCTTCGATGAAGACGATGTGGCGGCACATCTTCCCAAAGCGGTGGCTGCCACTGAAAAACTTGCTCGGATCAACAGCGAAGTGAAGACCGAACCACACGTCGCCGACATCGACCACACTAACATTCTCAGTCTGGTGGATGATGTCGATCTGATACTCGATGGCACCGACAATTTTGAGGTTCGCTTTCTCATCAACGATGCCGCGCATGAAACCGGTCTCCCCTGGATTTACTCCGGTGTGATTGGCAGTCACGGCCAGACGATGGCGATCTTCCCCGGCAAAACAGGCTGCCTGCGCTGCCTGATGGACACTGCACCCGAACCAGGCGCGACGGAAACCTGCGACACCGCCGGGGTGATTGGTCCGGCTGTAAATGTCATCTCTTCTTTGGCGTCAGTATCAGCACTGAAAATCCTGACCGGGCAGGCGGAAAAGGTGCAAGCCGCTTTGACGATAGTCGACGTCTGGGATGGGACCTTCCGCCAGATGAGTACCGAAAGACTGCGGGACACATCGCATTGTCCCGCCTGTCACGAAGGCGAACGACTCTGGCTTTCCGGTCGGGAAGGCTCGCATTCGACCATCCTGTGTGGCCGCAATGCCGTGCAGGTCTCGCCTTCCATAAAGGGAACAGTCGTCCTGGAGGAACTGGCAAGTAAGCTCCGCGATGCAGGTGAAGTGGAAGTCAACAAGTATCTGCTGCGGCTGACGTTGACCGATCCCGATTATGAGATGACGGTATTCCGAGATGGACGGGCGATCATCAAGGGGACCGAGGATATCGCCCAGGCGAGGGGGATCTATTCTCGCTACATCGGCTCGTGATTTTTTCCAGTTCGACGAAAGGATGCAAGCGGTGATCGCAAGATTGTACAACCAGCTCATCCAGTCATAACCGGCTGACTGGGAACTGTGCAGCGGGTGATCGCGGACAGGACGGTCTTCTTCGCTGATGACGGCAAACCATCACGCCAGAAGAGAAGCCAGCAATCCGGACAGGACAATACCATCCCAGGTTCCCGCCCCGCCGATGCTCACCATCGCGGCGGAGATTGTTTTGAACTTCCGCCAGTTCATCAGATCAGCTCCAATCAGTGGCCCGGAAATGCCAATCACAAACGCGACCGGCGAGCGGATATCCTGCGTCAATCCCGTCATCCCCAGGCCAACCCAGGTGATCAGCAGAGCAACTGCCGGCGGAACGAATAACGGAAGGGCGATTCCCAAACCGGGAACAGGCCGCGCAACGCGATAGCAAATCAGGCTGTTTGCCACCACGCCGATCAGCATCACGCCGACCGCCTGCATTCCGGACTCAAAGATGAACCGCATCAGCCAGATGGTCAGAAAGACCGGGACAATACAGCCACCGACATTCACCGCAACGGTCATCACGACGCGAAGCCGCTGGGACTGCATGGGGGGAATCATCCAGCCACCAGGTGGGTTAGAGACGGGAGCTTCGACCTCTTCATCGAGCGGATAACGGACAATTGGGATGTTGATCACCGAGCCGAAAACGCTGGCGAACAACACAATCCAGGCTGCTTCACGCGTGAGGTGCAGATTCCGCAACGCAGTGTTCGCCAGATTTGCGAACAGAAACGGAACAACGCACGCCATGAAAAACAGCATGAACACAACCGCACAACCGGTCAGTTGCACGTTGCGTTGCGGCGGTCTGGTTTCAAATCGGAACATCAGGGCATCTTTGGCCTGTCATTGCCGGTGTTCTCAGAGCTGGCATTCTCAGCCGTCGTTGCCGTCTCGATCCGTCCGAACATGTGACCTCCTTTTTTGCCATGTTGCCACGTGCCCGCATAACGATTCTCATAGAAGAACACGCGACAGGTGAAGGTTCCCAGGCCAGGGATCGTCACGTTGGTCATCGAGATCATCGGTGTGTCTTCCGCCCAGACAACCTTCAGAATGATCGGCAGGGTGATATCGGTCTTGCCATATTTGACCCGTGCGTTGAAAACCCACAAGTCGTCACGCAGTCTGGTCACTTTTTTCAACTCGTAACGCTCTTCCTTCGGTTGGTCCGCTTGTCCGTCAATGGTGAAGGAACCAACCAACACTTTGTTGGTTAGCGATTTGCCGAACTGTTGTTCCCGTTGCTGTTGTTCGGTTTTCTCAGCGGAATCCGATTCTTCCTGAGCGATTGCCAGCGCAGGACAGATTGCAACAATGAGAAACATGGCGGGAATCTGTCCTGTCAGGATGAGACGGTTTTTCAGGAAGGCAATCATGGCGGGATGTCCTTTCAATAGGGGTGAACGACGTTTGACATTGGGATGCCAAATCGGACTATTTCAATGTAGCTCCTCTCCTCCTGCCTTCCAACGCTACGCAAAATCTGCATATCCGTATTAGAGTGTATTACGCTCTTCCGTGGCGCGATGTGCGCCGTTTAGCCTGTAAATATAGGCTCACGCGAGCGAAAACCGTCACACGAAAAGGTAAACTACTCTAAACAAACAACCCACATCCCGTGCGTTCTTTGACCTCTGTCGAAGGAGTGTTTGTCCTCAATTCGAAGCCAGACCTGCACGTCTGGCTGAAAAGGCACCATGAAATTCGGCATGCGTTCAACTGACTGACGTCACGCCATCCAACCGCAAAAACGCGTGGAAATCGTCCGAAAACAGACAGGTGGAACTTCTGAAACCGGCCCTTTCTGCCATTGACCCAAGCATGCTCAGGCTTTCAGGAAAGTCATAACCATTGATGTGTTCCATCACAATCTCAAAGTCATCCGGTTCGAGTACGGTATACTCCCTTTTCGCAAAATCATCAAATCGAAGCATGTAATCTTCTCGCGACTCTTTTTCCCGGCAGTAAATATCTACCAACACCATCACGCCTTCTTCAGTCAAAATCCGGCGACATTCATTAAGAATCCGTTGCTTGGTTTCGGAGTCAGAAAAGTGATGCATCGAATAGCTGGCCAGTAGAAAGTTGATGCTGTTCGATTCCAACGCAGGGAGCACCTCTTCGTAATTACCATGCAATAGTTCGACATCCCAGCCCAAAGGTTTCAGACGATCGTCCGCTTTATCCAATGCCGGTTCGGAAAGGTCGATGCCGATAAACCTCGATACCAGGCGATCTCGGAACACACGTTCGATCAGCCAGGCATCACCGCAGCCCAGGTCCAATATACTCACCTCCGAAGGCTGCAACTGATCGACCACCAGACTTAACTCGCACTCCAGTTCCTGATGCTTCATGTAATTCTGATCGATGAAAATCTGGTAAATACGCCATTGTTCAAATGTCTTTCGGACTTCGGCATGGCTTGTCTTTCCAGGCTGAATCTGTCTTTCGGAAGCGAAGTGTCAGATGATCCGTTCCGCATGAATGCAGACGTTGATCGATTGTACTCGATCTGACGATGGCGGTAGAATGTATTTTGATTTGATTGGAAACCGTTCACCGAAAGTTCAAGGCCATGTCCAAACGGAGTGTTTCAACGCCGACGAATATCGGGAAAAACGGCAGGAAATCTCCTTTCGGACATCTTCTCATTCTGAAAGAAAACCGCTTCGCTTTTACCGCGCTGGACCGACTCTGTTCCCGACGAACAAACCGAAAGGGTCTGCTTGTCTACATTTATGGCCCGGCTGGTGTTGGTAAATCACATCTGATTCACTACTTCCGACGGGAAATTTCCGTCAAAGAGCCGGACCTGGTGGTTCGCCATTGTACGGCTTCTGAGCTGGCTGGTAATTTCGCGACTGCGTCCGCCGAGGAAACGATTCCGGATTTTCAGACCGAATTGCGATCAACTCGGTTTTTGTTTTGCGAGGACATTCAGGCATTGCGTCGCCGCAAAGAAACTCAGCAGCAATTGCTCACCGCGATGGACGAGTTGTATTCGCACGCCGCTCGAATTGTGATCACTGGCAATGTCGCTCCGGGCGAGTTAGCCGACTTCTCGCCCAAGCTAATCAATCGATTTCATGGTGGAACCTGTGCGTTAGTCGCGATACCCTCATTGGAAAGCCGAACACGATTGATTGACCAATTCGCGTCGGCGATGCAGGTCGCGATACCTCCAGATTCTTCGGAATTGCTGGCGAGGTCATTGCAGGTCTCGCCACGGGAACTCAAATCGGCGGTGACGCAACTGGACGCGATGGCAAGAGTCAACAAGGCGAGAATCGATCAGACATTCGTCAAACGTTTTCTCAAACGGGATGTACAGGCAACGGAACTGTCGCTTACCAAAATCGCAACCTCCGTTGCACGACATTTCGGTGTGAAGGTCAAAGACCTCCGGGCCGAGAGTCGACGGCAGGGACTGGTTATTCCCCGACAAACGGCCATGTACCTCGCGCGGGAACTGACCGGACTTTCCTGCAATGAGATTGCGACGTACTTTCATCGCAGGAACCACAGCACTATCATTCACGCCTGTAAACGAATTGAAAGTCAACTGGAAAAGGATGTTTCACTAAGGCAGCAACTCAATCAGATTCGACGGATGTTCTCCGGTTAATTACTCCCTCCACACCGAAATCCGTCGGTCGATATCTCGTTGGTTGTCTGGTGATTCCGCCAGATAAATTGTCTATCAATACAGATCGTTCAGACCGGGTGTGGAAAAGATCCCTGTTTCCCGTCAAACCCTGCACAGTTCATACGCTGAACTCCGTCAAGTTGTCGACCAGGGAAATTATTACACATCTTTCCATAAGTATTTGAAGAATAATAGCTTCGATGCCGTTGATTTACAGGAATTCACAGGTTGATCCGCTAGTGATACGACTACAAATAATTTATAATTTCCAGAATACAAAGAAGAAAAAACGAAGGACCGAACTGTCAATTACTGCAGGATCACACACTCATGAAATTACATTGTCACCGCCAGTCACTCGCCACTGCATTCCAGATTGTTGGGGGGGTTGTTCCTTCCCGGACTCCGAAAGAGATTCTCAAGAATGTGTTGCTGCAAGTCAGCGATGGCAAGGCGATGCTGGTCGGAACCGATCAGGAGGTTGGGATTCGATATGAGATTCCAAGGGTCGAAATTGAAATGCCGGGAGAGACACTTCTTCCAGCAGGTCGCGTTTCGACTATTTTGCGGGAATTGACCCACGAATCGGTCGATTTGGAAGTCGACGACCGATCTGTTGTGATTCGGTCAGGTCAGAGCGAGTTTCAACTTTCGGCGGAAGATGCGGGCGAGTTTCCACCAGTAGCTGGTTTTGAAGACGAGCAATATGTGACGGTCACTGCTGGTGCTTTTCGCGAAGCTGTTCGGCGTACAATTTTCGCTACGGACGATGAAAGCACACGGTACGCATTGGGCGGAATTTTGCTGGATATCGAAGGCGAAAAACTGATATTGGCCGCGACCGACAGTCGAAGACTGGCTGCAGTGACCGTCGCCTGTCGATCCGAAGGTGGAGAAGTGTTGGAGCAAAACAATCCTGTTGTTCCTTCCAAAGCGATGTCGCTGATTGAGAAAAGTCTCACCAGCGAAGACGACGAAGAGATGTTCATCGCGGTTCACGCCAACGATGTAGTTGTGAAGTGCGGAAACTCAACCGTCTACAGCCTCCTGGTGGAAGGCCGATTTCCCCGTTATGCCGACGTGATTCCCGCAGAGTCTGGCGTGACGATTGAATTTGTCGCCGGGCCGTTTCACTCCGCCGTTCGGCAGGGACAGATTGTGACGAGTGATGACAGTCGAGGTGTTGATTTTCAATTCACCGAAGGGACATTGACGCTTAACAGTAAGGCGGCGGAAATTGGTCAATCGAAAATCGAGTTGCCGATCAGCTATTCGGGCGGCGATTTGACGATTACCTTTGATCCCAGATTCGTCAGCGATTTTCTGCGGGTTCTTGATGCAGAGCAACAGGTGAAATTAGGGCTGACCGACGGAGAAAGTGCGGCTCTGTTTCAAGTTGATGACCAATATACATATGTTGTCATGCCTCTATCAAAAGACCGATAGATATCGGAAATCCAACGATCTGGTTCTTGGAATGGTGGATGAGAGTTGTGGATAACCTTCTGGGAATAAATTACTTAAGCCGATTGATGGTTATGGAATGAGTTGAGAGAAGGGACGATGGCAGCCAGCGGTGGACCACAGCATCTCTCAGAACCGATCGCGGAATTTCTGGCGATTAAAGGATTGAATCGAGTGCAGGGGGATCAGGCCCTGCGAGAGGAATGGGCGGAAATCGCCGGCCCGAAGATCGCCTCGCAAACCCGCATCCGGCGATTGAATCGTGCGGTTCTGCATGTGGAAGTGGCGAATGCTCCGTTAATGGGTGAGTTGGCTTCCTTTCACAAAAACGCACTCCTGAAGGCGTTGCAGGAACGTTATGGCAAGCGAAAAATTCGAGATTTGAAATTGACTCTCAACAGCAGTTTGTCGGAATTCTGAGCCGACTGCGAAGGATATCTGGAGAAATCAATTGGCCGATCAATCGGAACCGGCAGGGGATGCTGCCGAACAGAATCGTGATGGTTATGGTGCCGGGCAAATCAGTGCGTTGACGGGCATCGAAGGTATCCGCAAGCGGCCTTCGATGTACATCAGCGGAACAGACGCAACTGGTCTGCATCACCTGGTTTACGAATTGTTGGACAACTCAGTTGACGAAGCCGTGAACGGACATGCGACGACCGTCTCGATCAAGATCAATGCCGATGGAAGCCTGACGTGCGTCGATGATGGTCGCGGTATTCCCGTCGGGCCGGTTCCCGACAAAGACAATCGGTCTGCGCTAGATGTTGTGTTCACTGAGATTCACGCTGGCGGAAAATTTGATCGCGAGGGTGGTTATCAAACTGGCACGGGTGGATTACATGGTGTTGGCATCACGGCTGTTAATGCAGTGAGTGAATGGCTCGAAGCCGAAGTGCGTCGTGAGGGACATGTCTGGACGATGGAATTCGCCCGTGGCGAAGTGGTGGATGGTTTGAAGAAGCTGGGGCGGACCGATCAAACCGGAACCAAGGTCACATTCAGACCCGATGCCGAGATTTTTGAGACAGTCAATTTTTCCTACGATACACTCCACAAGCGACTGCAGGATACCGCGTTCCTCAATGCGGGGTTGAAGTTGGGCATCTCCGATGAGCGAACCGGGCAGACGGATGAATTCCAATACGACGATGGTTTGACAGAGTTCGTTCGTCACCTCAATCGCACTGAGAACTCGCTATTTGACGAGGTTATTCGTCTGAGTGGCGAACAGGATGCCATTCAGGTTGAAGTGGCATTGCAGTACAACGATGGCTTTACAGAGAATGTAAGATGTTATGCCAACAATATTTACAATATGAATGGCGGGACGCACCTGAGTGGTTTCAAGTCGGCTCTCACGCGAACGATCAACACGTATGGCAAGAAGTCCGGGATTTTCAAGGACGCTGTTCCAAGCGGTGATGATTTTCGTGAAGGGCTTGCGGCGATAGTCGCTGTGCGTGTACCTGAGCCGCAGTTTGAATCGCAAACGAAAATTCGTCTGACCACTGTGGAAGTCGAGGGGATTGTTCAATCCGTTGTAAACGAAGGGTTGTCGAAGTACTTTGAAGAGAATCCATCCGTCGCGAAGATTGTCGCGAACAAAGGTCTGCGGGCAGCCGAAGCACGAGAAGCCGCCAAGAAAGCGCGGGAAATGGTTCGTCGTAAAGGCGCACTCACAACAGGCGGGTTGCCTGAGAAATTGCGGGATTGTCGTAGCCGCAGTCTGGACGATACGGAATTGTATCTGGTCGAAGGGGATTCGGCAGGTGGATCAGCAGACACTGGCCGCGACTCGAACACTCAGGCCATTCTCCCATTGCGTGGAAAGATTCTGAATGTCGAGAAGGCACAACTGGTCAAGGTACTCGACAACAACGAGATCTCTGCGATTTTCAAGGCGGTTGGTATTCCGCCCGGTGCGGAAACGAACGACATCAGCAAGCGACGGTATGGCAAGCTAATCCTGATGACCGATGCTGATGTCGATGGCAGCCACATCCGCACATTACTGTTAACCTTTTTCTTCCGGCACATGCGTGAACTCGTGAAGGAAGGTTGTGTTTACATTTCGCAGCCGCCATTGTATCGCGTAGTGCAAAAGAAGAAGACGCGTTACGTGCAGACACATGAAGAGATGATGGAGCAACTCGTCGACCTGGGCATGACGGGCAACTCGGTGCACTGTGATGACGGTGCCGTATTTGAGGATGACAACTTTCAGACTTTGATCGATCTGATCGGCGAACTCGAGGAACCGCTGGACACGCTCGAACGACGAGGGATTGATTTGCGTTACCTCACCACCAATCATGCCACCGAGGAGGGCGGATTGCCGCGGTATCGTGTCTTTCTGGGGAGTGATCAACATTGGTTTGCCAGCAAGGAAGACCTTGACATATTTCTTTCCGCTGAAGAATCTCGTCGCGGTGGGGAATTGCTCGTTGCCGACGAACAGGAGACGTCCGATCGAATCGAACCTGATTCTGAGGAATCGGAGGTCAACGGTGAACCTGAAGTTGCGTTGCAGGTCGTTGATTTACATGAAGTTCGGTCTATCAACAAAACATTGAAAAGGCTGAAGAACTATGGCGTTGCGTTAAAGGACCTGCTGCCGGCCGGCAATCGCAATGGCGAGCCGCACTACCCGTTCGTCATTCGGGGAGACAACACCGAAACCAGGCTGGCCAGTTTGCGAGACCTGTTACCGACACTGCGGAAGCTGGGTGAGAAGGGGCTGCATGTGACGCGGTTTAAGGGGCTGGGCGAAATGGATCCCGAGGAATTGTGGGAAACGAGCATGGACAAGAACGCCCGGTTGTTGTTGCAGGTGACAATGGAAGATACCGCCGCTGCAGATGAGATTTTTCGCGTGTTGATGGGTGATCATGTGGAACCCCGCCGCGAGTTTATTGAAAAACATGCTTTGGACGTCAAAGATTTGGACGTGTGATTCCACGTTGGAGGCTTTTTTTACATTCATGTGAACTGGCAGATGTCAGAAACAGGTGTTGGGTAACATGAACATGATTCCCGACAGACGCAATTTTCTCAAAGGTGCTGTGGCGTCCATTGCTCTCGGTCGGACATCACTTGCCGCAAGTATGCCATCGAATGAGACTTCCGGGATGAAGCGTTCCTGGTTTCTGCCGAATGAATCGCATCGCCACCGCCGCACCTGGATGGCCTTCGGTGCCAGTGAGCGAATTTGGGGTGACCTGCTTCCCTATGTGCGGGGCAATCTGGCTCTCATCGCCAGAACAGTTGCCAGGTACGAGCCGGTGACTCTACTCGTCCGTCCCAATGAACGTGGGGTGGCTGCGAGGATGTGTGGAGACAAAGTTCGGCTGATTGAAACGTGCCTCGACGATCTCTGGATTCGGGATATCGGCCCCGTCTTCGTGATCAATCAAACCGAAAAATCTGGTGCAGTCGACCTGAACTTCAATGGCTGGGGCAGGAAGCAGGCATACGACAACGATGCTGAAGTGGCCCGTTTCATTTCCCGGCAGGCAGATGCCGAGTTAATTACCACCAGATTGGTTGGCGAAGGAGGAGGAATCGAAGTTGATGGTCATGGAACAGCCATCATTACCGAGAGTTGCTTCCTCAACCACAATCGAAATCCGGGTCTCGAAAAGGCCGAATGCGAAAGAATTCTGAAATCATTGTTCGGAATTCGCAGAGTGATCTGGCTGCCTGGGGTGCGGGATAAAGACATCACCGATGGTCACACCGACTTCTATGCCCGGTTTGCGCGTCGGGGCGTTGTGGTTGCAGGGTTGGAAATGGATCGCCATGCATTCGACTACGATGTGACGCGTGAGCATTTGAAAATTCTGAAAGCGGCTCGTGATGCTGATGGTCGCAAACTGGAAATTGTGACGCTGGAGTCTCCCGGTCGAATTCGTCATAAACTCGAAACCGAAGACTTCGCGGCTGGCTACATCAATTACTACGTCATCAATGGAGCGGTCCTCGCGCCGGAGTTTGGTGATGCCCGAACCGATGTAAAGTGCAAAGATGTTTTGGGTCGGCTTTTCCCAAAATATGAGATCGTGCAACTCAATATCGATGCCATTGCCGCTGGTGGCGGGGGGATTCACTGCGCGACGCTGCACGAGCCGCTACCTGCCAGATCGAGTGCAGACTGATGATCGTGGCGACGCAATGCCAGATCCCACCCATTCCGCTTCCCTGTCACTTCTCGCCCAGATCCTCCCGAATGCGTTGCAGGCGTTGCAGCGCATCCAGCGGTGTCATCTGGTTAATGTCCAGGCCACGGATTTCATCCAGTACCGGATGATCGGCCGGATCGAACAGTGACAACTGCCGGGTGTCTCCGTGTGGACTGGTGCGAGCAGGGACGGTTGGTTTGCCCGTTTCATCCAGATGATCTTCTTCCAGATGGCTGAGGATGACGTTCGCGCGGTCGATCACATCGGCTGGTACACCGGCCAACTTTGCAACATGAATGCCGTAGCTCTTGTCCGCCGGTCCATCGACAATTTTGTGCAGGAAAATCACATGGCCGGCGTCGTCTTTCACTGCAACATTGCAATTGACCGCATGCGAAAGTGTTTGTGTCAATTCGGTCAGTTCGTGATAATGCGTAGCGAACAGCGTGCGGGCCTTGATGGCATCATGCAGATATTCGGTCACCGCCCAGGCCAGCGAGATGCCGTCATAAGTGCTCGTTCCCCGACCGATTTCATCGAGAATGACCAGACTCTTTTCGGTCGAGGCATTCAAAATGCGGGCGGTCTCGGTCATTTCGACCATGAACGTACTTTGGCCCCGACTCAGTTCATCACTCGCACCAACCCGGGCAAAGATCCGATCGGCAATGCCAATACGGGCTTCCGCCGCCGGAACGAAAGAACCAGTCTGAGCCATCAATGTGATCAAAGCCGCCTGTCGGATGTACGTGCTTTTCCCTGCCATGTTCGGCCCGGTGATGATCTGAATTCGGCCGATGGAAAGATCGCGTTGCTCAGATGTCATTTGCTCGGCAGGTTCTTCTGATCCCAGTCGGACATCATTCGGCACAAATTCGCCGGACGGCTTGAGGCGGTCGAGAACCGGATGCCGGCCTTCCCGAATGTCGAGGACCGGTGTGTCGCACATTTCAGGGCGGCAATAACCCCCTTTGACCGCAAGGACGGAAAGGGAGGTGATCACATCGATCTGGGCCAGAGCATCGGCGGTCTCCTGAAAACGGCGACACGCCTCGGCGACGCGCGACCGCAATCCCTCAAACAGTTCCTGCTCCAGCCGGATCGATTTTTCTTCCGCTCGCAACACCTTGTCTTCGTATTCCTTCAGTTCCGGCGTGATGTACCGTTCCTGATTCTTGAGCGTCTGCTTGCGGACATATTCTTCGGGCACCTTATCGGCATGGGCGGCGGTCACTTCGAGGTAATAACCGAACACTTTGTTGAAACCGATCTTCAAATTCGGAATGCCAGTCCGCTCGATTTCCGACGCCTGATAACTGGCAATCCAGGCTTTTCCGCCGCGTGCCAGTTCCCGCAACTCGTCCAACTCGGCATGGCAACCCTCGCGGATGATATTGCCATCGCTCACCAGCAAGGGAGGTTCCTCGACGAGATGCTGTTCGATATCGGCTCGAATTTCCGCGCAGAGATCGATTTGGCTTTCCAATTCGCACAACAATTCGGACTGACGCCCGGTCAGCCTGGCCTTCAACTTCGGCAGCAGGCCGAGTGTTCGATTGAGCGCAGCCAAATCACGCGGATTCGCTCGACGTGTGGCGATGCGGGATGTCAATCGTTCCAGATCATAAGTGGCCTTCAGTTGTTCGCGGAGTTCATCACACAGGCTGTGTTCCCTGGTCAGTTCTTCCACCGTATCAAGACGGGCATCGATTGCCGTTCGCCTGGTCAGCGGATCGGAGAGCCAGTCGGCCAGACGTCGGGCACCCATGCTGGTCACGGTGTGATCCATGACCGAGATCAGACTGCCGTCGCGTGCATTATCTCGTAAGGTGCGCGTCAATTCGAGCGATCGCCGCGTGGCTTCGTCGAGCATCAGAGATGAACCATGCCGGTACGGTTCGATTGTCGCGATGTGATCGAGCGAACTCTTTTGTGTTTCGCGAACGTATTCCAGCAGAGCGCCGGCGGCTGCGATTTCAGGCTGCGATTCATCAATGCTGAAGCCATCCAGTGTTGCGACCGCAAAGTGTTTCAGCAATAACGATTTGCAATCTTCGTGGGCGAAACTCCAGGGTGGTCGTGGGGTGATGAGTGTGCCATCCGACTCCGCAATCTCCAGCAGGACTTGGGCGTCGTTGTTATCTTCGGCGATCAGACATTCCGCCGGGCGAATGCGGGCCAGTTCGTCGATGACTGTTTGCGGTTCGAGTGTGGCGGCACGAAACCGACCGGTTGAAAGTTCCAGCCAGGCCAACCCGACGACATCACCGCGTGGACAAACGGCTGCCAGAAAATTGTGTTCCAGCGGATCGAGCAGGTTGTCATCGGTGAGTGTGCCGGGCGTGACGATGCGGGTCACTTCCCGTTTTACCAGGCCTTTGGCCTGCCTGGGATCTTCCACCTGTTCGCAGATCGCCGCCCGGAAACCGGCCCGAATCAGTTTTTGCAGATAGTTTTCGAGTGAGTGATACGGAAACCCGGCCATCGCGATCGGGTTGTCCGATCCCTTGTCCCGGCTGGTGAGCGTCAGTCCCAAAGTTTTCGCCGCAACTTCGGCATCGTCGTAGAATAATTCGTAAAAGTCGCCCATTCGGAACAGCAACAGTGAGCCGGGGTTTTCCCGCTTCACTTCGAGATAACGTTCCATCATCGGTGTCAGTTTGGCCGACTTGCCAGACGATTTCTTTGGCGAGATCTTTCTCGCGGTCTTCCTCGTTCTGGAGGAGGAAGAAGCGTTGTCTTTGGCTGGTGTTTGCGCATCCACTGCGTCGGGTTCGGCCATATCCTGTTTGCTCATCGTCTCGTTGAATGCTTCCTGGTGTGCAAAGTCGGAGTCTTTACGCTCCGCCCGGCAGTTTGGTGTCGGGAAAGAGCATGCTGACGCTGGTCCGGTCGTGAATCGACCGAATCGCCTGGGCGAACAGACCTGCCACGGAAATTACGCTGATATTCGGTGGCAAATCCTGCAAGGTGGTTTCGATCGTGTCCGTCACGAACATCTGTCTGATCGCACTGTCGGCGATCTTCTCGGTCGTTCCAGGTGAGAAAACCGCGTGACTGACAGCCGCGTAGACGTCATTCGCACCGCGCTGTTTGAGCACCTCCGCCATGCCGATCAATGTGCCGCCGGAGATCGTGAAGTCGTCAACCATGATCACATTCCGACCTTCGACGTCGCCGATCACTTCCAGAATCTCCGCCTGCTCGGAGTGATCGGTTCGCGTTTTGTTGCCGATCACCACTGGCACGCCGAGCAGAGCCGCATATGCCGCTGCACCCTTGGCAAAACCGACATCCGGACTGCAAACCACCAGGTTGGAAATGTTCTGCTGCCTGATGTGATCGCAGATCACGTTGCGGGCATAGAGGTGATCGACCGGGACGCTGAAGAACCCCTGAATCTGTGGCGTGTGCAGATCCATCGTCAACACACGATCGGCACCGGCGGCTTCGATCGCGTCGGCACAGACGCGAGCCCGAATCGACACCCGTGGTTCGTCTTTTTTGTCACCCTTGGCGTAACTGAAAAACGGAATGACAGCCGTCACCTGTTGAGCGGACGCCCGCTTTAACGCATCGATCCAGAACAGCAGTTCCATGAAGTTGTCGTTGACGGGAGAATGCACGCCCTGAATGACGAACACGTCCCGTCCGCGCACATTTTCCTTCACACGGACGAAAACATTTCCTTCGCTGAAGACGTGGGCGTCACAGGGTGCCAAAGGGACGCCTAACTCTTCGGCGATATCGGCGGAAAGCCGCGGATTGGCCGAACCAGGCAGGATGGTGATGTCTCCCTGGGGTGCCTGAAAAGGCTGCGGACGCGGCCCGCTGGTGGTCATCGGATTGGGTCGATCTGGCATTGGGAACAGTGCTTATATTGACGGAGAAAGTCGATGTCCTGGAGCGTATTACACTCTTCTGTGCCTCGGTGGGCGTCGTTTGGCCTGCAAACAGAGTTTCCTCACAAACCAGAGATGTCACACCAGAAAATAAACTGCTCCAAGTGTCGGGCACTCGGGTCAGGCAGCGTATCATACCGCAGTTCGATCGGGATTTCAGCCAGGCGACATGGTTTTGGTTTCAATTTGGCGTCAGGCGGTAGTTTGCGGGACCTCCCGAACGACGATTCGGTTGCCGGAAATCTCGACGATTTCGATCTCGGCCCCTTTCTGAATGTAGGGGCCTTCGCTGACGACATCCACATAGAGGTTGCCGAACTCCGCCTTACCTGCCGGTCGGAGCATCGAAGCGGATATGCCGGTTTGTCCGGAAGAAAACCGTTGCGACCTGGCACCGGACAATGCGGTATCGATGGAATCATCGGGACGGAGCATTGGACCATCGTCGTCCAATCCTGCCGTGCCGGGGGGATGCAACACCATGTGATTCAACAGTGGAACATGGGGCAGGTATTTGCTGATCACGATCGCCAGCACTACGACGGTTGCCAGCGAACCAGTCAGCACGCCGATTGTGCGCGCCAATCGCTGCAGATCGAAATTCGTTTCAAGATTTCCCCAGGTTTGTGTCGCCAGAATGATGGATGAAAGGACGAGTAATCCTCCCGAGACACCAAACACACCAAATCCGGGGATGACGAAAATTTCGATCGCAACACAGGCAATTCCCAGAATGAACAACACGACTTCCAGCCAGTCAGCCGTGCCACCCAGAATTCGGCTCCAGAAGAAGAGTGAAAAACAGAGTGCAGCGACAATGCCCAACAATCCGGACGTAACGTGCATTTCGATATAAATACAGACGACGCCGATCACGCAGAGAAAGAAGAGCGCGAAATCGGTGTTCAGAATAAAGACGAGCGTGTCGACCCATGTTTTTTTGACCGCGACCAGCGGTTGGTCGGCGGGAATGTTCAGACGTTGCTTCAATTCGCCCTGATCAGCGACCGGAGGTTCGGCGAGTTTGAGTTCGCGGGCTCGCTCCCCGTTCAGTGTCAGCAGCAGATTCTCGCCCGATTCCGGGACGAACTTTCCTTTTCTGACTTCTTTGGGAGAGTTGTGGATTTCCTCCTCGGACATGCACCACGTCCGCCCGGACTCCACAAATTCGACTTCATAGACCTTGAGGTCTTTGTTCATCATCGCCAGCAGCAATGCGGGAGGACGGTTCTTTCGCCTGGCCATTTCCTGCAGCTTTGGCGTGACTATGCTGTTCACCTTTTCCCAGGCTCGCTCAAATTTGCCGTCCGGACCCTCAATAATCGCTCCGGCGTCGCCAATGAGCGCTTCAGGATGCAGATAGATTTCATCACATCCCAAAGCAATGAGCGCCGCTGCGCTGATGGCTGCCTTGGGAATGTAGGCGACTGTTTTCACCTCCTGCGATTCGAGTTCGGTCAATTTGTCGATGAGATCGAACGCACCGAACAACAGGCCACCGGGTGAATCGATTTCGAGGATCACCAGGTTTGCCCCCCCTGCGACGGCCCGATCTATTTGCCGACCGATAAACTCGACCTGCACTGGCCCGATTTCCCCCTTCAACTCGATGTAGGCAACGTTCGGTGCTTCACCACTTGTGGGGTCGGGGACCAGCACACTGGCCGGAACCTTGTACAATTCGGCAATCTCGTCGCGGTCTTCCACCGTCTGTTGCACCAGCACGTCCAGAGCACGGGCTTCCTTTCCAGAGAATAATCCAATGCGTCCCGGCTCCTTGATGGTCACGGAATCAGGAATGACAACGCGCGAATCGAGGAGTCGCTTCAGTTCGCTTTCGGTAATCACGCGGGATTCGGTTGTCTCGTTCGGTGGCTCGCCCTGCTGGATGGTCGCTTTGAGAACGCGAATATCCTTATCCATCATGCCCATTGCCAGCGCTTCACTAATTTTCGGATTGTGCCGCTGTCGGACCAGGCTGAGGACGAATTGCCGGTCGACTTCATCCAGCGGTTCACCCCGTCCAATATCGCCCAGGGATGCATCAGGATGCATCAGAATTTCGCGGCAGGCAAGTGCGAGAATGGCCCGGTTTCCCTTAACGGTTTCCGGAATCCAGGCAACGGTCCGCACACGTGAAACCTGAGACGACGTGAGGAATTTCGCGAGATCGCGAATCGTACCGAACTCGTCATTTCCTTTTTCAAGTTGTAAAATCAAGGTTGCTTCGCGATCGGCACGGATGGCGTCCCCCTGGAGTTCCAGCGCGATGTTCCGAATACGGCCTTTTTCGGTCGGATTCCCCACGACAACGAGTTGCGTGAGATTGGCTTGCGACCTGGCTTTCGCCGTGTCATTGTCCTGAAAAGCTGGCGCATAGGTGGCGAATGCCAAAAGCAGTGTCACCACAGCCAGCAGCCAGAGATTGTATCGTCGAAATCGTTGCATGATGAATTTGCATCCTGGCAAGGTGATTGCTGAAAGCAAAGTTGTGCGAATCAGATTTTCCAGTGACAGATTATACGCGTGGGAAAAATGAGGAGTCAAATTCCGATGTAGAACGACATTGCGTACGGCCCGCCACCCTGTCGCAAATCGCGGACATTCCCGTAAGGGAAAACGGGAAGATGGGGCCAGTGGATCACAATTTCGTTGGGATTCAGCCGAAGTTACCGGGAAGTCGTTGATTGCAGAGTGTGCAAGGTTGTGTGAGAATTGTTCTCGCAAGCTGGTGTGCTGTTTATCCACTGGACTACCGGCCCAGCCAGCGATGCCGGATCATTGCACTGCACGCAATTTGCAATTTCTTCCATCGCGGAAGTTCAACGCGCGAGTGAAGCACATCGAATTTTCGACGTTTGATTTGCTGTAGCAGGCCTCCGTAGATTTTCACCATCGCCGCGAGAATCGCTTTGCCACTCTGGTCAACATACTGCAACAGCAGTTTGGCTCTTTCGTAGTACTCCTCGGCTCGTGCAGCCTCGAATTCCATTAACGCGATGAATCGATCGTCATACACACCATTTTGCAAGTCGGTCCAATTGTAGTCGAATTGTTGCAGATCGCCTTCCGGCAGATAGAGTCGGTTCCATTGCGCGTCCTCGCCGACATCTCGCAAAATGTTGGTCAGTTGAAACGCCAGGCCGCAATCGATTCCCAACTCAAGCGCCTTTGGATCGGAAAACCCCCACACATGCAGGCAGCAAAGGCCGACGACACCTGCGACGTG
The DNA here is from genome assembly GCA_028284145.1 of Planctomycetaceae bacterium. Taxonomy (GTDB): domain Bacteria; phylum Planctomycetota; class Planctomycetia; order Planctomycetales; family Planctomycetaceae; genus JANQSH01. Next base: position 7,874 of record JANQSH010000193.1, on the reverse strand, counting down.
ATAACAATAATGTTGCAATTGGTCGAAGGTCTGAAATCGAATCGGTTCCAGATCCATCGCAATGCCATCCAGCACGGCGAAAAGATGCTCATGTGGGATGTCATATTTTTCGACGAGGACTTTGAGGCCGGGGAAAACGGGGTGATCGTACAGATCACCCACCAGTGTCGCCGCCAGACCTTTCCGCCACTCTTCCAATACGATGCGTCGCTTGGCGGTGGTGTGACCTGGTTCATCGCCGATATCGTCCGAAACCCGCATGAAGGCGTACAGCACGCACATATCGCGGAGTTTTTCAGCCGGTAGTGTGAGGAACGAGAAATAGAAATTTCCCGCCGTTCGTTTCGTCAGCGACTGGCACCAGTCATACGATTCTTCCATCGTCAGACTCATGTCGCCGATTCCGTTTGCTCAGACGGCGAATCACATAATGCCAGTGGCGAAGGGTGCGGCTTGATCCGGCAAAGCCCGACCTTTCGCAATACCGCCCGCCCGACAGACGCAATCAGCAGATGGCCAAAATCAATTTTGCGAACAACGGGACGTGTGTCCCAGACGCGATATTCAATCTGCCCGATTTTTCGGAGAATTGCCAGACCGCCACGGGCAAAAAGCTCGATATCGACTTGCAGGCGACCCGGCATCTGTTCGACCAGCGGCAATCCATGCAGCAGAAAATCCCTCGCTCGATCAACCTGAAAGGCCATCAACTTGAGGAACGCGTCGTTTGTCACGCGGTTTTTCAAATCCTCTTGTGAGTAGCCAGACCGCTCTCGGTCTTCCAACGGCAGGTAGACCCGGCCAATGTCATAATCCCGTGCGACATCCTGCCAGAAATTGGCCAGTTGCAGGCCCGTGCAGATGGCATCGGACCAGATGACGTTCTGTTTGCTGTGCTGACGGCATAAATGAAGAACGATTCTCCCGACCGGATCGGCACTGCGGCGGCAATAGTCCCGCAGGTTCACGAAGGTGTCGTACTCGAAAACGGTCTGATCCTGTTCGAAGGCGGAAATCAGGTCGTCAAACGGCCTGATGGGAATCTGAAATTTGTCGATCGTGGGACGCAAAGCAACGAAGACCGGGTGCTGACATTCGGCTTTTCCGCCCTGGTAACATTGCTGTAGCTGTTCTCGCCACCATCCCAGCAGCCTCAACGATTCGCCCGCGTCGTGAACTTCGTCCCCCAGATCATCCGCCCAGCGACAGTATGCGTACACATTATAGAAATGCTGGTGCAATTGACGGGGCAACGCACAGGAGGCCAGCGGGAAATTCTCGTAATGCGAGATTGCCAGTTGTTTACAGTAAGCTTCGGCCTCGGCGAGCGACAGACGCGCCTTCCCGGAGGAGCGGGCGGCTTGTGAACCCGGCCCAAACCGTTCGAGCTGTTGTGCGAATGTCGCATTGATGGTGGTTGACATGGCAGTGTTTTTGGGCGTTCATCCTGTGTGCCTGTACCTTTTCCTCCTGTGTGAGCATAACATCCCCCGCGATATGTCGGTAGAATGTCGCCTGATTCAAAGCCAATTACTACCGGCCTGGCCAAAATTGACCAACCCTGGGGCAGTTTACCTTTTCGCGTGACGCCTCTGGCTCGTGGGAGCCTGTGTTTACAGGGCGAACGACGCCCATCGCGGCACAGAGGAGCGTAATACGCTCAAATCCGTCCCTCCTTATCCATAGCCGTTCCAGTCTGAAGTCACCATCATGCCCATTCCCAAAGTCGCCATTGTTGGTCGTCCGAACGTTGGCAAGAGTTCACTTTTGAACTGGATTGCCCGCAAGATGATCTCCGTTGTTGATCCGACCGCAGGCGTCACGCGAGATCGGGTGATTCAACTCATTCAGGAAGAGGATCAGTACTTCGAGCTGATCGACACTGGCGGCATCGGCATTGTCGATAGTGACGACCTCTCGGTTCAGATTGAGGAACAGATAGACTACGGCATTCACGAGGCGGATTTGATCCTGTTCGTCGTCGATGGACAGGCCGGGGTGACGCCTTTGGATGTGGAAGTGGCCGAGCGTCTGAGACCGCTGGACACGCCGAAAATCCTCGTCGTGAATAAGTGCGATTCGACGAAAGTCGACCAGGAAATTCACGAGTTTCATAAATTGGCCGACTCCCCGATTGTGGTGACCAGTGTGATTGGCAACCGCAACCGGAAGGAATTGATTACGGAAATCCTCAAACAGATTCCGGTCGTGACGGAAGAGAATGTCGGGGAAGAGGAATTGGTCGCCGATGCGGAATTGAAGTTTGCGGTTGTTGGGCGACGCAACGCCGGAAAAAGCACGTTCATCAATGCGCTGGCCGAAAGCGAGCGGGTGATTGTGAGTGAGATCGCCGGCACGACCCGGGACAGTATCGACGTGCGATTTGATGTCGACGGCAGAACGTTCATCGCGATCGACACGCCAGGAGTTCGCAAACGAAAGAGCATCGCCAATGATATCGAATTGTATGGTCTGTTTCGCGCGAAGAAGAGTATCCGCCGGGCGAACGTCGTCTTTATGTTCTTCGATGCCCGCGAAACGATTTCCCGCGTCGACAAACAGTTGGTCTCGGAGATTCACGAGCAGGACAGGCCCTGTATCTTCGTCGTCAACAAGTGGGATCTCGCCGACGATATGACAACCGAGGCGTGGTCGGATTATTTGTTTGAGTCTTTCAGCACGATGCGGCATGTGCCGATTGCGTTCATCACCGCGCAGGAAGGTCGCAATGTTCGACAGTTGATCAACCTGGCGCAGACGATCTACAAGCAGGCCCGCATGCGTGTCTCGACATCGAAGCTCAACAGGATCGTTCGCGCGGCGATGCTGAACAACATGCCTCCTTATCGGAAAAATCGCCGCCCGAAAATTTTCTATGTGACCCAGGTTTCCACCGAGCCTCCCACAATCGTCGTCAAATGCAACGACCCGAAACTGTTTGACGTTTCATGGAAACGGTATCTGCTGGGTGTGTTGCGGGAAGAACTGCCATTTAAGGAAGTGCCGATTCGGCTCTATATGCGGCCACGACAACGGGATGAAGAAACGGAAAAGAGCCTCGATGATCCGGAGTGATGATTCTCACTGATTGTTTTTCCGAGATGGATGTCGGGAGAGAAAGAACGATCAAAAATAACGTGTATCAGTGGGATAACGGTCCGTGTCAGAAAGGGCATTGGTAATCTCATGCGGTATTCGCCACATCAAATTCTCGTTGACATCAAAATTTCTTACGGCGTATAATTGGAAGTTACGTTTGGAATTACGTCGAATAGTCAACCCCCCCGGCGCCGTCGAGAAACTGGTGGTTGGGTGCGGGTTTATTGCCTGACCGTGGTTGTTGACGCTTTCTTGTATCGTAACATCCTTTCATATATTGTCTTACAGATTATCTTCCGCCGAGGTAAGCAATTGTTTCCATGTCGGTTATTCCGGCTGTAACGGTTTTATGCGTAGAATTTGCTGTCTGGCGAACAGGGGCGACCATCGGCGTCGATCCGGCTAATTACAATGACGATAATCAGTAAAGTTCTGGCGGTCATTTTAGCTACGGCCAGTCTTGCCTTTCTGGGGTTCGTGACGCTCAATCTTGTGGGCGGCGTGAATTGGCAGGCCGAGCAGGATGTGCTGTCGGAACATTACAACTTTGAATTTGTGCCCGGCACAGAGACCACCACGCATTCCGTCAACGTGACACATCGCGTTACCGGAACGGCAGTCGGTTCGGGGCATCCCAACTGGCCGGCAGCCATTACTGCAGCACACCAGGATTGGCTGCAACGTCAGCAAACAGAACTGGCTGGATTGCAACTCAAAATCAACGGTGATCCGGCGGCAGGTCAAACGAGTCTCAAAGCGCAAATTGAAGAAACCGAGAAGTTTGAAAGGCAGGATGAGGCGGCGGTTCAGGCACACATTGCCAGACTCGAAGCCGATCTCCTCCAGTTAAAGCAGGACATCGATCTTTTAATTCAGGAGGAAAAGGCAAAGGCTCAGGAAGCCTATACCTTGGATGCCCTCACGAAATTACGTGGGCAGGACATTCATCGGCTGGAAACCCAACTCGACGAAATCCGCACCGATCGATATCAGGCGGAAAAACATAAGTTGAAGCTCACCGATCTCGTGAATCAACTCGAGGCGAACATCGAGCGACTGAAGCGACGCAGGGAACAACTGCTTCAGATGGGGGCCCGGGCCAGCACTGGATGATCTCTGTGCCCGCGGTAGAAAAGCTGGAGTGGACCGATGACATTCGTCGGCAAAGTACTGGTCATTGTTCAAGTGGTTCTGGCGATGTGTTTCATGACATTCGCTGCGGCTGTTTTCGTTTCCCAGCAGAACTGGAAACAGGCTTATGACGACCAGGTGACCCGCGCAGAAGATATCGACAAACAACTGAGAGAGACCGAAACCCAACTGCAGACGGCGAACAACGAAAAGAAACAAGTCGAGACAAAATTAACCAACGATCTCGACGCTGTGCGGACCGAACGTGATTTGCTGAAAACCGAAAAACAAACCTGGCAAGCCGATCTGAAAGCGGCAGAAACCGAACGCGATAATCAGCAGGACCAGGCATTGTTGGCGAAAGAGGAGGCCGCCTTCCGCCGCGATGATGCCATCAAGCAGCGAGAAATCAACGAAAAATTGCATAAATCGCTGGATGATCTGCACACGAAGTATCGTGATTTGGATGATGAAAAATTCGCTGTCGACCGTCAACTCGAAGAAGTCGAAAAGCAATTCAGGAATTCCCAATTGGAGATTGCGAAACTGAAGGCGGCCGTGGCACAGGCAGAGATTGCCGGTGTGAGCAGCGGCAGTGACAGCTCGGGAAGTGCAGAGCCGGCGCCGGAAGTCAATGGTGTGGTCGAGGCGACACAGAAAATCCGCGCCAGTGGTCGCGAACTGGTTGAGATTTCCATCGGCAGTGACGACGGGCTTCGCAAGGGACACACCATGGTCGTCTTTCGCCCGCAAGGTGGAGGTCGCTATCTTGGGAAAATCAAACTCATTCACACCGAAGCCGACAAGTCCGTGGGCGAAGTGGTCGAGCGGGCCAAAAACGGCACAATTATTCGTGGCGATATCGTGACGACCCGGCTGTAAGTCGCATTTCACCAGGAAGAAACAGTTCAGGACGAATTCCCAATGGCCAAAAGCAAACGGTCCCGCGCGAAAAAGGAACACGATCCCAACAAACCCCAGCCGGACGTCTATGTCGGTTTGTTGTTGATCGCTGTTGCGGCATTGATTACCGGTTGCATCTTTCTCGTGCTGGAACTCTCGGCATACAACTGGGAAATGGCCCCTCCCGCCTGATGTCCTGCTTTCTGACTGCACGATGATTGCGTCGTTCCAGTTGATAATGTCCGCCGGTGTGCCGCCCGGCTTTTGTCGAAAGTGACTGATACGCTAAAATGTGTCGATGTCCCATGCGATCATCGAGTCACAGCAAATCCGCATCGGCAGTCGTGTCATGCCGTCACACTATTTCCTCGCGCCGCTCGCCGGGTACACACATCTCGCGTTTCGGTCGGCGTTGAGAGAATTGGGGGGCCTCGGGTTGGCGACCACCGATCTTGTTCAGGCAACGACACTGTTGTCGGGCAACCGCAAAGCATTGGAGCTGATCGCGACGAGTCCAGACGATCGCCCGTTGTCGATTCAGATCTTCTCCGGATGGCGGGACAAACTCGTGCTCGCTGCACAATGGTTGGAAGATCAGGGTTACGAAGGTGTCGACATCAACATGGGTTGTCCGATGGCCAAAGTAACCGGGCAGGGGGGCGGCGCACGGTTGATGTGCGACACCGAAAACGCCCGCCGTACCGTTGCCGATGTTGTCGATTCCGTTTCCATTCCGGTCACGGTCAAAATGCGGTTGGGTTGGGATCGCGATAATCTCACAGCTCCGCTTTTGGCCCGCGAGTTTGAACAGGTCGGGACCACGGCAATGACCATTCATGGTCGCACGCGCGCACAGGGGTTTCACGGCTCGGTCGATCTGGATGGCATTGCGGCGACTGTCGCAGCGGTCGACGCGATCCCCGTGATTGGTAATGGAGATGTCCGCACTGTCGAAGACGCGTTACGCATGCGAAAGGTGACCGGTTGCGCTGCCGTTGCAATCGGACGGGGTGCGTTATTGGATCCTTGGATATTTCGCAAACTCGAAGACCATCGGCAGGGAAAGGCAATTCGTCAGCCGACCGCTCGAGAACAGATCGACTTTCTCGTGCGGCATTTCCTGTTGATGACTGAACAACACGACGACTATGCCTGTGTTCTGTTCCGCAAATTCGCCGGCTGGTACGGGGCCAAACTCGGTATTCCGGAAGATTTGGAAGACCGTCTGCGACGTTTTGAAAGCGTGGAGGAATTTCTCGAAATTGTTGAGCAGATCCGCGAACGGCACGGAACCCGACAGACGGAACTGGCTACCGCGTTAATCAAAGTTCCCAACGGCCCGGTTGAGCGATGGTAGATGCTTCCTGAGTCTTCTATCGATTGGGACGGGACATCATTTGCGAGGCTTTTCTGTTTGCACTGTATTTCTGTCCGGTTTAGGATGGTGAATCTCGCATTTCAGATATGCCCCTTTAACTGCTGCCGGAGCTACCATCATGAGTTACGCCGACGATCGCTACTACAAAAACTCCGGGGCCGTCCCGCTGGGCGGCAACATCGCCATGCTCGGCATTGGTTCTGTTGCGGCGATTGTCGTCGGTGGCATTTATTCCATCATCGCTTGGTACAATCCCTTTATCTATGTCAATTTTTTGCTCACACTCGGTTTTGGTTTTGCGCTTGGTTTCGCGGTGTCGTTTGCATCGATCGTTGGCAAGGTGCGTAACCGCATGTTTTCCTCGATGGTGGGCGTTCTGGTCGGCCTGCTGGGGCTGTATGTCGCGTGGATCATGTACATCGGCGTGGTGTCAGAATGGAATCTCTGGCTGTTCGATCCTGCGCAGATCTTTCAGGTCATGAATGTGATGGCCGAAGAGGGAGTGTGGGAAATCCGTGGAGCCGCGCCGACCGGCATCGCTTTGTGGTCGATTTGGGGGATTGAAGCGTTGGTCGTGTTGGGCATCGCCTTTTTTGTTGCCACCGCCAGCGATTCTCCGTTCTGTGAATCGTGTCAGATGTGGACCGACGATGTCGAGGGCTTTCTGCTCCTGGCGGATGATGAAAACACACCCGTTTTGAAACAGCAACTGGAAGAGGAGGGTTACGATTCCTTCGTCAGGCAGGCGGATATGCCGATCGACCCGCAGAAACACCTGAAGCTGACTTTGGCCAGTTGCCCCAATTGTGAAGAGTCAGATTATCTGAAGGTGGAACAGGTGACGATCACGATTAAAGATGGTGATTCGTCGGAATCAAAAAAGGATCTTGTCAAATTCATCAGCATCCCGCACGAGTTTACCAATCGGCTGATTGCCATCGCGGAACAGAAGGTGGCCGAAATTGATGCGGAAACCAGTTCGACTCTTGCTGGGATGGAATCAGAACCGCAGGAGTTTGGCAGCGCAGCACCAGTTGCTGACGCCGGGACGAAAGTTGATGAAGCAGCAAAAACAGATGATGACGACCCCTGGGGCGATGCAGACAGAGACCGTCCATAAACCGGACGGTGAGGCCTTTCTCCTGGCAGATCGTCCTTCAACTCTTAAAGTCGTTTCCCTTTTCGGGTGACGGTTCTCGCTTGTGGGAGTCTGCGCTTGCAGGCCAAAAGACGATTTTCGCGCCACAGAAGGCGTAATACGTTCTATAGCGGCAAACGGATAAGTGTGGCGTCTTTCGATCGGCTATTATCGTTCCAGATGGGGCGTAAGCCGCCACAGATAAAAGCCCGTCGGACTGAAGCC
>JANQSH010000192.1 GCA_028284145.1 Planctomycetaceae bacterium | reverse complement strand
CGCGACCGATGTGATCGATGTTTCGGTCGAGGGTGAAGAGAAGCCGATCGGCACGACGACAACGCACCCGTTCCGCAGCGCAGACCGCAATGCCTTTGTGCCAGCGGGTGAGTTGAAAGTCGGCGAGCAACTGCGATTGGAGAATGGCCGCACGACCCGTATCACGAGCATCGTGCCCCGTGCCGGACCGGAGAAGGTCTACAACATTGAAGTCGAAGGCCAGCACGTGTTCTACGTCGGCAGCACCGGCGTACTGGTGCATAACAGTTGTGCAGATAATGTTGTTGGTCCAAGAACATTCGACGATGCCGTGGAGAATGGGCTCAGAGTTAAGCGACCTCGAGATATTGGTATCCACCGCCCTCCGCGTCATCATATATTCCCTCAGGAACATCGGAAGTTTTTTGCTGATCGAGGCTTCAAAGACATAGACAGATTTACCATTCCAACGGATGGTGCAACGCACGGTGCGATCCATAAATGGATGAGTTCTGGAAAATGGAACGATGTGATTGTGGAACGAGTACTCGCGCGTGAAGCTGACCTCGGCCGATTGTTAAACCGTCGAGAGATTATACAAATCGGTGCACGAATGCGCCGAGAAGTTGGCCTGCAGCATATCAAAATTATTCCGTACCAGGACTGATCAATGATCGACCAAATATCAACGCCGTGGCAGGGTGATTGGCAAAGCCGGCTACAGGTGAAGCTGGAATCTCTCGGCTACTCGAATCTTGAGGAATACCTGTTCGCCAACCCAGGGATTGGATACCTAAAGATAGCGGATGAATTGAAAGATGCGAATGTTGCTGCGATACAACTGTATGGAGAACATATAAGAAATGCTTCTCGCGAAGGTCGGCTTCGACAAGCTGCTCGTGATTGCTTGTCAAGATTTCTAGTAGAACATTTAAAACGAGGATGGGGCTGTGGTAGGCATTTCCCATTTAGAGTGGCCTCTGCTTTCGGTGATTGGAAATCTATTCTTCAACACTTCATGGAATCTGACGAGAAACTTGTCGGTCGCCTAGACGCAGTTACGGAAGCAATTAAGGCTAGTAATCCACATGAAGGATGGATTCCTAAAAGTAGTGACGACCCAATTCTTCGAAATGCTTTCGATACTGCGTGGCCAGAAGATTTGTAAACTGACTTGAACATGAACCGGTTGATGTCAAACGTGCCAAACCGAAGATGAAGGGCATCAACCATGACCGTCTTTCTCCCGAAGAACGCAAGAAAACTGAAGACTACTTCGCCAGCGATCAACTGATGGAAGACCTGTACGGCTTTGGTGGAAACTGGAGACGTCAAAGGTCACTTCGCCTTGAGAATTCCGACTTGGCATCGCACAATGATTCCATGCTGGCGACGACCTCTCCAACACATCAATCGAGTGAACATTCCACGGCTGGAACATCCCGGCCGTGGTTGCGGAGCCTGCTGACGATCTTTGGACTCATCGTCGCAGCCGGTTTGATCTGGACTGGCCTATCCGGTCTGCTTTCCAGTCCTTCTGCAGATCCCTCGCTCACCGCCGCTGCTGCCGCTCCCGTTCAGCCAATTGAAGAACCGGCGTTAATCACCGCTGCGATCAAAGACCTCCGCAACGGCATGCGCGTGCTGGCAGACAATCCGGAACTCGCGGGCCAGCAAGTTGAACTACTCGATATCAGGAACCCGGACGAGTGGCGGAACTACGTCCTCCAGCTTCCGAAAGAAGACGGGGCAACGGTCGAAATCACACTGCTCGAACCAGCCGACTGGCTGGAGTACAAATTCAAGGGTTGGTTGTGAAAGCCAGCGACGAACGGGGAACTTTGCGAGTGCTGGCTTTGAATGCCTTTCATGGCGGCAGCCACGCGGCTTTTCTGAATGACTGGCAGCGGCATTCCCGGCATCAATTCACGACGTTGACACTACCTGCATACAAGTGGAAATGGCGAATGCGACATGCAGCGGTGACGTTTGCCGAACAAGTGCGCAGTCTGGTGGATGAGGGACATGCGTGGGACGTGTTTTTCTGCACCGACATGTTGAATCTCGCGGAATTCATTGGGCTTGTTCCTGAAACAATCGCTCGATTGCCCCGTGTGGTTTTTTTCCACGAAAACCAACTGACATATCCATCCCGTTTGCCAGAGTGTCAAGAAGACCGGTTGCAACGGGATGAGCATTTCGCCTTCACGAATTTTACTTCAGCATTGGCAGCGACCGAAATCTGGTTCAATTCATCGTTTCACTGCGAGGAATTTCTGAATGCGCTGCCGGTCTGGTTAAAACGTTTTCCCGATCATCAACCGATCGATTCCGCAGGAGTGATTGCCGAAAAAGCGAGGGTATTGCCTCCGGGAATTGATGTTGGCGTTTCGTCGATACGTGCCGAGCACGACGGGCCATTGCGGATTCTCTGGAATGCAAGATGGGAACATGATAAGAATCCGGACCTGTTTTTTGCCGCCCTGTATGAGTTGAAAAATCGGAGCTGTGATTTTCGGTTGAATATGCTGGGTGAATCTTTCACGAAGTCTCCCACCTGCTTTTCCGAGGCGCGAGACCGACTGTCGACGCAGATTGAACATTGGGGGTTCGTCGAATCACGAGACGCCTATCTGCAGATCCTGCGGCAGAGTGATGTCGTTGTTTCCACCGCGACACATGAGTTCTTTGGCCTGGCCGTGCTGGAAGCGGTTGCGTGTGGATGTCTGCCCGTGCTGCCAAGTCGCCTGTCGTACCCCGAGATTTTCGCCGGGCATCCCGAGTTGTTCTACAATACAGTAAAACCGTCCGATGAGTCACTCGAATATCTGTTGCTGGCGGATCATCTGGAGACCCTCATTCACCGTCCTTCGTTTGAGGAGTTGCGAAACGCCAACTCCTCCGAACTGGTTGCGATTGGCAATCGGTATTCGATTGATCGTACCAGCACCAGTCTGGATGAGGTATTGAACGAGATACAGGCAAGAGAATGAACGGGCGGAACTTGCGACGAAATCGCTGAGCAGCTTTGCATCATGTCTGCAGGAGATCTGTTGTTCGTTGTTTCCTGTCCCGTGTTCTTCCGGCACGATATGGATAAAACACGACTCTGTATTATGGTGAGGATAGTGGCTGCCAGTTTTGGGCCAATTTGGTGAATTGGTCCCCCCGTTGTTGGAAGTTGCTGAACCAGTCATAGCTGGCGCATCCAGGTGAAAGCAATACCACATCGCCTGTTGCGGAGTGCGCGATGGCCCAGTCAAAGGCATCCTGGAAATTGGTGCAGATCTTTCGCGGGATCGAAGCGTCAATCAATTCGTCCAGTCGAGCAGCTGTCTGGCCCATCAATCCGACAGATTTGACCCGTTGGGATATGGAATCGGCAAACTGGCCAAGGTCAATCTGTTTGTCGTAGCCACCAGCGAGCAGGACGATCGGGGCATCGAATGAGCTTAACGCGGCGATGGCCGATTCCGGCGTGGTGGCCAGCGAATCGTTGTAGAATACCCGACGATCGACCTCCGCAACAAGTTGCAGGCGATGGGGCAGGGGTGTGAAATTCTGTAGCCCGGCTATGATCGCATCGTCAGGAACTCCAATGGCACGTGTGGCGGCAATTGCCGCATTTGCGTTCATCCGGTTGTGTTGTCCGGGTGGAAGGAGAACATCGCTGAGATCGATTATCTCATCGTGTTCGGTGAATTCGATTCGCCTTTCCACACTCGGCCAGTCTTTCAATTCTGTATCGTACCCGTTTACGACGGCGATTTGTTTGCTCGTCTGCCAATTCAGAATTGTCCGTTTCGCACGTCGGTAGTTATCCAGCGAACCGTGCCAGTCGAGGTGATTCGGGCTGAAGTTTGTGATGACGGCGACATCAGGGCTGACCTGAAGGCTATTGAGACTGTGCAGTTGGAAGCTGCTCAATTCCAGCACACACCAGTCGTCTGGCGTCAGTTGCTCGACGATCGGCAACAGGCTTTTGCCGATGTTTCCACCCAGATAACTTCGGATTCCAGCCGCCTGCAGGATGGAATGGATCATCGTCGCAGTGGTCGATTTTCCGTTGCTGCCCGTCACGCCGATGATGCGCGATGGGTTGTAGACCCAGAAGAGTTCGATCTCGGTGATGCAGGCGACGTTGGCTTCGCGTGCGAGTTTCAGAAAGTGATTTTCGGGTGAGACAGCGGGGTTGGCAACGATCACATGCGCGGTCAGGAAGTCTGATTCACGATGCCCACCGAGATGGAGGGCGTGCAGAGAAATATCTTCCAGTTGTGTGAGGGACTGCGCCAAATCCTCAGCAGGAAGTGTGTCGGTGAGCGTAAGGTTGGCTCCATGTTCGGCGAGAAAACGAACGACCGCCACCCCGCCGCCGAAACGCCCAAGTCCCATCACCGTTACGTTGATGCCTTGAAAAAAACCAACCCGGCTGCTCATTTGGAATAGAGTAATGGCCGCTGAAATCGATGTCGAGAGCAGATGGGATGCAGTGGAAAAGAAAGCGGAGCCAGCCCGGAATTCCGAGCCAGCCCCAATGGTTCTCATCAACTCAGAATGTCATCGGCTTAGAAGAGGCCGAGGAAGTCGGAGTTCTGGTAGTCGACAATGATCTTACCTTTGTGGCCGCGAACGCGGATGTCGACTTCGTTCTTGCCGTATTTGTAGGTGATGTCTCGGCCACCTTTACGGATCAGCACGGTTGGACGGGCACACGGTGGAACGCAGATCTCAATGGGGACGAGGTGCTTGCGGCTGCAGGAGCAGTCGACAAAGCAGGGATCGGGAACCCAGACGACCGTCGGAACGCCACATGGATGGGCTTCTTCGACGTCTTTGTACTCGACCCAGTGATACAGCGGGACGGTGGCCTTGTTGGAACCGGCATCGCCATTGGCAGCCGCTTCACCACTTCCGCCATCCTGGTGGAAACCCAGAGCGGCGCTGGGACCACACGAATTGCAACCGGTGTGATTGGCAGCGGACGTCCCCAAAATCGCAGGTTGTGATGTCGAGACGGAACCATAAGCAACCGGGGCAACGGTGCGACCTTGATTCAAGTCGGTAATACGGAAGACACCGGCAGTCGGTTCTTCGGCGGTGGTGTAAGTTGACAGGCTCAAGACCAGGCCGGCCATTGCGAGGGTTCTGAGATAACGCATTTGCATGCTCCTTCCATGCTGCCGCTGAATATCGCACGAGATGTTCCAATCGGGCAGCGTCGTGAAACCAAATTGCACCGAGTAACGAGGGGAACTCGGCCTTCACTGCAACCATAGGACACAGTTGAGAGCATGTTGCCTGAAATCAACATTTTCGTGAAAATTCCTGAGTTCGAGATTGCGGGTTATGACGACAGAAACCGGCAGGGTGTTTGGCGACCCGGAAAAAACGACCTTTTCTTCCATCTCTGTTGGAGGTGTTCTCCTCCGTTCGCAGGCCCTTTTCGTTCGATGCGCGTAAAAAAACCGACCGGCTTCTTTTCAGAAACTGGTCGGCGACGCGTTTGGCAGCCGCAGGTTATCCTCTTGCCGAGGATCTCCTCTGAACAATCTCCTTCACGAGTTGATTGTTTTCCATCGACACCCAAAGTTTCGATGAAATGAATACGAGGTGTCGTCGAATACGGCTGTGAGAAGCATGGTGTTTCCTGCACCGACATCTGGTTTGGTCGTGGCTGGTGACGCGTTTGAAAAATCCAGCTTGATTTGAGCGACCTTCGCCATCCAGAGCAGTTTACCTTCTGGTGTGATGTCTCTGGCTCGTGGGAGCCTGTGTATTACCAGTCGATGCGCTCATCGCGGCACAGAAGAACGTAATACATTCTATGTGGTGTCTTTGAACGATATCGAGTCAATTAAAATGGCAAGATCTGTTGCAGTGATGCCTTCTCCTGGTAATCAACTTCGACATGGTTATTACGAATGCGGATGTCGATCGAATAGCGACCATAACGATAGCTGACACGGCGACCATCCAGTTTCACTTTGATTTCCGGTCGCGAGCAGGGCGGTACGCAAATCTGAATCGGGACCATTTTGCCTTCAAAGCAGTTGCATTGTGCGTAATGCGGATCCAGAACCCAAATCGTCAACGGTTTGGCTGCCGGGTGCATTTCGTCAATATCTTTATAGGTGACCCAGGGACGCAATCCATTGCAGCAGCTTTTTTCCAGCGGGTAGGCGCCCCATTGCTGTGCCATCGGGACTTTCCCACGGGCGTATGAACCATCGTTGGAGTCGACTTCCGGTTCCAGACAGTTCTTGTCTCGGCAATTCGATGCGGTGATGACACCTTGTGGAAAAGTTTGCGGCTGGCTCAGTTCGCCCGGATGGACCGCAAGATGTGAATGGGCTGAGTCGACGGAGGAGTAGCCCACCCAGACGACTTTCTGCCGCTTGTGGGGCGGCTTTTTGCCATAATCACTGATGCGTGTGACACCAGCAGAGGATGTTTCCTGTTGTGCAAATGCCGTTGTCGAGGCCAATATCATGCTGGCGGCGATCAACATCACAGACGTTCTCATTTTTGCATGCTCCTTCCATGCTGCCACGCGTTCAATTGAGTCGACCCGGACAGGGCGAACAATGAATCGTCGTACGCCCCTTGTGGGCGGTCTCCGTACTGTTTCCTGAATTTCCCCCAGTCAAAGAATGGTTCAACTCGGTTTTTCGGCAGCGTCATGTCCAAACGGTGTTGTCGAGGTACGGTTTCTACTCGACGTCCTTATTCAAACATACAACACGAATGGAGGGGTGCTGGCAGATGTTTTCATTTTGCCACATTTTGCGGGTCCGGTTATGACGGATGCACCTGGTGGTTGTGTCAGGCAAGAACTTGACCGCGAAAATGAGCTGATTCGGGCCGTTTCGGATTGACAATCCGGGTTGATAATTTGTGTCCGTTAGAGCGTATTACGCTCTTCTGTGCCGCGATGGGCATTGTTTGGCCTGCAAACATCGTCTCCTTCACGAGCCATGAGCGTCACGCGAAAAGGTAAACTGCCTGGTACCTTGTCAGGCTTTGTTTTGGAGTACGGGTTGGCATAACCCGCTCCGTTGTCGCTCCTTGTAACTTCATCAAACCCTGATTTCCCGCCGGAATGCTGCTCCAGGCTTGCCATATATGTTCTGATGCGACGTCTGCATCTCCGACATGTGGCCTTTGTGTGGGCAAAAAAAGAAAGCGGCCAAACCGGAAATCCGATTCGACCGCAGTCAACCGCAAAGTTGAATTTTGGAATCCCTTGCGCCGCCGCAACGAATGGGTGTCTTCGTTATGGAAGCAAAGGCAAAGGCTCAGTTACGATTGAGCGGAAGCAAACCCAACAGGCCTTTGGGACCTTTCTGGTAATCCACTTCCACATGATCGCTATGCACACGAATGTCGACGGCGTATTTGCCGTATGTATATGTCACATGACGGCCACGCTTTTTGATGTCGATTTCCGCGAGCGAGCAGGGGGGCACGCAAATCTGAATCGGAACCATCTTCTTCTCGCGGCAGTTGCATTCCGCGAAGTGGGGATCGAGAACCCAAACGGTCATCGGTTTGGCACCAGGATGAACTTCGTCAAGGTCTTTATATGTGACCCACTTTGGAAGGGCGCAGCAGGTCTCCGGAATCGGGTAAGCGCCCCATTGCTGCAGCATGGGAACTTTGCCATCGTAATCCGGTTCTGCATCGAGATGGCTATTGCAGGTTGTCGGAAGAATGGTCGATGCCTGATCGACCGTGGCAAATCCGATGGTTTCATTTTGAGTGAAATCGCTGATGCGGGCGACACCAGCTTTGGAACCGTTTTCTTCAGCGAAAACGAACGCGGTCGTGGACAGGATCAATCCTGTCACGACGAGGCTGGACGGCTTAAACATTTGGCATGCTCCTTACATGCTGCCGCGCCTTATTGAATCCCCCTCTACAACCAGTGCCGGCGGAAATCGCCTGTGGATCTTCTGCT
The DNA here is from genome assembly GCA_028284145.1 of Planctomycetaceae bacterium. Taxonomy (GTDB): domain Bacteria; phylum Planctomycetota; class Planctomycetia; order Planctomycetales; family Planctomycetaceae; genus JANQSH01. Next base: position 71,116 of record JANQSH010000192.1, on the reverse strand, counting down.
TGCGGACTGGTCCCTTATTTGGCCAGGAAAACCTCCTCTGGCAAAACTTCAATATGTCAGGAAACTAGGCAGCGTCGTGGTGGTCAATTCTGTCGGGTTGCGAATCACAATTTCAACTCGACTTCCTACCAGAAGCATACACTACGGGCGCGAAGTTGCAGGAGTTTGTTGCCGTTTTACATCATTTTGGCGAACCAGATGTTCCGGTTTTGCAACTCTCGATTGTCGCTACCATTCAAACGTTTGTCCCGAAGTTGAACAGGGTGACTTTCGGGTGGGCACTCGGGTTGCGTCCCCGGCGAAAACCTGACTGTCAGTTGCCCTTCAAGGCCGTTGGAAAACAGGTATCAACTGGATTGTGGAGATGATCTGTCAGCATGAAAAAGTGACTTGCAATACGGTCCTGGGTTCAACTGAGGCTTGCGAAAAGCCAAACAAAGAAAGCGGTCGAACCGAAGGCTCGGCTCGACCGCTGTTTTGTCATTCCAATGGGAATGTCGCTGACATGCCTGGTGAAATCGCCATCGACAGGATGTCGCGGGGCATTTTGAGTTCAGGCGTCCAGTACCTTGTCAAAGCTTCATCTGGGGGAAATGGATTGACATAACCCGCTCCGCTGCAGCTTCTTGCAACTTTATCAAACCTTTTTGTCCCGATGGTTCACTAGAGCGTATTACGCTCTTCTGTGGCACGATGACTCTAGCCGCGTCGATACCTCGACGCGGTACCGCCGTGCGTAGCACGGCGGCTGGCAGAGACCCCCACGAGCGAAAACCATCACACGAAAAGGCAAACTGCTCTAGTCGTTCTGGTAATCGACTTCCACAAAGTCATCATAGACGCGAATTGCCACGCCATAGCGACCGTACTGATAGGTCACGCGAGCGCCGTCCTTTTTGACTTTGATCTCGGGAATGGAGCAGGGCGGAACACAGATTTGAATCGGAACGAGTTTCCGCTGAGTGCAGTTGCAGTCTTTATAATGCGGATCCAAAACCCAGACGGTCATCGGCTTGGCAGCCGGATGCATCTCGTCGATGTCTTTGTAGGTGACATACGCAGGTGAAGCGTTGCAGCAGCTGTCGCTCAGCGGGTAGGCGCCCCATTGTTGCAGCATGGGAACCTTGCCATCTTTCGCGGCAGCATCAAATACGGAGTTGCAGGTGGTGGGAAGGATATTCTGTGCGGTATCGATTTTGGCATAGCCAACCGATTGACCAAGATCACTGATCCGGGTGACACCGGTGGTTGAGACAATTTCCTCTGCGGAAACAATGGTGGTCGTGGCGAGAATCATTCCCGCAACGATCAGGCTAAACGGCTTTGTCATCGTGCATGCTCCTTACATGCTGCCGCGAACGATTGAGTCCCCCTTACACCTTCTCTAGGCGCAGATATATGGCGCATCTGCTGGTTCTCAAGAAGGCCAATTGCCTGGATGAACCTCCTGTGGCGTTAACTCGAATGTCGTGGGTTTGAGGCAGCGTCGTGGTTGTCGTTTTGTCGAGCTACAGTTTCAACTCGACGTTCCCACAAACATACACCACTTGTCTCGGGTCGTTGCTGAATTGTTGCGATTTGGCATCATTTCGACCCGCGAATTGTGCCGGTTCTGCGTCTCGCCCGCATCAGCGCCAATTCATCCGGCTGTTCCGACGTTTCGGGGCTTGCATGCTGTTACGGCTGGTCCTGTTTTCTGGTTGCTTTTCCCGCCATAAACTCCGATTTAGCAGCGATTTGAGAGTAATCGCCGTGATGAGAACAGATGGTGGATCAGGCGTTGCAGGACCAACAAAAAAAAACGGTCGAACCGGCAAACCCGGCTCGACCGTCGGATTGATCAGGACACAGAGCACAACATCAACAAACGTGATGTCGATCGCAAAAGCGGAATAACCGGGCCAGCCGTTAGTCCTGATAATCGACTTCGATATAACCATCTTTCACGCGAACGTCCACTTCGTATTTGCCGTAATCGTAAGTCAGGCGATCACCATCTTTCTTGCACTTCACTTCTTCGCACGCACAAGGTGGCACACAAATCTGAATGGCCACCTTGGGACGGCAGGCACATGGATTGCATCGATCGTGGCATTTGTCCCAACAGGGATCGTTCACCATGATCACCTTCGGCTGAGCACATGGATGCATTTCATCCTGGTCTTTGTACTTGACGTTGTGGAACAGCGGCGCAGCGACAACTGGACCAGCGACCGCCGGAGTGGGCTCAAGCGGTGCCACATGATTGAAAACGGAGCCTGCCTCAGCACCTGGCGCGTATGGAGTAAACGCATACTCATTGGCCATCGCAGACGAAGCGAACGTCGCAACGATCCCCAGCATCAACATTGTCAGTAGGTTTTTCATCCCTCGTTCTCCTTCCTGGCTGCCCCATCTTGGTGTTGTAACGATTTCTGGCAGCATCGTGAAACCGAATTGCACCCCAAGCCGAGAACAACAAGTCCATCGGCTCGCGTTATCTCAAACATATACCATTGGTGTCGGGGCTTCTGATTGATCCCAACCTGTTTCCCATTTTTCAAACCGTTGAGGTCCGTATCTATTGATTACGAATAATGGCGAAACAATGTCGGCACAAGTCTAAAGGCTGTGGTTTTTGCCTGTTTCCCGATTTTTGTGTAACCGGCAAAGTTTAACAGTTGATCTATCCTTTTGATCACGTTACACCCGACCGCTCAAGAAACTTTGGCAAGTGGATGATTCCACGAATTGGCTGGTTTCCCAGACTTCTGTACCGTCCCTTTTCTCTTCCGAGTTTGATGGGCTACGATTGATGGGATGAGGAACAGTTTGTCGAACTCAGGACTGACATGACAGTTGAGCCAATGGACTTGGGTATTGAATATCCCAACCTGGCCCCGCATAATGGAGGTGTTTCCGCTCGAAATTGTCTGAGTTGCCAGTTCCTTTTTGATTTGAAGGTTCCGTTCCACAGGCCGAGGAATTTTCCATGCCCTCTCAAAGCAATCTGAAGCCGAATCGTCCGACATTCAGCCGAGTGGCGGGATGGTTTCTCTGTGGCCTGCTGACGATCAATCTCGTTCTCTCCGGGTGTGGCAGTGATGATGAAGCACCAGCCGAAAATGGAGCGGAGACACCCGCGAATGCAACCAGCGCCCAGCCCGCATCGCAACCGGCCGTCTCACCGAATATAGCAGCTCTGCCCGGCCAGTCGACAAATTCCGGTGGTGGACGTCCACCAGCGGATGTCCGGCGTGTGAATGGCCGGGATTGGATCGGTGATATCCCATTGAATGTCTGGTATCGCGATCCTCTCGCCGTTGCCGGTGACACAACACCAGCAGGAACAAATCCAGGAACAAACCCGGTCATCAATCCTGGAAACAGCGTTGGAACACCCGTCGGCCGACCACCGACATCCACCAACGGAAGCAGTAATACGGGGGGGGGTGCTGTCGCATGGAATGATCTCATTTCCATCAAACAGGTGGACGGAGAAGTAAGAAACATCCGGAATCGGCTCAAATCGCGGTTGCAGACTCCTGCGGCGTACAATTCCAGTTATCTGGAGTTGATGCCTCACATCTATACGCTGACGGCGATGGCGTTGGTTGCGGAAGATCATTCCGAACAAGTGACGTGGTCACAATATGCGAAGCAAATTCGTGCACTCTCCATGAAAATGTCCCAAGAGAAACTGCAACGCAATCCCAAGTCGTACAAACAGGTGCAGATTCCCTTTGAGCAGGTCGACGACATTCTCAACGGCAATGCGCCGGTTGGCTTGAATGACGTGCCCGGAAAAGTTCCCTTCGCTGAGGCGATTCCCGACATGGGCGAGTTGATGAAGCGTTTCGAGGTGGCTGAGAAGTGGCTGACAGTCAATGCCAACTCGGAGAATTCGCTCGAATCCCGCAAAGAGGAAATCATTCAGGAAGTCCTCGTACTGGCTGTGCTGACGAAGATCACGACACAGGAAGGCTACGGCTATTATGAAGATGAAGACTTCCAGGCCCACACCAACCCCATGATCAAAGCCTGTCTCGACATGGCCAAAGCCGCGGAAGCCGGAAACTACGAAGCGTTCGATCTCGGCATGTCAACCATTCGGAAGTCGTGCACCGAATGTCATGCCGACTATCGTTGACAACTCCTCCCGCCACTTCGTCTCACCAAAAATTCTCGCGGAACTTCGGTGTTCGTGTGTCATTTCACAAAATGGCTGTGGCGTTCGTGTGACAGTGACACTTTGTCATGCCGCGAGATCATCAACGATAAAGCCTCGCGAGACGGGCATCATTTCCTTCACCAAAGCCTGGAATGTTTCCATCTGGAGAACATTGAGGTGGTGGACGGGCCACAACGGAATGGATAGCCAGGTGCCTTGCTCTTGTTCATGCGAGTATGCTTCTGGGATGAGTGAAGTGGAATCGAACCCGTCAGCTTTTGTGTGACAGGTTTACTCCATAGCTGCGTTGCAACATATCGCAGCCACTCGATCGAATTCTCCGCATTGCGGGCAATGTGGCTATCCTGTCCGATTCCTTCCCTCACAGGCAAACGGCATGCGGGGTCTGCTCTGCGGTTTCCAATTCCGTCATTCCCATGCAGTGTTAAATCCAGTGTGAGGGAATCTGTTCTTTTTTCTGGATACCTGCCTTCGCGGGTATAACTTGATTCCTTCTCGTAACCACGCTTGTCAAAGCGTGGCGTGACCGACATGCGAGCCACGTTCTCACAAAGGCAGTTACAAAAACTCTTTGGTGTATTTCAATTGTTCCGCGGTTTCTTACTTCGAATTTTGCATTTTTTGAATGTCTGGAAATTGCTCTGTCAATATAAAGTGGATCTACGCAAAATTGAGACGTGGGGCAAACGAACGATTGTAATATCGTTGACTCCACGCGGGATGTTTCCAACGGAGGTTGCTTCTTTGTCCACCCTGAAATGAAGGGAAAAGCGATGCAGATCAGAATCTCGGCCTCAAATGCAAACGTCAATTCGGTTGTCCGCGACAAGATGAATCGGTATGTGCGATTCACCCTGACCCGTTTCTCACTGGCAATTCGGGATATTACGTGTAAAGTTTCCGATGAAAGTGGCCCACGTGGAGCTGCCACACGTCGCTGCCGAATCGTGGTCCGTTTTCTTGCCGGTGGAAACATTATCGCCGAAGCGGAAAAAGCGATGGTTCTGGCGGCATGCAGTGTGGCGTCGAAAAAGGCGGAACGTGCCGTCGCCCGGCATCTGGATCGAAAACGGCAAACCATCAAATACCACCGGCGTCGGAATTTTCAATTGGAGCCGATGTCCCTGTAGATTCCATTCCCGCGAAATTGTGAGCTGCAGAGCCTGGCATGTGTCGGCGAACGGCTTATTGATAGACTCAGCCCATGATCTCTGCCAGCCCCTCTTCTCATTCGAAATCCGACACCAGCGTCATCGGTCAACTTGCGCGATCGGTGGTGCTCTGTCTGTTACCGCTGATTCCACTGGCCATCACAACCTGGCTGGCAATGCAATTCGAGAAGATTGTTTCAGGGGAAACACTCACATTCGAGATCGCCTGGGTTCCATCGCTGGGAATTGAGGCCAGCTTTTTTCTTGATGCCTTCTCACTGACGTTCGCACTATTGGTGAGCGGCATTGGGACGTTGGTCATGCTCTATGCTACGTCCTATATGACGGGTGATCTGCGCAAGTGGCGTCTGTTTGGCTGGTTGATGTTATTTCTGTTCGCCATGCTCGGGCTGGTGACGGCTGACAATATCATTGTCCTGTTTGTCTTCTGGGAATTGACGAGCATTTCGTCATACTTCCTGATCGGCCACAAGCACGAAGATGCCACTGCTCGTGCGTCTGCATTGCAGGCGCTGCTTGTGACTGGCACTGGTGGTCTGGCAATGCTGGCCGGGCTGATTCTGGTCGCTATGGCGACCGGAACGGATCAGCTCACCGAAATCCTCGATCAACCTGAACTCATCCGGCAATCGCCCTTCGTCACCGGTATGGCGGCATTGCTGTTGTTGGGAGCTTTCACAAAGTCGGCCCAGTTTCCGTTTCATTTCTGGCTGCCCGATGCGATGTCGGCCCCCACTCCCGTCAGCGCTTATCTGCATTCAGCGACGATGGTCAAAGCAGGCGTCTACCTCGTGGCCCGACTGAGTCCCGCATTCGCCGGAGTTCCGTTCTGGGATTTTTCCGTCATCATTGCCGGAACGGTCACCGCTTTGCTCGGTGGATTTCTAGCCTGGCAACAGACCGATCTGAAGCGAATCCTGGCGTTTTCCACGATCAGTGCCCTGGGAACATTGATGCTGCTGTTGGGGTTGGGAACGACGTATGCAGTTCAGGCGGCGGTGCTGTTTCTGGTTGCCCACTCCTTCTATAAGGGAACGCTGTTTCTCGTTGCCGGCGCGGTTGACCACACCTGCGGCACGCGGGATATTACCCGGCTGGGTGGGCTGATGCGTCATGTGCCCGGACTGGGACTGGCGGCCATTCTTGCCGGCGTTTCGCTGGCGGGCGTTCCTCCGGCTGCGGGGTTTCTGGCCAAAGAGTTTGTGTTGAAGGCGAGTCTTGGTTCCGATTGGCCGGAATTGTTAACGGCTGTGGTGTTCCTCATCAGCCTGTTTTTTGTGATGGTCGCCGGGCTGGTTGTGATCAAACCCTTTTTCGGTTCGTCGGAGTCCCTGCCACAAATGTTGCATCGCCCCGATGCGCGGTTGGTATTGCCTCCGCTGTTTTTGGGAATCGCGGGTATGGCAGCGGGCCTGCTGGCAAACGTGTATGGGAAGCCGATCGTCGCCGGAGCAATGGCGGCCATCTCGCCAGATGTGAAGATCAAATCACTCGCCTTGTGGCAGGGTTGGAACCTGCCGTTGATGTTGAGCCTGGTCGCGCTGGTTTCGGGGGGCGTGTTATATGCGGTTCGCCAGCCGATGATCTCTCTGTTCGCTCCTTTGACTCGCTTTTGTGTGGTATTTCCGACCGACGTGTATCGGGCTTCGCTTGCGGGATTGAATTCGATGACCCGTTGGCAATCGCATCTGTTGCAGGATGGGCGATTGCGGGTCTATCTGCTGGTTGTGTTGATCACATTATGCTCGCTGGTGGCAGGTACACTGAATGTCGTGAATCTTCCGACTGAGGCGAGCTGGCTTCCGCTCAAACCGTACGAGATGATGATGCCATTTCTGATTCTCTGTGCCACACTGATGGCGATTCGGGCGAAATCGCGGATGGCGGCGATCTGTGCTCTCGGTGTGATTGGGTATGCCATCGCCCTGATCTTTGTGATTTTTGGAGCACCAGACCTGGCGATGACCCAATTGGCGATTGAAACGCTGACGGTCCTGTTATTCGTGTTCGTGATTTATCGTATGCCCCGTTTTGCCACATTAAGTGGCCGCAAGTCGCGCGTTCGTGATGCGATCGTTGCCATCATTGCTGGCGGCCTGATGTCGGTTATTGCCTTGGTTGCCTCAATGTCGCACGTCCCTTCGCGCGTTTCGGAATTCTACGCGAACAACAGTTACACCGTCGCCCAGGGGCGAAATCTCGTCAACGTGATTCTCGTCGACTTCCGAGGGTTGGACACCATGGCGGAAGTGACGGTTTTGTCGATCGCAGCGCTCGGCATCGTGGCACTGATGCGTCTGCAGTTTCGATCGGTTTCCGATAGCACTGACTCCGTGAAGGAAGAAGACGCCGAAGTCAAAGATGACATGGACAACACGAAGGCCGATACCGAAAGTGTCGAGCGACTGACGCACGACAGCCACATTGACAACGACTCTGACATCTCGAAAAGAAATCCGTAGGAGGAGAGCCGTGCGATCGAACATTCTGACAACGGCTACTGGTTTCCTGCTGCCATTGTTGTTGCTGTTTTCCGTTTTCCTGCTGCTTCGGGGACATAACGAACCGGGTGGCGGATTCGTCGGAGGTCTGGCGGCCGCATCGGCCTTTTCCTTGCACGCCATCACGCATGGTGTTCGGCCGACACGCGCTGTGTTGCGGGTTCAACCCCGCCTGCTCATGGGAATCGGCCTGTGGGTTGCCATTTTATCAGGACTGCCGGCATTGCTGCTCGACCTTCCTTATCTGACAGGACAATGGGCAGGATGGAAAATCCCCTCTATCGGCAAATTGGGGACGCCCTTGTTTTTTGATATCGGCGTCTACCTGGCCGTTCTTGGCATGGTGATGACGATTGTCTTCGAACTGGTGGAGGACTGACATGGAAGTGGTGATGGCAATCACAGTCGGTGTGCTGTATGCCGCTGGTTTCTATATGATTCTCCGTCGTTCGCTGGTCAAGGTGATCATCGGTCTGGCACTGCTGAGTCACGCGTCGAACCTGTTCCTGTTTACTGTCGGAGGGTTGACGCGCAATGGAACGCCATTGATCTCTGAATCGGGTGTCATGGAAGCCGAAGTTTATGCTGATCCGTTACCGCAGGCGTTGATTCTGACCGCCATTGTGATTGGCTTCGGCGTGCAGGCATTCGCGTTGGTGTTGTTCAAACGGGTGTTTCAGACGGTGAAGTCAGATGACCTCGATGAATTGACGACTACGGAGCAGGCGGAGGTGACGTCATGAGCACCTTGATCCTTGCTCCCATTCTGATCACACTGGCAACCACGATTGTCTGCCTGTTGGCATGGAAGCGCCTCCGTTTGCAGCAACTTATGAGCATCGTCGGTGCAGCCGCTTTGCTGGCGACAGGCATTGCACTGCTCACCAGTGTGATGCGGCATGGCATTCTGGTGGTTCAGGTGGGTAACTGGCCGGCACCGTTTGGCATCTCAATTGTCGCTGATCTGTTCAGCGCGATGATGATAGTCGTCACTGGTGTGGTTGGGCTGAGTGTCGTCATCTACTCGATCTCCAGTGTCGACCTGCATCGCCAGAGGCATGGCTTTCACTTTCTGCTTCATGCGTTGCTGCTGGGTGTTTCGGGGTCATTTCTGACCGGTGACGTTTTCAATCTGTATGTCTGGTTTGAGGTGATGTTGATTGCCTCATTCGTGCTGGTCGCTTTGGGTGGTGAACGAGCTCAATTGGAAGGTGCCATCAAGTACGTCACGCTGAATCTGGTCGCGTCCGCATTGTTTCTGGCGTCAGCCGGTGTTCTGTACGGCACGGTGGGGACGTTGAACATGGCGGATTTGGCGCGTCAACTCAGTGGGGAAACTCTCAGCGGTGTTCCGACTTTGGCCGGGGCCATTTTGTTGATTGCCTTTGGAATCAAGGCCGCCGTCTTCCCACTCTTTTTCTGGCTGCCTGCATCGTACCATACCCCGCCCGTGGCAGTCACAGCGATTATGGCGGGGTTGCTGACCAAAGTCGGTGTGTATGCCATGATCCGTGTCTTCAGCCTGCTGTTCGCCTGTGAGTTTGCCTATGCCAGGCCGCTGATGCTTTTTGTCGCGGCTGCGACAATGGTCACGGGTGTCCTGGGAGCCGCCGGACAATTTGAAATCCGTCGCATCCTGTCATTTCACATCATCAGTCAGATCGGCTACATGGTGATGGGACTGGCGATCTTTACCCCACTGGCGCTGGCTGGTACCGTTTTCTACATCATCCATCACATTATCGTGAAAACGAATCTGTTCCTGATCGCCGGAATTGTGGAGCGAATCAAGGGGACCTGCCAGTTGAAAAAACTGGGCGGCCTGTATGGGCACCACCTCTGGCTGGCGTTGCTGTTTCTGATTCCAGCGCTTTCGCTGGCCGGCATTCCGCCACTCTCCGGTTTTTGGGCCAAGTTGATTTTGATTCGTGCTGGTCTCGAAGCGGGGCATTACGCGTTGATTGCGACCGCACTGGTCGTCAGTCTGCTGACGTTATTCTCGATGACCAAAATATGGAATGAGGCGTTCTGGAAAGCCGAGCCGGAAAAAGACGCATCCGATTTGTCAGCGGCAATTCCGAAGTCAGTATTCCCGTTGGCAGTGCCGGTCTGTCTGTTGGCAGTTTTGACGGTGATCATTGGAGTCTCGGCGGAGCCGTTGTTTGCGCTGTCGCAGTTGGCGGCAGAACAACTGTTGGATCCGTCAGATTACATCGACGCTGTGTTAAAGTAGAGATCAAGTTGCACAACACCGATAGCAGAGAAAATTGAGATCTGTCGACGACAGCGGAGCCAACCATGTTTCTCTTAAACCTGATTCTGGCCATCGTGTGGGCGGTCGTGATCGGAGAGTTTTCGATCGCGAATCTGCTCGCCGGTTTTGTGATCGGATACTTCGCACTTTGGGTCGCCAGTCCCAAGGGGACAAAGTCGGTTTACTTCTCCAAAGCGAGGCAACTGACCAATTTCGTCCTGTTCTTCCTGTGGGAACTGCTCATTGCGTCGATTCGCGTTGCGGTCGACATTGTCACCCCGCGCCATCGCATGAAACCAGCTATTTTGGCGATCTCGACAACCGGATACACATCAAATGAGCTGGCACTGCTGGCGAATACGATCACGTTGACACCCGGTTCTCTCAGCGTCGACGTTGCACCGGATGGCAACACTCTGTTTGTGCATGTCATGTATTCGGATGACATCGAACAGACACGCCGCGAGATTGAACAGGCACTTGGTGGCCGTGTGAAGGAGTTGCTGCAATGAGCCTGACTGCCACGTTGGAATATCTACTGTTGCCTTTGCTGGTTTTGGCTGTCGGGCTGACGGCCATTCGATTGTTGCGCGGCCCGACCCTGCCGGATCGGGTGATTGCCTTTGACCTGCTGGCAGCGTTGGGCATTGCGTTTCTGGCAGCGTATTCCATGTTGACCGGCGAGACCGCTTTTCTCGACGTTGGATTGTTGCTGGCGCTGGTTTCGTTTTTGAGTACCGTCGCATTTGCCAAGTATATTGAACGGAGGTCAGCCCCGTGATGACCTACCTGCTGATTTTTCTTCTGGGACTGGGCATTACCTTTCTGGTTCTGGCGGGTGTCGGTATTTTGCGATTGCCCGACCTGTTTTGCCGCGCATCTGCCACGACGAAGGCGGCGACGCTCGGTGCTGGATTGGTGCTGTTGGCGACCACGTTTTTTTTCCAGGATGCGCAAGTCACCCTCAGAGTGGTGGCGACGATGGCCTTCCTGCTGTTAACTGCACCGGTTGGGGCGCATGTCATTGCTCGTGCGGCATATCGACAAAAAACGGAATTGTGGTCCGGTACCATTCGGGATGAATTGGCCGATTGGCAGGCATCGCGTGATGATTCACAGGCCGCGAAATGACTCCCGTCAATCGTCGCGAAAAAAGGAAGTCTGCGTTTTTCTTAAAGAGGGATCAAACTGTGCTGGAGCAGTTTACTATTGCGGCAAACAGATAAGTGTGGCGTCTTTCGATCGGCTATTATCGTTCCAAATGGGGCATAAGCCGCCACAGATAAAAGTCCGTCGGACTATTTTGTGTGACGTCTCTGGATCGTGGGTCCGTATTTGCAGGCCAATCGACACTCATCGCGCCACAGAAGAGCGTAATACGTTCCAGGTCGGACGAATTCACCGGTCCCTTTCGAGATTTGTTCACCAGCCAATGAGAAGCTACCGTTCATCCAGCGGGCGAAAGTTCCGCTTTGGCTCGCCGACATACCGTGAACGGGGGCGGATCAACCGGTTGTTCTCTGACTGTTCCATCACATGGGCCGACCAACCCGCAACACGTGCCGCCACAAACAACGGAGTGTAGAGATCCACATCCAGACCAAGGTAGTGATACAACCGGGCACTGGGCCAGTCGAGATTGGGCATCAGTCCGGTTTCGGCGAAGACGGCCTGCTCGACCGCTTCCGCCGTTTGCTCCAATGTCAGGTTGCCCTGCTGCTCTGCCAGTTGCAGACAAAAATCCTTCAGAATGACTGCCCTGGGATCGCCTTTCTTATACACGCGATGTCCGAAGCCCATCACCCGCTTCTTCCTGCTCAATCGCTGAGAGATCCAGGTGGCTGCGTTGTCGGGGGAACCGACGGCATCGAGAATCTGCATCACCCGTTCACCCGCGCCGCCATCCAGTTTGCCCTTGATTGTCCCGACCGCCGCGGTAATGGCCGAGAACAGATCGGACCCGGTGGAAGTCACGATTCGCGATGCGTAGGTCGATGCGTTGTATTCATGTTCGGCGTACAGAATCAGCGACACATCCAGCGACTTCTCTTCCAGAGAATTTGGTTCGCGACCGGTGATCTGGTACAGAAGATCAGCTGCATAGCTGAGATCGGGGCGCGGCCTGATTGGTTTCAATCCGTGTGTCAGACGATATCGAGCCGCGATCATCATCGGAATGACGGCGAACAGTCGTGTCGCTTTGGTCAGGGCCGTTTCGTTTGGTTCATCGACCCCCTGCATGTCGAAATGAGCGACGGAACTGATGCCGGTCCGCAGCACGTCCATTATGCTGACATGCAATGGAATCTGCTCAAAGAATTTCAGGATCGGTTCTGCCAGTTCGGTCGAATCGGAAATGATCGACCGAAAGTCGGCCAGTTGTTCAAGATTGGGGAGTTCCTGATGAATGAGCAGGTAGGCCACTTCGAGGAATGTTGCTTCGTGGGCAAGTTCCTCGATTTCATAGCCACGGTATTGCAGCCCACCATCGATTGAGGAGATCTGCGTTTCGCCCGCGACGACCCCATCCAATCCGGGATGATACACCTCTTCACTCATGAGAACATGTCCCACCAGTTTGACCAGTCCATCGATCATCATTTGGTGCGTTTGGGATTCCTGACCCATTGCAGTACCTCGTCGGACTCATTCCGACGCCCCGATTTTGACCGGGCTGTCGAGTTGTTGTGGCGGATTGTCGGGCTTCCACACCCGATCCCGTCAGTCCCTTTCCGAAAACACCAGAAAGGAAATGGCCCCTGCGATCCCATCGCATCCACGACCACAGATTGCTTATTGTACTGGAAATCCCTTTTGCAGAAAGGGTTAATGCGTCGCGAAGTGGAGATTGCCAGCATCTCATTGAAACAGACGACCAGGAATCCGGGAATCGAATTTACCCGGCGAGTGGAGAAAAGCAAACGTTTGCTGTTCATCTTTGCGAATTGCCTGCCACTTTTGGAATTGCGTTCTGCGAGAAAATGCAAATGCTTCCTGTTCGTTGCAAGGGAATCTGCGATGCACTAAAAATGAGGGAATAACTGTTCCATGATTGGGATCATGCCATCGCCCCGAAAGAATGGTTTTCGACGAGCCGAAGGGTTGCTCGTCGGCTTGTAGAACACACTTATGTGAAAAGGAACGTGAAGATGAAACATTGGTTTGGAATGACGCTCTGCAGTATCGCTGCCTGTTTGTTGTTGACTGGTTGTCCAACCGAAGAGGCCAACAATCAATTCAAACCGGCTGAGAACAACGAAGTCAGCGCAGCACCTGAACATGAACACCACGAATACATGGCTGTGCTGGGCAACCATGAATACCACGTCGAGCTGAAGTTTGATGACGAAGCGAAGAAAGCCATTCTGGTCGTAACGGCGGATGATGCGAAGACTGCGGTACCCATCGAAGCCACGGAACTGGTTTACCACCAGGAAGAAGAGAGTGGCGAAGAAACGGAAGTGATTTTCAAGGCCGAGCCGCTGGAAGGCGAAGCTGATGGCAAGTCCTCTCAGTTTGTCGCTTCGGAATTGCCGGAAGGTCTGGACGCGCTGGATAAATTCCACGGTCACGTTTACATCACGGTTGCCGGCAAAGAGTACGAAGGTGATCTCGGTGGAGGTGAAGGACATTCGCACGAGGAAGGTGAAGGGCATGGCGAAGATCATTCACACGGAGATGGCAAAGGACATTCACATGGAGAAGGCGAAGGTCATTCACATGAGGAAGATGAAGGACACGGTGAAGGTGAATCAGAAGTCCCCGAAGATCCGACCGGGTCACCGGAAGCGGGTTCCACAACCACGCCATAGCTGAATTGACCAGTCGCGTCCGAACCTGGATTCGGCGAGCTCTGCAAATGAACTGCAACCCGCTCATTTTTGGGCGGGTTGTTTTTTTGGTGTGATGAGCATGTCCTGTTTGTTGCAGGTGATCAGTCGGTTGCATTTGAGGATGAGTGACATCGTTTTCATTGACGTTGGCCCGAGTGTTGCTTAATCAATCAAAGGAATGAACGCTCGCAGGGAATTCATTCATCCGTATTCGAGTGCAGGGCGAGGCGGTTGCCTTCGCTGTCCAACACGATCGATCGGAAACCGTGCGGACCAATCGAATGAATCGGCTCGATGACCTCTCCTCCCGATGATGCGACTTTCTCCACGGCATCCCGAATTCGCCCATCGACATTCAAATACAGCAGAATACCGCCATCGGAAGGAATCGGTCCTGAAGCAGGGACGAGACAGCCACCGTTGCCATCTTCGTGATCCAGCACGGCGAATTGCACGTCGCCCATCGATTCGATATCAACTCCGATCGCAAGCACTGCCCGGTAAAACGTGGCGGCTCGTTCCAGGTCGGTCACCGGGATATCAAACCAGACGGCCCGATTCTTCTGAGAATTGAATTCGCCCATATCTACACTCCTGTTGGGTGATGCCTTTTTCGGTTAACTCTGCCTCACGTGCTTTACGATGCCGATGACGATTTTGCGGACGGACGCCTCGGCTCGCTCTGCCGCTTCGACGATCGCCTCACCATCAACTGGTTCCAATTCTTCCGGAAGCGCGACGTTGGTGATCGTCGAGATGGCGAAAACCTTCAGGCCGACATGGGCCGCGACAATCACCTCTGGCACGGTCGACATGCCAACGACATCCCCACCGATGACCTTCAGAAACCGGTATTCGGCTGGCGTTTCGTAGTTCGGGCCTTTGAGCGCCACATACACTCCCCGGTGCGCGCGAATTTCCTGATCTTCGGCGACCTGCATGCCAATGTCGATCAGCTTTTTGTCGTACGGCTCACTCATGTCGGGAAAACGGGGGCCGAGGTTGTCGTCGTTAATCCCGGTCAGCGGGTTGTCACCCATCAGGTTGATATGGTCCTTGAGAATCATCACATCACCGGGGCGGTAGGCGTCATTCATACCTCCGCTGGCATTGGAGACAATCAGCAATTCGATGCCCATTTCGTTCATCACGCGGACCGGCAAAGTGATCTGCTGCAATGGATAACCTTCGTAAGCATGGAAGCGGCCTTCCATTGTGACGACTGGCACACCGGCAAGATTGCCGCACACCAGTTGCCCTTTGTGGCCAATCGCGGTCGACCTGGGAAAATGCGGGATGATCTGATAACTGATGACCGCTTCCTGATCGATCTCCGACGTCAGCCCACCTAATCCCGTGCCCAGAATGATGCCGACCCGCGGTGTGCGCGACCAGTGCTGGCGGATCGTCGTGACGGCATCCTGAATCTGACCGGACAGCCGCAGCATTTCAATACCCTTCGCCCGACTGATTCTGGCCCGTCTGTTCGCCTTCGACAATCGCAGCCGTCGCGCTGGCGCCAATGCGGGTACAACCAAGATCGCGCAATTTCGCGGCATCGGCATAGTTGCGAATTCCACCAGCCGCTTTCACCTGCACTTTGTCACCGCAGTTGGCCCGCATCAGCCGCACGTCTTCTCCTGTCGCGCCAATGTAATTGTAACCACCATCCGGCTGCTTGACGAAACCAAACCCGGTCGACGTTTTGACAAATTCCGCCCCGGCTCGTTCACTCACTTTGCAGAGTCCAATTTTTATGTCGTCATTGGGCAGGTAATCGTTTTCAAAAATGACTTTTGTGATCGCCCCATGTTGATGGGCCACTTCAACCACGGCGTGAATGTCCTGCTCGACGTATTCCCAGTCACCCTGAATCGCCTTGCCAATGTTGGCGACCATATCGAGTTCGGTCGCTCCCTGTTCGCAGGCGATTTTTGCTTCGGCCGCTTTCGCTTCGGTGGCATGGGATCCGTGAGGAAAGCCGATGACGGTTCCCACCACGACATTGCTACCCGCCAGAGCTTCGACTGCCAGCGGAACGGCATATGGTTTGACGCAAACACTGGCAACGTTGTATTGGCGAGCCACTTCGCAACCGGCGCGAAGCTCATCGTCGGAGAGTGTGGGATGCAGTAGCGCGTGGTCAATCAATCGGGCAATGGAATCGGACATCGAACAGGCAGCCTTGTCGGGGGAAAGAAATTTGAGGCTCCACCCTACCGAATGTCTCAAGCGGACGCAAAGCGATTGAAGACCAGGGAACGAAGATTAGAGCGTATTACGCTTTCCCGTGCCGCGACGGATGCCGTTCGGCCAACAAACACAGGCTCTCGCGAGCCAGAGACGTCACACCAGAAGTAAACTGCTCTAAGCATCTGCTGACGTTTTCTTCGCGCTCGTTTTCTTTTTGCTGGCGGTTTTCTTTTTCGCAGCAGACTTTTTTGTCGCGGTCTTCTTCCCGGATGACTTCTTTTTGGCGGCCTTTTTCGTTGTTGCTTTTTTCCTAGTGGCCTTCTTTTTGGTGCCACCCTTTTTGGCCGCTTTCTCGGCGATCCAGTCCAACGCCTGTTCCAGCGTGACTGTTTCGGGGTTCATATCTTTCGGGATGGTCGCGTTGATTTTTCCATGCTTCACATAGGGACCGTACCGGCCCTCAAAAATCGCGATCTCGCCACCCTCTTCCGGATGTTCGCCCAATTTCTTCAATGGCTCCGGGGCAGAACGGCGACGCGCGGTCTTGAGCATTTCGACCGCCGTTTCCAGGTCAACATTGAGCACATCGTACACCTTGCCTTCATGCTCGTAGGTGTGTTCCTTCCCGAACGATTTGTAAACTTTATCGTGCAGCACATACGGCCCGTAACGTCCGATACCCGCATTGACGACCTTGCCGGTTTCCGGATGATGTCCCAAACGCTTTGGCAGGGAAAGCAGTTGCAGTGCCTTGTTGATGTTCAATTCTTCGGTGTCGATGTTCTTTGGGATGCCAACACGTTTCGGTTTGGGTGTCTCTTCGGTCACTTCCTCAGGCATATCACCCAATTGCAGATACGGGCCGAACGGGCCGTTTAACCTGTAAACCGGCAGCCCCTCTTCAGGATGCATACCGAGCGCTTTCGGCCCTTCCTGCTTCTGGCGGATGAGGTCTTCTGCCACGTCGTTGGAAAGATCGGCTGGAGCGACATCGGGGGGAATGGAAGCGGTAACGGCTTCGTCGTTTTCATTTTTCTTCTCGAAATAGGGACCATACCGCCCAACGCGAACCGATGGTTCCAGGCCATCCAGATTCAATGTGCAGGCTTCTCTCGCGTCGATCTGGTCTTCGTGCGTTTTTACCTGCTGTTCGATGCCCGCATCGCCGGAGTAGAATGTCTGCAGGTAGGGGAGTCGATCCGCTTCACCGTTAGAGATATCGTCGAGCGTTTGTTCCATATTCGCGGTGAAACTTGTGTCGACCAGATTCGGGAAATGCTCTTCCAGTAATCGTGTGACGGCTAACGCCGTGAATGTTGGAATGAGTTGATTCCCCTGCTTGCGAACGTAACCGCGATCCTGGATCGTGCCGATGATGCTCGCGTAAGTACTCGGTCGCCCGACCCCTTCGGCTTCCAATGTGCGGACCAGCGTCGCTTCGGTGAAACGCGCCGGTGGTTTGGTCTCGTGACTGACACATTCCAACTCCTGGCAGCCGAGTGTCGCTTCCTCTTTGAGTGGCGGCAGGGCAGATTCGGTATCATCCAGCGCAGCTTCGGGATCATCCACCCCTTCAACATACGCCCGGAAGAAACCGGGGAACGCAACATGCCGACCTGTCGCTCGAAACTCGGCTCCTTCCGCAGCGATCGTGACGGTTTGGAACGTCAACCTGGCCTCGGCCATTTGCGTGGCAATCGTCCGCTTCCAGATGAGGGAATAAAGCTGCGACTCGCGACCGGTCAGATTCAGCTCATCAGCGGTCTGCATCTGATCGCCTGCCGGTCGAATCGCTTCGTGAGCTTCCTGCGCATTTTTCTGTTTGTTCGTGAACTGCCGGACTCCCTCACTGAGATAATCGTTGCCGTACAGATTTTTGACACGCGAGCGCGAGGCGTTGATCGCTTCATCGGAAAGGTGAACGCTGTCGGTACGCATGTAAGTAATGATGCCGTTTTCATATAACCGCTGGGCGACCTGCATCGTTTCCCGGGCGGTCATGTTCAGCTTGCGGTTGGCTTCCTGCTGCAGCGTACTGGTGGTGAAGGGAGCATATGGTTTGCGGACCTGATTACGGGTTTCGACCTTACTGACGGTCCATTTGGCATCCCGTATTCGGTCATGCAGTTCGTTCGCCTCTTTTTCGTCCAGCAGAAGGACATCCGAGCCTTTCTTCAACTGGCCCGTGTTCTCATCGAAGTCTTTTCCGCTGGCGATTTTCCTGCCGTCCAACGCGAACAGTTGTGCCTCAAACTGCGATTTGTCTTCAGTCTGGAGTTCCGCTTTCAAATCCCAATAAGTACCACTGCGAAAGGCGAGGCGTTCCAGTTCCCGCTGCACGAGCAAACGGACGGCAACCGATTGGACCCGCCCTGCCGAAAGTCCGCGTGAGATCTTTTTCCAAAGCAGCGGACTGAGCGTATAACCGTAAAGGCGGTCCAGCACGCGCCGGGTTTCCTGCGCCTGAACGAGGTTTTCATCCAATTCGCGCGGGCTTTCGATGGCGGCCTTGATGGCTGGTTTGGTGATTTCCGAAAAGACCATCCGCTTGACGGGCACTTTCGGCTTGAGCAATTCGGCCAGATGCCAGCCGATGCTCTCGCCTTCACGGTCTTCGTCCGTCGCGAGAATTAATTCATCAGCGCTTTTCAGTGCATCTTTCAATTCCTTAACGATTTTTTTCTTTTCTTTGGGGACGACGTAGAGGGGCTGAAAGTCGGCCTGCGGGTTCACTCCCAACCGCGACCATTCTTCTTTCTTTACCGCCGCCGGGATTTCCGCTGCGTTGGCCGGGAGATCGCGGACATGGCCCATACTCGCCATGACCTTATAATCCTTGCCGAGATAATCGCCGATCTTTCGGGCCTTGGCCGGCGATTCCACAATCACCAGGCCTTTTTTTCTTTTGGCGACCACACCCTCGTCCTTTGCTAATCTCTTTCGAAGCCATTAATCCGGTGGCTACGGACCCGAAACCCTGTCCGGCGGTAGCGATGCCACTCATCCGGAACCCGTTGATCTTGTGTCACTGCGACCGCAAGCTACAATGCCGACGGACGATTCACTATGATTCGCGTTCGACAACCATTGCGGTCGAAATCGTCCCTGCTGGTTCGTTTTCGTCCTTTTCCCGCACGTTCCCAGTGGCGAACCTGCGGAGCAGGGCCGCACTTTGCATCATCTGTTTGAGCGACTGATTCCGCAAATCCATAAACCATAGTTGAGGCGTCTGTCAAGTGTGTCCCGTCAAAACGTGCCGGGTTGACAGACCGAATGAATGAGGAAATCCGGATGGCATCTCCGTTTCAGTTCTTCCGAAAAAACCAAAAAGTGATGATGGTCGCGGTGACCGCGTTGGCTCTGTTCGCGTTCGTTGTGATGGATTCATTGATGCAAATGTCTGGCCCGGGGGGCGGACAGATTTCCCCCGTCATCACGATCCTGCTTCTGGCAGGCGTCTGTGCCGGAGTGATGTGGTTCTTCGGCGCGAAGCAGGACAAGGGTGGGGAATACGCGTTAACCGGTGCCGTCGCTGGCGCGGTCATCGCGATTGTGTTTGCCTGGGTGCAGCGCCCCGCACCAATGGTGGAAACGTCGATTGGAAACCTGACGACGTCGGAATTGGAGTCACTGGGGAAGAATCGCGAGTTGTACAATCAGTTTCTGTTTGAACTGAGGCAGGTGGCTCAATCCAATGCCGTGAAAGCAGGAAAACTGAACGAATTCAAAAATGACATGCGGCCCATTCGCTTCAGCGATGAGGCGGCCGAGCAGGATCTGGTACTGGAATACATTCTGCAACACGAAGCTGACCGTATGGGCATCACGATTTCCGATGACTTGATCCACGACTTCATTCTGAATGAAATCGCCAAAGGATATTTAAGCTCCGACGATTTTCGTGATTTGTGCAAACGTTTCCGCGTCAGCCAGAACGAGATCTACAATCGGCTCGGCAACCTGCTGAAAGCGAAGATCGTCAGCCAGTTGCTTTTCCCCGCCGACCGCTTCAGCGAATCCGAGCAGCACCTTTTGACCCCACTCGGCTATTGGGACTTATTCCAGCGAATGGAGATCAAACAGGAACTGGCACATGCCGCGCTGCCTGTGGGAGATTTTGCCGGGAATGTTCCCGAACCGGATGAATCGCAACTGCAGGCTTTTTTTGAACAGTACAAAACAGGTTTCCCGCAACCAGACGGCACACCTGGTTTCCTGCAACCGCCACGTGTGAAAATCGCCTGCGTCGAAGCCGACTACGACACATTCGCCAAAAAAGTAAAGCAACCAACCGACGAGGAAATTGCGGCTTACTACGAAGCAAACAAGGAATCGAAGTATCGTCAGACGGCCGAAGAATTCCCCGGAAATTCCAATGAAAACCCCACTGAGGGACCACCAGAAGAGGGACCAGAACTCACCCCAACCGACGAAGGGGATGGTGAGATACCTCCGGCAAATGGAAGTGACATTGATCGCGAAACGCCCGCCGACCCGGGTGATCCTCCCGCGCTTGAAAGTGACAACGACCAATCGGCACGGCAGGTCACGCCAGCGACATCGTTCGTCAGTTTTCAGGATGAAGCAGCGGGAGATGATGGGACGCCGGCAGAAGGGCCAGCAGAGGCGGAGTCACAAGACAATTCCGTGACGGAACCGATGGGCGAAATTCCGGAAGAGGAAACAACCCAACCTCACGAACTCGACACTTCCGACCCCGACAATGTTACCCAGACACAGCCAGCAGGAAACAAAACGTTGGAATCGACCGACGAAACACCGACGGATGAGAGCGGGAACACGGACTCTTCCAACGCCGGTGAAAACGGAACGAACGAAACGGAAGAGATTCCAGACTCAACCGACACATCAGAGGCCGGCACAACAGAAGTAAGTGAAGATACTTCGGAAGGTGAAACGATTGACGAAAATGATCCCACGAAAAAAGAGAAATACCGTCCACTTGACGATGATCTAAAGAAAGAAATTGCAGACGAATTGACGACTGCACGTGTCAGGGAGCTGGTCGACAATCTCATGGCGAAAGCCGATGCGGAACTGTTTCAGCAAAGGAATGATCACTGGAAGAGTGCCCCCCCGGAAGAGAAGGAAGAAGACCGGAAGAAACGGGTCGAAGGGGCAGAAAAGGTGATCTCAGCAGCGATGAAAAAATTCGCCGGGGAAAACGATCTGAAATACATCAGCACGGATTTTTTGAGCCTGTCGGAATTTGATGATTCCGAATTATCGATTGTCGGAGCAAGTGAATCGACACCGACGGAGTTTGGCCCGGGAATTCCCGTTCGCCAGGTCATCTACCGCGACATGGCGACGACACATTATCTGAAGAGCTTCGCGGAGAAGGCCCAGGAAGATAATGAAAATCACATTAGCCGCTTCCTGCTCTGGACCACCGATGGCCGGGAGAGCCTTGTGCCGGAATACGACGATGAGGGGATTCGCGATCAGGTTCTCGCCGCCTGGAAGTTGAAGGAGGCATATCCGCTGGCAGAATCCCGAGCCAAAGAGATCGCGGAGATGGTCCGCAAGAGCGACAAAAGTTTTGAAGAGACTCTGGCTGATGTCCGTATTCGGAAGGATAAAGACAGCGACGAACTGGTCGTTCTCGATTCCGAAGAGGCCTTCAGCTGGTATCGTCGGCTGGCCATTCCTGCCCAGTTCTGGAGCCAGATCCCGCCGGTTTCCATGTCGACTCCCACCGGCATTGAAAATCCCGGTGACGAATTCATGTCGGTCATCTTTGAAGAACTGAAGCCGGGCGATGTTGGTGTGGCTCCCAATGCGGACAAAACCGTCATTTATGTGGTCAAACCAAAGAATCGCACACCCGATACCGAAGGGGGCATGGAAGCACTGCACAGCAAGTTCATGCAGGAGCAACATTTCCGCACCATGCAGTTCAATCCACGCAGCCAGCGTCTGGAACCGGAACCATCGGTTTACCGACTGCTTTACAGTCAGGATCTGCAAAAGATGAACTCAGCTCGCAGCCAGCAACTGTTGAAAGACTACAATGTGAAAATCGGCGGCGTGGGAGCGTAATTTGGATCGGGTGACATCAGGCTGATCAGCCTTCAGCAACCGACCGTAGCCTTGTGATACCACCCGATTCAGAATCGGCAGATATGGATTTTCGAAGGTACGCTATCGAGTGTTGGGTTTCGGCAGAAAGTTCAAAAGACACATTGAACCAAACTGCAATCGATTTAGTGACAGATAACGCTTTGATGATCTGCAGTAGTTGAAACCTGGTAAGACACGCACCGGCTACTTTTCCACGACCCAGATGTTGCGGTAACGGACCGGGTTGCCATGATTCTGCAGATAGACCGGCCCAGGGGTGGCAGTTTCATTCTTCACTGAGGAAGCCCGTGTCGGTCGAGGCAACTCCAGATCATTATGAACAACAACACCATTATGGCGGACCGTGATGCGGGCGTTTTTCGTTTTCTTCCCTGCATCATCGAATTCCGCTGCCGTGAAATCGACGTCATAAGTCTGCCATGAAAGAGGCGGATAGCACATGTTGACATCGGGATCAGCAATTTCATAGATGCCGCCACATTCGTTGTTCTTGCCCTTCAGCCCGAATGAATCAAGCATCTGCACTTCATATCGTCCCTGCACATACAACCCGCTGTTGCCGCGTCCCTGGCCGCGTGCTTCGGGTTTGTACGGCAGAAGAAATTCAATATGCAGCATATGGCTACCGAATTTTTGCTTGCTGGTCGCACCCTGCATCAGCAGTCCATCATCAGACATTTTGCCGGGTTGGAAATTGTCAGCCGAAGTGCCATTAAACAGAACCACGGCTCCTTTCGGAGGCTTCATCCCGAGAGTCCTGCTTTTGCGAATAACTTTCTTCAACATGCCGAGCGGTTTGCCATCGGAACTCTGAACTTGAAACCCTTTTTCGTCCAGCATGGCAATGCCATCGTCGTTTTTGAATGTCACTTTTCCATCTTCGAACCTGGCTTCCGACTGATCCGGATCGTTGCCATCCCAGCCTTCTCCCGGCAGACCACCCTTGTATGCGACGGCTCGGAATTGCCCTTTGCCCAGCGCAATGACCTGCACGCCCAGTTTTTCCTGCTCATCTCCTTCTTGCCATGTGCCAGAGTATTCGCCCTGCAGTTTGAAGTCGGCATCGGTTTGCGAGGGGGCAATGACGCCCCCCTTGGGAACCGCATTGAGGGAAGTGAAACTCGCCAGCGAAACGATTAGAAAGGCAAAAAAGAGCGAACGGCCAGAAATTGATTGAGGCATCGTCATAGAGTGTCATCCCTTGTTGAAATAGCGTGAAGCACTGGAAATTCCGATCGCAACTGACCAGAGAATATGCTAATCAGATCACGGCTTCTCGTCCAACATCGGGGGCGACATAGCCGCTTCCCTTCGCGTATGATAGATTGTTCAGGGAATTTCGATACCAGCCACTTTTTGAAGACTGACATGAGTGCTGACAAGAAAAAAATTGCATCCGACTGCTGGAAACGAGGCACTGAAGCGTTGTCGCGGGAACAATGGGATTTCGCTGTGGAAATGTTTACGACCTGCGTAAACATGTTCCCGGACAACCTGATGTACCGGCAGACATTACGGAATGCCGAATACCGCATGTATGGCGATAACAAGACCGGTGCGCGGATGGCCGGGGCCAGGCTGATGGGTGTTCGCGGGCGGATCAAGAAATCGCGTGTGATGAAGGACTGGGAGGCGGTTGCACAGGATGCCGAAAAAGGGTTGAAGGTGAACCCCTGGGATGGTGGATTGAATTATGATCTGGGCGAGGCATGCTGGAAACTGGGTTACGGCGACATCGCTTTGTATGGTTTTCAACTGGCCATTGCCTCGGACCCCGAGAGCGCAAAGTATTTGGGAACCTATGCCGACTTGCAGTTGGAGCGGGGCAATTACAACGACGCGATTGCCGCGTTAAACCGAATCATTAAATCCGATCCGAGCAACAAATCGATCCGCGATAAACTCAGCAAGCTGCATGCCGAGAAGGTGATTGATCGGGGCGGGTACGAAGATGCGGAAAACGCAGAGGATGTGAAAGAGACCTCCAGCAGCGGAAACGCCTATTCCGAGTTTCGCAAATCGCAACAAGGCCAGCAGAAGGATGTCGCTCCCGGTGAGTCGCCAGAGCAGGATTTGCTGCACGCCATTCGTCGTAACCCTGCTACTGTAGAAAATTATTTGAAGCTGGCCGATTTGTACAAGTCGGAAAAGAAACTCGACAAGGCGGAAGAGACTTATAACCAGGTGCTGGATGTCAGTGGCGGCGATCCCAGCGTTCGCGAATTGCTGGAAGACCTTCAACTCGATATTTTGCGGAACAATTTGGCGTTGGCGAAACAGGCGATCGCTGCGGACAACCAGGACAAGACGGTCGAAAAGAACTACAACGCTTTGAAGAAGGAGCTCGTTCTGCGTGAGATCGAGGTACTCTCTGCGCGTGTGGAACGCTACCCGAAAGACATCACGCAGAAATACGAACTGGCCCAGCGTTACATGAAAGTACGCGAATGGCAGAAGGCAATCCCGCTGCTGCAACAATGCTCGGGCGATAGTCGACTGGAGAAGAACGTCCTGGTCGCTCTGGGCGAATGTTTCCTGTCGGTCAACAACCGGGTTTTGGCGCGGCGGCAACTGGAAAAAGTACTCGACAAACTCGATCCGCATGATGACCAGGAACAGCTCAAAAAAGTGCACTATGCCCTTGGCCGGATTTGCGAGCAGGAAGACCAGAAAGAGCAGGCCGAGGAGTATTACAACGAAATTCTGGGCGTTGATTACGGCTATCGCGACACTTTAAGCAGGCTGGAAAGCCTTTACAAATAATGAGTTATGCAGATTGCCCGGCAATTTGCCATTGGTTTTGAGATCGTTGGCTTTCGTTGGGCAGATTTAGACCCAAATCGATGAATTGAGCGAGCCTGGGATAGATTTGGCCATTCGCGAACAGAAATTCTGATTCCAAATACTCGCCAACTGATACAACAGAACCAGACCTGGACTGGAATTACTGCAACGAACTCGGTAAAATTCTCGGCTTGCAATTGATTATCTGGTGGAGAAAATATGACGCCGGATTCATTCCGAATAGAGCAGTTTACCTTCTGGTGGGACGTTTCTGACTCGTGAGGCCTGTTTTGCAGGCCAATCGACGCTCGCTCATCGCGGCACAGAAGAGTGTAATACGCTCTAGACCGTGTTTTTTACCAAGTTGACTTGAAGACATTATGCCCAACTCGATCAGCGCCAAAAAAGAACTCCGCAAAAATCAGGCACGTCGTCTCCGCAACCGTTCGCAACGATCCGAACTTCGCACGACCATTAAGAAGTTTCGTGAAGTGGCAGCGACTGGCGACAGGGAAACTGCGGAATCCGCATTTCGCACAGCCGTGAAAAGCCTTGACAAAGCAGCCGCCAAGAACCTGATTCACAGAAACAAGGCGGCCCGCACGAAATCCCGCCTGGCTAAAATTCTCCCCGGCAAATCGTCGGCAGGGTAAGACGTGAGTCATCGCCCCATCACAATGATTGGGCAACTCGTATTCAGCAGTCGTCCCAGGCCGAGTGCAACTCAGCAATTGTGACCAGCGCCTCTTCCAGTTCAGGCACGTCGACTCCTGGCACACGTCCATCGCGATCGCATTGCGCCAGCAGTACGAGATCGGCGAAGTGTTCTGACTTTTTCAAGGAACGCGACATCTGTCCGGTTCGCAGGTAATCGTGCGCTTCGGGCAGATGTTCGACCAGGAACAAAGTCCGTTCGGTTACCAGGCCGGACAATGCCGAGACCGTCGCCTGCCGCGGATTACGTCGGTCAATACCCAGGCCGATGTCATGCAGCAGACAGGCCAGCAGAAACTCTTCATCGTACGATCGTTGTTGTGCACCCAACTCAAAGACCTGCAACGAGTGATATAACGCATCCCCTTCGGGGTGAGAAACACGATCCTGCCGAATGCCATTCAATCGCTGCAGCAGAATGAAAAACGCGTGCAATGCTTCCGGATCGGTGGCATGTTCGTCTTCCAGTGATTGCTTGATTTCCAAAGAAGGCTCGGCAATCTCCGTTACAGACTCCTGCAGAAGAACGTTCAATTCCTCAATGCTCCACGTGATGGTGGATTGATTATCGTTGAGATCATTCTGCAGGATGATCTCGCAGGGATACCGATGGTGAAGGTGTATTCGGTTTACTCTTCCCACGGTGTTATTTTCGTCCGCATCATGCCGTTCCTGCCTCAATTGCTGACGGAAACCTGCATCACGTAGAGTGTTGAAGACTTCATCGGCATCAGCGAATCTCAGGAGAAGTGTAATTTCAGCACCGCGCAAGACCGGGCCATCAGCCACGGTACCGGTTGCTTTCGGTTCAAATTCGATCAAAGTACGCATGATATCCAGTGCCGCCTGCCGGATTTCCATCAGAGCGGCACGCTGGCGATCTTCCGCGTATAATCCTGTGATTGCGTAGACCTGCTCGCGAATCTCGCCGATGGTTGGCAAATCGGCGGCAGGCGTACGTTTCTGACCCAATGCCCGAGCCGCACGCTTTCGCGCGGTGTAGAAGTCGGTCTCTTTTCTGCGAACCAGAAGCCGCGCCGCTTCCTCCGCCACGGCTTCCCGAAAGCATCGATCGTTCATGACATTTCGACCGGATAGCCACGGTCGTCGATAGTTTTTGTCGATGGATTGAAGACAATCAAAGTCTCAAGAGCGGTCCATCATCTGGTGTGACGTTCCTGGCTCGTGGGAGGATTGCATTTACAGGCTAGAGCGTGTTACGCTCCTTCGTGGCGCGATGGACGCCGTTCGGTCTACAATTGTAGGCTCCCACGAGCGAAATCCGTCACACGAAAAGGTAAACTGCTCTAAACTACGTTTAGTTTTATCGTAGCGGCTGGCGGACCATTTGGAACTGAAATACCCGTTCGGATGACGCTACGGTTATCTCGGATGCGCTCTAAACGTCACTCTTCGCGGCCACGGGAGAACGCATCATACTCTAATAATCCAGCCCGGTTGGGTCTTCGTTAAATGGTGAGACGGTACCACGACTGGTAATCAATCGTCGATAGACTTCCGGGTTGATGCCATTGGAAATGGTGACGGCTCGCCCATCGCAGAAGGCGTAGTTGCTGGTCCCCGCATGTCCGGAATTGGGACGTGGCCCAGCGGTGTCACTGCCGGGAAGACAGTTCACATTGTAAGTGACGTTGCCAAATTGTCGGTCAAAACCTGTGCAGTTGATGCCAAACGACATCTTCGTGTGGTCTGGTCGTGTTGCGCCGGTGCCATCCCAGCCGTCCGCCCAACCTTTGGCATCCAGGCTTTCGCCAAACTGGAGTGTGTTCGACAGCCCATCCCCTTCGCGAATCCGCTCCTTCGTCATGCGGAAGCCATCTGTTCCCAATCGATGAAAAACACCCGCCGCACGAGTCTGTTGCATGTCGAGGTCGGTCACACCACCTCCATCATAGTCGTATGCCATGGCCGTGTGTTGACCATCGTCAGCCACGTAGCGGGCACTGCTGAAGTATCCCGCATTGGCGATGTAACTCAAACCTCGATCGAAACCATCGTTGTTGAAATCGGATGGGCAGGTAAAAACGTCCAGTTGTTCACCACTGACATCGGTTCCACTAAGGAATGCGCGATTGAGTGCCGATTGATCGAGATCGGCCAGCAGAAACCGGCCCCAGCCATAGTTGGCATCGGCCAGCAGCGGAATTTCGCCCCCCTTGCGGGTTGCGTAACCATCCACAGCCAGGCTCAGTTGTTTCAACCGATTCAGACATTGCAGATTACTCGCCGCATTGCGAGCCGATTGCACGGCCGGAAGCAATAACGCGACCAGCGTTCCGATAATGGAGATGACAACCAGCAGTTCCATCAGCGTGAAGCCACGTCTGCCTGATGTGCGTTGGATGCGTGAATTGAACATGATTTCCTCCCCGCAGAATTCTGCAGCGGCCCGTGCTAAAGAAATGAGATGGACTAGAGTGTATTACGCTCCTTCGTGGCGCGATGGACGTTTTTCTGACTGCAAATACAGATCCCCGCGAGCGAGAAGCGTCACACGAAAAAGAAAACAGCTCTAACAAACTATTATGACAATTGCCGGCTGCGAAAACAGGGACAATCGCCGGGAAGACGGTTATTGAACGACCTTTCGGTACATGACCAGTTTTCGGAAGTCGAACGAACGATTGAAACTGAACTTCGTATTCGGATCGGGATCAGGCATGTGTTCGGGTCGCAGAAGTGCCATTGCCCGTGCACGGTCGACAACGAAAAAGCCCCGGAACGACGGGGAATCGGTCATTTCGCCACCGATACGAACCTTCGGGTTCGTGGTTGTCCCTTCGTTGATCGCTTCAAAGAATTTCACTTGCATGAAGATGAAAAAGGCGTTGCTGCGATGGGTTGAGTTGGCCATCACTTTGGACAGCAGACGATGCCGGGAATAGTGATCGATCGTATTGCCATCGCTGGAAATCAGCGGATTGTCGTATCGCTCGGTCGCGTC
Organism: Planctomycetaceae bacterium; assembly: GCA_028284145.1. Lineage (GTDB taxonomy): Bacteria > Planctomycetota > Planctomycetia > Planctomycetales > Planctomycetaceae > JANQSH01. The sequence goes on along the minus strand of JANQSH010000192.1, from coordinate 42,424 downwards.
GCCCAGTTCCAGCAGACGTCGCTTGTTCTCCGAGGCGTGAATCGTTCGATTCTTATCCAGAGGAAGTTCGCGCAACATCGTGTACTGAATACTGTCGACGCCTTCTTCGGTGAAGGTGAGGCCGCGGAAAGGTCTGGAGCCGGGAAGCCCTGGAAGCAGCAGCCGGGTGCTGGAATCGAACGCATCGCGCGATTCGAGGAATTGCGCCCACCAGTCGCGGCCCGGTTCTGAGGAGGCATCGGGCAGATAGCTCTGCTGCTTGAGTTCCGGTTGCAGCGGAATGCTCGCGCTGAAGGCAGACGGATCGTCGAGCAAGGCGGCGAGGACTTCCGGGTAACGCAGCGTGTTCCAGTTGATTTTGCCATGCACGCGATAGCGGTCGAAACCGTTGGCCCGCGTTGGCACACCGGCTAAACCGAGCAAACGGTACCAGCGGTTGTCGTATTTTGGCGAGTACTGCGGGTTGGCCGACGGATTGGGATCTTCACCCAGCCCTCGTTCATCCGCTTCATCAATCAGTGTGTCACCATCGTCGTCAACATTCGCATTGCCCGGTTTTCCATCTGCGCCATAGGCACCATGCACCAAAGGGGCGAGGAACTTTTCGTTGCCGGCAGAGTACTTGCCCGACCAGTCCAACAACGCGGTGACATCCCAGGGGGGATACATCGGCACGGCAAAGAGTTCAATGGCTGAGGCAAAATCGCGATCGAAATGCGGTTGCCACTGTGTGAACCTGTTGCCCGCGTTGGTTGTTGCCGTGTTGGTGCTGCCAATGGAATTGAAAGCGACTGGGTGGCCGGAATAATCTCCATTGACTGGAGGTGCCGGCAGTGAATACCAGATTTCAGCCAATGTCCGGCTGAATCCCGTTACGCCATTCGTGGGCGGAGCCTTCCGCGACAACGGCTCGACCCGTTCGGTGCTGCGGAACTGTCGCAATTGCTGTTTGATGTGACTGATGACTGCCGCATCGTCATCCGGCCTGGTGATTTCCATTTCCCCATAACCACCATTGGAGTTGCGATCGTTGATAATGAAGCGATCGACTTCGATAAACGGATTTTCGCGTTCGTAACGTGGGTCGGTCGTGACGGGATTCGGGCGGGTCAGATTTGAACGCCGCTTCAGGATGACAGTCGCGCTGCCACCGGAACCATCTTTGAGTGTGCCAACATTGCTGGCATTAAAGAAGTTGCCTTTGGGAAGCGGATTACCATTGCCATCTTCCAGCCGGTAATGCAGTGTGTCGTCAGCCAGAATTAAATCGACGCGTCGTCCACCAACAGCGACTGGGGCGACGAAGTCATCGTAATTGCCATTGGGTCGATTGGTTGCATATTCCAGATCGAGTTTGATGTAGCTGGGCAGCACGGGACGTTCCGGCCTGGATTGATCGACGTTTTCTTCATCACCTGCCGAAAGGATGGTGAACAGATCACCGCCGGGAATTGGCTGAGTATTCGCCGGGTAAGAAAAATCATCAGAGAGCAACGTGAGCCGGCGAGTGATGGTGTTGCCTGTTCCATCGGCCGTATTGATTTCGACCTGCCAGCCACCACCCTTCAGGGAGACCGCTTTGGGACTGGCATTGCGCAATTCGACGAATGAGAAATAGCGGTCCTTGGTGTCGTCGTATTCCGTCACACCATGATCGGTTGGCGTGCCATTTTTCAAGTGCTGTTTGGCGCGGACGGCCATCACTTCGCTGAGAGTGAGCGTCTGCAATTCCACGCCAGCCACCACACTCCGATCCGTCGTGATATCGTTCGTGTATGGATTGTCATCCAGATTCCAGCCATTCGACAAATCCTTGTCGTACTCAAACAGATCGATCGTGTCGTCGCGGTCAAGCGCATTGACCACGTTAATGGCAAACTGTGCCATCTCGCGAAGCTGGTTGTCGTCGTACAGATTGTTTGATGCATTGGAAGTGGTGTAGTCGACATCATCCCGACCGCCACCATACAGATAGAGCAATGTGTAAATGTCGCGGGCCATCTGCTGGCGATCAACGCGGGCCAGGTGTTCCTGCTGTTCTTCGGCCGTCATATCGGCAAAGGCAATTTCGTGTAGAATACGGGAACTGGTCATCAGCGGGTGTTCGGTCAGGCCGCGCAGTTTGATTTTGCCATCCACATCACGATACGGCACCTGTAGCAGGCTCATCATCCGTTGTTCGAGCAGCTCGGGGCTGGTTGTCTGGTCCCCCTGATACGTTTCCAGCAGTTGGCGGAGAACGCCGCGAATCGGTTGAATGTTATCCGGCAGACCGGGGATGTAGGTTGGAAAACGATACTGGTTCCGGCCACCGACATTTTCCTGCACGAACTCCCAGGGCCGCGCATTATTGCTGGCGAATTGCCCGGGGAAGTGCCGACCATGGGTTTTCAGATCCCAACTCATGGTCGATGCGCGTTTGCGAATCTCTTTGGCGTTCTTGCTGTGAATGAAGTTGAACGGAGCCAGTTTTGCCGGACGGGAACTGAGACCGAGCCGTTCGATATCGGCATTGGTCGCCATGAAGTAAGCGACATCTTCGTAGTCGAAAGGTGCATCGCCGACATCGGGAGAGAGTGTGATAAAATCGGGGTCGAGTTCCATTTCCGATGGCTCGTCAACCAAAGCAAAGGTCCTCTGTTTCTGTGTGGCAGTCGCGCTCTGCTGCATCAAAACCCCACCGTGATAACCTGCATAACCGAGGCTTCCGCGAATGGGGTAATCCTTGTATTCAAGCCAGCGATTCGGACCGTACCACTTGAGGTTCGGCAGTTTGCCATTGTATTGGGAACCGACGGTTGAGAAATCGAGCGGATGGACGAACGGTCGGGTGCTGAAGTTGCCGGCTCCGGTGTTGATGTTGTTGTTGTCGTCCGCACCGTCAGCGAGTGAAGCGTCGGTCGGAATGCCGGCCTGATACCCGGCTGAACGGCCCGGTTTCGGAAACGCCCAACGATCCCTCGAAGTGTAACCATTTTCCAGCAGGCCCACTTCGCCATATCGTCCGCGCAGAATATCGGTTAAGTCGCCTGCCTTGTTGAAGACTTTCGCCCCAACGAGTAACTGCCACAATTCCATATTGGCCGCTTCGATACGACTGGTCGGCGCGCGACCGGTCATCACTTTATGTGTTGCGAAGATTTCATCCGGATCACCTGCCAGATCGTTAACCGGATCGGCTGTCAGGATGCGACCCGCATTCACTTCCGCAGGCGTCAGGCCTGCGTTGGAACGGGAAAGCTGGTTTGCTCCACCATCAAAACCGAATTCAAAACCATCATGCAGATTGACCACGCCATTTTCGTTGCCATGGGCCAGCAGATTCACAAGGCCATCCAGATCGTACATGGTGACGGCAAACAGAGGGACATAATAGTTGCCGTTGGGCAGACGCTGTGGCGGAAAACCGAGATCGAGCCAGATCGCTTCGTTCTGTCCATCTCCATCCGGATCGGCGTCGTATTTGTAAGTCGGTTGTTCAAAACATTCCCAGACCAAATCGCCATCAGTCACCGTATCGCCGGGGGTTGTCGGCCAGACGGCAGGACCACCGGGACCGGGACGCCCCGTGTTGCTGGACGTGATACATTTGTAGAAATAGCTATTCTCATCCGGCGAAATGACCCACTCGCCCAGTCCGTATTCGCGCGTGTCGTTGTATAACCGCATGTTCCACACGCCATCGTCATGCTGCCCGAATGGAAACGCACTATTTACACCGCGGCTTGTGAAGTAAGTCGGATTGGCAGAGAACTCGGTCGGTCCGATGAACCGTTTGGTGGTGACGTCATTGACGTCAACATGCTCGGCATGCGGTCGGAAGACCTTGGCCTTCGTCGAAGGGTTCACATCCCAGTCGGATTGCAGTTTGATGCCGGACGCCTGATTCGTTCTCAGCAATTGTGGACGATGAAACGACGGAACAAGGACCTTCACCGGTCGGTTCTGACTGTCCAGAGTGTAGGCATTGTAGGCCAGAGGCAGCATGTTCTGATCCGGGTAGGTTACGTCGATGTCCGGGTCGGGAAACTGCGTGGCGGAATAGACGTCGGTTCCGTCATGAGCCGATTTGGAATGATTCAACTGCAAAAACAGTTGCTGCAGATCAGCGAGTTTGTCGCGATCCTGGTCAATTGCCGGCAGGCCGCCAGAGTTGATAACGTTGATTCCCTGCCCGGAAAACGGATGTTTATCCCGGCCGAACATATTCGCCATCAGCGAATGATAACCGCCACCCAGGACCGATTGTTCGACATCATCACCCGGGCCGATGATGATCTGCTCCAACCCCCAGTCGAAGAGCATGTCGGGTGTGAGGGTGGGATCGGCTGCGACTTTGGCGGAATCGGCAAAGTAACGTGCACTGGCGTTTTCCTGATTGGAAAACGTGTACGTGATAAAGCCGACCAGCATCAGCAGGCCGAGCAGTGCCAGTACGACGACCAGCACGGCTCCGCGCCGTTCATCTTCCTGTTGTTGAAGACGACGGATGCGACGACGATATTCCTTGCGTTTGCGAAGGGCGGCCCGCCGCTTCTGCGTGCGTTTCATGCTCTTTCTTCTCCTGGGAAACATCTCACCGCGGGCCCCGACGACGGTTTGTTCCCTTTCCGGGTTTCGGATTGTTCTGGTTTGTGAAAGTAGAATTGTCAAATGGCGGTCAGTTCCGTAACGACTCCACAATCGTCATCTGCCGGTACTGTTCGCTGGTCGTATCGTAAAACCGGATGGTGATCTGAATCGCCCGCAACGGTTTGGGATTTCCGCCACCATTGACCGGTTTGAATGGGGGAGGTTCATGTGTGGAATCACCATTGAGATCGACCCGCGAATGCCACGTGTCGTAAATGCGGTTGTTGACATTGGTCGACGATGGTCCATAGTTGTGCGTGCTGGGCGAACCGCTGGCGTGCTGGTTGCTGGCCTGGTGGTAATCGCCGTTGACACCGACACCATTGACCAGATTGTGGCCGATATCGACAAAGCCGTTCATCACATCGTCCCAGACTTTGACGTCGAAGGAATGAACGTTGGTCATCAGGATATCTTCCCCGCGCCGGGAACCTCCATCAGACGGAGTGTGCTGGTAGGGAATGACTGCGTAAGTGTCGTTGCGCATCGGCAGCGATGCCGACCGAGCCATCGGGCTGCTGGTTCCAGACATTGGATAACTGAAATTGATGCTCGACGTTTCTTCGTGTGTGAATCGCCCAAGGAACTCGCTGGTGTTGATGGTCACATCATCGCCTGTGCCGTAATTGCCATCGGTTCCCGGGCCAACCAGTGAACCGAACTCGCGCGGGTGATGTGTCAGGTGATCATGCCCGAACCGATACCGGGGAATGCCCAGTACGAATGTGTCGGATGAGTTGTCGAGCGAATCGTCGAAGCTGTGAAAGCTCAGACTGCCGGCGAACTGAGCCGCGGAATAGTCGTAGTCAAACCAGAACGAGGTGCCGGTGTAAGCTGAGAAATTTTCGGGTTGCGCATCGTCGGTTGTGTTGAGCGGTTTGCGGATCATCAACGTCCGGCGGTACAGGTTTCCATTCCGGACGAAATAGGCGACTTCGGCCCGGGTGGAACTACCCAGACCATTTTCCGGCTGACCATCGTCCCAATCAGGCTCATTGCGGGACGCCAAAGTTGTATCCAGCAAACGTGCCCGTCCCTGGACCGGGTCATCATCTGTGCCGTACTCAATCGTGAACTGCAGCACGTCATCTGCATCGTTGTTCGGATCGTTCTCGGAGATGTAGAGGTAACCCGAACGTCTGGTGTCTGCAGAAATGCCACTCCATTCAGCCGGGTCCCACGGAACAACGTTTTTGAAGGTTCGGCGTTCGATATCCTGCCGGATGATCGTCGACATGGTCCGGGCACGTTGATCGTTCTTTGCGATCCCTCGCTGCTGCGACATCGAGCCGGAGGCGAGTTGAAACACCTGCGTGAACATGATCATCATGATCAACACCAGCGCGACCGAGACGAGCATCTCGACCATCGTGAAGCCGAGCCGCGAGCAAGCCGCTTCGCTTTGTATTCTGATTTGTGTTGTTTGTTGTTGTGTCATGTTTCTACCGGGTGTCATGTTTCTATCAGGCTCTGTCAGGATATGTGCGAGCCGTTTGCTGGCTGAGAATTATGGCGGTGGTGGATTAAATGTCCCCAGCGGATAGACGTCGACGATCCTCCGCATCAAAATCGCTGAGTTTCCGCTGTCGATGGCGGGTCGGTCGAGCGTGATTTCCAGTTCAGTTGCCGAGGATTCGTTGACCTTTGCAATGCGATACCAGTGGGCGTTTTCAGCGTCGAGAATGTACCCACCCTTTTTGTAAAATGGCCGAAACTTCGGATCAGGATCCAACCCGGTGACAGTCACCTTGTTATTGAGCCGTTGGAATGTGGCATCCAGGAGTTGTTCATCCTCTGGTCCGAATGATCGCCTGAAAAAGACGACCACATCGACTGAGGCGTTGTCGATGGTTGGGATCGCACCGGGTGACTTGCGGACAGTCAGCAGCCAACTGTAACGTTGCTCCTGATACTGCAGAATCACGCGGGAAATGTCCGACAATTCGGGGATATTGGCCGTGTCGGTGAACATCAGCTCCTGCCCGTTAATATACAGGTCGGCCCGAATCTGGCTCTGTTTGCCGCTTCCGCTGAAGAGAATCGCTCGCGTCGGTACCGTTGCTGCTCCGACCGGAAAGTCGCTCAAATCGATTTCCGCCGGAGCAAACAGGGATGTCGAACCAGCCAATGCGGGAGTCCACTGTGTATGCTCGACCCAACTGTCCGGCTGCATGGCCAGTGCCTGAGCAGCGGGAGAGGAAGTCTGCCCGCCATTGTAGCGAATCAACGTTCCGGCTGGATTGGTACCATCATTGCCAAACCGACTTTGCAATGTGGGATCGACTTCATTCCAACCAAGTGGATCGACCATGTAGGCACGACCGTTATGCTCGGCAAAATTGCCATCCCGATCGGGATCATGCAGCAGTTCCGGCAGTGTATTGATCAAATCCTCGGTGTTCATTCGCAGCAACGTGGAGTTGGTCAACTGCGTTGCCTGAATGGAACGCAACACGGAAATGGGAAACAGCGAAGCGAGTGTCGCCACGCCAATGCCCATCAGCATCACGCCCATCAGCACTTCGGTAAGTGTTGCACCGCGACGTGCGGCGGGTTGTCTGCGAGATTGTAAGGGTTGGTTACGTTTCATTCCGGGGCCACCTCGCCAGTTTCGGCATAACGGTACGGGTCATCGGGATCGGTTTCGTCGCCATACACGAAGTGCACCGAGGCGTGGCCCGACCGCGTGAACAACGTGGTAATGCGACGATCGCCCACATGGGCTTCATTTTCTTCAATTGCGGAACTGGCATCGAGGTCTTTATCGACCGGGCCAAGATTCCGGGAAACATCTTCGACATCCCCCAGCAGGAAATGAACCAAACCGCTGCGGGCAGCCGGTCCGATCACCACGCCGCGTGGCGAATACATGACGTCCATAAAGGGAGAGTAGGTTGCGCCGGTGCGCGGAAACTGCGAGCCGGCATCGGCTGCGAGAATCCAATGTCGGGGCAGCAGACTGTTATCCAGATCGATCACAATGCCACGCGAAAGCTGAACCGGCTCATGCTCAGGCAGAATGGTCGAGACCAGTTCCAGACGATAGGTCAACGCAACGCCACTACTGCCGGTGGCATAATCGGGGTGTTGCCGAATCAGCTTCATCACGTCTCCACTGGGGTCAGCGGTAATTGGGAAACTGGTGTTCTGCAGGTTGAACCAGAGGCCGGTCGGTTCATCCGGAATCTTGATGCGAGCGGAGCGTTGCAGAACACCTTTATCGAACAGAGCCGACCAGTCCTGCCCGTTTCGCTGGCGGATCATCAGCCCTTCGTTCACACCCGTTCCCTCAATCACCAGTGTGCCATCGCTTTGATGTGGCTCGCCGATATAGACCATGCTGCGGACTGTGGTGGGGTCGTCTTCATCCAGCAGGAAGCGAACACCGCGCGGCTCCTGCGCGAAGATCGCCCGATCCCGGCAGCCTTCCAGATACGATTGTACCTGCCGGGCGGAATTGCTGATGCGGTTGGAGTCGAGGCTGACATTTACGACTGTGACGGTAATCCCGGCGAGAACCAGCAGAATGCTCAACACCACCAGCAGTTCGACCAGCGTAAAGCCGGGACAGACCGAGGTTGTTGATGTCTGCGTTGGAATCGATTGTCGCATGCTGCGATTCATGTCCTGTTATCCTCCGGCGGGTTGCCGGTTGGTGATGTTGTCGTTAATGGCGCTGTCGCCGCCGTTGGTGATCGTTTCATCTGTCGGCCGTGCCAGATGCCCGAAGTTGGCGACGTCGCCCGGTTCGTTCAATCCCAGTGTTTCATCCGCCCCGGCAGAGATAATCAGGAACGGATGAAATGTATCGAGCGTGTGATAGACGATCTCAAACGCGTCTGCGTCAGGGTACGCGCTTTTCAGTCCGTTTGGATTCGGACTGTTGATCTCGTCATGCAATTCTCCCAGCGGGTCATCCGGATCCTGGGCCATCATCGTGGTGGTGACGGTCGGTGTGAGCATACTCGCGTACGCATTGGTCACATTGTCAGTTCGTCCATTTGGCCGATAAAGACGTGTTGGCCAGCGATAAAACCGCAACGGTTTGTTCCAGGCATCGACAAATTCGAGCAATCCATCGCCATCAGTGTCGGTCACTTCGGTCGAGGTGAACTCGTCCACTCCGGTGTCGGTGCCGAAATCCTCTCCCTCGCTCAACACGTAGTACAGCAGTTCCGCACTGTTATTGTATTGGGCAGGGTCACCTGGCGGTGATTCCGGTAAATCCGTCACCACTTGCGGGAAGTGTTCCCGCATCAATTCTTTGCGAACCAGTGTCGTCGCGGCGGATTCCGAAATGCCCATTGTTGAAACCTTCAGATCAACCCGCATTCGATATCGGCCTCGTTTGAGATCGCGATCGATGGCCAATGCACGCTGATAAACGTTTTCATGAATCTTTTTGATCGTTGCCAGCGTCGCCCGTTCGCGAGCCGTCGTGATTAACCGGCCGAAAACCGTGACCGTGATCACCAGCAGCAGCACGATGACGGCAATCACCACCAGCAGTTCAATCAGTGTGAACGCACGCCGAACACCGACACGCGAATTCCATTCCCTGCCTTGAGGTAAACCAGATTGTCGCAGTTGTTGTTTCATGCGGTTTTGTTGCGTTAATTGTTTTTGTTGCGTTGAACCTGTCTTGCCCCGGCGATCGACAATTCCATTACGGTGCGAGAACAGTGTTGTGGAAGTTGGTGATGTTGTCCCGTTCCTGCAAACGCGGGCCGACGAGATCGGATTCCGATGTATCGGGATTAAACCCGCCGCCGCGACCATATTGGCCGTCCGCTCCCGGCGAGATGATCTGAAATCCCTTCGGTTTGAATGGCGGGCCGGTGTCGGAATTTTGCTGGTAGACGCGTGTCAAATCCCCTTCGCCCGTGGCATCGTTTCCGCCCGTGGTTGTCACCATCAAATCAACCCCCCGATAACCACTGCCACCGTTGCTGCTGATATACACATAAGGCATCGTCTGGCCGCTGTATTTGTCAACCAGTTCGCCCATTCCATCTCCATCCTTGTCGACGACACGATCGTTTTCGAAGTCGACATAAAACGGCCCATACCGGTTGTTGCCGGTCGCGCTGAAGGGATCGGCCGGATTTTTTGAGAATCCGTTGTAAACTCCGCTGCTGTCTTTCACCCCTGCCAGGAAGAAGAGCAGACATTCCGCGCCGGTGAGCGTGAGCTTTGTATGCGAGCCATCCTGGTTGATGTCGCGAGGTTTGGAAAAATCGAACTGGGGCCAGTAACGCTTGATGGCCGCCTTGCTGGATGGCGTCCAGGCTGCACCACCCTGTTCGTACAGTTCGATGTAACTGGGGGGCGAACTGGTCACTTTGTAGGTATTCTGAAAATCGGAGAGACCGGTTTCCAGAGCCGTGATGTCGATTCGTGTCTCAGCGATCCGCGCATTGCGGACACCTCCCATAATTGCCGGGACCAGCAGTGCCACCAACGCGGCAATGATGGCGATCACCACCAGTAGTTCGATGATGGTGAAACCGGTCCGGTGATTTCGCGTGGTTTTCCGTTGAGTTGTCATTTCACTTCTCTCTTTATTCTGCACTTTCTGCAACACGTGATGTTTTCTGATTGAACTCTTCTGGATATCCAGAGCCGTTTCCCTTTTTGTGTGACGTCTCTGGCTCGTGGGGAGCCTGTATTTGCCAGGCCAAACGACGTCCATCACGGCACAGAAGAACGTAATACGCTCTAACCAAGATCGTTGAGCAACTGCACCAAAGGCAGGAACAATGCGATCACAATAAAACCGACGATCAAACCGAGGATGACGACCATCATCGGTTCGAGCATGTTGATCAGACCTTCCACCAAAACCGAAACTTCTTCGTCGTATACATCGGCCACTTTGTACAACATTGTGTCCAGCGCACCGGTCTCCTCGCCGACATCCACCATGTTGACCACCATATCGTCAACAATGCGGGTTTCCTTGAGCGGCCCTGCCATCGATTCCCCTTCGCGAATCGCCGTGTAAATGTCATCAAACGCCTGCACAAACACCGCGTTGCCGGCGGTATCCCGTGCAATGATGATCGCCTCCAGAATTGGCACCCCGGAAGAAATCAGCGTTCCCAGCGTTCGACACGTTCGGGCAACAATCGATTTGGAGACGATTGCCCCCATCAGTGGTATCTTGAGCACCAGGAAGTCGAGTATGTACGCACCGGTCTTGTTTTTCCGAATGATTTTGAACAACAGCCAGGCCGCAAAGGGCACCATCGGGAACAGGTAAAAGTAGTTGACAACGAAGTCGGAGGATTCGATCAGCATGATCGTCATGCCGGGCAGGTCGGAACCGAAGTCGTCAAAGATTTTTTTGAACTTCGGGATAATCCAGTACATGATGAAGCCGACGATTAACGTCGCGACCGTGACGACCGCAACCGGGTAGATCATCGCTCCTTGCACTTTTCGTTTCAGACTCTGGGCCTTTTCCTTGAACTCAGCCAGACGCTGCAGAATGATTTCGAGTGCACCACCGGCTTCCCCCGCCTTCACCATGTTGACGTACAGATGGTCGAAACATTTGGGTTGCTTGGCCATCGCCTCGGAAAGCGTGCTGCCTCCTTCAATATCGTCGATGACATCCATCAGCGAGTTTTTCAACGGACCTGGTTTCGACTGACCTTCCAGAATACGGAGGCTGCGGAGAATCGGAAGCCCGGCGTCCTGCAATGTCGAAAGCTGTCGCGTGAATGTGCAGAGCACTTTCTGCTTCACACCACCCAGTGCGAGTGATTTTTTCTTTTGATTGCCCTGCTGCTGTTTCTTCTTGTCGGGTTTCCCTTTTTTTCCTTTCTTCCCGCCACCCTTTTCATTGATCTTCGTAACAAAGAAGCCTTTATCCCGAATGATCTGTTGTGCTTCGGCTTCGGTTGGCGCATCGATGGTGTCTTTGACTTCCAGTCCGGTGTTGTCCATCGCTTCATATTGGAAGGTAGGCATTGTTTCTCTCCGCCCTGTCGTGGCCTTCTATATTCATTCAGTCTTGTTTTAAGTCGCGACACCGCTCAAATCCAAACGGCGATGGTTTTGAAGTATCAAGTCAGTCCAGATCTTCCATCACCGTTTCGCGCACGACTTCGTCAATCGTCGTCACGCCATCAAAAATCAATTTCAATCCCGCTTCACGCAGGGTGGTCATCCCCTGGCTACGGGCAAAGTTCCGGATATCGTCTACCGAAGCATCGGCGCTGATCATGTCACGAATGTCATCGGTAATGTCGAGCAATTCGTACAGACCAGTGCGACCCTTGTAGCCGGTGTTGTTACAGCGCGTGCAACCTTTGCCGTAATAGAACTTGTACATTCGCGCCTGCTCGATCGGTAGTTGCAATTCCATCAATAACTCGTCGCTCGGCTCGAATTCTGTTCGGCATTCCGTGCAAATTTTTCGCACCAGTCGCTGGGCCTGAACCGCCTCGACGGTTGCCGTAATCAGAAATGGCGGCACACCCATGTCGCGCAATCGGGTAATGGCCGTCGGTGCATCATTGGTGTGCAATGTGCTGAAGACCAGGTGGCCAGTCAGCGCGCTTTGAATGGCGATTTCGGCCGTTTCGTAGTCTCGGATTTCACCAATCAGAATTTTGTCCGGATCGTGCCGCAGAATCGCACGCAACACGTTGGCGAATGTCACGTCGATATCGGGATTCACCGGGACCTGAATCAAACCATCGATGTCGTATTCCACCGGGTCTTCTGTGGTGATCAGTTTCGTTTCAATGTCGTTGAGTTCATTCAACGCGGAGTAAAGCGTGGTTGTCTTGCCACTACCGGTTGGCCCCGTGACCAACACAATTCCGTTGGGCCGGCTGATCATCCCTCGAAAATCTTCGAGGATGGTCGGTTCCATGCCGATTTTGTTGAGGTCAAGTTGCACGACTGTCCGGTCGAGAACCCGCATGACGACCGATTCGCCAAACATCGTTGGCAGAATGCTGACACGCAAATCGACCGCGTTGCCGCCGACATTCAATTCAATCCGACCATCCTGTGGCAGGCGGCGTTCGGCAATGTCCAACTCGGCCATCACCTTGACCCGGGTGACCAGCGCATTGGCCAGGTGACGTGGTGGCGGGACCATTTCGTACAGCACGCCATCAGCACGCACACGGATTTTGAATTCATCTTCAAACGGCTCAAAGTGAATGTCACTGGCCTGGTCTTTAATTGCCAGCAGAATCACCATGTTGAGCAGTTTGCGGATTGGCTGGGCGTCGGACATCTCCTCGGCGATGTCGTAACCCTTCTTCGCATCCTCCTGCCCGTAATCCTGCTCCTCCATGATCGAGATCACATCTTCGATCGAGTCCTCTTTTTCGGCGTAATGCGTGGTGATTGCATCTTCGATCGCCTGCAGATTGGATACCGCCCCTCGCACATCAAACCCGAGGAAGTTGCGCAGGTCATCCAGTGTGCTGACGTTCTGTGGCTCGCCCATCGCCACGGTTAATACATCTTTCTTCAGCGAGACCGGCATGATCTTGTAGATCTCAGCCATCGTCTGGGGAACCAGTTCAAGCACCTTCGGCGCGATGGTCGTTTCTTCGAGGTTGACCATCGGCATGCCCCACTGCTCGGCCAATGCCTCGGTCACCTGGTCGTCGGTCACCAGGCCCATGCGGACAGCGACCTGACCGATGACTTCCCCGGCGGTTTGCTTTTGCTCTTCGAGCACATCCCACAGTTGGTCTTCTGTGAGATACCCCAGGTCGACCAGAATTTGTCCCAGCCGTCGTTGCGCCATGACGGTCACTTTCCCCCAACACCATTCGGGCACGGTTGCCATTCAGGACAGTGACGACGCCAGTCGAACTGAAAACCGAATGGACCAAAAAATTGCGGTTGGTACGAACAGGCATTAACCGTCGATGAACTCGCCCTGATCAACGACTGAAATTGACATGCCTGCTGGTTGCCAGCCTTTCGTTATGAAAAACGTTGAAGCGATGTTGCGATTTGGAATGGAAACATTCGCTTCGATGTCACGCGCAAACCGCGATCAATCGTCGTCCCACTCATCCTCGTCTTCATCTTCCTCATCGATTTCTTCATCCATCAAACCTTTTTTGGCCCGCTCGATCCGTACACGCAGCTCACCCGGATTGTTCGATTTTCCAATCACCGGGCCTTCTTCCACGATCCCATCCTTCCAGAGATTAAACAGGCAGTCGTCGAGCAACTGCATGCCATACTTCTTCCCTGTTTGAATCGATGAGTTGATACGAAACGTTTTTCCTTCACGAATCAGATTGGAAATTGCCGGTGTGACGACCAGCATTTCATAAGCCGCTACCATCCCCTTTGGAATCCGCGGCAGCAATGCCTGACTGACAATCCCCAGAATGGAGTTGGCCAACTGAGTTCGAATCTGTTCCTGCTGATTGGTGGGAAACACGTCGACAATTCGGTCAACTGTTCCTTGTGCACTTTGGGTATGCAATGTCCCGAACACGACGTGACCGGTTTCCGCAGCGGTAATGGCCGATTCAATTGTCTCCAGGTCGCGCATTTCCCCGACGAGAATCACGTCGGGGTCCATCCGCAAGGCGCGCCGCAGCGCTTCGGCAAACGATGGACAATCAACACCGATCTCACGCTGATTGAAAGTCGATTTCTTGTGATCGTGATAGTATTCGATAGGGTCTTCGAGAGTAATGATGTGGTGCTCAATATTCTCGTTCAGCCAGTTCATCATGCTGGCCAGTGTTGTTGTCTTGCCGCTCCCCGTCGGACCAGTGACAAGGAACAAGCCACGCGGACGCTGAATCAAATCTTTGCAGATGGGGGGCAACCCAAGTTGTTCAAAGGTCAGAAACTCGTTCGGCACACGCCGCAGCACCATTCCTACCTGGCCACGCTGTTTGAACACTGCAACACGAAACCGTGCCTGATCTCCAAAGGCAAATCCAAAGTCAGTCCCACCCGATTCCTGCAATTCCTGCTGGTTGCGTTCGGGCGTAATGCTCTTCATCAAGCCGACTGTGTCTTCCGGCTCCAGTGACTTCGTTTCCAGACGCACCATGTGTCCACCCATGCGAACCACAGGAGGCTGTCCCGTCGTGATGTGCAAGTCGCTGACTTTTTCCCGAATGACAGTCTGCAACAGTTTGTCAATTTGAATTGCGGGCATTTAAGACTCGTCCACGAGTTTCAAAAGCGGGAGATTTGTAATGAATGTGATTTGATCGCTGTTAAGAGAATGAAATGGATTTGCGATGGAAATTCGGAACAGAACCAGTTACACCAGTCAACCGAGTCCAGAAAAGGCCCAAAAAGAAATGGGATGTCTGGTGCAGTCAGATTATTCGATGATTTGGTTCCATTCGCAACTTGGCGCGTCAATTAAACAAGCTGAATGACGTGGTGCTGAAATCAGGCCGGACTGTTTTGCCGAAGAGCAGTCACCCAAATGAACGTCACATCAACCCTCGCGAATGCGACAATTCGCTGTGGCCTGAGTAATCCTTTTTGAAAGCTGCTGTTTCGATAATTGTACGATGAACGTTTGAAGCCGGAAGCCTCCCCATTAAAATGAGATGCCCTGCATTCAAACTGCTTGCCAAAGTACGGCTTAAATGTGTCACTTTTTTCTCACCAAACCCACGGCAAGATGAACATTATTCCAAATGAACGATCTAATGACCGCCTTTGGAGAGTCGATGCACTTCGGCGAGCGTTGTAACTCCTTGCATCGCCTTGTCTTTCGCGTCATCTGCCAATGTCTTCATGCCGAACAGACGGGCTTGACGACGGATGTTTTGCGATGGTTCGCTTCGGAATGTCATATCTCTCAGGGTGGCATTCATAAGCATCAGCTCGAACACGGCTTTCCGTCCTCGATAGCCGGTATGCTGGCATTCGTTACACCCTTTGCCCCGAACAAACATCGCTTCTTCCGCCTCCTGGTCAGAAATATCAAAGAACTGCAACTCACCCGGATCTGGCATGTATTGCTCCTTGCATTTCTGGCAAACCTGGCGGACGAGACGCTGTGCCATCACTGCCATTACCGATGATGCAACGAGAAATGGCTGAACACCCATATCGATAAGACGTGTAACGGAACCGGGCGCATCGTTTGTGTGAAGCGTACTGAAAACCAGGTGTCCAGTCAGACTTGCCTGAATCGCCATTTCTGCGGTCTCCGCATCGCGAATTTCACCCACAAGAATCACATTCGGTGCCTGACGCAACATGGCCTTGATGATCCGGGCAAAATTAAAGCCGATGCTCGAATTCACCTCTACCTGGTTGATTCCTGGAAGCATGTATTCGACCGGATCCTCCGCTGTGATAATCTTCCTGTCCGGGCGATTCAGCTCACCCAATGCACTGTACAAAGTTGTCGTCTTTCCGCTTCCGGTTGGCCCTGTGACCAGGAAGATGCCATTGGGACGACGGATGATATTCTGGAAAGACCTGTAATTATCTTCACTAAACCCAAGGTTGCGAATACCGACTTTGATATTGTCCCGGTCAAGTACCCGCAATACCACCGCTTGCCCATGATTGGTAGGCAGAATACTGACACGGAGGTCAAAATCGCGACCACCCACGCGCGTTTTGATTCGGCCATCCTGCGGGCGACGTTTTTCGGCGATATCCATACCAGCCATGATCTTAATACGGGAAACCATTGCAGCCAGCAGACGTCGAGGCGGACTGTCCCGCTCGATCAGCACGCCATCGATTCGGTATCGAACGCGAACCCGGTCCTCAAAGGGTTCAATATGAATGTCACTCGTTCGCATGTTCACCGCTTCGGTGATGATCAGGTTCACCAGTCGGATGATCGGAGCGCTCTCGTCTTCCTCTTCGTATTGGCTTTCGGCCATCTCCGTTTCGGTGAAGTCGATGGCGGTTTCAGTAAACTCCTGCAACATCGAGTCGACCGATTCCGTTTCGCTCTGGCCGTAATGCCGGTTGATCGCTGCCTGAATCGAATCTTTGGTCGCCATCGAAACGCGGATGTCACGATTCAAAATGAAACGGAGTTTGTCAAGAACGTCGAATGCCATCGGATCACTGATGGCGACCGTCAGTGAATCATCTTCGCCAGATAACGGAATCACCACGTTTTCCCGTGCAACCGATTCCGGAACCAGCTCGATCACTGAGGGAGAGATTTCGATCTTTTCCAGGTCGACAAATTCATAGCCGTAATGATTCGCCTGGATCACACCGATTTCCGCGGCATTGACATAGCCCAGTTTAATGAGTGCCTCTTCGGTTTTGATGCCGACGCTGCGGGCCATTTCATCGGCTTCGGTCAACTGATCCGTGCTGATCATCTCATCAGCAACCAGTTGCTCCAACCATTGCTCTGCCATTCGTTACTCCGCCTGAGCCACTGCCTGTCTGGTCATCTCATCCGGCAAAACTGTGGCGTTCTAAAAGAGCGACTTCCACTCGAAAAAACAACTATCGAGTGAGTGCTGTTGATTTGTGCTGTGTTTGACTTGTCGTTGAAAGTCCTCTCTGCCCGTCAGGAGAAGGGATTCGTGAATCGAAAAACGAACAGTCTTGACGAGCGTGGCTGAATCTGCAGAGGAAACAAATGGAGCGCACATCTGACCTGTGCGCGTTGCTCACTTCTTACAGGCTTCACCGGGACAAAACAGAAAACCGTGGGACACACCTCGGGAATCCGGCTGTGTTTGCCACTACCTGAAATTAGAATCGTCCCGTCAGAGAGTGTCAAGTCCTGCCGTGCGACATCTGGCCGTAACTTCCTGTTGTTGCAAAGACATAGGTGGAGTTCAGGTGGATTACCGGTTGACCTGCATCTCGGGAACCGGTACGACGAGCAGTTGTTCAGCCGCCGGATGCCCCATCGCGATGACACGTTCATTGACGACTATCGTCACGATTCCAGACTCGGGGCGATTCTCTTCAACTCGGCTCACAGCACCCAACTCCAGGCCGGAGTCGGACAGGTAGCGCAAAAACTCCGGATTCTGATCAATCACGCGTACGATTTTGACTTTTGAACCGGGCGAGCAACTCGTCAGCGGCACAGCATCGGGATCGTGACCACGCATGACACCATCGACGGAAGGAATCGGGTCGCCATGCGGATCGGTTTCCGGCTGTCCGAGGTAATGGTCGATGCGATCGATCAGGAAATCGCTGACGGCATGCTCCATGTTTTCCGCTTCTTCATGCACTTGATCCCATTGGAGATTCAGCGTCTGCACCAGAAACAATTCGATCAATCGATGCCGCCGCAGCATCCGCATTGCCAACTTGCATCCGGCTTCATTTAACGTTACCCCTTCGTAAGGGCGATAGGTGACCAGAGCCGACTCGGCAAGCGTCTTGAGCATGCTGGTAACCGTGCCGGGAGAAACGTTCAGCGCCTCAGCCAATTGACCGGTTGTCACTTGTTTGGAACGGCTGCGCAGCGTGATTTGCAGAATCGCCTTGAGGTAGTTTTCGACGGTCAGGCTGGGCATGAAGCAGGCTGGCTACAGGGTGTCAATCTTTTGGGTGTTGCGAATGCCACTGTTGACACATTGTACGCGGTGAGAGAAGGGCGAAGCAACCTGCCGGGTTATCAATGAACCAGAGAGACGAATGATTCACGTTCTCATCTTCAACCAGATCAACTGGTGGACGATAACCACGGCAGATGTGCCAGCGACGAACATCAGGATGAAAATCCCCGTGACGCAGAGAGATGAACGTCACCTCCAGGGCTCAGAGGTGATTTCCTCGCTCTTTGCATGTTTTTCATGTAGAGCGCACGAAAACCAAAGGTGGAAATAGCGCAGGCCGCTGGCAAACAATGCGATACAAGACAGGGCCAGTATTCCACCCGCCCAGTTGATGCTGATGCTCTCTAAAAACACACCCACGTTTCTGGCCGTTACACAGGATGACAGGATGCGGGGCGTACACGCGGCTCTGATGCTGGTTGAATTGGAAAAGGTCAAAGTGCCTTGCGAACTGCATGTCTACAGCCGAGGTGGTCATGGATATGGCATACGTCCATCCAAAGACCCGGTATCGAGTTGGCACAAACGTTGTGAAGAATGGATGCGTGTCAGCGGGTTTCTCGACGTCAGGCCATAGCAGACAGATGGTCTTTTTCACGCGATGGGCGGAACGGCCCTAACCGCACGATTGCTGACGCCGGATATGTTCGCAATTCGGATTATTGAGGCATTGCTCATCTATTAGCAGGTCGTCCAGAATCTTTCCGCCGATTACTGTCTCGTCGAGAATGCGCGGAACATCAGCTGGTGTCACGCCGCCGTAAAAGATGCCCTGTGGATAGATTGCGATCGTTGGGCCATGTTCGCACTGTTCGAGGCATCCCGCCTGATTTGCCCGCACCAGCGGCCCCAACTGTCGCTCCTTCAACCCGGCTTTGAAGGCGGCTCTCAACTTCCCGGTTCCTTCACAGTCACAGCATCCACGTGGGTTTTCTGAGGAACGTTGATTCGTGCAGATGAAAATATGATGGGTAAATGCGGGCATTTTTAATTCCTGGCGAGCAAATCAATTCAAGAATTCACCGAAAACCTGCAAACGCATCATGCCAATTCCGGTGGCGTGCGTTATCATCGAAGGCATGACCAAAGTGTAACCTTTTGCAGTGAGGTTTGGCATGTGGGTGAAGATTTGTGGCGTTTCAGACCGGGAATCCCTGGAAGGTGTTTGTGCGGCTCAGCCTGATGCCGTCGGATTGAACTTCTACGACAAGTCTTCGCGGTACATCGAGCCGGAAACAGCCGCTGAGTTTGTGGCCGAATTGCCTGAGGAGATTACGCCAATTGGGGTTTTCGTCAATAAGACCGTTGGGGAGATTCTCGCCATCACCGAGCAGTGCAGTATTCGTCACGTTCAATTACATGGTGATGAAAAAGCGGATATCGCCATTGATCTTGCTCAGCGCGATCCGGAATTGTCCATCATCCGGGCGTTTCGCTATACTGCCGCCAACATGACAGATCTCGATGAGTTCTGTTCGGAATGCTCCAAATCCGCCGCACCATTGGCCGCCTGTCTGGTCGATGCCAGTGTTCCCGGAAAATATGGCGGGACTGGCCGGTCGGTTCCGTGGAAGCGGTTTTCGATCGACTTTTGCCAGAAGACAAAACCACCGCTGGTTCTTTCCGGCGGCCTGAACCCGGAAAACGTATCGCGGGCCATCGAGGTCGTTCAACCCTGGGGTGTCGATGTCGCCAGTGGTATCGAGTCAGCACCGGGTGTGAAAGACCTGCAGATGATGCTCGACTTCGTCAGCGCCGCGCGCAACGCCAGTCTTGCCACTGGCACGAGTACTTGACGGATGGTTCCGGCCTGATTATTCGGAAGGCGAATCATCCGGTTTGGCGCAGCAATTCTCGTGATGTATCACCTTGCAAAGCGGTACGGCCAGGCATGCGCCGACCACAGGGGCGGTCAGGTAGATCCACAATCCCTGCAGCTTGCCAGCGACAATCGCGGGGGCGAGCGAACGGGCCGGGTTCATCGATGCACCGCAAATCGGGCCGGCGAACATTGCTTCCAGGCCAATCAACCCGCCAATCGCAATCGCGGCGGTAATCCCCTTCTCTTTTGCACCAGTCGAGACGGCCAGGATGACAAACATCAAAATTGTCGTCAGCACGACTTCCAGCAGAAATGATTGTCGAATGATGGAAAAACCCGTTTGATCACCTCGGGGTAACGTCTCGCCATACGTGGATGCATCTGGAAAAAGAAACCACAATAATCCACTGGCCGCGAAGGCACCGGCCAGTTGTGCGACGATATAGGGTGGCACTTCTTTGATGGGGAATCGTCCGGCACAGGCGAAACCGATGCTCACCGCAGGATTGATGTGTGCTCCGCTGATGTCACCAATCGTGTAGATCATCACCATCACGATCAGGCCAAATGTCAGCGCGATGCCGACATGTGTAATCGCGCCCGATCCCGCAACTTGCGAATAGGTCGCGCTGTCGACAACAACGGCGCCCGTCCCAGCGAAGATGAGACAAAATGTTCCGAAGGCTTCCGCAAGATATCGGTTCATCGCGAACTCAAAAATCGGATGACATTCTTCACGCAACCCGTAACAGACGAGTGTGTACGGCTTTCGCGACAGAATAAAGCAACCACGACAAACGCTCAACCGGCAGACCACAGATTCACAATGAATTCACAGTCTGCTCTCCCCGATATTTTCCAGTGATTTTTGCTGGATCATTCAGGTTTGAGTTGATGATCTGCCGGCTTCACACCTTTCTGATAACCACCGAAACTATACGCCCGGGGATTGAACTCACCGACGAGATCCACCTTTGTGCCATTGGAAGGAATGGCATCGGCCAGACCAACGCACCAGTAGACGGCGTTGACAAGCATGCGGCGTGTCCCCCCGGCCACGAGATCGGTCGATGAACCCATTGTGGAGGTAAACACTTTACCCGGTTTTCCGCCAGGAATCTGATATGATTTCGTCCAGCCAACTGGCATCATGGGGTCGTTCGGATCGACACCCTTTCTTCCCGCCGTGCGAGAGGTTCTGGCCACCTTGGAATCAGTCGGTTTCATGCCATAGTTGACGTCCCCTTTTTCTCCGGGGCCCTCACGATCCATCACCTGCCCCATCACAATCGGCACGGAACCTTCCGGCAGCGGCAGCCGTACTTCGTAGACGTCTGATGGCCCCCAGACATCGCCATCTTTAAGGCCGTGAGCAATGGGATGATCTTTCGCACCCTCATGAATGATGCCGCGCGTGCTTTGGCTTTTGTGATTTCCCCAGTGGCTGACCCAGGTTTCGCCCAGAATCGCGCGACCAAAACCTTGTGCCCATTCTTTTTCGGGGCCTCTGTAATTAAAACTGTAGCGGGAATAGAGGGTCTTACCCTTCATGTTGAAGGCATGTGTCGCCGTACGCAGGCCGATGACCGGACGACCCGACTTGAGATAATCGTCGATGTACTTCATCTGTTCATCCGGAAGGTTGCGAAACCGAGTCGCGATGATCATCAAATCCGCTGTTTCCAGGGCTTCCAGTCCGGGAATGTTGTTCAACACAGTTGGGGCAATTTCGCCTGTCTTCGGATCGATGGAGAACAACACCGTACACTTGAAGCCATGATGCACTGCGAGAATTTTTCCCATCTGAGGCAATGCTTCTTCCGAGCGGTATTCCTCGTCGCCCGAAATGAGCACGACATGTTTACCTTTTCCAGGGCCCTCTTTGCCTTCGTAGACAACCCATTGGGCGTCATCAGCGTGCGAAGGGGAAAATGCAAACAGCAGGTTTGCCAGAGCAGTGGCGGCAATCAATCGGTAGCGTGTCATTGGCAGTTATCCTCTTGAAGAATCGATTTCAGGTTGGACAATCCCGATTCCGGGCATCTCTTATCATAAGCGCTCGGCGATGCCAGTGCGACCGTACCGCTTACGGACGAAAGTTGGCAACCGCGAAAATCACGAACGAAGACCTGGGATGCCATGCTCGCATCGCGCAGCAGAGCCCATCGGAACGACGGTTTGTTCAGAGTAAAGCATCAGACATTTGCCAACCGCTACTGTGACGCTCGAAAAAAGAGCAGGTTTTTCAGGTGCCACGGACATCATGCCCGTGCTGTGGAAGAATTCTCGCGCAGTGGCGCGGAGTTCGCGAAGGAAGTAAATTCCGACACTTTCTGTAGAACAGGCAGGAGTACTGCCTTACAATGCTCAGGTGGTTTTCTCAGTCTGTGGCAGTGATAACACAACACAGGCACCCTGTGTCACAGTCCAGTCAACACTCAGGTCGCCTCCCATGTTGCGGGCCAATCGGCGGCAGAGCGCCAAACCGAGACCAACTCCGGGAGCGGAGTGGGCGGCTTCAACCGCCGATTTGGAAAAAGGGCGAAACAGTTTTCGCTTAACCGCTTCCGGAAAACCGGGACCGTTGTCACAGACGCGGATCAGCGATTCTCCATCATGCGCTGTTGTTTCTACTGTGATCGTCCGATCATCAGCCCCGACAGCATATTTGCAGGCATTGTCGACCAGGTTGAAAACGATCCGCTCGATCGCTGCGGAATCGGCCAGGACATCCACGTGATTTTCCGCACAACGAACCTGCAGATTCATCCCGGAGTGCTCTGCTCGACGCGAAAGCGGGTCTTCAAAGCGCTGCACAAGATCATTCAGCGCGACAGGCTCCTTTGCCACGGCCGAGGAATTCTTTTCCAACCGCGAGTAAGAGAGCACGTTTTCGATTAAGTGGCCGAGACGGTCCGCTTCGCTGCGCAGCGTCGAAAGATATTCACCCCGTTTCTTTTCGTCGGGGACCATGCCATCGACGAGCATTTCGGTGTACAGTTTGAAGGTCGTCAGCGGCGTGCGGAGTTCGTGCGTAACCGCCGAAACGAACGCGGCTCGGCGTTCGCTCAAACGCATTGTCGCGGCAAGCAACCAACCAACGGCAATCGCGCCCAACAGCAAACCAAACCATGCAATCAACAGTGAGAACCGGATCGGCGAGAGCATGGGAACCGGTTGTGCAATGGCATGACCGGGGATAAGTAACGCCGGCAGACTGGCCAGACGCAGGGAATTGTCAGGAACGTTTTCGTTCAGCAGCGGGGTCAACCGTGCCTCGGGAAGCAGGTCCGCGATTTCGTCGGTCATCCAGTCCTGAATCGCGGGCCAGTTGAACAGACAACCCTGCACGAACTCTTCACCATCGATGATGACCTTCCGCGCCAGCACCAGTTTACCACCATTCCACATGGCGTGCATTGGCTGCTGGCTGGTCTCATCCGATGAAGATTTGTCTTTGATGACACTCTGCGTTGCCGGGCTGTTGGATGTTTGATACGCGGCGTACGCCCGCCTTTGATATTCGTAGTCATTCCGTTGTTGGCGTTGCGTTTCCGTCCGTTGCTGTTGTTGCAGAAAGTTGAACTCCAACGACTGTGGACTGGGAGTGGCCTGTTGGGGAGTCTCATTCTCAAAGGGAGTTCGCCCGCGTTGGACAACCGTGTTCTCCAGATCATCGGGAAAAGGAGGTTCCGGCGGGAATGCACTGAGTGAGTTCCCGGCCAATTCTTCGGTCTGATTATCGTTTTCGGACTGTGCCAGCCAGTTTGAATTTTCCTGCGGCGGGCCGAGTTCATCCAGGGTGGTCCACATCGCCTTAATCGACATGTCGGTCTCAAGCTCCTGCAGCATGATCGAGCAGGCTTCGATCCGTTCATGCGTGGTGTAACGGGATTCCGCCAGATCGCGCATGTTGCCGGTTGGCACTTGTGGTGAGGTCAGTTTTCCCCGGCGGTCGACCTGAAAGTGAAGGGAAACAAATTCCGACTCATGCGTGAGTAAAGAGGACGGAACCTGGATTTCCCCTTTGCCAATCGGTGCAAACATTTTGGAGAAGACATTGTCGGCTGAGTAAAACGCGGAGTAGGCGAAGTAGGGGCGCGTGCTTTCCAGCGAAATGACTGGAACGAGGGCGGAGTCCATCCGCCATAGTGCGAGGCGTTCGTTCTCCGCCTGACGGGTTGCCGTTGCTTCCTGCCGTTCCAGCTTCAGTGTGGTCCAGGTCATCCAGGCCATCGCCACGGACGAGAGCAGCACAAAGAAGAGGAAGATGCACCAGGACCATTGCGTGCGGATCATGTCGTTGCCCCGCTGCAAAGATACATGTAGCCTTTGCCGCGCACAGTGCGAATGACAGTCGGTTCGCTCGGATCGTCGCGCAGTTTCTCCCGCAGCCGGGCAATATGCATGTCGATGGTGCGCGTGCTTAATCCTTTGGGATCGAGATTCCAGACGCGGTTCATTAATTCCTCTCGCGAAATGGCTCGACCGGCGTGACCGGCCAGATATCGCAGCAGGTCGATTTCCCGTTCCGAGAGATCACTACGACCACCATCTTCAAACCGCAATTCACGGCTTTTCAAATCGATCACACCACCCGGAATCTCAAATTCCGAGATATCATCAGGGCGTTCCGGAGAACGGCGCAACACCGCCTGAATGCGGGCTGTCAACTCGCGGACGCTGAACGGCTTCACAACGTAATCGTCGGCCCCCAACTGCAGGCCCCGCACGCGGTCAACTTCTTCCCCTTTGGCGGTGAGGATAATAACCGGAGTGGTGGGACGCTCCTGCCGTACTTCCTGCAGAATTTCCAATCCACCCATTTCCGGCAGGACGAGATCGAGCAGCAACAGGTCGTAGGAGGACGACAACGCCAGTTTGAGTCCTGTATCGCCCCGGTTTGCTTCGCTGGTGCGGTAACCCGAAAATGTCAGCGCGTCGATAACACCCCGGCGGACCGCTTCGTCATCTTCAATGACCAGCACGCGTTGGTTTTCCATCTGGTTACTCCGAGACTCAGCGAATCGCAACAATTTGGGCCGGATATTACTTGAGGATTTCCAGGGCGGCTTTATCAGAAGGAATAATCCGCCAGTTGGGCATCTTATACAGGTTTCTGATTTCCGGCTGTGCTTCGATCTTCAGAACGCGGTCGTTTTCCAACGTGAGGATGTTACCGTATTGTGAAAGGATACCCGCCCGGCCTTCTTCGGCGAGGCGTTCGGACAGTTTCTGGTAATCTGGCGTGCCAACGCAATAAGTTATTTCAGGTTGAGGCGACTCAGACCGCTGCAGCAACCGACCATCAACCCAGTTGTCACCCCGCCGGAAAAAACTCTGCCCATCGATAAACTGCACCGACTGCACTACGATTCGATTCATGCTCTCGTCGAAGAAACAGTTATTGCCGCTGATTGTGTTCTGTTCGCGCTGCAGCCCGTTGTTGATTTCCTGATTGACCGACGGAAGGCCAATGCGCGATCGAATCGCCCGGGAATCGTATTTGCCCATTGCCTGTTTCAGTTGGGCATCGCGACCGGTAAACGACTGATGCTGATCGGCCAGGAAGCGAGTGTACTCGGTGATGACTCCGTATCGATTCGACAGTGCGAGGATCTCTTCGGCGAGTGCTTGGATTTTCGGGTTGTTGTCCTGACGAGGCAAGCCGTACGAAGGGACGAGAGTGCCGCCAATTTCACGAATCTGCTCGTGCAAAGCAGCGATGCGACGAATGGACCACAACCGGGCGACATAAGCATTGTCACGATTCGCTTGAGTGGGATCGACGGCGATTCGCATCTGGTGAGGTTTGCCCAGCAGTTTGCCCTGCAGCCGAAACTCAAACGGGTCAACCCCTCGGTATTCGCCCAGCAGGACAAGTTGCCCACCCTGAAACATGTCGGGGAGAATCGTCGGCTGAAGATGGCGAATTCGCTCCGGGTTCGACTGACCGTTCGAGTCGTGTACGCTCAAATGCAAATCCGTAAATACCGGCATGGCCAGTTGCTGCATGATGCGGCGGATTTTCATGCGGATATCCTGTTGAGGCAGGACAAAATTCGCCTGGCCCCGATTGTTCCGCGCGACATTCGACAACAACACGGTATTCACGTCGACCGTCACACCGACGGTAAAGATGCGACGGTTGTGCTTGTTGTGGCGTGTTACCAATTCCGAAATGGCGGGCTCCGAAGTCGATCCGACCGTCGGTAATCCGTCAGTCAGAAACAGGACAATCGGCAACGAACCCTCCGTAGGCTTCTGTTGCAGTGAGGCTTTCAGAGCGTCTTCAAAATTTGTCCCTCCTCGCGATTGGATCGATTCCACATACCGCCGGGCCGCGTCACGATTTCTGCGATCGGCTTCAACTGGTGAATTCGCGAATCGATCGGCTTTATCGTTGTATTGAATGATGTTGAATGTTTCGTCTTCGCGTAAAGACGAGACAACTTCCTGAACGGCCGCCTGCACCTGAGTCAGTCGTTCGCCCCGCATGCTGGCAGAGCGATCAACAACCAGTGTGATCTCGCGATGGACGCCCGAATTGTCGGTAGCAATGTCTTTCGGCAAGCCCAGCAACAGCAGGAAATGCCCCCCCTGCGACACGTCATTCGGCGAGCAGACAACGGTTGCCACTGGTTCGTCCTGACCCCGCAAAACGACCAATCGTACCGGGCCAGGTTCGCTGTTGACCGGAGCGGTCAGCATCACAGAATTTTTGTCTTTCCCAGGTGTGTTGAGTTCCACGCGATGCGAAGGAGAGTAGACGCCAACCAGATCCTCTCCAGGATCGGCATTCGCCTGAAATGTCCAGGGCACCTGATAGGTGACGCGTTCGCTGCGGGGCAACTGATAGTTGATAGCAGCGTTGTTGGTATGGGATTGCCAATACCGTACCGACATCGACTGTCGCGAATTCGCCGGAATGGTGATGGCTGTACTGCGCAGAAAGTCGGACCCCAGGAATTCAAGCAACGCCACATCGCCTGATGACTGTGCGGCGGCATTGTACGTCTTCTGCGTTTGAGAACCTTGCAGCAAATCAAATCGAACCGATTTGGTTTCACTGCGCGACAATCCAGTCTTTGCCAAAACGTCAGACGCGTCATTGTCACCCGACGACAGAGAGGCACCCGCAGGTACGGGAATCCACAGTTGCACGTTTGCAGGCTGTGTCGATCGGTTGTTCAGTTGCGTGGTCAGGTCGGTCACGATCTCATCAGACGTGATTTCCACCTTGGCATCGATTTTTTCAACGACAATGTGCTGGTTCTGGTGATTCGAAAGAGCCTGGGCCTGAGGCACGATAATCTGAGGTGAAACAGCGGGCAATTGTTGAGCGGGCTGTCCTTGACCGAATATCGTACCGCACATCAGAGCGAACAAAAAGCAAAAGGCAAACGCTTCAATGTATTGTCGTCGTGTGTGGATTCGTTGTGGATTTCGCATGATCGTACACTGTGGGAAAAGTTACATCTGTTTTTGGCCGTCAATTTCGGTACAGTGAATTCTGCCATTCTGAGCCGAAACATCTGGTCGGCGTGCGAGTCGCCCATTGGTATTTTAACTCTGAAATGACCGACGCATTGTAACACAATCGTAACACCAGAGAAGCGGAGTTTCTCGCAACCCTTTGGTCTGCAGAAAGGTTACGAACGGACAGGAACGATGCCAATCCGCACAATTGGAAAAACAGAGATCGCCGTGACACCAGTCGCGATGGGTTGCTGGCCAATCTCAGGGATCAGCAGCCTCAACGTCACGGTCGAACATAGTCGTCGTACAATTCAGTCCGCGGTCGATGCCGGCATCAACTTCTTCGACCTGGCATACAGCTATGGATACGAAGGGGAATGCGAATGTCTCGCCGGCGAGGTTTTGCAGCCGTTGCGGGAACAGGTTGTGATCGCATCAAAGGGGGGAGTCGCGTGGCAAGGCCGGAAACGACTTTTCGATGCACAGCCGGAAGTGATCAGGGCCCAGTGCACAGAGAGCCTGCAACGACTGCGGACAGATTTAATCGACCTTTACTATCTGCATTCCCCCGATGTGAATGTTCCCGTTGCCGAAACGGCTGGCGCGTTTGCTGAGTTACTGGACGAAGGGAAAATTCGCGCCGTCGGAGTTTCCAACGCGACGGTCGATCAACTGCGCGAGTTTGAGTTGGTCTGTGAAGTGGCTGCCGTTCAACCGCATTTCAACATGTTGCAACGCGAAATCGAAGAGGACCTCGTACCCTATTGTCGCGAACGGAACATTTCCGTTGTGGTTTACTGGCCGTTGATGAAAGGATTGCTCGCGGGGGGAATGACGCGGGACCACCAATTTGCACCGGGTGACGGCCGTGCCAGGTATCCCATGTTCCAGGGTGAGGAATGGCAGAGGAATCACGACTTCCTCGATCAACTGCGACCGATTGCCGATGAAGTCGGCTGCACGCTGGCTCAGGTGGTCATCAACTGGACGATCCATCGGACCGGCATCACGGCGGCATTGTGTGGTGCGCGTCGACCGGAACAGATCGAAGATACCGCAGCGAGTATGAACTGGAAATTGACCGAAGACCAGACCGAGCGAATCAACGTCGCAATCGCCGCCCGAGGTTCGATCGTTTCAAAAAACAAACCATGAGTTATGTGGGTGCCACGGACGGCTTTGTCCGCCCCGTGTGAGAAATATGTCCAATTGTCAATCGCAAATCATGCTCTTCCCTTCGCGGTTTCCGCGGGCACCGGCTGCGGCCGTTGCCATTGCGTACGCGGCCGGTGTTCTCTGCGATCGCTATGTGACGCTCGATTTTGTGGTGTGGGTGGGTCTCAGTCTGATCTGTGGGCTGAGTTGGCTGTTCACCTTGCGGTCGCGGTACCACAAGCTCGCGGGCTGTCTGTTATTGATGACTTGTTTCAGCGTTGGTGCAGCACGGCATCATCAGATCTATTCGTTGCGATCCATGGACGAGATTTCGCTTTTTGTCGCAACCGAAGCGAAGCCGGTGACGGTTGTTGGTGTGTTAAGTGAGCCGCCGGAAATTGTTTCCAGCGATGTCGATCCCGCATTGGTGGCCTGGCGACCATTCGACAAATCACGCAGCAGACTGGAGTGCTGGTGGATTGAAACCGATCGCGATACGATTCCCGTTTCCGGGGCTGCTCAACTGCAGGTGGTGGGGCATCTGGTGCATGCCAATGTTGGCGATGTTGTGCAGGTTCGCGGCTGGCTCACGCGGCCCGGACCGGCGGATAATCCCGGTGGATTCGATTACCGGAAATGGCTTCGCAATCAGGGAATTGGCTGCGTTCTGTTTTCGGATCATCCCGATGCAGTGCGGGTGATGCGACCTGCGCAGGAATTTCCCATCGCCCGCGCAATCGATACAGTCGGCCAGAATGCGCAGATGGTTTTACGGCGCAATCTCGATCACGATCTCGTCCCCACGGCTTCCGCTTTGATGTTGGGCATGCGGAGTAATTTGACACTCGAAGACCGCGAACGATTTGCCCAAAGCGGAGCTATGCATCTGCTGGCGATCTCTGGCCTGCATGTCGGGATTCTGGCCGGACTGATCTGGTTTCTCTGCCGGCTGGCCAATGCGTCTGCCTGGTCGACAACCGTGACGGTTATTGCGGTAACGATTGGTTTTGCGATGCTGACGGGTGCCCGGCCATCGGTGATCCGTGCGACGGTTTTTGTCTGTCTGTTCGCGATTACTCTGCCTGGTTTTCGGACAGTTTCGCTGACGAACATGCTTGCGCTGGCATCATTGATTCTGCTGGTGGCCCGACCTGCAGATCTGTTCGACGTCGGGGCGCAGCTGTCTTTTCTGGCGGTGATGGGCATTGGTGTGAGCCTGCATGCTCAACAGACCTTTGCCAGATGGCGAACAAAACGGACAAGTCGTCGAGGGAATCTGTTGGCATTGCGTGAGCAATCAGTTCTGGAACGATTCCTCCGTTTCCTGCTGGCTGGAGCCCTGCGTTTGTACGTGATGACGCTATTCATCTGGATGTTTACCGCACCGTTGGTCGCGAAGCATTTTCACCTTGTTGCACCGGTTGGCATCGTGCTGAATGTTGTCTTGATACCGGGAGTCTTCCTGTTGCTGACCGCCGGTTTCATCATGATTCTCGCTGGTTTGCTGGCTCCGGGACTGGAAGCCACCGTTGGTTGGGCGGTTAACGGCGGGATGCGACTTTTCGAGACAATCGTGTCAGCCGGCGCCAAATTCCAGGGAGGCCATTTCCATGTCACCAATCCTCCGCTCTGGTGGCTGGTCGGCTATTACGGACTTCTACTGGGTGGCATTTTGCTTTGGCGTTACACCGCAGGGAGGCAGCAAACATTGCAACTGGCTGGTGACGTTTCAAAGGTTGGTGATCTCTCCAATACATCAAATGCACGTCCGACGCCTGCCAGCGATTCCGCCTACAGGCAGTGGGTCGGGCGGGTCGCGATCGCCGGTGGCTTGTTGTGGACGGCTTGCGGATTGTTCATCGGATTGCGACCTGCAACGGACGGTCACATGAAATGCACATTTCTTTCAGTCGGTCACGGGCTTTCAGTCCTGATGGAAACACCAACCGGCGAGACCCTGCTCTATGATGCCGGTTCACTGCATGGGCCGCGTCGAGCACAACGGGCAGTGCTCGCGGGCTTATGGAACAGTGGTCATTCCGGCATCGACACGCTGATTGTTTCGCATTCCGATATCGACCACTTCAACGCGATACCATCCCTGCTGGAAACAGTGCCTGTCGGATCGATCGTCACGACATCCCACTTCGCAGAGAGTCCTCAACCAGGCGTGCAGCGAATTTGGGAAACGGTGCGTTCCATCGGAATTCCGGTTCATTTCATTTCCGAGTCCGACCGGCTGACGGTATCGCACGATGTGCATTTGGAGATTCTGCATCCGACGCCGGACGATGCACTGGATGACGACAACCAGACCAGCTTGACACTCGCATTGAGTTTTGGTGGTCGGTCGATATTGCTGGCGGGCGATTTGGAAAAGGAAGGATTGTCCCGTCTGCTGCAACGTTATCCGACGTGCCAATTCGATGTCATCCTTTCGCCACACCACGGCAGCTTGAATGCCAATCCACAGCGGTTGGCGGAGTGGGCCTCTCCCGAATGGGTTGTCGTCAGCGGCAGTTCGACCAAAACAATGCCTCAGTTGCGAGAAACTTACGGCGGAAAGACGCGTGTTTTGACAACGGCGGAATCAGGTGCGATCACCTTCTCGATTTCACCTTCTGGTGATTTGCAGGTCGAATCTGTCCTTGAAGCGGAATAAAGCGTTTAACCTTTTCGTGTGACGGTTCTGGCTCGTGGGGGACCTGTGTTTGTAAGCCTGACAATGTCCATCGCGGCACGAAGGAGCGGAATACGCTTTATCATCCTGCAAAACCAAATCTGTACAAACAAAAAAGGCCCGGTTCTGCCAGACGCTTCACACGCTCAGACAAAAACCGGACCTGATTTGTATTGTTCAAATTGTCAGCCGGTTCAATTAACCAGCCGCTGCACAGTCGCCACCTTCATCCGCCAATGCCGTTTTCTTCTCGGTCAGCACTTCGCAGTTCGGGGCGAGTTCGGCATTGAGTTCGGTGTAGCCCGACCATTCTTCCGGCAGATTGTCTTCGTGGAAGATTGCTTCAACCGGACATTCCGGTACGCAGGCTTCACAGTCGATGCACTCTTCCGGATGGATGTAGAGCATCGATTCGCCTTCATAAAAACATTCCACCGGGCAGACCACTACGCAATCGGTGTACTTGCATCCAAAACATGGTTCGGCAACGACGTGAGTCATGAGGGTCCCTTTCTCCAGCGAGCCATTGCGGCTTTCAAAATCTTCTCGTTGACGTTTCCACCCGACGGAATCACGAGGCTGTCAACTTCGAGGTCTGTTTTGTCTTCGTTCCACCCTCAAATTATCGGCTTGAAGAGTGAGCGACAGATAACACAAACCGATCTTTTTTCAGCAGAACAGCGCGAATCTTAAGATGAACTTGCGCAATTTTCAACCCCCGATCCCCATTACGGAAGTCTTTTCCAGCATTCAACTAATGTGCGGTTGCAACTGAGATCGAATCTCAATAAGTTTGCGGCCACCTGACCGGGAGTGAATGAAATCGGCATGATTTGTTGAGCGGGATAGAAGGGAGATCAGGGGATAGAACTTTGCCTCCTTTTGGGGGCAAGGCATTTCATGCCCCTCTGGGGCTTATCATGAAAGCCACCGGCTCTGCCAGTGGGTTCTTTACTCACTCAAACACCAGCAGCACCACACCCATAAAGGCAATCAACGCACCACCGAACGCGCGTGGCGAGATGTGTTCCTTGTGGATGATCATCGCCAGTGGAATCACCGCCACCGGCAGAAGAGCGACGATGGTCGCCACAACGCCAACAGTAGTGAACTGCATGGCTCGCAAGTAAAGCGACACGCCAAGGAACGGTCCCAGAAACGCGCCGCAGGTCATCCAGAACATTCCGCGACCGTCTTTGATCGCATTGTACGTCGGCAGCCACCAGCGGATGACAAGGAAGACGAAGATCAGCCCGGCGATTCCTCCCAGCACGCGAATTTGCGTTGCGGCGAAAGCATCGCTGCCAGACTGTAATTCCAACGCATACTTGCTGGTCACCCCACCGACTGCCTGGCCAATTGCCCCGCCCAAACCGAGTAGAATACCCCGCGTTGTGATATGACGCACCTTACGGGAGGTGTTTGAGCCTTCGCTGACATCGAATGCGGGCCGTTCGAGAATCACCCAGGTGATACCAATCAACGTAATCAACATACCGAGCCATTGCAGCGGGCCATATTCCTCTTGCAGCCAGAGCCAGCCCATAACGGCTGAGAGTGGCGCATTGATGGTCATCAACAGCAGCGACACGCGCGGGCCGATTTCCACAAACGCCCGAAACAGACACATGTCGCCAAAGGCAAACCCCACGACCCCGGAAAACAGCAGCCAGTTCCATTGGACCGCCGAAAAACCGATGGGAAAGGGCGAAGACGTGCGAATCCAAAGCAGAACGCAGAACATCAACAAGGCGAGAATCAGCCGTAGAAAGTTGACCGCCATGGAACCGACGCGATGTCCCGCTGCTTCAAAGCAGTGTGATCCAAACGCCCAGCAGGTGAGCGTGCACAGGGCGATCAATTCTCCGGTGTATGCAGGCATGGATGAAGTTGCTGGCGGGTGTGTAGGTGGGGTGTTTGCTTTATGAGTATAACGGTATGTGGTAGTGGCCGCGCGGCCATCAGTGAGAATTCGTCTGGTGATCTTCGCATTTCCTCATGGCGGGTGCAACAGGCTTACAAAGGATACGAACCCATGAAAAAAGTTCGTTGGGGCGTTTTGAGTACAGCACTCATTGACACGCAAAAGGTCACAACTTCGGATGCCCTGCTTTGCATTACGCAGCAGGGGTCGTTGGAATGATGGTTTGTTCAGAGCAAAGCATCGGGCATTTGCTGACTGCTGCTGCAATGCTCGAATACTGTGACGCTCGAAAAAAAGAACGGGTTTTTGGAGTGCCCGTGCTGTGGAGGAATTCTCACACAGTGGCGCGGAGTTCGCAAAGAGAAGAAGAATGACGACCACGAAAAGAACGAAGGGCACGAACGAAGCCGAGGCATCCCCGCGCAGACAGGTATCCAGAGCATTCCGGAAGAATGGATTCCCCACTCTTCGTGGGAATGACTGGAATATGTGGCGCTGTGATCGGGCAGCGTTACCCCGCACTCAACACTTTACATCCGCTACGCTTTTGGGCTGCCACCGAGCTGTGATCACGCCGTCATCACTCCTTTGGAAGTTTTGCCAGCGCGTCGTCCTGACCGACAACCACCAGAATGTCTCCCTCTCGAATGTGATCATCCGGTTTCGGCATGCTGATAATGGTCGATTTTTCTTCCGTCTCGTCGCCGTTGGTTATCGTCCTGGTCCGCTTAATGCCGACGAGGTTCACGCCATATTTCTGCCGCATGCCGATCTCGATAAGCGTTTTGTCCTGAAACGCCCGGGGTGCCTGGAATTCAATAAGCGTAAATCCATCTGCCAGTGTCAGAAAGTCCTCCAGGAAAGGGTTGGCCAGTCGATGCGCGAGGCTTTCTCCAGCGGCGGCTTCGGGTTGAATGATTTCATCGGCACCGATCTGCCGGAATATCTCCGCATGAAAATCGGTTCGCGCACGGCAAATGATCCGTTTGACGCCCAGCTTTTTGGCAATCACGGTCGTCAACAACGCAGCCTCGAAATTCTCGCCAATCGCCACCACCAGAGCATCGGCTTTCGCCAGATCGTGCGATGCCAATGCCCCTTCATCCGTCGAGTCGAGTTTAACCGCCAGATCGACGTCATCTTTCACCTCGTTGACAAGCGACATTTTGTTGTCGATCGCCAGGACCTGTGTTCCGCTGGCGCCCAACTGGCGGGCCAGACGAATTCCAAAGCGTCCCAATCCAATGACGGCAACTCGTGGCACGGTTTTATCTCTCTTTTGTCAAGTGGAATCAACAATATCTCAACCCAGCGTGACCCGCTCGTAAGGGTATTCATACCGGGCGTTCGTCGAACGACGACTGAGGGCCAGCATCAATGTCATTGGCCCGACACGGCCCAGAAACATCGTCACGATGACCACCCATTTCGAAGGCAAGGACAATTCGGGCGTGACACTGGTCGAAACGCCGACTGTCGCAAATGCACTGGTCGCCTCAAACATCAAATCCAGAAAACGGGTCGGCTGGTTTTCGAACGTTACCAGTAACAATGTTGTGATCATCACCACAGCAATGCCGAGCGTGAACATCGTCACCGCACGGTTGATCAAACTGGCGTGAATGGCTCGCCCGAAGACTTCGACACGGTCACGACCACGCATGACGGAAATCACCGCCAGCACTGCCAGAGCAAAACAGATCGTCTTGACTCCGCCGCCGGTTGAGCCGGGCGAAGCGCCGATGAACATTAAACCGATGGCGAACAGTTTCGTCGCGGGATGTAAATCGACGTGATCGACTGTGTTGAAACCAGCCGTCCGAAACGTCACCGACTGAAACCAGGCTTCGCAGAGTTGCGGACCGAGTGGCTGCTGCTTTGGTTCGTTCAACGTTTCCAGCAGGTAATAGCCAAGTGTGCCACTGGCCAGAAGGAAAAACGTTGTCAACAGGATCAGCCTGGAAGAAAGCGTTAACCTCGCGCGTTGCCTGGGCAAATGAAACAACGGATTCGGCTGATAATTGCGAAACCGGGAACTGGAGACCAGCATCACGTTGTACAACACGGCAAAACCAAGTCCGCCCAGAATGATCAATCCGGCGGCCCCACCCCAGATTTGCCAACGCATACCCATGCCAACGAAACTGTTTCCGGTGAGTGTGAACCCGGCATTACAGAATGCGGAGACGGAATGAAACAGGCTTTGGAAGATCTGTTCTCCCAATGGCAAATCGGACCATAACCCGGAGATCGTCCAGGCCCCGACGAGTTCGCAAATAAGAGTGAAAATGATGATGCTTTTCACCAGCCGCGTGACATCGCCCAATCCTTCCGACTCCAACAGGTCGCGAAAGGTGACGCTCTCTTTGACCTGCAGGTTCTCACCAGTGGCGATGGCGAAAAATGCACCGAACGTCATGATGCCCAGCCCGCCGATCTGGAACAGGCAGAGGATGACCACTTGACCGAAGCGGGTCCAATACTCGGCTGTCGGGACGACTGTCAACCCGGTGACACAGGTCGCAGAAGTGGAGGTGAACAGCGCGACGATGGCCCGATCTTTCAGCGGAGTGTCCAACAAATGTTCCGCCTGAGCGCGGGGCAGCAGCAGCAGCAATGTGCCAATCCCAATCAGAATCAGGAACGAGACGACGACAACCAACGCAGGGTCCCACCCTTGTGTTGCGGCTCGGCGGATGATGCGGACCATCGAGATGCCCGCTGCCAGAACGACCGCGAATTCCGACCAGAGAAAAATGGCTTCGGATCGATCGGCAATCGTTCCGGCTGTTGTCGTTCCCGGTATTGGGCCGAAGATTCCGATGCCCACCACACCCAGTGACCAGACGGCAATCAATATCAGCATCGCGCGATGCTGATGACGAAAACTGGGACGCGCGAGACTCCACAAATAACGCAGACCGAAGCCAACTGTCATCAGCAGCATGGTAACAACGATCGCAAAACCAAGTTCGGCGTAAATGTTCACACTGGTTCGCAAGCCGTGGCGGAGAATGGTCAATGTACACCCGACCCACAAGGCCAGCAACTCACCCGTCCGCATCGGCCAAACCCAATTGGGGTACAGCGTGTCGGTCACGGTGAATGAGTTGATCTCGCCGGACTTTTCGGGCATGGCAATTCGGTTGTTATGCGAAGTCACATGGAACAAGGCTCTATTCTCAGTCGCTGTAACTCATTTCGCAAGCAAGTATTCACCGCGCGCAGCTATTCGTCACAACGATGGTCGAGGGGGATATCGATCAACGGTTATGCTTCGTCGGCATGCATCTTGAAGAATGACCTGATTGCCTTGCCCTATACGCCTTTAGAGCGTATTACGCTCTTCTGTGGCGCGATGAGCGTCGTTTGAGCTGTAAACATAGTGCCTTGTCAAAGCTTTGTTTTGGGTGCGGATTAACATAACCCGCTCCGTTGTCGTTGCTTGCAACTTCATCAAACCCAACTTTTCGTCTTGACAGTCCAATTGTTTCCCGCGAGCCAGAGGCATCACACCAGAAGGTAAGCTGCTCTACTCTAATGTGAGGAAAGTCAACCATGTACCAGTTCGCGAATCTTGACCAATCGTGGGATCTCGACTCGCTCTACGATCACCCTTCGACCGATACCTTTCAGCAAACATTTCAGGCCTATCGGAATGAACTGACTGCTCTGGCGGAAGAGTCGGACACATTGCCGGCGTTGGACGGTGATGCCAGGTCGCACGAAACCTGGCTCGGTTTTCTGAAAAAGAATGAGACTCTCCATGCCGAAGCCTGGAGTTTGAGTGCCTTCATCGGTTGTCACTCGGCGGCGGATGCTGGTGAGAAACTGTTTCAAAAACTCGAAGGCCAGCTTTCAGCATTGCAGCCACATCATGCGAAAATTGCGACGAATGTTGAGCTCGCATTGCAACAGGCCGATGACGAATGTTTTGAAGCGTTGCTCGCGTCGGACGGTTGGTTATCCGAAAGGCGATTTCATTTCGAGGAATGTCGCCGTGCCGCTGCGTTGCGATTGCCGCGCGAACAGGAATTGCTGGTGGCTGATCTCGCGGTGGATGGTATTTCGGCCTGGGGCCGATTGTACGATCGACTGGCGGGCGAAATGCGGATCACAGTCATGGAGAAGGGGGAACTTATTGAGAAATCACCCGGACAGATCACGTTTGACTCCCCGCAAAGAGCGGTTCGCGAGAACAACTACTTCGCGTGGCGAAAGGCCTGGACCGGCATCGGCGACATCTGTGCGGATGCCTTGAATCATATCTCCGGCACTCGCTTGACGAAGGTCCGGCACCTCGGGCTGGAAGACCATCTGGTCATGCCGCTGCACCTTAATCGGCTGCAGCGACAGACGCTGGAAACGATGTGGTCGATCGTCACCGAGCGGAAGCATGTGCTGCTGGACTTCATGAACGCCAAGGCGAAGAAATTCGGACTCGAAAAGCTGACCTGGTATGATATCGATGCGCCCTGGCCTGCCGTCGATGCGGACGTGGAAACGATTCCGTATGACAAAGGGTGTTCGCTGGTGGTCGATTCGTGTCAGGAATTCAGCCCGCACTTTGGTGAGTTTGCGAAAAAGGCGATTGAGAACCGCTGGATTGAAGCCAAAGATCGGGACAACAAACGCCCGGGTGGTTTTTGTGCAGGTGTGCCAACCCGAAAAGAGTCGCGGATCTTCATGACTTACATCGACACGCCTGACAGTATGTCGGTCCTCGCACACGAACTGGGACACGCATACCACTCACATGTGTTGCTTGACCAGCCGTTTGCGCTGCAGGATTACCCTATGAACCTGGCGGAAACCGCTTCGACATTTGCGGAAGCCGTGCTGGGCGAGCGGCGTCTGCAGACGGCGGAAAGTGATGACCAGAAACTGGTCATGCTGGACAAGATGCTGTGTGATTCGATTTCATTCCTGATGAACATCCACGCTCGGTTTTTGTTTGAGGATCGCTATTATCAGGAGCG
Source organism: Planctomycetaceae bacterium (assembly GCA_028284145.1). Classification (GTDB taxonomy): domain Bacteria; phylum Planctomycetota; class Planctomycetia; order Planctomycetales; family Planctomycetaceae; genus JANQSH01. Next base: position 4,221 of record JANQSH010000192.1, on the reverse strand, counting down.
GCGGGAAGGGGAACTGAGTCCCGAACGACTTTCTGAATTGATGCTGCAGGCTCAAAAAGATGCCTACATGAATGGGCTGGATGACAATGGTTACGCACCGGAGTTCTGGATCTCCAAGCTGCATTTCTACATTCGGGGCGTGCCGTTTTACAACTTCCCGTATGCGTTCGGCTATCTGCTGTCACTCGGTATCTACTCTCTGGCAGGGGAGTCGGGCGGTGATTTCGCCGGGAAGTATCAGCAGTTTCTGATTGCGACTGGCTGCATGGAGACCGAAGACGCGATGCAATCGAGTTTCGGCTACGATTTACGCGAGCCGGATTTCTGGAACCGCAGCATGGACATCGTCACATCCAGAGTCGAACAGTTTTTACAGTTGTGTGGTTGAGAGTGTCGTCGATGGGGAATCATTGTGCTGAATTTGCTGGTATCGCTTCTGGTTCTGATCGTTCCCGGAAATACTGCAGAAACGAGATTTTTCTGGATTCACAGAAATTTCGTGCTCGAGCCGCGAGGCTTTCGTTACAATGCCAGTCATGTGTACACGGCTAAGTTGACGCCATTCGTACGCACATAGATAGAAACACACGGAAAACGAGTTTTTATTCGTTTCGGAGGCAAGCGCAATGCAACATCCCTTCAGCGGCATTTTGCGAGAAACCCGTTCTGACGATGCTTCCCGGAATTCAGAATTCCTGCTGCCGGATACCAAGCCGGAAGATTCTCCTTCGCGACGCGATGCGCTGCAAACGGTTCTGAAAGCGGGGGTGGGTGTCATTGCAGGAGGTTTGGCCAAAGCTGCGACTGCGCAACAACCGACGCTCGGTCTGAATGAGACAGGACTGCCGACGCAGGGTTTGGGAGAAACCGGAGGAGTGACAACCAACGTCGGCGAGACCGGGAAGCTGACCACCAAAGCCCTGGGTGAAGAAGGGAGTGTCACGACCAGAGCCGTCGGTGAAGAGGGCGTAACGACTCAGGCAATTGGAGAAGAGGGTGGCGTCACAACCCAGGCCCTGGGTGAAGAAGGAAATGCGACCACGAAGGCAATCGGCGAGGAAGGGACGACTGACATCAACCGTGAACAGGGGAAAGGCAATCCGGCAGAGCGGGCGGCGATCAAGCGAGCGGCGTACAGTAATCTCACCGAAGCCACCAAACTCCTTGGCCGCAAAAACTGGTCGGATGCAGCTATCTATCTCGACGAACTCCGCAAACTCGACGATGACAGGAAAGGCTTCTACAGCGACATCAATACTCGTCGTAAGAAACTGGAACAAAGCGTGACGATCATGGTCACAAGGGAACTCGGTTTTGCAGACAACCACTACAAGGCGGGAAAGATTGCACTCGCGCTGGGTATTTACCGTAAAGCTGATCGGCTCGATCCCATTTACGGGTTTGATAATCGCGTCAAGGCGGCATTGGCCAAATTGAAGGGGCACCCCAATTACGAAACCTCACTCAAAGCGATCGAACGACAGGAATCGCGCAGGAAGAAACTGCCCGCACCATCCACTGTCAGTGGAGCTGAAGAGGGTGGGAAACCCACAACCAAAGCTCGTGGTGAAGAGGGGAACGTTACCACACGTGCAAGGGGTGAAGAAGGAACCATCACCACACAGGCACTTGGCGAGGAGGGAGGCACGTTGCCTGCAACGCAGGCTCTGGGGGAAGAGGCGGGAACACGTCGTCCCACGACGTTGGCCATCGGTGAAGAAGGTGGCATCGGCACGCCAAAGTAGCCGCATTCTCTCGACAGCCAGTCTGAAGTAGAAGGACCTGTTCCCATTGCCTGCCCAAAAAAACGTATTCATATTGGGGAACGCGTCCGACGAACATGCCATGCATGTTTTCGAGCAATTGGCGGCTCGGGGTGCGCGCGTGGAATGGCTCGATGGGCAGGCCTTTCCTCAAGACTTGCAGGTCGCTTTTGAACCGGGAACGAGCGGTCATCTGGTCTTGCCGGGCGAAGAGAAGGCTGTTCACTTCGACGACATCGAAAGTGTTTACTGGCGGAATTATTTCGGCAGCAGCTATCCTGATCTGCCGAATGCAGAACAGGCGGAACTCGCCGCAAGTGACACGCGCTGCCTGTTTGATTCTTTGTTGATCGAGATGCCAACGCGTTGGGTCAATGGCTGGAACGGGTTTCAAATTCATCAGACCAAACCAGCCGCTTTGGCTCGTATCAAACGGTTGAATCTGGAACCGGTCGTGAGAATCCCGGCAACGTTGCATACGAATGATCCGATTGCCGTGCGTGAATTCGTGGCGGAGGTGGGTGGTTGCATCTACAAGCCGGTGCAAGGTGGCGCCCACACGCGCCGGCTGCAAGACGAGCATCTCACCGAAGAACATCTACAGGTATTGCAGTATGCACCGGTCACAATTCAACAGGAGATCCCCGGGCATGATGTGCGTGTGTTTGTCGCGGGGGAGCGGATTCTCGCCTGTGTCCTGCTGACCGACAAACTCGATTTCCGCGACGATGCCGATCCGCAGATTCAAATGATCGAAATTTCAGACGACCTCGCGGAGGCCTGTCTGAAGATTGCCAACTCGCTGGAACTGGTCTGGACTGGCATTGACTTCCGCATGACACCGGACGGAGAGTTCTACTACTTTGAAGCCAATCCCAGCCCGATGTTTCTCGGATTTGAATACCGTTGCGGTTTACCGTTGACCGAGGCGCTGGTTGATTTGCTGCTGGGAACAACCGTGTGATCAACTGAAACATCAGAGTGGTACACCAAACGGTAAATTCCAGGGTGCAATAAAATGATATGGTTGTGATAGTTGATTTCCAGTTGGCGATGCGATTCGGTAAGCAATCAGCCACTTCAATTGCGGGGGCGACTGGTCCGATCAGAAAACCGGATCGAACTTGGGATCGGACGGCGGGCGATTTCCTGCCAGTGTCGAATGTCGATCTCGTAAGGACCGTTCGGTTTGTCGAAAGCACCGAAGTCTTCGAGGTATCTCTGCAACCGACCGATCTTCTGGGCAACCGACAGTTCCCCCGGATGACGTGTTCCGGGAGCTCGGCCCCAGACAATGAAACTTCCCTCTTTCGTCATCAGTTCAAAAATGACATCACTGGGGTGTTCGACACGTTTTTCAGCATTGCGAATGCGAATGGCGGTCAGGTCGAAGGCACGCCAATAAGGTGTGATCGCTTCCGCGATTCGTGCAGCACCCAGCACGGCAACATCGCCCCAGAATTCTCCCGCCTGACCGACAGGAGGACGCTGAATATTGATGATCAGCGGAAATCGTTTCGTGTCGCCCACGGCGAAATCTTCCGAAGGCAACAGGAACCCGTCTGAATCGACCGCATAAAGTCCGTGCGGCATACGCACCATGGCCACAGGACGCCGGTATTCCAGATCGATGGTCAAAGTGGAAATATCCTCGTCCGTTTTCTCGTCGCGGGCGGCTTTTTTCTCCACATGCCGGACCGATCTGACCCAGGGATGCTCCCCAAAGGCTGCGCCAACCTGGCTCGTGATTTCCGAATCCAGCAACGACAGTTCTTCAGGCAGTTCCGACCGATCAATCACCTCGGCAACAAGATCAATCGGCACCCAGCGGGGTGGCTCGGTGATTTGTATATCCAGCGCGGCGACGCGGTATTCTTCGCGTTGCTTCAGTTCGGGAAGCAACTGGCTGATGATCGGCAGCAATGTCGAAAGTCCAATCAGCATTACCATTCCCAGCATCACTTTCGGGCGCAAGAGAAACCCGCGCATGACGTCGGCGAATTCCCGCTGTTCGTCCTGCAACTTTTTCTTCTTTTTTTTCTTTTTGCTCACGGCTGTGGAAGGATGAAAAAGGAGTATGATGTTCTGACAATTTTGAGATAGAAACCCGCTGCCCTGGAACGTGGCGCAATGTCCCTGCCAGATTAATATCGTCGCTTGGCGCGCCATGCTTTGACAGGGATGCCGGTGTGATTTCGCTTGCTCAATATTTGCGGCAGGAGATTGTGATCGTGTCGATTACATAGTTTGAGTTTCGGGGATATGGCAATTTTGCGAATGAGGGCCAGGGTATTGAAATCCATACTCAAGCGGGTGGTGCCCGACCACCACAATACTTTTCCTGGGGCGACCGGGTCGTATAGAGCAGTTTACCTTTTCGTGTGACGGATTTCGCTCGTGGGAGCCTGCAATTGTAGACCAAACGGCGTCCATCGCGCCACGGAAGAGCGTAACACGC
>JANQSH010000153.1 GCA_028284145.1 Planctomycetaceae bacterium | reverse complement strand
AGCAGTTTACCTTTTCGTGTGACGCTTTTCGCTCGTGGGAGCCTGCAATTGTAGACCGAACGGCGTCCATCGCGCCACGAAGGAGCGTAACACGCTCTAAGGGACCGAAGGTATCAGATGACCTGTAATATCGTGCAGTGGAAAGTGCCTGCGGCCTGTTCCTGTTAAGACACGGGTTGAAAGAGTGGGCCGTGCTGGACTCGAACCAGCGACTTCGACCTTGTAAGGATCGCACTCTAACCAACTGAGTTAACGGCCCCGAAGCATGCTTCGTCATGACAGAAGCGCTTTGCAATCGATGGATCGCGGCTGATATCGTGAATCCACAGTATAAATGACCATGTGGCTGGGGCAATCCTTTCCGCCAGATTATTCACCCATCTCTCGCGAAATTGCAACGATCCCGTTAAAACCGGAAGAGTCTTCTCCTCACTCGAACAAAATCGATACAGAGCCGGTAGAGAAATGGTTTCGCTGGAAAACCCGTTGCAGCCGCACGAAAACGGGATACGGCTTGCACTGGAACAGGCCCGTATTGCGTACGAGCAGCAGGAAGTTCCCGTCGGGGCGGTGGTGGTACATGATGGTCGCGTTATCGGGGAAGGCCACAATCTGCGGGAAACGCTGAACGATCCGACGGCGCATGCTGAGATGATCGCCATCACGCAGGCGGCAGGGTTTCTGAAATCGTGGCGGCTGTTGGACTGCACCTTGTACGTTACGCTGGAACCCTGCCCGATGTGTGCCGGGGCGATCGTGCAGGCTCGAATTCCAACGGTCATATATGGTGCCGCAGATCCCAAAGCCGGGGCGAGCCAGTCGCTGTATTCCATCACGACCGATCCGCGTCTGAATCATCAGGCGACCGTGATGGGGGGCGTAATGGAACTGGAATGTGCCGGAATCCTTCGCGAATTCTTTGCAGAGCAACGTGCCCAGGGTAAAAAGTAACGGTGAAGAACTGGTCCCCCGCCTGCGCGGGGATGACTTCCATTTTGCAGCCGTTTGGAAAATTCGTAACCGTCCGAAAAATTCGATGTGAATTGCCAACTCAACGCTACAAATCAAGGCAATTCGCTCTAGAATGCAATCTGGAACGATCTTGATTTGAGCAGAATCCAGCGTGAAAGCAGGCAATCAGCGTGGTGGAAGGTCGGAAAACCGCAATCGTAACGGGTGCTGCCATTCGTCTTGGCAAAGCGATTGCTCTGGCGTTGGCGGAAGACGGATTTCAGGTTGGCGTGCACTATGGATCGTCTGAGGAGGCGGCACACGAGACGATCTCGGAGATTGAAAGGTTGGGAGTCACGGCTATTCCTTTGCATGCCGATTTGACTTCGCCCGTCGCAGCAGCAGAGTCGATATTTCATCGGGCAACGTCCGAGTTTGGTCGCGTCGATTTGCTCGTGAATTGCGCAGCGATTTTTGAATCGGGCGGATTGCTGGCAACATCGGCAGACTTGTGGGATCGCCACTTCGACATCAATCTCAAAGCACCGGCGTTTCTTTCGCGCGAATTTGCCCGTCAGTTCAGCAATCGAGATTCATCCGATACTTGCGGACAGATCATTCATCTCGTCGACCGGCGGGTGTTTCGAGCCGATCTGACACACTTTGCCTACAACTTGACCAAGGCAGCGCTTGCAGAGATGACGAAGATTCTCGCGCAGGAACTGGCGCCGGGTATCCGAGTTAATGCAATCGCCCCGGGAGCGATCCTGCCTCCGCCGGATGAGTCGGAGGATTATTTGAAAAAGGTTTCCAACGGTATTCCGCTCAAGCGATCCGGTGGACCGGAAGATGTCGTGCAAGCCGTGCGGTATCTGGTTGAGGCAGAGTTTGTCACCGGTGAGATCCTCACTGTGACCGGTGGAGAGCATCTTTGAGATCGGTCCTTTAACAGAGTTGCGAAATGAAAGTGTGAAAGCCGGTATACGCCGATCGCAATCAGAAAACGAAAACAGGGCATTTTGAGACATGACTGACAAAATAATGATTCGCGATCTCTTCCTTCGTACCATTATTGGTGTGAATGATGAAGAGCGGAACAACCGGCAGGATGTGTTGCTGAACATCACACTGCATGCCGATACACGCCGTGCTGGACAGACGGATTCCATCACCGACGCTGTGAATTACCGGACGGTCACCAAGGAAGTCATTGAACTGGTTGAGACGTCCCGGTTTTTTCTGGTGGAAAAACTGGCGGATGAGGTCGCGAAAAAATGTCTTGAATTTGAACACGTCCAACGTGTCGAAGTCTCGGTCGAAAAGCCGATGGCACTTCGATTCGCTCGGACTGTTGGCATTGCCATTGATCGCGAACGAACGGATTAGAACAGTTTACCTTCTGGTGTGACGCCTCTGGTTCGTGGGAGCCTGTATTTGCACGCCGAACGACGCTCATCGTGGCGCAAGAGAGCGTCATACGCTCTATCAATAACGAATCTCGTGTAGCCGTGAACAGTCAATCTGAAAGAATGGTGATGCTTTCACTCGGCTCCAACATTGCGCCCGAGCGGAATCTGTCGCAGGCTGTGGCGATGATGAGAGCGTGGGGGGAGGTGGTTTCTGTCTCGCAGGTTTACGAGACGGCTCCGCTGGGGTTCACCGAACAGTCTTCGTTTCTCAACGCTGCTGTGTTAATGCGAACCGACCTGGCATTTGAAGAGTTGCGATGGGATTGCATTCCGAAAGTGGAATTGTCGCTCAATCGAATGCGCGATCCAGACAATAAGAACGGCCCACGCACGATCGACATCGATATTCTCTTTTTTGGTGACGAAGTGTTGAGTGTCGATGGTACGGAGATTCCGGATCCCGATTTATTGCAAAGGGATTTTCTGGCCATCACAGCCGCGGAATTGCGGCCTGATTTTGTGCATCCGACCGACGGACGAACACTTGCGGAAATTGCTGCCGACGTGCCAGGAACTGATCCAGCCATGAAACCACGTCCGGAAGTCCGATTAGGATCATAAGCCGTAGCCGTTTCACGATGGAATTGGTATTGGTCGTCTCTTCTTACTCCGTACCTTCCGGCAAAATCTTGATGACCGACGCCCCGGGCAGAATTTTCGACTCCACTTCAGCCTCAGTCTCTGGCGATGGTTCTGCGAGGGAATCAGACATTGCCGCCGTGACATTGCTGGTTTCAACCGAGGGAGTTGTGGTTGGTGGTGTGTCGCCGGAAAGGACAGTATAGGCGCCGAATGCAATCGCCAGTCCGAGTAATGTAATCAGGCCGATGATGACCATCGTCTTTGCATCCCAGTCGAGCCGACGAAGCAATGTTTCCCACCTGCTTTTTGTTTCGGGAGCAATCCGAGAAAAACTTCTGGATGCCGTAGCGGGTTGCATTCGCTGACGTGACGTTGTGGGGGTGGCTTTGGTCACCGGTTGCGGTTGATGTGCGGACGCTTTCGGAGTTAGTGGCTCTGCGACGGCTGTTGCCGCATTCGTGTTTTGCAATGAGCGAGCAGTACGACGTTTCGCTTCAGATCCGGAAGACGGCACCCTGACCTTGCGTGCAGAGGCGTTTTGTCTGCCGGATGTCGTCTTTCCTCTGGGTGTTCGCGAAGCCGCTGGTCCTCCGGAACCAGCTCGAGTGACATCGCTGCGATCATCATCTGATGTCTGATCGTCATCATGACGATCGTTGATCAAAGATTCTGCCTCAGTCTTCAGATCTTTCGACATGGTGAGCAGGTCCATTTCGGGGTCGGCCTGGTCGTCGGATTTTGTATTGTCGCTGTCAGACTTCTCAATCAGAACGACATTGGAGTCCGAGCGTTTTGTCACAGCCTCCATTCCGAGGTGTTCGGCCACCAGCGAAACATGTTTCTTTTTCCATGTTTCTGTTGCATTGTTGACGAGCCATTTTGCCAACGCTTGTGACGCTTCGGCTGCAGTCTGATAGCGTTCCTTAATGTTCTTCGCCATCATCTTGTCGAGAATATTGGCGAGTTCAGTCGGCACATCGGGTCGGTCGTCGGTAATCGGAGGTGGAGTTTTGGTTTGATGCGCGAGTAGTCGCTGAACCAAAGTGCCCTCGGTGAATGGAGGATGGCCGGTCAAAGCAAAGTAGAGTGTGCAGCCCAATGAATAGATGTCGGCCCGGTGATCGACTTTGTGGCTGTCAATCGCCTGTTCCGGTGCAAGAAAGTCCGCCGTGCCGAGGACTTTCTCTTCATGCTTGATTGTCAGCGATTCTTCCTCGGAACCATTGAAGAATCGGGCCAGGCCGAGGTCCAGCAGTTTCACCACACTCACATTGTCGACGAGCAGGTTTTGAGGTTTGATGTCCCGGTGAACCAGTCCAGCCTGGTGAGCATGTTCGAGGCCATCGGCTGCCTGGCGGATATAGTCAACAGCCGTGATCAACTCGAGTTGATCGTCCTTCAATTCCGCGATGATTTTGTCGAGATCCCGGCCTTCGACATACTCCATCACGAGGAAATGGATTTCTGTTTCACCTTCAATTTCCTGATCGACATCGTATGCTCGTACAATGTTGGGATGATCGAGCGAAGCAACCGCTTCGGCCTCGCGATGAAAACGCCCCAGGTACGATGTGTCCCGGCATTTGTTGGCCGGCAATACTTTGATGGCACAGCGGCGGTGCATGCGGATGTGTTCGGCCAGATAGACGGCGCTCATTTCGCCCGTTCCAAGTAGCGACATCAGTCGATAACGCCCAAGAACAAAACCTTTGTGACGCCCCTGCAGCAGTTTCTCCGATTGCCATTTCGTGATCGCCTGCTTCTCGATGAGCGCTTCGGCAATCGCATTGGATTCGGAGAGATCCACACCTGACTGCTTGAACTCTTCAATCAGTTTGTCGAGTTTTCCATCGTCGAGCAGACCGCTCTTGCGAACACCTGCCAGAAAGGATTCGGCTGTCAGTTTCAGTGCCATAGTCAAAACACCTTCCAAAAGTTCTGTAGATCACATCCGGGTAGGGACGAGGTCAATCAATCGAGAATAAATTTGCTGCTAGTGACAAATGTCTGTGTCAATCTGCGTTGGCAGTGAGAAGTGTGGTTTGTCGATACAATCACTTCTATCGCCATATTCCTCATTGCGTGCGAGTCTCCGGTTGGACCGGATCTCGGAAAACGGGAATTCTTTCGCCTGTCTGGTCGCTGTGATCTATATGCAGGTACCGGTACCGCTCGGATTGTGCCGAGTCGGGACTCTGCAGAGATCGCAGCGGGAGCCGCTTATTTCGGAGTTCAGTGTCATGTCGCAGGTCAAAGTTGGGAATGCAATTCAGATTCACTACACAACGAAGTCGCCGGACGGGTCGGTGATGGAGACATCGATCAATCGTGAGCCACTGCAGTTTGTCGTCGGAGACGACAGCATGATTGCTGGCTTGAACGATGCCGTGATCGGTATGTCGGTCGGGGAATCGAAGTCGGTGACGATCGGTCCAGAGGGTGGCTTCGGGTACCCAGACCCGCGGCTTTGCCAAAATGTTCCCGTCGATGCCGTTTGCGAGATCACTGCAGAGGGAAGTCAACTGGCGAGCGAATTGGGTACGAATCAGCTCGACGTCTGGGTACAGGCGCGAACGGAGGAGACCATCACGCTCGATGCCAATCATCCGTTGGCTGGCCAGACGCTGATCCTCGATATCGAACTGGTCGAAATCGTCGACTGAATGTGTCATCAGATTGTCGCCATGTTGCTGGTTCATTGTTGAGTCGGATGAGTCTGTTCGGTTAGAGAAGTTCGCACAGCACGTGGGCGTCTTTGTTACGGTTGGCTCTGGCTCGGAATTCGAGTTCCCTGGCCAGTTCAGGATTGTCCATTTTGCGAAGCAAGTCGGCGAACTGCTCGAGCGTTTTCGTGACTTCTTCATGTTCGCGGCCAAGGCGACGTTCTTTCGCGGTCAAGACTTTCTGAAACAGCGTTTCCGCCTCATCGTATTGCTTCATCTGACCTTTGACGATCGCGATTTGTTCCAGCGTTTCTTCCACTTCCACGTCCGCCTGACCCAACTGCCGTTGCAGGGCATTGACCGCTTCCTGCAGATAATCGGCCGCTTCTGAGTATTGTTTGGCATCGTAAAACCCATCACCGAGAGTTCGCCACATCCGCGCGACCTCCAGATCGTCTGCACCGAAACAGTTTTCGAGCAACTCCGCAGCACGGAGAAAGTCGGCGATGGCCGAGTTCAACCCGTTGGAATGGCGGGATGCCTGCCCTCGTAAAACCAACGCACGCGCGAATACGCGGGCATCGGCTTCAACGGTGTTTTCACAATGCTCAATAGCCTGTTTCGCCAGATATCTGGCATCTGGATAATGTTGTCGGTTCAATTCCAATTCCGCCAACCGGGTCAGGCATTCCGCCCGAAGGTGGGGCAGAGCATTTTCGTTGCTGTCGCGAAGTGATAACGCTTCTTCAAAATGGGCTTGAGCCTCGATGTCATTGCCGGACTGAAACGCGAGATCCCCCAGTTGAACCAATGTCGTGGCGAGTTCTTCCGGTTCGGTTTCGTTTCCATTGGGAACGAGCGTTGCGCAGAGTGTGAGCGCCTCCTGTGTCAGGTCGATTGCTTCAGACAGTTTATTCCTTGAAGCGGAAATCCGTGCACGGGTGCGGAGTATCATCACCCGCATTGTCGATTGTTCATTCTCACCGCCCTGCATTCCCTGCACGCGCTTCAACAACATTTCCGCACGTCCAAATTTGGAGTCAGATCGGCAGATTTCCGCCAATTCGATCAACAGCGGGATGAGTTTTTGGTCGTCTTTGCCAAATTGATCTTCGAGAGTTTTGATCAATTGCTCGTATAGCGGTCGCGCGGATTCGAGTTTCCCGATTCGGAACCGTGTTCTTGCCAGATTCTGCTGAACAGCCAGCCGGGTGGGATGCTGCTCCGGTTGAACCAGGTTGAGCAATCGAAAGGCTTCGTCAAGAAGCGGTTCTGCCGACCGCAGGCGATTTTGACTGATGCGGATTTCGGCCAGATTACACAGACATTGTGCCACCAGAGGATGATTGCCGCCCAATAACGTTCGGCGAATTTCCAAAGCTTCATTGAGGCGTCGTTCCGCACGGCGATATCGCTTCTGATGTCGATACACTTCGCCCAGATTATTGAGATAAGTGGCGGTCTTGGGATGCCGCTCGCCAAAAACCTGTCGACTGATCTCGACGTTTCTTTCAAACAGCGGTTGCGCGAGATCAAACTTTTCCTGTGCCAGATACGTGACCGCAAGATTGTTACGCGTGCGAATCAGATCGAAATCGGTTTTGGCAAGAGTTGCGACTGCCAGCTTGTAGGCACGACGGCAAATCCGTTCGGCCATGAGGCATTTGCCTTGCGGGTACAAAGCCTCGGCGAGATCGTTCATTGGTCCAATACGGCGTGGATCGTGATCACGCGTTTTCCGCATGGTTGATTGCAGAACTGTTTCCAGGAGCCTTTCCGCAGTCGCGTATTGCCCTTGTTGAAGATGGACACGGGCCAGTCCGGTTTTCGCAGCGTTCAGGTTTGCGGAATCGACGTCGGAAGACTGGCTGAGCCGTTCATGGAGATGAACGAATGTTGTTTCCGCCTCTTCCAGCCGTCCAAATTCGAGATAGCTCTGCGCCAGTTCTTTCAGAACGGTGATTTCTGTCGGCGAGACATCCTGCATGGTGGTATCGACGTACGTCCGGGCATGCTCCAGGAGTGACAGCGCGTGTTCCGATTGTTGATTCCTGCGTTGTAACATGGCCAGTTGTATGAGGATCTCAGCGAGGAACTCATCCCGTGGCAATGCAAGTGCCTCCCGGCAACGGACTGCGAGTTGAAGCCGATCGACAGCAGAAGCGACATTCTGCAATGCGGTTTCCACACGAGCCAGTTGAGTCAGACATTGCGATGTTCGGTGGTGGTCTGGTGGAGCTTGATGCCATCGAATTTCGAATGCGGTTTGCAATGCCTCGCGAGCCGCTTCCCAGTCTTCGGCCAGAGAACAGGCGTCACCCAGATACTCCAGCGCGCGGGCAATACGAGGGTGCGTTGTCCCGAAGGTGGACCGAAGCTGGTTCGTCATTTCAGAGAAACAGGCAATTGCTGAATTGGCATCGCCGATCTGAAGATGCAGTTTTCCGATGTTCTTCAGGCTGCTGGTCACCAGCAAGTGGTCGTCTCCGCATTGTTGCTGCCGGATTGCCATTGCCTGTTGAAATTTCGGTAACGCTGATTCAGCATCGCCTCGATCCCGTTCCACGACCGCCTGATTATGAAGGCTCTGGGCTGTCAACAGGTGCGACTTGCCAAAGCAGGAAAGGTGAATGGCGAGTGCCTCAGTAAAACAATCTTCCGCCTTCTCCAATTGACGCTGTATGTGAAACATGCCACCCAGAGAATTGAGAATATCGGCGACGATGGGATGCTCGGAACCAAGAGTGACCCGTTTGACCTCCAATTCCCGTTGCAGCAATTCGACTGCGGTATCACGCTCTCCCGAATTCAACAGACGCAACGCGACCTGAATCGTATTCTGCGAAGAATCGATGCCGAAGGAGACATCCGCTGTTGGCGGAGTTCGGTCTGGTGAATGCGTTGAAGGCAGGTTTGTCATGTCAGTTCGAGCAGTTCGCTTCTTCTTGTGACGATTCCGTCTCGTGGGAATCTGTATTTGCAGACAATAAGTCGTTCTTCGCGGACACGAGAAAGCGTGATACGTTTCAATTTACTTCGGTTCGATCTTCTTCTTTTTTGGTGAATTCAGGATATCCATGACCCATTCGGATTCTTCTTGCACATCAGCGGCCATCTCAGCAGCAGATTCTCGTTTGGGCGAGTCGACCGACGGAATCGGCTTGTTGACGGTAGGAACTTCCAGTTGTGGCTTCGGTGATGTCGCTTGAGTTGGAACGGGTGCTTCCGACGACAATTCTGCGAGTCGTTGTTGCATGCGGGCCACCTCCGATTGCCGTCGCCGCTGGATGCCATCCTGAATTTGCGACAGTTGCGACCGGCATTCCGGGAAATCGAGTGTGCGTGGAATCTTCTCTTTCAGTTGCCGAATTCGGGCGGCGAAACTGGATTGATCATGAGTGTCAATCAGTCCCAGGCTGGTGGCCTCCGAGATCGTGTCCATGATTTCATTGATTTGATCAAACGCGGATTGTCGGCAGAGGGCAATTTGCTGTTCACGTTGTTCCTGAAGCTCTTGACGCGCAGCCTCGTCCTCCCAGATAGTCAAATCCAGCAGGCGTTGCGTTGCGACATGATCACCCAATTGATTGTGAACCTGAAACGCTGTGTTCCAGTCGATGGCATCGCCCGCGAGGAGATCAAGAATCTCATTTTCGAGGGTGGATGGTTCGGCTTCGGGTATCCAGTCGCCATCCAGTTTCAATCCGGCGATTTTCAACAGTTCGCCCGAAAGGACATGCCGGGGATCGGTCTCTTCAGCAATGTAAGGTGTCATCGGGTCGACAAGATCGTGCAGTTGATTGATGGCGAACAGGCAGGCGGAAACTCCCGCTTGAATGTCCAACTGTGGATGGGCATCGCGATACCGAATCAGCTCTTCGACCACAGTCTCCCGTCGACTGAGGATTTCATCGCGGAGTTCTTCGGCAGCCTGGGGGATGAAGACGGCATTGGTACCGGCTCGTGTCTGTTCCATTCCCAGCCAGCGTCTTGCGTAGCCAATGGCTTTTCGGACGGCCTCCTCCATCCGCGCGTCTGGGACGACGATCTGGTCGGAATCATCCAATCGACGTGCCAGACACTGTTCCATCGACAGCAGTTTGATCTGTTCGCCTAGCCGACTCGCTTCAGTCTTGACGAACGATTGAAAGGCGACGTCGTTCTTCAGAACGGGCGAGAGCAGGTTGTGAATTCGCCGCAAGACCTGCTGCCACGCCGTCCATCGCAGGGCCGTTTCCGGCGATCGTTGAACAGTACTGGATCGGACTGTCCAATGAGCGTGCAGGAAGATCTGTTTCGTCGGCATATAGAGTACGGCTTCTTCAGAGAGATTGGAAAACCATTCGGCAATCTCCGATTGGAGTTCGCCCGCGTCCCGGGTGACCGCCACCGTATGCCGTGCCTGTTTGAAGATGACCGGATTCAGACCCTGTAGTTGATCGCCATAAGTGGCGACGCGCGAGCAAAAATTGTAAAGCTGATTTAATTCCTCTGAAATGCGGAACGCATGCAGAATCGTCGAAGCACCACTGGTTGGCGCGATTAACGCTGGTAACAGTGCGGCCGCTCGAAGGAAAAAACCGCGAGATTCCCGCTGGCCTGCAGAATCGCCATCCCGAACTCTTAGAGCTTCGCTGTGGAAATCACCGTGCAACCATTGCGCAACGTCACCGTCGGGGAATCGGACCACGCGACTCAATGCCAGAGCACGGATCAGGGCTGACGGGACAGCTGGCGGGATGTCCGCTTCCTGTTGTTCGCGACAATATGCCAGGTGAAATGCCAAACCGAACCGGTTTTCAGAGATCAAACGAAAAAGGACAAGGTCGATCGATTGTGCGCGATTGATTCCACTGGATGCAGCTGCCAGTTGTGCAGCGTTTATGAGGTGACTTTCGGCTGGCTCCGAAGTCTTGTTCTTCCTGGCTGATTGCCCTGCATCGTCGAAAATCGAGAGTACATCTTCATGATTGTCTTGCTGGTCAGACAGATCCGGTTCCGGCACCGATTCTATGAAGTTCCGTGTTTCGGTGAGAGGATCTCTTTGGCAGTCTGGGGTGAGTGGTGGATTCGATGCCGTTTTCTCAACGATTTGTTCCGAACGAAGGATCAGACCCGCCTGGATCGCCTGCAATAACTCTGGCTCCAGAACGTTGACACATCGCTCTCTCAGCTGATTTCGTTCCGTTTCAGTCAACTCAGGTGGCGCGTCGACCAGAGTGATCAGGCATTGTAACGGGTGATTTTCAATGTCGATTGTTTCAATGAGTGATTCGGTTGTTGTCTCGTCACCCGTGTCAAATTGACGCAGCAGATTGCGGGCGGTTGCCTGACACTGAGCCAGCGGAGCGAAACCGGGCTCACCGCAATGAACCAGTGCGAGAACATCTTCCAGCAGGGTAATGCTTCTGTCGTGAGCTTCCTGCAATTGGATCTGCCGTTCGAGCTGATTGAGCGACGCTTCGACTTCAAGTTCCGTTCGTTGGTTGGTTTTGTTCTGTGTCGCCTGAGACCTGGAGAGTTCTGTTAAACGTTCGCGGAATTCGCGAACGGTGTCCAGCAACTGCTGTGAAGGTGTGACGCCGCGCAAATCCAGTTCAGCGGCCTCGCTTTTGAGGCGTTCCGCCAACAGGCCCGAGATCGCTTTGAGTTCTTCAAGCGAGTTGCTGTTCAATTTGTTTGTTTCGTTACGCATGACAACCTTTTTTGGGGCGACTCGAATGTGGCTTTCGTCAGTGGGCTGAGGAGGACATCAGAAATCGTCGGTCAGTTTGTCCCGGTGAACTCGTGAATGCTGTCGCCGTCAACAAGGTTGTGTGCCAGTTCTCCATCATCTGAAGAGTCCGTCGGGGACATCTTCTCGCCATTGGAGCCCGGCTTCCCGTTTTGTGAATGACGTCCCTGAGTCTTGGCTTTCAGGGCAGACATCAGCGTGTTGTAGGCCTGCATTTGCACCTCAGGTGAGTCAAATGCGTTGACGACTGCCGCCATTGATGGCAGCGTGGACATCAGTGTTTTGAAGTGTTGTTCATTCATGTTTTGCCCTCAAACCTCGAATTCACTCAGCGTAACACCGGCTGGGAGGTTGCCCTTCAAGCCATCTCGTTATTGGATTCCCCGTGGTTCCTGTCTGATGCCTGCTCATCGGTTGAGACGAGTACCAGTTTTCCTCGCACGATTGCGGTGGCCAATTCCCGGCCGAATGTAGAGACGGCTGAAGAATGCAATCGTCCCCAATCTTCATCATTCAGGTGGTCAGATTTTTTCAGCAACGTCAGAAGTTGAGTTAACGGATGGGTTTCCTGGCCAATTTGCTGCACCATATTGTCTGTCTCGGTGACGGGTCGCTTTGACAATTCCTGTATCAGTGTGGATGCCATCTCCCTGCAGCGTTTCAATGGTTCAAATTCGTCGTGGTTGGAATGTTGAATCCTTTCAATTTGGTTTAACCGCTCGATGGACAGGTCACGTTGCTCAATACGTTTCATCAAATCCTCCAGCCTGGTCCGGGGGAGAGACTCTTCTGGTTCGGGAGATTCGATACCAGCCTGCTGGGAAACCGAGAAAGAGAGCGATTGCGACTCGCTCCGATACAGTTCGATCTTCTGTTCAAGTTCCTCGAGACGTTCGACACCAACCGAGTTCAATTCCGCAGAGATGTTCTTCATCACGGCGCAGAGTTCCCGGGCAAGCAACTTCAACACCTGAAGCTGCTGCCGGGTGGTCTCCGAATTGTGATCAGCCTTGCGGATCATAAATGTGCCGGTATTGGGAATGGTTAAGAACGTCGGGCAATTCAGACGTCAAGTACACTGTCGGGCTTCCTCGTTGTTTTGGGAGCCGATTTCGGTGTTGCGTTTTGTGCCAGGCGGGAGACACCAACCTGGAACCGGCCGTTGAAGGTTGCGCCACTTTCGACATTGAGGTCTTTCGTCAACACATCCCCTTCGATCACACTGGTGGAGCGAATAATGAGCAGACCATCGGCCTGAACGTTTCCTTTCACTTCGCCAGCCACTTCCGCATTCTGTGCCAGGATGTTGCCGTAGACTTTGGAGTTTGGCCCAAGAACGAGTTGGGTTTTGGTGGTGACGTCACCTTTCACTACGGCGTCAATCTGCAGGTCGCTTTCGGTTTGCAGACTGCCTTCGATGATTGTCCCTTTTGTCAGCACGCCGGTGTTAACGAGTTTCAGGCCGTCGCTTTTTTCGTTGTCGCTGGTGAAGGTGATTTTGGATTCATCGGTGTTGAGTGTGGATTCGATGTTCTCGATTCCGGCAGCGATTTCGGATTCGGCATTGCGTGGATTGTCGGTGGCTGCCTTCTTCGTCTTGCTTCCAAACATAACGTTCCTTTCAGCGTGCGTGAGGATGTGAAATTCTGAGTTGTCTCCCGGGCCAATCGTTCCATCGCCGTCTGCACACGCGATCGGCGCACAACGTCGATGTTCTGATTCGCTATTTCTCCAAAGCAAGAGGAATGCAAATGGCATTCTCTCAGGGACGATTCATGACACGTTGAAAGAGGATTTGTCGAACTTCCGCTGGTTGGTCGGCTTGTAACGGTTCTTCGATCTGCCGGGCGGTCGGCGAGGAGAAAGGCGATACGCTTTGCGTATGGAGGTATCGTGCGGAAGCAGGTGGTGCGAAGTTATGCGTTGTTTTTGGGCATCAGCATGATGCAAAAAAAGCACAGGCCATCAGTCTTCGAGGTGGTCAGATACGGAGTCTGCCTCGACTGTGGTTGGCTCCGGAGTGGCGAACATGCGATCGAGTGTAATCGGTTGAACGGAAAGACTCATTCCATCTTGTGACCAACTGGAGCGCAGTCCCACCAGTTGATTGCATCCGGTATTCATTTCGGCCATCACCGAACCGACACGATGTGCGCGTCCTGCTCGATCGAGATAGATGTAACTGATACGGTTGCCGATGGTTGTGCCTTCAAACGACCAGCGCCGACCCAATTCATCTTCGCCCTCTCCGACCAATCGGCTGCCGATTTGCCGGATGATGAATGAGGCCTGTTTTTCCCAGGCATTTCCAAGATGATCGTGTTCCCGGTAGGTCACCTGCCATCGCGTGTTGTTCAGGCGAAGATGCGTACCAATTCTCTCAAACCGTTTGCTCTTGCCCGCTAAAGTCCGTCCTCTGCCCCACACGTAGGCGACCAGCGCGCACAAGGTAGACGTCACGAACAAAATCAGAATCGGAAGCGATATCGTGTATTGCAGGATCTGCATCTGGAAATCTCCAATCGAACGAACACTCACGTCACAAATGTGTTGTGACGTTTTGTCATGCTCCGGATATTCGGTGGAGTGATCAGCCCTCGCAGATAGCGAAGAATCACGCTGATTGGGAAGGAGTTCGGCGCGGACGATCATCCGGGAGACTTGGAAAGCAAATATCCTGCCAATCCGTTAGAAGAAATCAGGGGACAGGGACCAATTCCTGGTGGCCGGTGGGAGAACCAATCGAATTCAACGGCAGGTTGTCCTGCAGAACAGGTTCATTCTCCGGTTTGCGATTCGTCTTTCGCAGAGTCGCGTGTTGTCGCAGGAAGAGATTCCCATTCTTCTCGAACGCGGCCGAGGCCATAAGTGCACATTTCAAACTCTTCACTCAGTCGCGCCAGAACGGGCGCTTCCTCGTGGTATGGGTCTTCGACAAACGTGCTGGCAATCATGTAAGACCGCTTGCCCTGTGCGCGGTAGTCAACGAGATGATCAAGTTGTCCGGGTGCTTTCCGTTTTTCCAACGCTTCAGGAAATACGCCCGACCAGAACAGAGTGAAGTCTCCAATGTGCCGGTGGATTTCCCGCTTCGGTTTGGCCTGGCGTTCTTCCGCTTCGATGAGCATTTCCGCGACCTCTTCGAGTCGCTTCCCTTGAGTATTCCGAACCCGGAAGAGTTCTTCGGATCGAATAAAACGGACCAGCAGATCCGCCAGATAATCTGTCATTGCGGTGTCGGCGACACCAAGTTCGACCTGAAACGTTTGTTCGGTAAGCGCGGCAAAGAGATTTCTCAGTGCTTTGTGGCCACTCAAGACGGGAGCCATGCGGTTTGCTCCTTGTTCTGAATCACAACCTCTTTTCCGAGATCGCGAATTTGTCCCTTTCTCTGATTTGGGTCGCCATCGAGGATGCCGTTCAAAGGAAGTGCGCAGACCAACCATCTGACGTTATCGACACAATCGAATCAGCTTCTTCAAATTCATTTTACGAGTCGTGGGGGATCTGCGTCAATTTTCAAGTTGTAACATGAGAAACACAAAGGTGTTACACGGTGTCGTGTTGTCCAGTGTCAATCACCGTTTCTTCATCAGGACGTACCTTATTGCCCAATACGCGATCCTCTTGTTTCTGGTTGACGCGAGCCAACGGCTCTGCGAGAGTGCGATTTGGATTCCGATTATTTGAACGTTTGAATTTTGACATTTCTGAAATTGCGATTGAGTCCTGCATGAAAATTACATTTCTCGGGGCCGCGGGTGAGGTCACTGGCAGCCAGCATCTGATTGAAACCGACACATTGCGATTGTTGTTGGATTGTGGCTTCTTCCAGGGACGCCGGGTCGAATCGTATGCCAAAAACTCGCAATTCAAATGCGATCCGGGAAAACTGGATGGCGTGATTTTATCTCATGCGCACATCGACCATGCGGGGAATTTGCCCGGCTTATTTCGTGCGGGTTTCCGAAAACCGATTTTCAGTACAGCGGCCACCGCCGATGTCGCAGCCATCATGCTGGCAGACAGTGCGAAGATTCAGACTGAAGATGCACGCTATATGGCCAAACGGTTGAAGGGGTCTCACCCACCTGTCGAACCGCTGTATGACCAGAAACATGTCGATGGGGTGGTGAAACTGTTCGAGCCGTTGGATTACCACGAGTGGCACGAACTCTCGCCGATGTTGCGTGTGCGGCTGTCCGATGCGGGGCACATTCTTGGGTCGGCTATTGTCGAAATGGATATCGAGGACAAGGGATCTCGCAAACGAGTGGTTTTTACGGGTGATCTTGGGCGGCGGGGCATGCCGCTTTTGCGTAACCCGCAACCTGTTCCCGGTTGCGATGTTCTCATCAGCGAATGCACGTACGGCAGTCGCGTTCATCCACCACCTGGCGACCTGAAGAGCGCGCTGTTGCGCATCGTGACGGAGACCTCAATACGTGGAGGCCGGGTGATTATTCCTGCGTTCAGCCTGGGGCGTACGCAACAGATTGTCTATTTCCTCAACGAGTTTTACGAGGCGGGGGTCATGCCGGAGATTCCGGTTTATGTCGACAGCCCGTTGTCGACGCGGATTACATCGGTCTACAGTCGGCATCAGGAAGTACTCAATATGAACGCCCAGAAGTTGATGAGCCTGGATGACGATCTGTTTGAGTTTCCGTATTTGACGTACATTCGATCGAACAGGGAAAGCGCGTCGTTGAATTACAGGAAAGGTCCATTTGTTGTGATTGCCGCCAGTGGCATGTGCGAAAATGGTCGCGTCCGCCACCATCTCAAACATGCGGTGGCTGATGATCGAAACACTGTGTTGATTGTCGGCTATCAGGCGCAGAACACGTTGGGCCGAAAAATCGTCGAACGTCAGGAAAGAGTGCGGATTTTCGATCGGGATTATCCACTTCGGGCCCAGGTCGAAGTGGTGAATGGCCTGTCTGCGCATGCTGACGTTGAGGACCTGAAATGGTGGTATGAGCAAATGGCATCGCAAACCGGAATTGGCCAGGCATTTCTTGTGCATGGTGAGCGGGATTCGGCCGAAGCGCTGGCATCAGTTTTGAACGATTACTGCGATGAAGATGTCATCATTCCCGACTTGTACGAGTCGTATGAGGTCTGAATTCGATGAATGAGAATCTGCCTGACGAAATCGACAAGGACCGCATTGCATTGGGAGTGCGGCAGCCCTGGGCGGAATTGATTCTGCGGGGCATTAAGACTGTGGAAGTCCGCGCGGTGAGTACGCAGATTCGTGGTCCGATTTACCTCTATTCGTCGCAGCGTTGGGCGAATCAGGATTTTGCGAAGCTGGCCAGCGAACGTTACCAGTTGGCCGAAGACAAATTACCTTTGGGGCGGCTGATTGGCAGCGTCGACATTGTGAACGTCACGCAAGCGAACCGGTCTGACGTACCATTGGCCTGCGTTCCTGCGGAGAAACTTGCAGGCAAATTCGCATGGCATCTGGATAATCCCGTTCGCTTCGAGGAACCGCTGAGGGTGAAGTTCCTGCCGTATGGTGTCTGGTTTTATCCGTTCAAACGGAAGAAATTCGGACGGCGTGGTTGACCGGGTATGGAACAGACAACAGTGATTGTTGCCGGAGTTCAGTGCTCCCGTGTGCCGTTTGTCTATGAGAGGAAGAATCAGACAGGATCAACAATAGCCGCATTGTGCATTAATAAAAACAGGGCAATGCGGTGTTTTTCTGAGCGAACGTGTTGGGTGGCAACGTCACTATGGGAGCGCGTTTTTTTGGGGTGTCCGTTCCCACTGTGGTTGTTGATTCATCATTCCGTTTGGCTGGTTCCACTTCGTCCGGCAAGGAGGGAATGTGAAATTGCCGTGCAGATGTTGTTCACCATTCCTGTTGTGAGGAAATCTTTTCTACGATGATGTACAATCGCGTCCGAAAGAGATTTGATTTCGCTTTCGCTGATGAAGCGATTTGACAATCAACACGAACAAGCCAACACGAACAGCCGAAGGAGTGCATCGTGCAGGGATTAAAGGCCAAAATTGACGACGCAACAAACGCGATTCGCAAGCAATACACGCGGCAGCCCAAAGTGGGATTGATTCTGGGAACAGGCCTGGGAGGACTGGCGGACCAGATCGTTGCCGACGCGAAAATTCCCTACGGCGAAATCCCCCACTTCCCGGAATCGACCGTTGAATCGCACGCGGGTCAACTTGTCTGCGGCACGCTCAAAGAGGTTCCCATCATCGCAATGGAAGGCCGCTTCCACTATTACGAAGGCTATTCCATGCAGGAGGTGACATTCCCCGTTCGGGTGATGCACGCCCTGGGCATAGACATCCTGTTGATCACTAACGCAGCCGGAGGGATGAATTCGCAATATCAGTTGGCTGACCTGATGATCATTGAGGACATGATCAACTTGATGGGTGACAACCCGCTGCGTGGTGTGAATGATGATGAACTCGGGCCTCGATTTCCCGATATGTGTGAGCCGTTTGATCAGAAACTGATCGAGATCGCGCGGCAGACAGCTTTGGAAGTCGGATTGCCGGCACACAAGGGTGTTTTTGTGGCGGTTGCCGGACCCAATCTGGAAACACGGGCGGAGTACCGAATGTTGCGAAACATGGGGGCCGATTGCGTTGGCATGTCGACCGTGCCTGAGGCAATCGTTGCCAGGCATGCCGGTTTGAGAACGCTTGGGTTTTCAATTGTTACTGATATGTGCCTGCCCGATGCACTGGAACCGGTGGACATCGAGAAGATTCTTGATGTGGCTGCCAAAGGTGGCGGACGGCTGAGCCAACTGATTGGCGCATTGATCACACGACTCGACTGAACTCTACCAACCAACCTGAATTAACCTTTTGCATTTGACTGAGAGAGATAGACTGATGGTGGAAACCCGAATTGAAACCGACTCGATGGGCGAAGTGCACGTTCCAGCCCGGGCCTATTACGGTGCCCAGACTCAGCGGGCTGTAGAGAACTTTCCGATTTCCGGCTGGACCCTGCCTCCGGCTTTGATTCATGCTATGGGACTCGTCAAATTTGCTGCTGGTGTGGCAAATCGTGATCTCGGCAAGTTGACAGGCTCTGGAAAAAATCCGCTAAACGACGAGCAGGTCGACGCGATGCTGAAGGCAGCTCGGGAAGTTGCCGAGGGAGAACTGGATGACGAATTCCCTGTCGATGTATTCCAGACCGGTTCGGGTACGTCGAGCAACATGAACGTGAATGAGGTGATCAGCAATCGGGCGGTTGAAATTCTCGGGGAGGATCGATTTACCGCAACGAAGTCGGTTCATCCCAATGATCATGTCAACATGGGGCAGAGTACCAACGATACCTTTCCGACGGCCATCCATGTGGCTGTCGCACAGGGGATTGTGAAAGTCCTTATTCCTTCATTGCAGAAGTTTCAGGACGTTCTTGCGCGGCAGGCGACCGAATGGGAT
Source organism: Planctomycetaceae bacterium (assembly GCA_028284145.1). Taxonomy (GTDB): domain Bacteria; phylum Planctomycetota; class Planctomycetia; order Planctomycetales; family Planctomycetaceae; genus JANQSH01. The sequence continues at coordinate 10,087 of JANQSH010000153.1, read as the reverse complement.
TCGATCATCAAAATTGGCCGGACACACCTGGCCGACGCCACACCGCTTCGGTTGGGGCAGGAATTCAGTGGATTTGCCCGCCAGTTGGAACTTTCGGTTGCACGTGCGGAACGTGCTTTGAAGGCGGTGCTGGAACTTCCGGTGGGAGGGACCGCGGTTGGATCGGGCATTAATACACATTCCGAGTTTGGTGCCCGCGTGGCCAAATGTCTGACGGAAGAGACCGGCATCAACTTCATCGAAGCTGTCAATCATTTTGAAGGCAATGCTCAACGGGACGGCCTGGTGGAATGCCACGGTCAGTTGCGGACTATCGCGGCGACGTTGTTCAATGTTTCCAACAACATTCGCTGGTTGGGTTCCGGGCCACGTTGCGGGTTCTACGAGGTGAAATTACCAGACCGCCAGCCGGGAAGTTCCATCATGCCGGGAAAGGTCAATCCGGTGATGTGCGAAAGCATGATGCAGGTGGCCGCTCGTGTAATGGGCAACGATCAGGTGATTGCCGTTTCGGGCGCCAGTGGAGGGCAATTCCAGTTGAACATTATGATGCCCGTGATGGGACAGACGACGATCGAGAGTATTTCGCTGTTGGCGAGTGTCACGAATGCCTTTGTCGATTTCTGTGCCGAAGACATGGAGGCCAATGCCGAGGCATGTGAGGCGGCGGTTGAAAAGAGTCTGTCGATGGTGACCAGTCTGAACCCGCACATCGGCTATGAAAAGGCGGCGGCGCTCGCGAAGGAAGCCTTCAAGACCGGTAAGACGATTCGCGAACTTTGCCTGGAGAAAGAAATCTTGCCGGAAGAGACACTGAAAGAAGCACTTGACCCGATGAGCATGACCGAGCCGCGGGGTTAACGTAAAATAGGGCGAAGAATGATGCCTGGTTTGCCTGGAGCAGGTTTGCTTAAAAAAAGGCTGTTCGGGTTGGCGATCTGTAGTTGTCTGTCCGTCGTGATGGTGGAACTATTGGTCGCACAACGGCGTACTCCCGATCTCGATCCCCTGATTGAACTGCTTGCTGAAATCGACGACGCGGAAGTTCAGGCCGATATTTTACGAGGAATGCTGGAGGAATTGCGTGGCGTTCGGACACTGCCATTACCAGATCAATGGCCAAAGGCCGCAGCGAAACTGACCCGCAGCCCCAATGTCGAAGTCCGGCAGATGTGCACAACGTTGTCGCTGATTTTCGGCGATCCACAGGCACTGAAAATGTTGCGGAACACGCTTGCCAATAGTCGGGCCAGACTGCCAGATCGGATCTCCGCAATCGAAAACCTCGCGCAAATTCGCGATGCGGAATCTGTCCCGCTTTTCTTGTCGTTACTCGAAGATGACGATTTGAATTCTGCCGCCCTGAAGGGGCTCGTGGCTTTCCGAAATACGGAAATACCCGAAACGATTTTGGCGAAATACGATCAGTTCGATCCGCAAACCAGACGAGACGCAACGTTGGCGTTGGCTTCTCGACCAGAATGGGGACGCAAGCTTCTACATGCTGTCGAGGAGAACGATATTGCCGCCAGTGAAATTTCAGCTTTTGTTGCACGGCAACTTGCCAGTTTTGACAATCCCGAAATCAATGAGATGTTGATGCGCTCCTGGGGCAATGTGCGGCCAACGAAAAAAGAGATCGCCGCGAGATTGCGGCGGTACAAACGCTCCATGCAAAACATAGACCTGAATGCCGAAGACCTTTCCCACGGACGAACGGTTTTTCGGAAAACGTGTGCGTCTTGTCACAAACTGTTCGGAGAAGGGAAGTTAATTGGCCCGGATCTGACCGGTTCGCAACGTCACAACCTCGATTACGTGCTGATGAACGTGCTGGATCCCAGTGCCAGCGTTGGCCACGATTTTCAGATGTGGACGGTTGCAACGTCGGACGGTCGCGTGGTGACCGGAATCATCAAAGAAGAAACGTCGACGGTATTAACACTGCAGACGGCCAACGAGGTTGTGCGTATTCCGATCGACGCGATTGAACAACGAAAAAAGTCAGAGAAGTCAATGATGCCGGAAGGCCTGCTGGAAAAACTGTCGGACAAGGAGGTCCGCAGGCTGATTGGCTATCTTGGCAGCCCCGATCAGGTTCCCTTGCCGCCAAAGGTTGAAGCGAATTGAAGAGTCGGTGGTTTTGCGAATTCCGATTCTCTGTTACAATCCAGACAGTTGACAGGGGGCTGGGTCAGGGTACTCTGCGATGGAAATGGTTGCACTGCCAGATGGAAACTTGCTGACAGGAAAAAATGATGACCGAAACCAGCCACACCGTTGAGGATACCGATCAATTGCCCTTCGATCAAAAACAGATTGCCGAGTTTGACGCCGATGATGTAACCGCAGGTCGGGCGATCGGCAAAATGCTGGCGTTTTTCTTTCTGTATACAGTGATTGTGATGGCGATCGCTGCGTTGTGGACATTCAATGCGATTAGTGGCTGAGAGGTTTTAGAGCAGTTTCCCTTTTCGTGTGATGGTTCTCGCTCGTGGGGAACGATTGGACCGTCAAGACGAAAAGTTGGGTTTGATGAAGTTGCAGGCAGCGACAACGGAGCGAGCTATGTTAATCCGCATCCCAAAACAAAGCCTTGACAAGGCACTGCGCTTGCAGGTCAAAAGATGATTTTCGCGCCACAGAAGAGCGTAATACGCTCTATCACATTCAAAGTATTTTGTTGTTGTCCTGGCAAAAGAAAAGCCCCGGTTCTCGCCGGGGCTGCATGTATTTTCAAAATGTTCTGGCGGGTTTCAGTCGTACTGCCGGACTACACCTACCACGATGCCGAGGACTTCGACGTTGCTGGAGTAAATCGGTTCCATCGAAACATTTGCCGGTTCCAGCCGGACACGGTTTGATTCCTGATAGAACCGTTTGAGCGTTGCTTCTTCGCCATCCACCAACGCGACAACAATGTCACCGTCGCGACAGGTCTCCTGTTTGCGGATCACCACGAAATCGCCATCGGCAATCTGATCCTCAATCATCGAATTGCCTTTGACCTTCAAGCAGTAATGGTCATCGGAGTCGAACAGCGGCCCGAAATCGATTCGTTCCTTTTGCTCCACCGCCAATAATGGGCTGCCTGCAGCAATTTGCCCTGCAAGTGGCAGTTGGGAATTCCGACGCGGCGATTCGGTCAGTTGAATGGCACGGGACATGTGTGATTCCCGCGTGATCAGGCCCTTTTTCTCCAGTGCTTTCAGGTGGCACATCACACCGTTTGGTGAGCGAATGCCAAACTGGTTGCCGATTTCCCGGACGGTTGGTCCGTATCCCCGGTTGATGATTTTGTCTTTTAGAAAATCGTAGATTTCCTTCTGGCGGGTTGTCAAAGTGGGCTTTGTCTGAGTGGCCATCGAATTCTCCGTCGCGTGGGCTCTAAGTAAAATGTTGAGCGTGGCAGTTGCTGATCGAGTTCCGATTTGGTTCTCGCGATCAATTGATCAGTGAACTGCCAAATTCCAAATCTGGGTGGCCCGAAAAAATTGTATTCAGATAGACAGGTGGGACAACTTAGCAACCATGTGGGTGATAATCCTAGTGCACCTGCGTATACAGTTCAATGGTTCATTTGTGGGAAAATGTTCAAATTCTTCAAGTCTGACTGTATGTATGAAATGTAAGTCTATATAAAATAAGGAGGTTATGTTTTTCTCTCGTCTCGAAGTCCTGGCCGGATGAAAAAGAATCTGCCAACCGCTGGACTGCACAACAATCAACTTGTACAGAATCTTAGGTACGTCGCTGATTGGTGACTATCGAAAATCCGAGCGATCGAGTCGGATTTCAAACAAAAAATGCATAGAATCAGGACTGAGACCGCTGCAAAGTGGACGATTCGGTGGTGAATGGTGATGGCTACCACACATCATCTGTTGCTGAAATGGCTATTCAAGTATCTGTTTTCGAATCCATCCAGGCGATTTTGACATTCCTGTGCTGCGTGAAAGAGCGGGGCGGGCATCCACTGTAGACTGGTCCCCATTTTTGCGGCACGGAAAAGCGTAATACGCTTTATTGCAAGCGAAATTTAACTGAAGCGGTCTTCAAACTGTTATTGCTATCGCATTTCCAAATGAAGCTCACGCCGCCACAGATAAAAGTCCGTCGGACTGGCGTATTATGCTATTTGTCGAATTTGGTGCACGAGTTATCGAAGCATAGCGGGGTGGAGCAAAAGCGCAAAGCGATCAGTATTGTGATGTGCTGTTGAAAACAGAGTGCTTACTGGCCTCGGTTCTTCAACTCTTCCAACACGATCTGAGGCAATTCGCTCATGCGCGCGGAGGTGGTTACGACACGTCCCGAGCGGTCGACAACCCAGTAGGCGGGAATATCTCGCACTCCGTAATAGTGGCAGAGTGGGTTTTTCCAGCCACGCTTGTCCGGCGCGGAATAGAAGACCGTTTGCCAGGGGATGGTGTGTTTCTTCAGGAAACTCTGCAGTGTCGCATCGTTTTCGTCAAGGTTGACGGCAATCACTTCAAATCCATGTTGGCCGTATTGCGTATGCAATTGTTTCAACTTGGAGAGGTCATCGAGAAAGCGAGGGACTTCCGACGAACAATAGACGATGCAGACCACTTTGCCCTGATATTGGTCGATCGAAATGAAGTCCCCGCGGATGGTCGGGCCAGCGAATTTGAGTGGCTGACCTTCCAGTTGCAGACGACGCAGAAACGCAACGCATTCCTGCCCCTGTTCACTGTCGGGATATGTTTCCAATAAGAGTTTATAACATCCGATCGCCTGCGGCGTCATCTGATGCAGTTCGCAACTACGACCGGCGGAATACAACAGTGGAATCGCCCGCCCCCGATCTCCCGGGAAGTTCTCGACATACAGCCGTGCCTGGCGGGCAAACTCTTCGATCCAGCGCGGTTCCTGTTTGGCGAAACGTCGGGCATTGGTGTGAGCAAATCGGCAGACCGCATACGCGGCATCAGCGGCAACGCGAGAATTGGGATATTGACGCAGCAGTGTGTCGGCTTCTTCATACAACGCGTCGATGTTTTCCCGATCGCCATTCAGAGCCAGTTGCAGTCGCGATTCCGCCAGATGATTGACTGCCTGCTCGAAAAAGGCCTGCTGGTTCGGCTGATCATGGCTTTTGGCGATAGCAGCCATCGCCAGTTCGATCGTTTGTTCGTTTCGTTCGTGTTGAACGAGCTGGATTTCATCCAGATCGCGCGATTCCGGCAGCGGTTTTGTGCGTAATAGCAGAATCTCCCCGATCAGTGATTCAGCTGTTTCGACATCCTCGGGGGCCGATGTCTGATTCGGAGATGGATCGTCTGCAGTATGCGGATGTGTGGATGCCGGTGGAGCCGGAAGGGGATGCTCCTCCATCTCCGCATCGGCAGCAACGCGTGGTTTATTTGTGCTGTCGTCACCGCCACAGCCAGCCAGCAACATCGCTATGCCACACAGACAGACCAATGACCAGCGAGAGAAAAATCCGCTCATGACCTCTCCATCCATTGAGAGTTCCGGGAAAGGACGTTCAACCAAATTCGGCGCTGTTCTGTCGGAAAAATGGCGAGGCGAAAGCCAGTGAGTGGGAGATCGCCAGGTGACAGTCGCTCATCGAAAGATGAGTGAGGGCCGGTTTTCAAATGGGGAATCGACACTCCCCATTTTGGAGCCGGTTTGTAAAAAAAATGGCGATTTGTGGAAAGAGGAAATCGGTGAATTCTGCCGGAATTGACAATCAGAAACCAAAATCCGATTCTTCGTCGAACTCGGGATCCCATTCGGTCGGTTGATCCAACTCGTCACTGTCGAGATCGACCAGACCATACAGGGCATCCAGGTCGTCATCGTCTAGGTCATCATCGTCCAGGTCTGTCTCTTCTGTCGCTTTGGGGCGGCCCAGCGCAGCAAAGACATTGACGGTTACATTCAGGACCGGTGTTCCCTCGCCGTTATTTCGAGAGGAATTGGCGAAGGATTCGACCAAAACTGCGACATCTTCCTGACCTCGACTCCGAAAGCACTCGCTTAACAACATCCAGATGGCGAAGTTGTGTGGTGCGGGAATGAGTTCCGCTGCCTGTTGCAACGGGCCAATGGCATCGTTGTAAAGTTCCTGGTCCTTGAAGGCCCAGCCGCGCAGATATTGTGCCGAGGCATGAAGTGGAGATTGGCGATCGATCACTTCCAGTTCACGCAAAGCGTGTTCTGGCATTCCCAATTCAAGATAACCTTCAGCCGCAACGAGCCGACGGATTTGTTTTCTGGCGATTTGAGGCGTCATGATTGGACCTCTCTTTCGTAATACCCAATCAATCTGCAACCTTCACAGAATGGTTTGATGGGGCTTTTTTCCTTGAACGTCAGAATGATAGATGCAAAGAGCGTGCCAACCAGTTTCTGAATTTGCGTTTGTGTTGTAAATCCTATGGTATTAAGTGGTTAATCGTATTGAAATGTCGCGTGCGACAGTCGGTCGATTGTCAAAATGACACGGATTTGTCGTCAGTTTTTGCAGAAATGTCACTGCAGCAGTCAACGAAAAGAGTGATCTGGCAATTCGCAGTGATACATGGCCGGACAGAAACGACATTACTGCCGATCGTGGTTTCCGACGACGAAGAGAGGGACCAGGGAGTCAGCGCGGTTTCAGCCAACCGCCTTCCGCGTCTGATCCTGATTCAGCTTGTTGTAGAGCGTTTTCAGCGCGATTCCGAGTTCATTGGCCGTCTTTGGTTTGTCGCCATCATGCTTGTCGAGCACACGATAGATTACATCCATCTCGATCTCGCGGAGTGTCTTTGGTTCGACCGCATTGATGACCGACATTTGCGTATTCGCAGCGGCGTTGGTTACGCTGACTGGCAGATGTTCCACTTTGATGGTTTGCCCTTCCGCCATGATAACAGCGTGTTCCAACGCGTTGGCCAGTTCACGAACGTTACCCGACCACTGATGTCCTTTGAGGATCTGAATCGACTCAGGCGAAATGGTATCTTCCGGAATGGTGGACTTCTTCTGATGCCGGGCAATCAGAAAACGGGCGAGGTCTGGAATGTCGTCCTTGCGGTCACGAAGCGATGGCAAATGGATTTCAAATGTGTTGACCCGGAAGAACAGATCCTCACGGAATATTCCCTCCGCGACCATCTCCTGCAGATGTCGGTTTGTTGCGCACACCACGCGGACATCGACGTGAAAGGGTTCGTTATCTCCCACACGGCGGACTTCGCCCGACTCCAGAAACCGCAGGAGCTTGACCTGCATGCCTTTGTCGAGTTCACCCAATTCATCGAGGAACAACGTTCCGCCATTGGCGACTTCAAGCAGGCCCTTACGGGGTTTGTCAGCTCCGGTGAACGCCCCTTTGCGATGGCCGAAGAATTCACTTTCGACCAGATTCTCTGGCAGCGCACCACAATTGACGGGTACGAAGGGGGCATCAGCACGTGGGCTGAGATCGTGGATCCGCCGGGCCACGAGTTCTTTGCCTGTACCAGTCTCGCCGAGTATCAGCACGGTGGAGTCGCTTGGCGCGATTTTTGAGATCAGCGTTTTGACATGCTTCATTGTCGGCGTCTGGCCGACAAGATCCGATCCTCCCTGGACCGCTTCCAGCCGGTTTTCCAAAGCGGCAGCCTTGTTGCTGAGTTTTCGCTTTTCGGAGATTTGCTGCAGGACATTGGAAATCTCAAAGAGCTTGCACGGCTTGGGCAGGTAATTCTTGGCGCCCTCGCGGAAGGCCCGCAACACATCTTCCATGTTGCCATGGCCGCTGCTGATCACAATTTCAGTTTCGGGAGAAACCTGTTTGAGGTGATCGAAAACGTCCCAGCCGCTGAGCCCCGGCATGCGGAGATCAAGAATCGCCGCATCGAATGTATTTTCATCAATCGCCTTGATCGCTGTTTCGCCATCCTCGCAAATGGTGACGTCATGTCCCATGCGGGGGATTTCAATGCGCATGATGTTCTGGATGGGGGTTTCATCATCCACAAACAGCACGCGCAGCCTTTCTCCGCTGGAAGCGCTCAATTTGATCTCCTTATCTGTCTGCGGATCGTCCCTGACCCGACGTTACGCTTTACTGGCTTCTTCAACCGATTTCACATCTGCTATCACGCAAGCGATATGGCCTGTGTGATGTCCCGACCAGTGGGAAAAAGGCGTTCGTGTTTTGAGCTGAGTTTCTGGTGAAGTTTTGAGGAGCGGGGTTGATAACAGAATTATGAAATCGCCGCAATCGCTTTCCTGGGAAGTCTCGACAGCTCCTCATGTGGAAGGTGGAGGATAGTCGCAAGTGACCTCAGGAGTATGAGTTACGGTGATTGTCGGCGTTCGGTCGACAGGCCTCGCAGGAAAGTCAGATCGAAAAAAAATCGAAGACCGGATGCCACGAATTGGTCAATCCGTTTTGAAAGATTCACTGACTGGCATCGGCGGGAAAGTCTGGCCTGGCATTCCGATGCGATCGTCACATCGAGTCAGTTTGTTGCGTTGCCTCTGGAGAGGTTTTATTCTGAACCTTTACTCCGGCCTGGCAGGACATTGCCAGGACGCTGCCTGTCGGTTCCGGAGACACGACGAAACAACCTGAGAGGAGATTGGCGTGCTGAAATCGATGTTGCCGGGGATAGTTGTCACCGGAATGTTTTTGGGGATGACTGGTTCCACCTTGCAGGCCGCAGACAAGGAAAAGAAGACCAAACCTGTATTACGACATGTTGTGCTGTTCCAATTCAAGGAATCTGCGACTGACACTGAGATCAAGGAAATTGAAAAAGCGTTTGCTGCTCTGCCGAAAAAGATCGACGTTATCATCGACTACGAATGGGGGAGGAACAATTCGCCCGAAGGTCTCGATGATGGCTTTACCCATTGTTTCATCGTTACCTTTGCCGACACCAGGGGGCGGGACATCTATCTGCCGCATCCGTCTCACAAAGAGTTCATTGCGTTGCTGAAACCAAAGCTGGAACGGGCATTGGTCGTCGACTTCTTCGCCAAAGACAATTCGTGTGAATGATTCATGTCAATGTCCCGCATTCTCAGTGTTAACCTGAATGAAAGATGATCCATGGTGCGAATTGCTCTGTTTTCTCTGACATTTGCTTTGTCACTCGCTTTCATCTCGCACAACCCGGCTACGAATGCGGCTGAAAAGCCATCCGCGAAAAAGGCGGCTCCCGCGAAATTAAAGGGACTGCTGGTAACGGGCGGGTGTTGCCATGACTACGAAAAGCAGAAGCGGATCATCACCGAAGGGTTAAGCCAGCGGATCAGCATTTCGTGGGATATCATCCACGAAGGCGGCACCAGACGTGATCACAAGGTCTCGATTTATCAGAAGAAGAACTGGGCCGACGGTTACGATGTGATCGTGCACAATGAATGCTTTGGCAGTATCAAGGACGATGAGTTCGTGTCACAGATGGCAAACGCGCACCAGAACTCGGATGTCGCCGGTGTGTTTATTCATTGTGCGTTGCACAGTTACCGCAGTGCCAGAACGGGGGTAGAGGCCTGGCGGGAATTGATCGGCGTGACTTCGACGGGCCACGAAGGGAAACGGGCTCTCGACGTAAAAAACATCAACCCGAATCACCCCATCATGAAGGGCTTTCCGGAATCCTGGAAATCCCCCAACGGTGAGTTGTACAAAATTACCAGGGTCTGGCCGAATTGTGTACCACTTGCACAGGCTTACGGAAAGGACACCAAAAAAGATCACATGGTGGCCTGGGCCAACCAGTTTGGCAGGTCGAAGGTATTTGGTACATCGCTTGGCCATCACAACGAGACGATGAATAACGATGTCTGGTTGGGGCTGGTTTCGCGTGGTGTGTTGTGGAGCGTTGGCAAGCTGAATGATGACGGCACGCCGATGCCCGGCTATGAAGGCACGGGTATCAGGCCGATTACATTCGGCCCGCTGCAACCAGAACCCGACAAGAAAAACTGAGCGTTTATTGAATCGGACATGGGGGGTAAACAAAAAAGCCCCGAGTGGTCCGTCAAGATTAAAATTTGGGTTCGGTAAAGTTGCAAGGAGCGACAACGGAGCGGGTTATGTCAACCCGCACCCCAAAACAAAGCCTTGACAAGG
>JANQSH010000137.1 GCA_028284145.1 Planctomycetaceae bacterium | reverse complement strand
CTGTCACTGGAAATCCTGGCGGAATACGGCCCGGTACAACTGGCATGGTCGGACAGAATGTTCGACGGACAGTTTCGGAACATGCAGCCGGAGGGGTTGGTCGAGAAGTCGGAAGGCGTTGAGGTGATTCGGGAAGGGCTTCGACTCGAAGATCATTTGAATCGTGACGGTGCCAAGGCCCAGGGCAATTGCAAATCATCAATAGATTAATTGCGGCTTTGTTAGATATGGAATAAACAACTGTGTATGATTTGAGAGAGTGGGTATTGCACTGCCCAACTTTGGTAGTCGAGTCTTAGGCTGGAAAAGAATTTCGCATGAATAAGTTATCCGAGTTCCTGGGAATGCTGGATAAGCAGATCAAATTTTTCCGTAATGAAGCGGAGAAGCACAAGAAAATCTATAGGCGTTCGAGATATGCTGTGGCTATTCTTGGTGCGGTGTCATCAGTGCTAGCTGCAACATCGATTTGGCAAAACTACGACTGGATCAAGGTGGCTGTTGTAGTGACTTCTTCTGCATCGGGAGTGATTGCCTTTCGAGAAGGTCTTCGAAAGCCGTACGAACTTTGGATGAACGAAAGAGCTACGAGCCACAGACTCTTGGATCTGAAGCGGGAAGCTAAGTTTTATCTCGACGATACGAGTTCGATCAAAGAGGTCGAAAAATACTTTAAGGATATGCAGCAACTCGTTATTGCGTCCGGAGAAACATGGGAAGATGTAGTATCTTCCGCCAACACAGATTCGACGTCATCCGGTAGCTAGGAGATCACTGTGCGATGAGTGAGTGGCACCGAGGCTCGCGGCGCTTTCTGATTGATGCGTACGTTGTGTATTACGAAGTCGAGTCTGATTTCTGTGACGATTGTTCGCGTCTTACACAGTGATCGGGACCAGACAGGAACATTGGGGCTGTAGCCGTTGATTGATTGCTGGCTGCCGTTTGTGTGAAATCCCAATTTGAGACAGGAGGCACAACACTACTGACGTGAAATCGCAGTCAACTGTCCCGGTCCCCTTCCGGACCGGTGTTTGTTGCGCTCCGCGCATGATCCCCGGAGGGGGAAGTGTGTGGCACCCGCGAGCGGCGTCACACCGGTCAACAAAATCAGCGGATATTGCCAGCCCTCCTTCCGTCGCGAACCCTTGAAAACCGGCGTGTGACGACAGCGAGGCAGCAGGCGAAGCCGGGCGTTCCGTCGGTCGTGTCGGAGGCTGCTGCCTCGCGGTCTCCGACCGCGAGCGGTGTGCCATCCATT
>JANQSH010000122.1 GCA_028284145.1 Planctomycetaceae bacterium | reverse complement strand
AAAATCCCGGCCAAAACTAGGTCGCGCCCGCTACGGTAAAGAGCGACTCGCTCTAGGATCAATCTAACACGTTTGAACAACTCGTCCAGATCCTTGCCCAAAATGGGTTCAACGGCATGGCCCAAGCCATCCAAATCCTGATGAACGAAGCCATGAAGCTCGAACGGTCTGAAGCCTTGCTGGCTGCAACACTCGATACAGGGCCTCTGGCTAGGAGCTACCCTGGAGGGAACCACCCCCGCTTGTCAGCGAACCATGGTCAGTCCGCTCATGCATCCGTTTGTTCGCCGCTTCGTGCGGCCTCAACTGCCAGCATGCGTTGGCGTATGTCATTGTATCGTCTTTCGACCGTATCGTTCCGTTTGCTCGGAATGCAGTTCAAAAGCATACGAACGCATTCGGTTTGGCGGGTACTGAATATTCCGCTTTCTATCAGCACTAATGAGCATTCTGCCATCGCGATGTTTTCGTCGACGGTACGATCATCGCGATGAAACAGTTCTTCGTATCGGCGTCGTTGGCGCTCCAGGCCATGATGTCGGCTACGACATTCAGTGCATCGGACACAGTCCGCATCCAGCACAAATCCGAGCGTCTCGTACCAGTATTTTTGTTCTTCGGCGAAGAAGATGAATGGTCGACTACATTCGGTGCATTTCCGTTTGAGATCGAAGTAGTAGAGGACTGGCACTGGTGAGAATGCCTGCCGTTCGAGATCGGCCTCAACTGCCGTTCCACTGATCGTATTGCCGGAGATGTACGATGTAAGTCGGTAGCCGAGTGGCACATCACGCGGGCGAACGTCAGTGAAACGAGGGCCACGCCCGTATCGAGGGTGTTCGACGAAGTTTGAGTAGTCGTCCACCTTTCGTTTCATCATGGCTGCCTCTGGCGGCGAACGGTCTTCATGATCCATTTGAGAGAAGCGGCAGCGGATCTCAAATTGGATCAATGAAATGGTTCGCTTTAGTCAATTCCAAGAAACCGGTAATAGGCTAACTTTTCTTTGGGGTCGTAAGCGAAATATTCCGTTTCACTATAAAACCCTATCTTACCGGGGCTTCGGCGGTTAAAATCATCTCGCAGGAAATAGATCCAGTTTTGGTTAAATGTATACGTCCACCATGAAGGTGCCTGAAATCCCAATTCACCTGGACTATCACTTTGCATCGCGAACATTGTTCGCGACGTAAGACCATCTGGAATCAGTCGATGAAATTCGGACGCGCTTGTCCTAAACCTCAAGTAAATACTTCCTGTATCTGCAAACCAGTAATAATCACTCTTGATATCTGAAATAGCGTCTGATGGTTGTTCCCCGAATGTGTTCTTAAAAACACTATTCGGGTTCATCGAGTCAACTATGGCATATCCAATACTAAAAATAGCAAGAACGGCTGCCACTGCCATTAGTCCAGCAGGAATACCTGCACCCCATTTCAGCCACTTCTTTTTCCTTTTTCCCCCATAAAGTGTGGCGGCAAACAGGCTGAGAAAAATGATGCCGTAAATCCCGGCCAATACCGACCAAATAATCATGACAAATCCGGCTTCCATGTTATTTCAGCGAACGGTCAAGTTCACCGGGCGGCGGTGAACAACTTTGAATTTAAAAACCGACGTTGCCTGCCGCTCCGGTGTGCCCACTTGACTAAAGAGGCCATATAGATGTTATGCATCGCCAGGCGGTGTTGGAGGCAATAGGCGAGCACCATGGATTACCGCGAGAACTACGACACGATCGCTCTCTGTACGGTAAATCACTCGGTACGGACCCTCAATCACCTCTCGAATGTTCGGCCGTTCGTATTCCGGAACGATCTGTGCAGACTCAGGAAACAGGCCAATTTGCTTTGATCTTGACGTTATACGATCCACCATGCACAGAGCATATTGCGGCGAGTCGCGCGAAATGTACTCGTAGATGTCCGTCAGATGACTGATCGCCGTATCCGTCCAATCGACCTTCATGGCTTCAAGCCGAACTTTCGACGAACTTCTTGAACGTCCACAACGCGGCCAGCATCTACGTCTTTAATACCCGCCTCAATGCACTGGCGAACGTACACGCGATACATGACGTCATCCCAGGTTGCATCGTCGGGCAGCGCATCGATCATGCGATGTGCGTCAGACTTGATGTCACCAGACTGTATGTCGGACATGACAAATAACCTCTATTGCGATGTATAACGACCAAGATCACCGGGCGGGTGGACCAATGCGAGTAAACGTTGAACAACTAGAAAGCGTAAACGAAGGTGAAGACGATGAAAAGCCGAAAGACGAACGTGCTCCGAACGCCTTGTTATGCCGCATTTTTCTCCAGTTCGAGGATTCGATCGAGGTCCAGCAGGATGATCGGTTTGTCGCGCGCAAACTCGTAGACGCCCCTTGTAAAGCCACCCGTGCACACGAGAATCGCTGATTGGGCATTTGAGGCGGCAAGCGCACCGTACAATTCACGAACAACCGCGGGACCAATTGGACTTCCGTGACGTTTGCATTGGACAATAATCTTCTCGGCGCCACTGTACATGACAATGTCGATGCCTTCGTCGCCAGAAGCGGGCGTTACAGTTGTGCGGTATCCATGCCGACTGTATAGGCTTGCAATCTTGCGCTCAAACTCGAACGGCGAGAGATTGAACCAGAAGTCACGTTGTTTCCTTTTGAACGCGAGAAGGGCATCTTGGTAGTTCTGGTAGTTGCGGTATCGCAGGTCACGATGAAGTGTTGTTCGCAGGGCTACATTTATGATCGGTGTAAGAAGCAAGCCCAGAAGAAAGAATGGCCAAAGTACGGTCCAGAATAGCACTGCACCAATCAATTCGCCGACAACTCCGAGGTTGGCCGGAATTAAGCTCTCCATCCAGTGAATTCCGGATTCGTTACTCTCGATGAGCGACAGGCGACGTTGAATGCGTTCAGCATCCAGTGGCGACAAGCCGAATTGTTGGCATTGTGGATCGGTCACATCAGTGTTGGGTGTGGGGTTAGCGGCATAACGTCAGCGATCACCAGGCGGCGACGAGAGGTTCTCAGCTGCTGACTTGCCCGGGGAACGAACGGGGACATGCGAGCAGTTCTGGGCATTCGCGGAATCTATCACAACCTGCCCGGATCGTCAATAACTGGACCTGTCCCAATCGTGTTCGGCACGCGTGTTGCTTTGAAGGGATGTGCGTGTTTTGGTTTGGCTGGCGATGTTGGGAGTGGCTGCGAACGTGAATC
>JANQSH010000114.1 GCA_028284145.1 Planctomycetaceae bacterium | reverse complement strand
TTTTCGTGTGACGCTTCTCGCTCGCGGGAATCTGTATTTGCAGGACGAAAAACGTCCATCGCGCCACGAAGGAGCGTATTACGCTCTATTCGCAGTCTGTCCTCGCAAAACAGGGCAAAACCTGCCACCGAAACGGGGGCCAGGAACTCCTCTTTGGAGATTTTTTCCCTGCTGCTATTCTACGCGCCGCCAATATCAAGGACTGATTGCATCTCGACACACAGGGAGTAAGAAAATGTCGACTTTGTTGCGAGCCGGATTGCTGCCATTGCTCATGTTTTGCCTTTTTATTCTTGGTTGCGGTGGCTCTGATGCTCCCGACACGCAGGCAGAGGCAACAGATAACATCACCCAGAACGCGGGGGACTCTTCGGCCACGAATTCGAACGACAAAGCTCCGTCTGCTCCCGGTCCACAGAGAGAACCTTCGAC
The DNA here is from genome assembly GCA_028284145.1 of Planctomycetaceae bacterium. GTDB lineage: Bacteria > Planctomycetota > Planctomycetia > Planctomycetales > Planctomycetaceae > JANQSH01. The sequence continues at coordinate 20,199 of JANQSH010000114.1, read as the reverse complement.
AGAACTGCAGGACGACCCATTTATCGAACAGGCTGCCTTCGTGCACGAAGACGATGGCGAGTTCAGCTTCGAACAGTTTGGAGTGAAGGTGCAGGCGCTGATTCAATCACAGGATTTCCCCTCGGCTTTGAAACTGGCCAAAAAAGCGATCGTAACGCTCGAATCGAATCCGCAGCCGGACTTTTTCCATGTCGTGCGATGTTATCGTGTTGTTTCCTACTGCCACGAGATGCAGCAGAACTTCCCGGCTGCAGAGCAGGAATTGAAAAACGCCATTGCGATTGCCGAAGAAAAACTCGGTCTCGACCACGATGAATCGATCGGGATGAACAAATACCTGGGCGAATTTTACATCGAGCAAAATCGTTTTGCCGAAGCCACGAAAGCAATCGAACGTTTTGTCGAACTGGCCGAGAAAAAGCAGCATGCGGACTACAACTTTATTGCTGCGATGGGACGCCTGCAACTGGCGGAACTGTACAAGGGGCTGGAACAACTGGACCAGGCTGAGGCGCACTACAAACATGCGATACAGTTTTCATTAAACGACGAAACAGTGGAGGACTCCGATGCTGCCGTCGTAATGAATGACCTGGGGGAGTTGTACCTCAAACAGGGACGCAAAGCGGAGGCATTCGACCAGTTCAAGCAGGCATTGGAACTTTACGAGAAAGCTGACCCGACACAAATTGTGGCCGCCGAAGTGGTCGAGCAGGCGGGCAAAAACCTCGCTGCGATGTATCGCGAAGCCAAACTTGAACCCAATGCCATCGCGGTTGAGAAACGCATGCAGACGATCATCGCCAGGTTCCCGAAACCAGAGTTCCCGGAAGGGGCGTCGCCGAAGTCACCGTAGGGAACCGGCAGGCTGAGCAGCAACAGGACATGACCCTGCGCATGAACCAATTGCTTCTACCACGCCGTTATTCCCAAAGGTGACCACCAAAGAAACTGTACTATTTCAAGATCCGATCGGCTTTGAACTTCACAACGTAATTCCTGTTCCCGTCGTATTCGCGCGGATTGGGAACAAGAACAAAATCGTCCTGAATCACCGGGTTCAACCCGTTGTCTTCGACCACCGAAATGTTCTTCACGCGATAAGGCAGAAACGCGACGATTGGCCGCCAGCCACGTTGTGCGCCATTTGTATTGACCGGATGGAAACTCTTTTCTCCCCGGTTGCCGGTAATCGTCAGCGTGAACTCACCATTTTTTTCTGTCAGCGTCTGCTCGTACGCTTTTTTCCGATCCGCCATTCGCGCTTCCCAGGCGGGATCACCATAAAATGCGACGACGTCCTGGTCAAACTTCATGCCGCGCATCATGGTGGTGCCCAGCTTGTTCTCGATGCCGTAATTCAAAGCGTGATGATTCGCGTGAAACGCTTCGGCAAAGGTGTATCGGCCCGGCTGTTCGATGAAGTAATCGAGACATCCCCAGCCGCCATAGCCGAACCAGGTTGGGACCGTGTAACCCATCATCTGATACACACCCGCGGAATTCATCCAGGCCAGCGCCATGGCATCGGGCCCATCGATGTGACCCATCAGGCAGTTTCCAATCGGCAGATAGACCTTTGGGTTGTCGGATTTGATGGGATGGGTTTTGCCAGCGGTATCCTGCCCCCAGATTTTGCCGTCGCGCGATTTGAAATACCCATTGCGGTAGCGGAATCCGATTTGCCAGTTTCGCTCCGTTGCATGGCCTGAGGTCACGAACAGATCTGTCTTGTACTTGTTGAGCGTGTCGACCAGCGCTTGCGTCGTATCATCCGGCCCTTTCAGTTCCTGGGCATCGCCGTTCACTTCCTTTTTCACCATGCGGTTTTTCTGCAACTCGCAATACCAGACTCCCTGCTCGACCATCTCCATAGCGAGTTCCGTCCCGGAGGAAACCTTGCGGACGGTCAATGGCTCAGAATGTTTTGCGATTTTCAGGGCATTGGCAGCATCGAAGCCAGTCAGGATCCCCCAGCGCGTATCGGTGTAAGGATCGGCATCATATTGTCGCGTCAACTGATGAACGTCGGCGACGAAAGTGCGGCCTGCCTCTTCGCGCGTGGCGACGAAACAGGTGTAGCGCGGAAACTGCTGTTTCAGCGAAGGGAGTGCTTCTTTCAGGGTCTTCTCGTAGACAACAACTTTGCCGTTATACTTTTGTTGCAAAGCGTCAACCACCGCTTTCCATTCTGGTTCAGCGTGAGTGGCAGAGGAGACGACAACCGTGTAGCCACCCTCGATTTGAGGCGTGACGGCCATTAAGACGGCAGCAAGATAAAGAGACATAGGGCGACCTTTTCGTTTTGAGAATCGTGAATCCGGCAGCAGAGCCGGAAAGAATCCAACCTGTATATCATACCTGACCGGTCGAGTCATTTCGATCGAAGAGCAAAATCGGTTCCTTCCCGGGCAGACTGGACGGATTCTGAGTTTGTGTCTTTCAACCTGCCAGCGAAGAATTCGTAGCCGTACCATTCTCCAAATCGACGTCGCATGTCGATTTCATTTCGTGTCATGTCCAGCACACCAAGCGCTTCGGCATCGTTGGTAAACTGTGTTGACAGTGCCGGGATCCTGGCCAGCAAGGGGGTGTAGTAATGATCCCACCATGCGTCATCCGGCAGTGTGAAATGCCCGAGCAGGTCGTAATCGTTTTCGCGAAAGATCTCTGCCCGACTTTCGACGTCTGTCATATCCGGGTATTCTTCGCCAAAGAAAGTACGGACTTCTTCGGGAGGATCGTATTTCAGCCAGACCAGTTCGCTTACCGCCAGATATCCGCCCGGCTTGAGCATGCGCATCCATTCCGACACCGCATTGCCAAACCCCATGATGTAAGCCGCTCCTTCGGACCAGATGAGATCGAAACTCTCCGTCGGAAACGGCAGGTCCTGCATCTCGCCGACAAGAGTTTCGACTCGGTCGGCAACACCCGCTGCCTGGGTGCGGTTATCCAACTGGTCGAGATACTCCTGTTGAAGGTCGACCGCCGTGATTGTTCCATTTGTCGCCTGAGCAAGTACAACCGTTTGCATGCCAGGGCCACAGCCGATATCGAGAATATCAGGTTCATCCGGCAGCTTATCGCAGAGAGCGAGTGCCTGCAGTGTGCATGCGTCGTTCCCCGGTCCCTGGCGCGGCAATCCTCGCTGGATCTCAAGAAAGATATCAAAGAGTCTGGAATCTTCGTTCACGGAATGCGATCCAATTTCAGGTACAGCACACGAGCATTCGAGCCCCGATCATAGTGCCTTGTCAAGGCTTTGTTGGGAGAGCGGATTAACATCACCCGCTCCGTTGTCGCTCATTGCAACTTCATCACACCTTCTTCTCAGTCTTGACAGTTCAATAGTTGGTTTTCGCGCCGATTGCACGACTCGGCTTTGGTTTGGGGAAAGTGGGAGCGATTCCATTCCGGTCGCTGCAGGAGAACGGGTGACTCCAATTTCAATTCAAGCGGGTAGTGTGTCTTCCTCGATTCGATCTTTACCCCGATTCAATCTTTCCATATGAATTGCTGGAAGATCGTCAGGGAACATCCAGCCAAGGTGAATACAAACCTTCACGTCAAGTACGTTGATCTGCAGCGGTTGTTGATCCGAACGTCTGGAGAATAACGGTTGGGGTGAGTTGCTTACACCGTTTCGTTGTGAGCATCACATCTCAAACTGCAATGACGCTTCCACCGCCAGTTCGTCGCACCGTTCGTTCTCGGGATGTCCGCTGTGGCCTTTGACCACGGTAAACGTGACGTCATGTTGTCCGAGCAATTCGTCGAGTTGGCGCCAAAGCTGTTCATTTTTCACTGGCTTCCATTTCTTCCCTTCGCGTCGTCGCCAGCCATTTCGCTTCCAGCCGGGCATCCACTCACTGCTCCCTTTCGCAACGTAGGTACTGTCAGTAATCACTTCGACTTGCGATTGAGACTTCAACGCCTGCAGACCCGATATGACTGCCTGCAGTTCCATCTGGTTATTTGTCGTATCTTCCTTCCCACCGGAATCTTCCTTCTCCTTCCCGCTGACAGGATGCCTCAGAATGTAGGCCCAGCCCCCCGGCCCGGGATTTCCCCGACAGGCACCATCTGTGAAGAGTTGCACGAACGGCCGTTGTGTTGTCGTTGGGTCATTCGGCATCGCAACACCACCATCGAATCATTCTTTCAAACAATTCCGCCCCTTTTATTAACTGCTCCAACGCAATCCATTCGTCGTGCGTGTGCGCCTGGGCGATATTCCCTGGACCAATCACGACCAGATTGTCCAATTCGGAGAAGACCGCGCCATCGGTACCATACGAGACAGTTCGCAACTGGTCCGAGTCGGTCAGCTTTCGCACTTCCCGGATAAACTCAGAATCAGGTTTTGTATAAAACGGTTCGGCCTGAAACATGATCTCGAATGCAAGATCCATTTCCTCAGCCAGTTTACGCACCTTCGACAACAATTCTTCACCGTTTTGCTCTGGCATCGGACGGAAATAAACCGTGCAAACGCTTTGCGGCGGTGTGATGTTCACGGCTCGCGTGTGGTCATTCACACCGATGTTCCAACTGATGCCCGGCGGGTCGAACTCGTCATTCAACCAGGCGGGATCGGAAAGTGTCGCATCGTGAATCGCCTTCATTTCGGAAAGGAAGGGAATCATTTTCAGATTCGCGTTCTCCCCTTCATTGCTGCTGGAATGAGCCGCCGTGCCTCGAGCCGTCACCCTGAAACCATACGACCCCTTGTGTGCGTAGACGACATCGAGTTCAGTCGGTTCGCCAATAATGGCTCTGGACTGGCAAGTGACGATCTCGCGATAGAATTGCGAATTTTCGACGACGTGCCGGGCACCGACGTAACCAACCTCTTCATCTGCGGTCGCGACAATATAGAGTGGTCGGTTCAGCTCGGCATCCTGTGTCACTTCCGCAGCCGACAGCATGCAGGCGAGCGAACCTTTCATATCGCAACTGCCACGGCCGTAGAGTCGATCGACAATCACGGTTGGCTCGAATGAACCATGTTCCTGAGTGAACCACTCATCTGCCGGGACAACATCGGTATGACAAAAGTAAGCCATTCCCCCTGTGTCCGACTTTGCCGCCGGCCCTTTTCGCCCGAGAACGTTGACCTTCAATATGTCCTGCTCGTCGCGGTATTCGACCCGTTCAGTTTCAAAGCCGAGCATCTGCAGCGTGGTTTCGAGGTGTTGGCTGACTTCTGCGTTGGAGAGCCGACTGGTGGAGTCGAAGGCGACAAGTTGTCTTGCGTAATCGAGTGCGTCCATACGGCCAGTGTAGCGGGACAGAATTCAGTGTGCCATGCTTTGCATCGCGCAGCAGGGCTCGTCGGAACAACGGTTTGTGCAGAGCAAAGCGTCAGACATTTGTTGACCGCTACTGCGATGCTCGAATACTGTGACGCTCGAATACTGTGATGCTTGAAAAAAGAACTGTTTTTCAGGTGCCACTGGCATCCTGCCCGTGCAGTGGAAGAATTCTCGCACAGTGGCATGGAGTTCGCAGAGTAAAGGATAGCTGCGTCGAGGTAACTGTAAAGTCGCATTGCATCGTCGCTGCCTCTTCCAGGCCTCAGGTTGACAAGTCACCCGGGGAACTCCTGGCGGAACGGACGGGCTGTGCCGGCTGTTTTTTGCCAGCCACCACACGTAAAGCGGTGGAATATTCCTGGAATTCTCCAAAGTCAGCGCAAACAAACAGTGGTTCACATGATCGAGAAATAATTCTCGACCGCGAAATCGAAGCCATCATTGCTCAGCTTCTTTTCGACGCAATGGTAGGCGCAGAAATTCTTCACCTGAGCTAACAGGTCGCGTGGCTGGCAGGAACGGAACGGGCGATCGTGTGGCTTGTAATGCGCGTCGATCAGATAATCGACCACACTTTTGTCGTACTCGAAGCCCATCATCGGTGCCATCAATTCAAATAGCGCGTGGAATTCGTGATACGAAGGATCGGGGACTTCGATTTTGTACGGAATCCGCCGCAGGAATGCGCCATCGACCAGATCTTTCGGCTCAAGGTTGGTCGAGAAGATGATCAGTTGATCGAACGGCACCTGTACTTTTTTCCCACTCGGAAGATTCAGAAAGTCGTACCGTTTTTCCAACGGGACAATCCAGCGATTCAAGAGCACATCGACGGGCATCGTCTGTCGTCCGAAGTCGTCAATGACCAGCGTGCCACAGTTGCTCTTGAGTTGCAGCGGCGCTTCACAGATTTTGGTCTGCTTATTCTGGCAGACTTCCAGTTCGTTCATTGTCAGTTCGCCACCGGCAATGACCGTTGGCCGGACGATTTCCACCCAGCGATGATCGATGCCCGTGAGGTCGAACAGTCCCTCTTTCTTCGGTCGCGGGACTTCCTGATGCACTCCGGGATCGAACAGACGAACAATATCGCCATCGACCGTGATTGCTTTGGGAATGAAGATCGTCGAGCCGAAACATTTCGTGATGCGCTCGGCAATACTCGTCTTGCCGTTGCCCGGTTCGCCGAAGAGAAACATCCCCCGTCCCGAATTGATCGCCGGTCCGAGGCGGTCGAGCATCTTCCTATTGATGATCAGATCGGAGAAGGCGTCTTCCAGTTCGGCCTGTGTTGCTTTCTGGTCAGCAATGCTCTGATCTTCCATCGCTCTGAGGTAATCGGGCAGCGTGACAGGAGCTGCCCCGTAATAGGTGCATTCCTCGGTATACCGTCTGGCTCGCTCGCGGCCCAGGTCGGTAATGGTGAAATCGTAATCGCCCATTTCCGCCGTGTTGCGAAATGCGACCAACTGATCGTATTTCATCTGCTTCAACAACGGGTCGATAATCTGGTACGGCAGGGCATGCTGATAGCAAATCTGCCGACCGGAAGCGGTCCCTTTGGAGAGCAGGTATTTCAAAATCAAACGTTCGACATCCTCTGTATTCAGCCCGGTCTGTTCGAGCGATTCAACCGCTTTGGGGCGAAACTTCTCGACAGCCTGGTTGATCGCACCACCCAGCAGATTGTGCACGCGGTCAAACAGATCTGTTAAGCGCGAATCCCCCCTGGCAGCTTCCGGCGTTTGGAGTACGAGGTCAAAGTTCTCAGTGATTCCTTCAGAATGCTCATTCGTTTCCAATTGCGATTCGTCATTCGATACGATCGGGCTGGCAGATTCCAGATCCGAAAAGTCGAGTTCGAGATCCTCGACGGCAATATCGCTGTCGCTGCCAAGATGTGCGCAGGCGGCCTTGCGCTCCCGATTCGCGTCCAGCGATTCTGTAATTCCGGCAAGTGTTTCGTCGATTGACATCGTATGCGGGTCAACTCTCTGGTTATGACATCTGTCGGTGGTCGCACACGCGGATGCGTCGTATGAATCTCCACGGCCCAGAGAAACGTAGGTCGCGCATTTAAGTCGGTCAAACACTGTTTGATCTCGCGTGGGCAGTTCGACCGCTTTCGGCGGCAAGGTTCTCCACTGTTGTCATTCGGCAGCATGCGACGGGGAACAGACGCATCATCGACCACTCTGTTTGTGTGGTGATTTGACAACAATGTCGGACTGGCGAAACGCCATCACAAGAAAGACGTTTCGATTGAGCAACTTGCGATTTGCTCCAAAATGGGGCATAACGACGCTCTCTAAAGCGTATTACAGACAATGTGACAACAATTCGATTTACGGTTTGCCCGTTCTGCACGCCCTTTCATTTCCACAAAAACTAATGAACGGCAGGGAGGCACCCGCCCTGCAAAAATTTTGCGAACTCCATGCCACTGCGCGAGAATTCTCCCATAGCACAGACAGGATACCGGTGGTACCCGAAAAAACAGTTCTTTTTTCGAGCGTCACAGCATTCAAGCATCGCAGCATTCGAGCATTGCTGTAGCGGTCGGCAAATATCTGACGCTTTGCTCTGAACAAACCATTTTCCGACGGTCTCTGCTGCGCGATGCAGACATGGCACCAAACTGTATTTTATAGAGTGAGTGAAGTGAGCTCGCGACGCTACTGGAGGTTTGCCACTCGGACCATCGCTCAGAACACTTCCCAGCCTTTCCTGTACTCCTTGGAAACGTACTGGTCGGCTTCGGGGGCGTTTGTTGCTTTCAAATTGGCCGCGTCCCATTCCAACTCTTTGCCCGTGCGAAACGCGACATTCCCCAGCAGGACAGATTCTGTTAACGCACCACTGTATTCGAAGTTACAGAGCGTCGGCGTGCCTTCCTTGCAGGCTTTGATCCACTCGGCGTGATGTCCGATCGATTTCGGAATGGAGGGTTCCGGTGGCTGGAAGTCTGTTCCTTCTCCTTTATTCCAGAAATACTTGTGCTTGCCGTAATCGGAAAACATGCTGCCTTTCGTGCCAACAAAGAAGACGCCCGAACCTGGCACACGCGTTCCTTTGATAGATTTGGGAATCATATTGCCATCATACCAGGTCAACTTGCAACCTGGCTGGTCACCTTGTTGCGGGAAGAGGTATTCGACCGATAGACCATTGGGAGCGGTCTCGGAATGGGCTTCCGGTCCTTTGGCGACGCAACGCGTCGGATGTCGCAGGTTAAGCGCCCAGAACGGCAGATCCATATAGTGACAGCCCATGTCACCCAGCGTTCCCTGTCCGAATTGCCACCAGCGGCGCCATTGCCCAGGGTGATAACGCCCCGGCGCATAGGGCCGCTCGGGTGCGGGTCCCAACCAGAGATCCCAATCGAGATGTTCCGGCGGCTCGGTTGTATTCTTCGGCAGATCTCCACCACCCCAACCTTTACCAACCCAGACGTGCACTTCCGTGATGTCACCCAGCACACCGGCTTGAATAGCCTCGACGACGCGACGGTAATTTTCCCCGGCATGAATTTGCGTACCCATCTGGGTTGCAACTCTCGCCTTCTTTGCTTCCTCGGCAATGACTCGGGCTTCTTTAACGGTATGTGTTAACGGTTTTTCACAGTAGACATGCAAACCTTTGCGAATGGCCCGAATGGTTGCTGGTGCGTGATGATGGTCGGTTGTGCCAATGACCACTGCGTCGATTTTCTCACTCAGTTCGTCGAGCATCTCTCGATAATCAGAGTACTTTTTTGCGTTGGGGAATTCGGAAGCTTTGCGGTCGAGATAGTTGCTGTCGACATCCACCAAAGCGGCGATTTCCTCATCTTTCACCCCGGCGATATCCGCTGCGGCGCGATTCGCCGTGCCGATACAGGCGATGCGGAGTTTTTCGTTAGCAGAGAGTGGCCGTGCGGAAGCTATCCCCGTCCAGAGTCCAGTTGCAATTGCTGCTGTGCCGGCGGCAGTTGACTTGAGAAAATCGCGACGAATGAGTGAATTCGACATATCAATGCTCCGTGAAATTGGAAGGCAGGCCGTTCTGGGCAATCCACGAACAAATCACCAGACGATTATACCAAAGTCAGGTCGATTACAAAACCAACTCTTTTCCTCCCAATTATTTGAATTCTGGATGCCGCAATTTTCAGACTCTGATGCACGTGTTATTCTGCTGGCGGCTCGATACTCACACAATCCAAAACTGACAGAAGATGGCTCCGAATCATTCCAACTTGTGGCTGCACAGGCTGACGGACTTTCTGCTGCGCAATCGTCTGCTGTTTCTGTTCGCGAGTATTGCCATTGCAATTTGCGCATGGCCCGTGTCGCGGCAACTCGAGTTTGATCAGACCATCGAGTCGCTTTATGCGGACAACGATCCGCAGTTGAAGAATTTTGTGGAAAGCAAACGGCTCTTCGGCGGAGATGAGTTTGTACTCGTTGCATTCAAGGAACCCGAACTGTTCAAACCGGTTGAAGTCTGGGAGCCGGATGACGAATGGGATGATGATCCCAACGGACTTGATCCGAATGCATTCGATCCCGGCGAATTTGATCCGGGCGAAGTCGATCCGGAAATGGGCGAATGGGAGCCAGAACCGGAAGAGCCGAGCGAATTGACGGAATCCGCGGCTGCACGATTGCGAAATTTGGCGAAGCGTTTGTCGGACATTCCCGGAGTCGTTGCCCGCAGTACTCAGGATTTAGCGACGGCTGGCGATGAGAAACCGGTCACGCTGTTTCCAGCTCCTGATAATGAAGAGGATGATGAAACCGATCCACCCCCAACGATGAATCTTTCCGTGTCGGCGGAATCGCGGAATTCTTTATTGAGAGGTGTGCTGCTGGGTGAGGACAATCAGACCACAGCGGTGGCTGTGCGTCTGATGAATCCGGAAAGAAGCCCCATTTCTCGTTCAGAGACCATCTTTCAGATTCGCATTGCAGCGGAAGAATTCACGAAACAAACCGGCCTTCAAACCTACGTCGTCGGTGAACCTTTACACGTCCAGGAAATGTTTCGACTGGTCGAGCAGGATGGCGATGTGTTGTTTCGCTTTTCTTTTGCACTTCTGGCATTGGTGATCTTCGCCTGTTTCCTCAGTTTGCGATGGGTCGTTTTGCCCTTGATGGTCGTGATCATCACGATTGTGACGACGGAAGCCTTGCTGGTTTTCAGCCGGCTGAAGCTGAGCATGGTCAGTTCGATACTCAATTCGCTGGTGACCATCATCAGCGTTGCCACAGTAACGCATGTGACGGTTCGTTTTCGCGAACACCGCACTGACAAAGACCGTGTCGAGGCACTGCGAGCGACACTGCACGATTTGCTGCCGGCCATATTCTGGACCTGTGTGACAACAGCCGTTGGGTTCGTCGCCTTGTTGACGAGCGAGATCACGCCCGTTCAGAGCTTCGGATTGATGATGTCCGGCGCCACGGCGATGGTTCTCGTAACATCGGCTCTGGTGTTGCCGGGCGGGATATTGCTTGGCAACTTTGGTATCGACCCGCACTCGCTAAAAGCGGAAGCACACCTCAGTGGCTTTCTCGTTTATATCACCCACTGGGTCGAGCATCATCCGCGTCTCGTTCTCTTAGTGGCGGGACTCTGCACAATCATCGCCGGAATCGGTATGACACGGCTGGAAGTGGAAACCGATTTCACCAGGAATTTTCGCAAGGAAAGCCTGCTGGTACAGTCGGTGGAATTTGTGGAAGATAATCTGGGTGGAGCGGGGACCTGGGAAATCAATTTTGATGCGCCCCCAAAGTTGAATCGCGAATACCTGGCGCGCGTCGAAAGGCTGGCGGAGCGTATTCGGACTGAGGTCGTCGCCGATGGCAACTCCACGCTGACCAAAGTTGTCGCCATTACTGATGGCACCAACGCGGTCCCTCATCAGTTTCGCAAGTTGAGTCAAAAGCTCCATCTGCTCAATCAACTGCAGCCCGAATTCGTTCCCAGCCTCTACAATCGACCGGAAGGACGAATGCGCATAGTGCTTCGTTCACTCGAGCAACAGCAATCCAACGACAAACACGCGCTGATTGACCGCGTGCTGGCAATCGCCCGAGAGGAGTTCCCGGAAGCGAAAGCGACCGGCCTGTTCGTGCTGCTCGCATTTCTGATCGACAGCCTGATGGACGATCAACTGGTCAGTTTTACCTGGGCGGTAGCAGGCATCTGGTTCATGCTGACGGTCGCATTCACCTCACTCAGAACCGGCCTGATCTCGCTCGTTCCAAACCTGTTTCCGATTGTCGCCGTGATCGGCGTGATGGGCTGGGTCGGTGTGCCAATTAATATCGCCACCGCCATGATCGCCAGCGTCTCGATGGGGCTGACGGTCGATTCCAGCATCCACTTCATCATGGCCTACCGAAAGAACCGTGCGAATGGTGCGACTCATTTTCGAGCCTTGCATCATACTCATCAGCGTGTGGGGCGTGCATTGGTCTTCGCTAACCAGGCGTTAATTCTCGGGTTTTCGGCCCTCACATTGTCACACTTCATTCCTCTGGTCTATTTCGGCATTCTGGTGAGTGTCGCCATGCTCGGCGGGCTGATGGGGAACCTGTTGCTGTTGCCCGTCCTGTTGGCATGGTCGAATAAGACTCGATTCAGCGATGAGCCGGAAGATGAATCTGTGCACACAAGCGGAGGACCTGATTAACACTCGTGCCGATCACGGGCATGATGCGATATGGCAGGTCATACCGCATTCGCAGCGTTCAGCGGAATTCAATCGAACACAGTCACCCAATCGATGTGTCCGCATTGCCCTGTTTTCAATGATACTTGATGCGACTGACGACATCTCGGTTTTGATGCCGAATCAGGGTTGCGGAAGTTCCGGAGCCTTACCTTCTGCCGCCGGTTCGTTACTCCGCAGCGGATTCAATCGTTGCAGCAGGTCCAGTGGATTCAGCGATCGGGATCGGGATTCGCCAGCGTTGGTGTCAGGTGCTGTGGCAACACGCGGGCTGCGTGGCGTCAACGGTCTGATCTGCACGTCATCGAATTGCACTTCTCCCAACCCGTTGAGGACAAAGTCGACATGCAAGTCACCACTGCTTTGCACTTCTCGCAGCATTTCAAACCATTTCCAGTCAGAAGCTTCGGTGAAACGAAGTGCACCTGAGGGGCCATTCAGATTGTCATAAATCGTTACGCCATCGCTGGAACCTCTGATGGCACTGGCGACACGAATCCAGCCACTGATATGCGCAATCTGGCCGGCGCGAACCGGTACACCGGGCGTTGTCACACGAACCGGTGGTTGGACAACAGGGGGCAACGGTTCCTCCGACGCTTTCTGCACCGCGATGAGTCGCAAGCAGTATTTCCCTTTCGGTCGATTATTGGCGGGGTACAACTCGGCTTCAGCCTGCACGCCATCGATGGCCGTCTGCCGGTGTTTCCAACCCTCGACGATCATGGTGTCGATATCTTCAAACGTGCCGGATCGCAGCAGGTTGGTATCTTCTCGCGCTTGCGATCGTCCAATGCGTTCGATCATTCTCCAATGGTCGGGTAACGTTTGAAAACAGACTGCATACGGGCTGGAAACCGGCGAAGACAAACTGCGGACAGCGTCATTCCAATAAGCGCGCTGCAGAATTCGTAGAAGCTGCATGGCATCGGCTGAGTGTTGTTTTGCTGAACTGAATGCCTCGCGCGCGAGTGCCGCCTCAGCTTCCAGGACGAGTCGCCGTGTGCGTTGCAGGATGACGGCAGAATCGGACTGTCCCGCCTGCAAAGCACGCAACTCTTCATCAACCTGACTGACACGAGCCAGTTTCGCTTTTGCCAGATTGACCGAGATCTGCGAACTGCTGCGTGCCAGGCTGTTGGCCTTTTGCCGCAACTTGTCGACCAGAGCCAGATCCGAAGTGAGAACGATGGCTGTAGTTTGATCGAACTTCGGGATGACGATCCTGATCCCGCCCGTCACCCGTTCACGATTCAGACTGCGGATGCCTGTCGTGGTGACTTCCCACGCGGCGGCGGACTCGTCAACACCGGGGACAATAAAGGTTGCGTTGTTGGCCACCATCTGTCCTGGAACATACTGCGCGTCTTTTTCATACCAGACCGGCAACAACAGCAAGCCGTAGTCGCTGCGGATCACAGCCGCCTCGAATTCCGTTTTCGGTTTCTTCACACGCACGGGCTGTTGGCGTTGTGATCGTCGAAACGGGAAACGGGCATTGTTCTGCAGCAGTGACTCACCATTGATGCTAAAGGGGATCTGGCCGACCAGCTTGCCGGTTGCCAGCCAGGGTTGCAATAACTCGATTTCCTGATTGAGTTGCGAGATTGCCAGACGTCGTTCATAGGCACCGGGGGTATCGGCATCGAGTTTCAATGTCTTCCAGTATCCGATCCCTTTCACACCCGATGCCAAAGCGGCATAGACCTGCAGACGAATCTGTTCCGGCTCAATGACGACAGGATGTTTGCGGGATGTTTTTCGCCAGTCGTTGCTGCCAGGTGTCGGTTCGGTCTGAATCCATGTCCAACAGAAACTTCCCGGTCGGGCCAGACGTCGTTTTTGCAGAAGCCAGTCGCGGTAGGCCTGCATCGACATGCTCGAGTTGAGCATGTGCCGACTCGAACCGATCATCGAGACAACGCGCGAGAACTCCCATTCCTGTCCGGTGACGTCAGCCATAATGGGGCGATTCCGATCGCGATCACGATTGCGTATTTGTTCCACCCAACTGGTCAGTTTCCGGCGATCGTTTGGAGTGACGCGGGTGCCGGCGTACCACATCAGAATGGACGCTGTCTGTTGGCTGAAGGGCGTGGCCGAAGAAGGGGGATCGGCAAATGAACTCGACTGCGAGTCCTCTTCCTCGACCAGTGGCGGGGGAATTGCCGCCGCCCAGATGCCGAATTTCTGTAACTCCGACAAAAGCTGGTGGTCGGTGTAGTCCTGAATCCAGAGGACATTCAAACCAGTATCTGGCAGTTGGTCAATGGATTCACCGTGGTAGGGTGTTATGCGGGGGAAGAAGGGGCGTTTGTCGACCATCAAACGGTCGAGTCGAAATTCCGCACGTTGCCCATTGGCAGCAGTGGAACTGGCCTGGATAATGGGCGACTCTTTTCGCGGTGCGACCACGGGGCCGAAACGCATTTCATCAATCAACAGTTCCGATGGCCCGGCGGCCAATGGAACATGCAGAATCGCACGGTCGGCGTACATATCCCGCGTATCAATTTTCGGGTCATTGAGTCGGGCGCGGAGCAGTTGAATCTGCTTCTGGATCTTTTCCCTGTTCGCACTGCACATCACCTGCTGCCACTTCCCATTACCGGAATACGGTGTACCGTGCAGGTACGTGCTGAGTACAGCGCCGGTTCTGGGATCACGATGATGCGGAAAAATGAGCCGAACTGCAGGCACCGCACCATTCTGATTGGAACGATACCACAATGTCAGTTTCAGTTCGTCGAAAACACGGGCCGGAGGAAGTTTGTGTTCCAGCTTGAATACGGCTTTTCTGTTGGTCACCTGCATCTGAATCATTTCAGATGATCTGCCCCGCACGAAAATGTATGCGTTGCGGCGATGGCTGATCAGTCTGGCATCGAACGGTTCGTAGTGAACGGACCAGCTCGTCTTTTCCGAATCAAATCCTTCGACGAAATCGTCAGCCTGCGCGCAGCGAGGACGAAGCCAGCCGGCACAAGTGAAGACCATGCACAGCAGCGGGATGAGCGTTCGACCAGTTCTCAGCAAAAGCGCGGGCATCCGTACCTGTTTTGGAATTTCGATATCCGTTTCGATGGGTTGGTGGAGACTGCGTCCTTCAGAAATGATGTTTCTTCATTTGATTTATCGGGCGAAATGCAGCGAAATTCCCAACGTCGTTTTCATCACTCGGCAACGTAAGGAAAACTGGATGAGCATGTCGCCCATTCGCAGCCCTGATCAAAACCAGCTTGGTAGCAAAAAGCTGAGCCTGTCCGCCCTGTTTCTGGCCGCACAGTCCCCATAATTTGACTGATCCGAACTCCGGATCGATTTCTTTGGCGAGTACCCTTTCCAATGGTGGAAATGATTGGAGTCTGCCGGTTGATGTGTGTTGACTCTCGACGACACTGATTCGCATCCATGCGAACGATGTAAGTGACGGATATTACAACAACTTGCGAAATCCGCCAAGATGAGCCGTGGTGTTTTGCCAACGTTTTGTTGTTCGGGTTGCAATAGGGTTATCGAGTTGTAACACCAATTGTAGTCGCATCTTAAGGGTGGGGTGTTGTGTTTGGCAGGACGTTGGCACACAATCTGATCTACAGAGCGGACCAGGCACCAGGAGCACGGAGCGACATGAGTCAACAACCCAGATTACCTGACCGGAGTACCGATGAAGTTCCCAAGGAACTGACGGAACTCGGTCGCCGGATCAGCAAGCTGCCCCCCGAGTTGCAGAATGAACTCGAGGTTGCCTACGACCGTGTGGTCGATTCCGTCCGCCGCCGCCGCCGCATTCTCGCCCTCGTGCAGGAAGCACTTTCCCAATTGCGATTGGACATCAAATATCTGATGTTCGATCTGGAAGTGACCCGCAATGAGCGGGACGAACTGAAGCAGCAACTCGAAGAGAGTTGAACATGTTGTTCGATTCACCGGCATCTGTTTTCAATCCAACACGATCTTCGATCAACTCCTGCGCCCACCGTACGCGATAAGATCGCCCTTCCTTTCTTCACGCGAAGCACCAATACGTTAATTTTCCAAAAGATTGACGGTTTTCATTTCGGAACTTTGCAATCAGAAAAGCTCTGTCTCGCGATAGAGCGTATTACGCTCTTCTGTGCCGCGAAAATCGTCTCCTGGCCTGCATGCAGACTCCCACAAGCGAGAACCGTCACACAAAAAAGGAAACGGCTCTGATAGAGGCGGAATCGCTGAGTTCCTGCTATAGTTTTTGTATCGCGAGGGCATATTTTGATCCCCCATCAAACTGGTATCACCGTGAAACCGTCATGAGCGTCGATAAATCGGAAAAACGAATCCAGCAGATGTTTGGCGAAATCTCGCCGCGATACGATTTTCTGAATCACTTCCTTTCCGGCGGGACAGATTATTACTGGCGATGGCGAACCGTACGGGCGGTCAAATTGCGGGATGATGCTCCCATTCTCGACGTCTGTACCGGCACGGGTGATCTTGCGTTTGCCTTCTGGAAACGTGGCAACGTGCCCGTCATCGGGACCGATTTCACTCACGAAATGCTGGAATTAGCGAATCAGAAATTGCCAGAACCCGAAGGTTCCCGCCTCGCTCCGACATTTCTCGAAGCCGACACACAAAACCTGCCGTTTGACGACGATCGATTCCAGATCGTCTCGGTCGCATTTGGATTGCGGAATGTAACCGACACAAAGAAGGGGTTACAGGAAATGGTGCGTGTTTGTCAGCCGGGTGGACATGTTCTGGTCCTCGAATTCTCCATGCCAACCAATCCGGTCATTCGCGGCAGCTACAAGTTTTACTTCAGGCATATTCTGCCGCGGATCGGGCAACTTCTGGCCCGCAATCGCCAGTCTGCCTACAATTATCTGCCCGACTCCGTTTCAGAATTTCCGCAAGGGACAGAACTGGCCGAAATCATGCAGAGTTGTGGCATGGAAGAGGTCACCTGGAAACCTTTGACGTTTGGCATCGCAACTTTGTATTGCGGTCGCAAGGGTTCAGTCGTCGGTCAGTCGGATACGGCTGTCCGGGATGTTATCACGTCGACCGGTTGAAGATGGCCGTTGCCACTTGCATTGTTTTGGCGAGAAACATTTCATGCCTCAGTTTGTCGTTGCCATTACCGGAGCCAGTGGTGCCGCATATGCAGTTCGACTTCTGGATGTGCTGCTTGCATCTGGTGCAGAGGTCCATATGACCATCAGTCCGGCTGGTGTTCAGGTGGTTGGTCACGAACTGGGCCTGCCTGTGACGTTGAACGATTTCTCTGCCGATGTGATCTTTCCCGACCGGAAAACAGTAAACCCGGAATCACCACTGTTCAAATTCCTGTTCGCGACACCCGCAGGAATGCCCGAACGCCGTTGGGCGATCGATGCAGAAAACAAAAGCGATGCCTTTGCTCGTTTGCACCTTCACCACTTCCAGAATTTCATGACTGGAATTGCCAGCGGTTCCTTCCAGACATCCGGCATGGTGATCTGTCCCTGTTCGATGGGAACGTTGGGCAGCCTGGCCAGCGGCCTGTCGAGCAACCTGATTCACCGGGCGGCAAATGTGCATTTGAAAGAACGCCGACCGCTGATTGTCGTGCCGCGCGAAACTCCGCTGGATGAAATCGGCCTGGCCAACATGCAGACATTGTCCAACGCGGGGGTGATTGTGCTGCCGGCGATGCCCGGGCTTTACCACGAACCGAATTGTCTGGGCGATTTGATTGATTTTGTTGTTGCCCGCATTTGCGATCAATTGGGAGTGGAGCATCAATTGATGAAGCGCTGGGGCGATTCCAGATAAAGCGTATCACGCATTCAAAACTGACCGTTTGTACGCTGTTGTCACCGTCACATTATTGCTAGCATAGGCCTTGAGGCAATCTATCAATGTTTCGGGGAGCGTACGCGGATCTGGTGACCGCCCTGGGCTTCAAACCCAGTGAGACCTCTGAAAAGAGATCTGGTGGGTTCGATTCCCATCCGCTCCCGTTTTCTTTTGGCCAGCTTCCCCTCTCTTCCGTCATTCCCACAAAAGTGGGAATCCTGTCTTCTTCTGAAAACGCATCAGACGCCTGCATCGATGGCAACCGGGCTGTAGCGGAAAGGCATTTCCAAAATCAGCAGGTTTAGAACCGTGAAGTAAAGCCGACCGGCGATGTTGGAATGCTCATCGAAAGAGCCAGCCGGCTTCGTTGGATTCCAACTTCCATGTGTATCCAGTCCTTTCTTCTTCGTACTGATGCGCACCTGATTCTCGATGATGATCCTGTTGTATTCTTTGTACCATTTCCTGAACATTTTTTCATCGAAGTTGTGCAACACATTTCCCTGGTAGTAGGCAGCATACAGATTTCGCCGACCCTCAATCCAGTTCGGTTGATGCCGTTCCAGCAGCAGGTCTTTGATGCCTTCCTGCAACGCAGGATGGTCTTTGGGCCAGCCGAGGTATTGCCGTCCGAGTAACCCCGATGCGGTCATCGCGAGGCTGACCTTGGAATCGGGGTCAGACGGCATGTACCTGTAACGGGCACCCTCATCGAGTTGGACCGAATCGAGAAAATTGGCCGCTCGATAAAACGTATCATCAGGCACGGGAAACCCGGCATTGCGAGCCGCGTGCAGCGCCATCAGGCACCACCCGGTCACCGAGAGATCTCCTTCGGATTGTTCGGTTTGTGGCTGATATCGCCAGCCACCATTGGTGGGGTGTTGCGAGTCGAGCAGGAACTTGACCGCCAGTCGAGCCGGTCGTTCAAGCGAAACTTCGCCCGTCATGGCATAGGCTTCACAGAGTGCAATTGTCGCCTGCGAGTGTGCGTAGTACGTCGACTTACGGCCGAATTCATTGTGATCGTGCAGGTTGCCGTTCTCTTTTTGCACACCCACCAGCCAGTTGAGGCCAGCTCGAACGATGCCTGAATGGTCTCCTTCGACATGCGTGTAACCCGCTCCGAGGAAGGCGAGCAATGCCAATGCGGTCGCTCCGGTGTCTGTGCGAATGGTCGACCAGCCAGGATCGGGGTAGCCTTCATGCAATCGCCATTTCCCTGATGGTCCCTGATGACGGGCCAGCCACATCAACCCGCTGTTGATGACCTGCTCGGTCTGATCATTGGCACCGGCCTGTTGCAGCATCTGCTTGCGGATGCGCGTTGAACGATTGACCAGCAGTCGCTCGACATTCACCGGACGGACGCTGCGCCCCTGATTGCCCTCTTCGCCAGCGCCGTTTTCTCCCTCATTTTCGCTCGGGTTGTTTTCGACAACTTCCGGCTGGTCGAGGTTGTCCAGGTTCAATTGATTCAACTGCACAGGGCCAGCCCCTCTTGCAGCGGAGTTCTCCGAAAGCTGCCCTGACACCCAACTCGAATCAAGCGTAAAGACGGACGATCCAAACTTCTGGGTGACAACCATCAGCGCGAAGACGACCAGCAGAATGGCGTGAAAGATGGCGCTAACCATCAAGCCGGACGCACCCTTTTTTGCTTCGCCTTTAATGCGATCTCCTACCGAACGGGGGCCTTGATCCTGTTCGTCTTCGGGATGAACCTGAATCAATTTGCCACCCGGCGCATTGCGACGAAATGTCTGTTGTCCCGAAGGGCCGGATGCTGGCGGTCCCTGTTGTATCGGTTGTGCAACCAGCACTGGAGGTGATCCAGATGAGAGATGCGGAATGCCCGGTTGTGGCATGCCGGGCATCGGGCCAGCAGATATCGGTCCTCCAGGCTGCGACATTCCCTGGGGAGGAATCGGCTGCGGTGGATAAGCCGGACCATGTGGATAGTAATAACCCAGGGGTGGCGGTGGATATTGCAGATAGCCGGGCGGCGGTGCAGGATGCTGACCCGGTTGCGCAGGCGCAGGTTGCATCTGGTCGGGATGTGGAGGTGCAGGGGGAGGTTGAGAGGCCGGTTGCCGCTGTTGCTGTTCCTTTGGTGTCGGTGTGTTATCGGCCGAATCGACCGGACGAAATTCGATCATGTGTGATGCAACAATCCTGTTTTTTCGATCACCCGCTGGCAGGACACGACCTAGTGCCTTGTCAAGGCTTTGCTGGGGGAACGGTTGACATAACCCGCTCCGTTGTCGCTCCTTGCAACTTCATCAACCCTTCTTTTCGGTCTTGACGGTTCACTAGAACAGTTTACTTTCTGGGTGATGT
>JANQSH010000113.1 GCA_028284145.1 Planctomycetaceae bacterium | reverse complement strand
GGCGAGATTGCCAATCAGAGACCAACGGCGACGCTCGAAACTGTTGCCAGAACTGGCGATAGAACGCGAAAAGGCCGACACCTCTCGGCATCGGCCTTTCGTATAACTTAGCAGTCTTCCAGTTTTGCTACTGGAAAAGCAAGTGGCGGGGGCAGGATTCGAACCTGCGACCTCGAGGTTATGAGCCTCGCGAGCTACCGGGCTGCTCCACCCCGCGTCAATGTACAACATCATTCGTATCAGCCAAATCCTCCGCACGATTCCAAAACACAAATGAAGTGGATTGAAACGTAAACAGCTTTCATCAAACAGGTTGATGCAAATAACACCGGGGAGAATGGCGAGTTGTTCATGGCAAAATCGACTGATCGCTCTCATCGATGGAGAGATCAGTATATCGACCTGTGACGACTTCGGAAAGAAACAAAAGCGACAAATTTTCATTTTTGTATCGCCATTTTTTCACAGTCGAATCGAATGTCTACTCGTCTTCGCATCGAGGATGTTTGGTCTTTGTTTCATGTGTGGGTATTCCAATTCATGTCTCCTCGCCAATTCACTATAGTTTCCCTGTCTCAGGCTCAGCTCCTGTCCATTGAACCGTATTGGAAAAATGACCGACTCCGACCCGATTGACGCACATGCCCGGACTGAACTCTTTCATTCGCCCCTCAGTGGAGAAGCAACAGAGTTTGTTATCGATGCGCACGGTCTGAAGCTGGACGAACTCACCGGTCAGTATGAATCGTTGCAAAACGAAAGCAGTATTTCCTGGGATGTTCGGTACGAGTTGAAAGAGCAAATCGGAGTGGGTGGGCAGGGCGTGGTCTACCTTGTGGATCGGATCGGTGCACACGATGTCGCATTCCGACTTGCCTTGAAAATTTTCAGTCCCGTACCCTACGAATCCAAGGAATTGTACGATCTGGAAATGGCTCGGTTGGCGCGCGTAGCAATGCGGCTTGCCAAGATCCAACAGGACCATCTGCTTGATATTCACAATGTCGTTACGGCAAATGGCATCGATATCATGGTGATGGAATGGGTCGAAGGCTACGATCTCAGCCATCTCATGAAACCTGTCGTCTTCGATCAACTCGAATCCAATGTCGATCAGACGACGTGGGATTACATCAACGATGTGATCGCCACACGCGATGGCAAGGTCATCCGATTCAAGCCGGGCGTGGCAATTGCCATCTTGCGGGATTGCCTTACCGGTCTGGCGGCTTTGCACGAGCAACGCATTGTTCATGCGGACCTGAAGCCGTCCAACATCATGATCAAGTTGACCGGGCATTCCAAAATCATCGATTTCGGATCAGCCTTTGATTTGAGCGAACTCCCCAATCGCTGGACCTGGACGCCCCGCTATGCAGCGCCGGAATTACTGCAGGGGGCCAATTACACAGTCTCGTCCGACCTGGCGAGTTTGGGGTACATCTTGCTCGAAATGCTTTCCGGCGAATCCCCGTTTCTGCATGTCGAAAGTTTTGATGAATTGACGAAAGCGAAATTCGCGTTGCATCATCGCGTCGAAGACCTGTTGCCTTCGGATCTGACGCACAACGATTCGTTGATCAACCTGATTCGCAAATTAATTGAGCCGGATCCAGAGAAGCGATTCTACTCAGCTGTGGCGGCAGATTTGGAAGAAACCGGAGCGGCGGAGTTTCACCGGCATCTCGTCAAAGCTGACCTGGCCAGTGAATACGAACACGACTTGAAAACCTTGTTGCAGGCGCTCGACGCGGCTCAGCGGTAATCTCATTCCCCACGATGCTTTCCACTGGTGGTCATGTCCACATAACGGCGCCATTGATGTGCCGGCAGGTTCCAGGGGCCGTCATGAAAAGATTCATGGAGAACTCGCTGTGAAAATAAATTGGACGAAAAAAACGCGACCAGATTCCTTCACAACCCATTTCTAACACTGGCTTTAGAGTGAATCGCATCGGTCTTTGGCGTTCATTTTCTAGAGCAGTTTACCTTTTCGTGTGACACTTTTCGCTCGTGGGAGCCTGTATTTGCAGATCAAAGGACGTGCATCGCGGCACACAGAAGAGCGTGATATGTTCTAATTCGCTTCAATACGATACAGAGCTTTGTCGGTTCGCAAATAGAGTGTGTTATTGATCGCGGCTGCAGAAGCGTAAAAGCCGCCATCGAGCTGGTTGGTGGCAATTTCCTGGAATGTCCGGCCTGGTTTGATGACCGTGCATTCTCCCTCTCGACTGAAAACGAAAATCTTTCCGTCTGCAAAAACCGGAGAAGAACAAAAGTTGTCCCCCAATCGTGATTTCCAGACTTCTTCCCCCGAATGTGCATCGACACAGGTGATGATGCCGTTATCAGCGAGGTAATAGAGTTCATCACCCACTAACAGGGGCGAGGGCATTTTAGGGGCCTGCCTGTTTGTGTGCCAGGCGATGTGCGGTGTAACCGGTTTTCCATTTTTCTCGTAGCGAATGGCCAGCACTCGCGTTTTGCCGAAGCAGGTACTCATATAAATCATGCCGTGGCCAACCACTGGACGGGGAACGAGTGAAAAACCGAGTTGACCATAAGCGACCCGCCATAACTCTTTGCCATCGGCAGGATCGTAGGCGTAAATCCAATCTGCTCCCGGCGAGACGACCTGAGTCTTTCCGGCAACTTTGATGAAGGCAGGCGTGCAGTACGACTTCTGCAATTGCGGATTGGAATTCAATTTGCCGCTGCGGAATGTCTTCCATGCGAGTTCTCCGGTTTCGGTATCGAGAGCGGCAACAAACTGTTTGTCACTGCCATCGAATGTGAGAATCAAACGGTTTTTCCACAACGCAGGTGTGCTGCCCGGACCGTTTTCGTGCATTACTTCCAGTTCGCGATTCATCCAGACCACTTTGCCCGATTTCGTATTCACACAGCCAGTGCCAAAACTGCCGAAGTGACAATACAAATTTCCGTCGCGCAGAATGGGGGAAGGGGAGGCGTAAGTGTTGAGTTGATGCACCCATTGCGGCTTGTCGACCGTCCAGAGTTTGACGTTCTTTTCGATTTTGCCCGTGTCGCGATTGATGCAGAGCGCATAAAATGTAACCTTTGCTGCGATATTGAGCGGTTGATTGCCCGTGTTGACCTTCAGTCGTTCGGCTTTGTCGGCGTCATCGGCGGGTTGATCCACGGCGGTCGTCAACCAGATCTCCTCGCCCGAGATCACTGGCGAAGAATGTCCCTGCCCGATGATGGGGGTCTTCCAGGCGACGTTTTTCGTTTCACTCCAGACGGTCGGCAGGTTTGTTGCAGTCACCGCGTGTCCCTGACCTTCCGGGCCGCGCCATTGTGGCCATTCATGTTCCGCTTGCGCCAGTTGTGCGGTGAAAATCCAACATCCCAACAGACAGAGACAAAGTCGAAGAGGGCGGTTCATGGAAAATTTCTCATGAAATGAAGAGTTCGGAGAAAGTTCTGTATGGTCGAAACAATCGAGTATTACGGCACGAACTTCACACAGACCGGGGTGGGCGCTTTGATCGGTTCGCCGATTTTCTGCAGGCGACCGGTCGATTGATCAATTCGGAAAACGGTAATCGTTCCACTTTTCTGACCGCAGGCGAGCAGGTATTTTCCGGTGGGATCAATGCCGAAGTTGCGTGGTGTCTGTCCATGGATCGGTTCATTCGCGACATATTTCAGTTGACCAGTCGCTTCGTCGAATATGTAGACGACGATCGAGTCGTGACCACGATTCGAGCCGTATACAAATTTTCCATTCGGATGGACCTGGATTTCCGCCGTTGAGCCGGTCTTCTTTTCCCCTTTGGGCAGTGTGGAGATAGTTTGTCGCGGTGTCAGTTTGCCCGAGGACGAATCGAAATCGAAGGCCGTCACTGTGAGTAACAGTTCGTTAATCACAAACGCAAATTTGCCGTTGGGATGAAAGGCGAAATGACGTGGTCCGCTGCCTGGTTTCACTTTCACAAAAGCCGGGTCATTCGGCGAAAGCTGGCCGGTCGCTGCATCGAATTTGTAGATCATTATTTTGTCGATTCCCAGGTCGGCTGCCATCGCGAACTTGTTGGTGGGATCGACATTGATCGAATGCGCGTGCGGGCCTTTCTGCCGCCTGGGGTTTATGCTGGAGCCATCATGCTGGATGACGCTCGTTGCTTGACCGAGTGAGCCATCGCTGCGGATCGGCAATGAAGCGACGTTTCCCCCACCGTAGTTGGCCACCAGCACATGTTTGCCAGAATGATCGACCACCAGATGGCAGGCACCCCGGCCATGCGAAGGTTGCGAGCGGATCTGTTTCAAACTGCCATCTTCCTGGATGGCGAATGCGGAAGCAGCGCCGGATTTCTGGCCGTTAAAATCCCCAAACTCTCCAACTGCATAGAGATGTTTCCCATCAGGATGAAGGGCGACAAACGAGGGATTCGTCGTTTCGGCTGCCAGTTCCAATTTTGCGGATTTCAGGGTATTACTATCAACTTTGACATGCAGGTGATAGATGCCTTTGCTGTCTCCTTGGGTGTAAGTGCCGATATAGGCAGTGAGTTCATCAGCCGCAACAGGTGTCGAGGAAAATAAACAGGCGAATGTTCCCAAACCGATGGACAGAAAATACTTCATGAATTTCTCCCGATGTAGAACGTAATATGCTCTGACGATCTTTTCCATCAAAAATCCTGGTTGTTTCTCCATTATTCTTCCGAAGGTGAGATTCTTCACTGTCGTGTCCGGTTCCGGAGAATAATCTTTCAAATAACCGATGGCCAGTTCGGTCTGGTCACAACCGGGGTTGATTTCCCCAACGTGTTGCCTGTAAAAGAGATTGTGTGGGAAGTGCAACACGTGCATCCCGAAACTTTTGTGAAAAGAGAGGGTTTTCGATGAACAGAACAGCGATGGCTCTGCTGGCAGCAGGGTTGACAGTGGGCTGGCTGGGTTGCCAACAGGCAGACGGTCTCGACACCACAGGAGCGAACAACAGGCAATCCAGTGCGGCGGAAAGTGCCAATTTGCAACTGGTGAGTCTCAGTGTTCCGAACATGGTTTGAGGAGGATGTGCCGCCTCGGTCCGGGGCGATTTGAAAAAAATTGATGGTATCGCTGATATCAAAACCGATCACACTGCAAAAACCGCATCTTTCAAAGTGCCAAAAGGCGACGACTCTTACAAAGAAAAACTTGCGGAGTTCGCAAAAAATAATCCTCACCTTGCCGGTTACAAGATCCAATAGTCACCAGCATGTGTCGGGAATCAAAAATCAGCCCGCCGGTTTTGAACCGGTGGGCTGTTTTTCCGCGCTCAGGACAAACATCAGCCAATCGTTTACGATGGCTGCTACTCTTAATAGAACTCCAGGCGATCAAAGCGTCTGGCAACGATCCAGACTTCCAGGATTGGAATTGACCAGGTATGCATGAATCGGACGAAAATCGGAAGGAGCCGATTACATCAGGCTCAAAGAAATTTTTTTGACAGGATTCACAGGATCGCCGTATTGCGCATTATAGCAGTTTACCATCTGGTGTGACGTCTCTGGCTCGTGGGAGTCTGCGTTTGCAGGCCGAACGACGTCCATCGCGGGACAGAAGAGCGTAATACGCTTCAGGAAAAACAGTACAATGCGGTATTTTTCTGAGGGAACGCATTGCGTGCCACCTCCCACAGGAACCCGCCCGCAACGGCGGTCCCTGCCACAATCGCCGTTTTGCTAAAGACGGGATAACGCATTATTCGGGTGTTTTGCCGATCAATCCATGCGAGTATACGCTCAGCCTGATTCCGGCAGGAACGTCGGCATGATAATGCCCGCTGGTTGTTGAGCCAGTCCGTATGACTGAGCCACATGCATTTCGCAATTCCGCGCACCCCATTTGTAGAGTTGCTGCACAAGTTCACCGCAATTCACGGGGACGAGAAAGACCGGCGTGTGTCCTGCGTGTTGATTGAGTTCCGCATAAATCAAGGCGATCGCCTGATCTTCCGTGCGTGCAACCCCGGGACCGAGCATATTCGATGCCTGTGAACCACACGAAATGAGAAACCCATCGAGTTGGCCGTTCGATTCAACAACCGAGACATGCCAGAATCCCTTGTCATTCCGCAGGAAATAGTCGTAGTCGTTTCGCCGGGTTATTCCTGCCACCTCCCGTTCAATCGCCACCATCCCCTCCACATCGTCGAGCCTGCCGGGGCGAACGATCAGGTCATTCGGCGGGTCAAAAGTCAGGCCATTTTCCGGCACTTCGAGAAACATGTCCTGAAATGTGCAGAAGGGGATAAACCCTGCCCGCGTGTAGAGCGAATACGAATCGAGATTGAGACAACTGGAAACAAGTCGCACCGGTTTGTTCTCAGTCATCGCCATCTCGATGATGCGCGAGAGCAATGTCCGGGCCACACCCCGTCCGAAATGGTCCGGATGCACGTTCATGATGCCGAGGGAGAAATGCGTTTCACGCGGATGCACAAAACAGAGTCCGATGATTCCGTCCGTCTTGTTATCAACCGCCACAAGTCCCTGATTGGGATCGAGCGTCTGATAGACGTCGAACATGATCGCGGGATCGAGTTCCTCACCTTGAAAAATCGGTTCGCGACCGATCGACTCGTAGTACTGATTCGTAGAATGAAAGATCAGTCGCGAGATTGCTTCGCGATCAGCCGGTTGCATCGTTCGTAAATGAAAACCGTTGTTCACGCTTCAGCCTTCTCGGTTTTGCTTATGTTCGATTGACACACAGGCGTGATTCTATGGCTGCAGCGATACGATTGCCAGTTCTCAAGCATTGCCGATGATCAAATGAAAAGCGGAAACGCAGTTCTCTTCCAGTTGCCGACCACTCGCCGATACGCATCGAATCCGATATAATGAATAGAATGAAAAGATGGAAACGACCGTCGCTCGACCGTAGAAATCGCCTGACCGCACAATCAGGGACAAAAAAACAACAGGGACCTATTGATGATGATTCGAACATTGACAGTTTCACTGCTGATCTCTGGGGCCGCGTTGCTCATGTGCAACGCCCGTCTTCAGGCAGATGACAAGACTAAATCAGAGACGTTCAACGACCTCACACTGCAAGTCCCGTCTCATTGGATGAAGGAGCAGCCGAAGGCACGATTGCGTCTCGGACAATTCGCAATTCCTGCAACAAAGGGGGATGACAAGGCGTCGGAACTCTCGATTTTCAATTTTGGTGCCGGAGGCGATGTCAAAAGCAATATCGAACGCTGGATTGGCAAGTTTCAGCCGCAGGGACGGACGGCGAAAATCAGCACTGGCGAAGGAGACATCGGGAACTATGTCTTCGTCGATCTCTCAGGGACGTACAAAAAACCGGATGGTCCCCCATTTTTGCAGAAGACGAAGGATGTTCCCGGTATGCGAATGTGTGCCGTGATTCTCGTGATCGAGAACAAAGGAATCTATTATTTGAAATTGGTTGGCAAGCAGAAGACAGTTGCTGCCGAAGTCAACAATTTCCGCAAGTCGTTCGGCGCAGATGAGTCGAAGGAAAAGGCGTACGAGAAGTCGGTACCCAAAAACTGAGTTGATTCGATTCCTGTTTTTTCAGTTGTTTTTTCTTTTTCAGAGAGAATCGCTGTTGTGAAGAATTACCATGTTTCCCTGTTGCTGATTATGAGTGTGATTTGCCCTCAAATCTCCGGTCTGGCAGAGGAGAAGTCCTCTTCGCAAAAACCGATCAATGCTCTGATGATCACCGGCGGCTGTTGTCACGACTATGCCCGGCAGAAGTTGATTCTGTCGCGGGGAATCTCCGCAAGAGCAAATGTCAAATGGACGATCGTGCATCAGGGAGGAACGAAAGGGAATGTCAAAATCCCTCTGTATGAAAGCAAGGACTGGGCGAAGGGCTACGATGTCGTTCTCCACAACGAGTGCTTTGCGCATGTTACCGACAAGGATTGGGTCGACAACATTTTACAGCCGCACAAAGATGGCACGCCTGCAGTGCTGATCCATTGCGCGATGCACTGCTATCGCACGAAGGATAATCGCTGGTTTGATTTTTGTGGGATGACTTCTCACAATCACGGACCGCATCATGCCTTCCGAGTGGAGAATCTCAAGCCCGATCACTTCATCACCAAAGGGTTGGGGGATGAATGGCTGACGCCAAAGGGCGAGCTTTACAACGCAGCGAAAATTCATGAGACTGCCACACCGCTGGCTCACGCCAGACGTCGGACTGACAACAAGCCACAGGTTTGCGTCTGGACCAATGCTTACGGGGAAAACAAGACCCGTGTTTTCGCGACAACCATTGGTCACCACAACGAGACGATGGTCGATCCGCAATACCTCGACGTGGTCACACGCGGTTTATTGTGGGCAGCAGGACGAGATAGCGACGACGCGTTTCAACAGACCAGCTCTGAAACGGACGAGAAAATTAAAGACCTGGCTACCATCAAACCAGAGCCGGAACCGGATGCTCCGCCAAAGAACTGAATGGTGACGCAAAGCCGCGGATAAGATTGGGATCACGCACCTGGGATCAATCTGGCCAGTCGTTATCGCAGCAGAAAATGCTCCCTCAGACTCATATTGGCCTTGGAGTTTACTCAGGCAGGGATCAATGGCCAATCGCCAGAACCCCCCCGGTTGATATCAATTCTCACCTTTTGCCAATTCAACTGACGCAAATGGACTGATCCGCCGAATTTTCGCAGCAATTTCCTCTTTTTCACCACCGCTGCTGGCAGCTTCGTATTTGGTGCGAAGTTTCTTGATTTTTGCTCGCCGGATACGTCGGCGGGCCAACTCGCGAGAGCGTTCTACACGACCCATAGAGGTAGACCTTGCTTTTTTGAAAATATAGGTTTATGTCATGAGGCGGATCTCCGCCCGGACATGATTTCGACTGAGTTTTCGCCTCCAGATGACTGGTCATTCAGCGCATCACGGCTCAATTGGCGAGAAGATATTTGTATCAACTTTGTGTTCAGTGGTCAATTCTCACGAAGCAGCAAGTTCGACGTTCGACGATGAAGACGCCCGTATTTTGAATCGCCAGTTGCCCCGTCCTTTGTAAGGTTTGAGGCAATTCTCATGTATTTGTATCGAGAGAATACTTGTGGACATGATATACCAGACGCAAAACACAGCAATGTGTGTTCCAACCTGATTATGAAACGGAGAGATGGATCGATGCAACGAACCTTGATGATCGCTTTGGTTCTGGGGCTTTCTGCGGGTTTGTTTCCTGTGCAATCGGCAAATGCCCAGCAGGTAACGATCAGGCAGCCCTTCCAGAGTGTCGGTGATCGATTTTTTGAGAATACAAACATTGGCTGGACCCATCGGAATGGAAATTTCACCGCGCGGTTTGGTGGCGGTGCGGCACCAGTTCCCTTTGGTGGGTTCGATCCCAACGCCGGGATATCCGGCGGTTTTAGTATCAACCGGGGTAACAGCCAGACGAATGTCAATTTCAATGCATCGCAGGGATATCAACGGCGTCATATCACTACCACACCAATGGTCACGACGCAGAGCGGGCAGCCGGTCAGTTTTTTTGCCGGGCGTCAGGTTCCGTTCGTGACGGGGCTGGTGCCGATCACGCCGAGTGCGGGATTCTTCAATGTCCCCAGCGGTCAGATTCCCATGCAGCAGAATGTCTTCAATCAGCAGCAAACGTTGCGGCATCCTGCTGAAGCGCAAATCCAGGCCGCGATCGTGCAACAGCAACAGCAGAATCTAAACGCATTGCGTGCCCGGAATGCGGGTGTCGATCCTGTGTTGGGATCGCCAGGTCGTGTTCGTGTGGCGAACCAGCAGGCGCAATTGGCATTACAGAACCAGGCAATGGGCTATTATCAAAAAGCCCAGGCAGCAGAAGCTGCCGACAAAGCGAATGTTGCCAAAATCTATTATCGCATGGCGGCCAGGAGAGCCAGCGGGCCATTGGCAACGGAAATCCAGCGACGTCTTGATACGCTGAAATAGCATTGGAGCAGTGAGTGACCGTGGTGACGTTCTATTCCGGTTGATATGATATCGCCGATATGAAAACCGTAGTCATCACCGTTGAACGTCTGCCTCTGTATCAGCTTGGCTGCTACGGAAATCTCTGGATCGATACTCCGCACATCGATCGGCTGGCGACTCAGTCCGTGGTTTTTCACCGGAATTATGCCGAAGACCTCTCGTCATCACCGACGTCTCATGCGTGGTGGACGGGCAAATTTGAATCACTTCATCACGCTGAAGGTTCTGGTACTTCATTTCAATCGCCCTTTTTCCAATTGCGTGTTGGAAACGTGCGGACCTGCCTGGTGCATTCTACCAACGTGGAGTCGATCGTACCGGTTCCACCTGACCTGTTTAGTGAGGTGATTATTCCTGCTGTTGAACAGACTGCAGGCAATGAAGCCGGCTCACCGTGCGTTCAGGAACAGGTTGTCCAGCAGGCGGTTGAAAAACTTCAGGAACTGCGATCAACAGACGACTGGTTGCTGTGGGTGCATCTGCCCGGATTGCCGGTCGATTTCATGCCGGACGTGGAGACTGTGCTGGACGATCTGGAATCACTCGAACTCCCGGAAATAGTGGATTGGGGTGAGGACGAATTGGAACTGGGGCAGTCTCATGTGGTCACAGTCGAAGTGGAATCAGAATCTGATCTGCTTTCGGACCCCGTCGATGAACTCACGGAGGAAGAATGTGTCGCGAATGCGGAAGGCGAAGTGGCAGAAGATGAGGTTCTCTCCGGCTTGCTGAAAATTGACCAGAAGCTGCGGAGCCGCTGCCGCGATGACAAATTGGCTGATAGTTTGAACAACGACGCACTGCAGGTTCTCACTGCGGTTTGTGGGGGGCATGTTCGAGAGTTCGATCGTATTCTCGGGCCATTGCTGGATGAGTTGCAGGTCGTCGGGGATTCAGAAATGCCACTGGTCATCTTCACAGCCGCGCGAGGCATTGCCCTGTCGCCAGGAGTGCAGGATGAACACTCCCGACAGAATGCCTCTCACGAACTTGCACACACGCCGTTGTTGCTGCATCTGCCGGGAGAGGAAAACCGCGGGCATCGCAATTGCCTGACGCAGTCGGTCGATGTTTTGCCAACGTTGCTCGCCTGGCATGGTTGCGTAACCGATGATGAGGAATGGGCCGGAGTCAATTTGCTTGGTGCGTGTGAAGATCCTCAAGTGAAAACACGAATACATGCCCTGCTCGGAACCGACGGAGATTCCATCGGGTTGATTTCGCGAGATTTCTTTTTGCGAAGACAACTGCCGATCGAAGATGAGTTCGAACCAGAGCCGGAGTTGTTCCTTACGCCGGATGACCGCTGGGACGTGCATGATGTGTCGCACGAGTACCTGGAAACGGTGGATGAGATGATTTTGAGATTAAATGAAGGATTGAATTAGAGCGTACGACACTCTTCTGTGCCGTGATGGGCGTCGTTTCACCTGCCGCAAACACAGGCCCCCATGAGCCAGAGGCATCACACCGGAAGGTAAATTGCTCCTGGCATGCTCCAGTGCCTTGTCAAAGCTGCGTTTCAGGGTGCGGATTGACATAACCCGTTCCGTTGTCGCTTCTTGCAACGCCGTTATGGGAATGTGTTTTTCGGGTGTCATGGGTATCCTGTCCACCCGTATGGAAAACATGTCTCTCGCCACTGCTGGGCTGAGCCACCAGTTGTCGCATTATCCGAAATCCCTGTGTTCACAAAGTTTCGAGAAAATTGCGTGAGGAATTCTTATGCTGGACGTCTTGTTGATGTCGACTTCCGGTCAGGCAAGCCGGGTAAACTCTGTCGACACATTTTTGACGTTGGTAAACTTTGCTTGAGATGTCAAAAGTCGTTGCAGTCAAAACATTTTGGGAATTGCCATGAGTCGGGCATCGATTTCATTCAGCCGGAGAACTCAGGGGGAAGCCTGTGGCCGGTTGGATCGCTTCAGTGCCGTAGTTTTGAGGGTGAGTGCAAATGGTTAGTGAAACTGGTTCCGTGAATTCAGAAGAGTCGATTCAGAAGTTAAGCCAGGCTTACAAGAGCATCCGCGATCAGATGTCGAAGGTAATCATCGGGCAGGATCATGTGGTTGAGCAGTTGTTGATCGCACTGTTCGCTCGTGGGCATTGTATGTTGGAAGGTGTGCCTGGGTTGGCGAAGACATTGATGATCAGCACGCTGGCCCGATCGCTTTCGATGACCTTCGCCCGCGTGCAGTTTACGCCCGACCTGATGCCGGCGGACATCACCGGGACTGATGTGCTGCAGGAAAACCGCGACACAGGTGCCCGCGAGTTCCGGTTTATCGAAGGCCCGCTGTTTCACAATGTTGTGCTGGCGGATGAAATCAACCGAACGCCACCGAAAACGCAGGCCGCCTTGCTGGAAGCGATGCAGGAGCGTCAGGTGACCGTTGGCCGGACGCGGCATCCACTTTCTGATCCTTTCTTCGTGCTGGCGACTCAAAACCCGATCGAGCAGGAGGGGACTTACCCGTTGCCGGAAGCGCAGCAGGACCGCTTCATGTTCAAAGTGTTTGTTGATTATCCATCGTTCGAGGAAGAGCGGCAGATCGCCAAGGTGACAACGACCGTTCAAACTGACGATATCGAACCCGTTCTCAACGGCGATGAGATTCTGGAATTGCAGAAGATTGTGCGTCAGGTGCCGGTGACTGATCATGTCGTTGATTACGCGTTGGCGTTGGTTCGTCAGACGCGTATCAATCAGCCTGGTTGTCCCGACTTTGTGAACGAATGGCTCAGTTGGGGGGCCGGTCCGCGAGCCGTGCAATACCTCCTGCTTGGTGGCAAAACTCGCGCATTGCTCAATGGCCGGGCGCATGTGTCGACCGATGATATTGCGGCATTGGCCTTGCCGGTGTTACGACATCGGATTGTGACGAACTTCTCTGCTGAGAGTGAAGGCGTCTCGTCGGATAAGGTGATTGAAAAGTTGGTGGATGTCACACCCTCAAAAGAAGGCGAGCTGACCAGTGACCCGAGACTACAGAAGATTTTTGCGGCCTGAGGAGCTGTCGCGCATTTCGCGACTGGAAGTTCGGGCGCGGAGTGTGGTGGAAGGATTTCTCTCCGGCATGCACCGCAGTCCCTATTTCGGGCAGTCGGTCGAATTTGCGCAGCACCGGGAGTATGTTGCGGGCGACGATACGCGGCACATCGACTGGAAGGTCTGGTCCAAGACCGACAAATACTACATCAAGCAGTTTGAAGAGGAAACCAATCTGCGGACGTGGTTACTGGTTGATCTGAGTGAGTCGATGCTGTTTGGCTCCGGTGCGATGACCAAGTACGAATATGGCTGCACCGTTGCAGCGGCGCTGTCGTATTTGTTACTGCGTCAGCAGGACTCCGTCGGCATGGTGTCGTTTGATGACGACATTCGCCAGATTGTTCCCTCGCGGAGTAAGCAGAATCATCTGCACTCGCTGCTGGCGGCAATGGACGCAAAAGATCCGAAAGAGAAGACCGACATTCACAACGTGCTGGCGACAGTTGCGGAGAAGGAATCACGAAAAGGGATGGTCGTGCTGATCTCCGATCTGTTTGTCGATCGGGAGAGTCTGTTTCACGGCTTGAAAATGCTGCGGCATCGCGGACATGACGTGATGATCTTTCACATTATGGATGATGAGGAGCTCGATTTCAGCTACTCCGGTACGACAAAGTTTGAAGGCATGGAGGAAATGGACGATCTTGTTTGTGATCCGCGGGCGTTGCGAGAAGGCTACGTCGAAGCGGTGAATGAATTTATGGATGAGATTCGCGGTTACTGTGCCCGAACGATGGTCGACTATCAGACGATTCGGACGAGTGAACATCTCGATGCAGCGTTGGCTCACTATTTGAATCACCGAATCGGAATGCGGCAGTCAGTTCGTAACTGAATCCAGGTTAATCCACCGGCTTTTCCGGTGATTCTGGCTTGGACAACGACCGCAAACCGAATAACAACGGGTAAAAACTGAAACAGAAAGAACACGTCGGCGAGCCAATCCTGTTTGAAGGCAAGTGTTTGGCTGTCGATTGTTTGATGGATATGTTTGATGGATGCCTGGATTACCTCCCATTTCGTGAACGCAACCTTTGTCGCAGGTGGTGCGGCGATGGTCGTGTCGCCAATCATCATTCACCTGATCAACCGCATGCGCTATCGACGGGTGCGGTTTGCGGCAATGGAATTTCTGCTGCAGAGCAAGAAACGCAATCAGAACCGCGTGCTGATTCAGCAACTCCTGTTATTGCTGCTCCGCATTCTGATCGTGCTGGCGATTGTTGCACTTCTGTCGCGATTCATCTGGGACTCGCGTCAACTGGCCGCGCTGACGCAGGTCAAGACTCATCATGTGGTCGTGTTGGATGACAGCGGTTCGATGCGGGACAAAGTTGGGCAGGAGACTGCCTTTGAAGAAGGCGTGAAAGTTGTCAATCGAATCGTCCAGGAGGCAGCTAAGCAGCCGGGATCACAACTCTTGACGCTGTATCTGCTCTCCGACACCGAGCAACCATTCTTCACACAGCGGGAAATCACCGATGACTTCATGAAAGACGTCCTCGAAAAAATGAAGAGCATTTCCTGCTCACATCAAACACTCGATCCGGCTCAGGGGCTGGAAGCAGTGCGGGAATATCTCAAGGATGATCAGACGAACATCAATCATGTTTACTTCATCTCCGACTTCCGTAGTCAGGACTGGCTGGAACAGAAGGGGATGGCGAAAGCTGTCAAGGCGCTGGATGAAAGTGATGTGACGGTTAACCTCGTGAAAGTCGTGGATGAGCAACATCGCAATCTGGCCGTCACCGAACTTTCGGGTGAGTTTCATCTGGCGATCTCCGGCTTCGAGACCGAATTGAACATCAAAGTGAAAAATTTTGGTGAAACGGTAGAGGAGGATGTGCGGCTTTCCATTTTCAAAGATGGTGAAAAGCTCCCGCTTTCGGTGGTGATTGACAAGATCGAACCGGGGGCGGAAGTCAGCAAGACGCAGTATGTCACGTTCGCCAAACCGGGCAAACATCGTGTGGAAGTCGCGCTCGATGTGGACAGTCTCGATTCAGATAATCACCGCTTTGTGGCGGTCGATGTCTTTGATTCCGCCCGCGTGTTGGTGGTGCAGGGGGACACTTCCAGCGATGCCGCGAGACTGGTGGCCGATGCATTGGGTGATCCTCACGTCAATGGTGTGACGCCGGAAATTGTGACGCCTGCCTTTTTGCGAACCAATCCGCTGCAGGATTACCGCTGCATTTACATGATCAATGTGCCAGGCCTGCGGCAGGATGAAGTCGATGCGGTGGAAGAGTTTGTTGGAAATGGTGGTGGCCTGGCGTGGTATCTGGGGAGTGGTATCAATCCGGTGTTCTATCGTGATCAGCTTTACGCGCGTGGTCTGTTTCCTGTGCCTTTGGACGAGAAGAGTCTGCGGGAATTGAATCCACAGGAGACAGAAGAAGGCCAGGCCGGGGATATCCGCCTGAAGGAGGACTACGAGACGTTCGAGAAGATGTTTGTCGATGGTGAGACCTTCACCAGCGTCGTTCGAGTTTTTCGTTTCTGGACACCCACGGAAGACTGGGAACGCAACGACAATGTGCGCAACGATGGTGTGCAGACGGTTGCACATGTGCGGACCAAACATCCGCTGATGTTCGATCATCAATTTGGACAGGGGCGGGTCTTCACATCGCTGACATCAGCCGGTGGCGAGTGGAACAACATTTTTCTCGGCCCTGCTGTGGTGATCCGTATAGCGACGATGGGACGGATCTCCAACAAGAGCCGGGCATTGGCGAACATGACTGTGGGCGAAACGTTGTCTGTCGTTCGCAAGAGCATCGACTACCGTGAGAACATCGACTTCACCGGGCCGGATGGTCGACCGGTCAGCTTGAAAGCGGATCGTCGCAAAGCGAGCGAATTAAAGGCTGGGAATGAAAAAGCGGATGAAGGTGATGCATCCGAAATTGTTGGGGATGGAGCAGAGATGGAAGGCGAATCGCTCCCCGCTGCGGATGAGATTTTGCTGGTAGCAAATTACGGCGAAACCGATCTGCCGGGGATTTATCGCTACATGGTTTATCCCTCAGGTGGTGGACTGAGCGGTGAGGAGAACTGGGTGGCCTTCAACGTCCCGGTGCAGGAAGGCGATCTGAAACTTGCCTCGACCGATGATCTGCTGAAACAGATTGGTGATGATGTCGAGGTCAACATACATGAACCCGGTGAATTGGAATGGATTGAAGCGGAAGCGCCGGGGCAGGAAATGAAAATGTGGCTGCTGATTTTGATCATCCTGCTGTTTCTGGGCGAGCAGATGCTGGCCTATCGACTCAGTTTTCATCCGAAAACAGCCTGATAACGAATTCAATAGTTGCAGGGCAAGGGGCCTCCCTGCCATATTTTCTGGAGATTTTTGGTCGAATCTTGATTGGAAAGAAAGGCTGGCGGAAGCCTGTCCTGGCTACGGAGTTCAGTTTTATCCCAGAACGGTTTGACGAGTCGATCATGGAAACCTTTTCCGTCGCGGATGCGATTTTATGTTCAACGATGCAACAATGAAAATGATGAAATTATTCGCCAGCGACGAGAAAGCATTCAATCTCGCTGTCTGGTTTGATGAATCAGTCGCCAACTGGCGGCAGGCAGAATTTGACTGGCCGGAAAATCCCTGGGTGACCTTTGCCGCTGGTTGCGGCATCTTGCTTGGCCTGATCTGGGTCATCTATCTGTACGTTCGTGATACGGCTCAACTCAATCCGTTCTGGCGGTTCTGGCTGCTGGGCCTGCGTTTGCTGGTGATTGCAGCCATTATCGTGGTCGCCCTTAATCCGCATACCCGTACGGAACAAAACGCCTACCGGCCTTCGCGCGTGATTCTGCTGGTGGATACCTCCACATCGATGAGTTACCCCGAAAAGGAAGTGATAACGGCTTCACCAGCGGAGTCGAAAAGAACACGAGCTGATGCCGTCCTGGAGTTGCTCTCGGAAACCGAATTGATTGACCAGTTATGCGATGATCATGAGGTGAGTGTCTTTACGTTTGACCAGACGCTCAGTGCACAGCCGCATCATGTTTTCAGCATGAAGGGCGCGCGCAGTTTCGGGGTTGAAACTCCTGGTGAGAATCCGAATGCGGAAGTCGAAAATGCGAGTGACGACGAGAATGTGAGCGGAGGTGGAGCCGAACCGCCCGAGAATGTCAAAAAAGAAGAGGACGAAATCAAGTGGAAAGATATCATCACTCCCAGCGGACATGAAACACGGTTGGGGGAAGCGCTCTCGGATCTGATTCGCAAGCAGGTTGGCCCGACGCTTTCGGGTATCGTCGTCTTTTCTGATGGCAGCAATAACGCGGGGATTGAGCCGGACTCCATCAACGACCTCGCGATCAAGTCGAACGTGCGGTTGATCACCGTCGGTGTCGGTGGCAAAGACAAGCCGGTAAACTTGCAGGTGGTCGCATTGCAGGGGCCGACCGACGTGCATGTCGGCAAAGATGTCTATTCGCTGACCGCACTGATTCAAAGTCAGCAGATGGTTGAGAAGGGAATTCGCGACGTCGAGGTGATATTGAATCGCCGGTTGGATGGTTCGGGCGGGAAACCGACGGAATTTGACTCGCAAACAACCGTGTTGAATCAGGATGGCGTGACTTCGGAAGTGAAGTTTGAAGTGTTGCCGGACGAAGCGGGGGTTTATGAGTATACCGTCGAAGTGAAGCCGCTGGGTAAAGTGACGGAATTGACGGTTGACGACAACATCAAGCTGAAAACGGTCAAGGTCATCGAGCGGAATACGTCTGTGCTGTTGATTGCCGGTGGCCCGACGCGCGATTACCGCTTTGTGCGAAACATGCTCAAGCGTCACAAGTCGATCGACATTGATGTCTGGCTGCAGTCGGTTGATGTGAACGACCTGCAGGCGGTCAGCCAGGAAGCAGATGCTCCATTGCTGGCCGAATTTCCGGAGGGTTTTCCGCGTCGTCCTTCTGCGGATGACTTTCAGGAAGATGATACCCGTCCGAAGGATTACGATGTCGTTATTTGCTTTGACGCCGATTGGTCGCGCGTCGATCCTGCTGGAATGAAACTTTTGAAGGACTGGGTCGACCGCGATGCAGGTGGTGTTGTGCTGGTCGCAGGCGAGGTATTTACGCCGCAACTGGCAGATCCGGACGAAGAGTGGAGAGACCTGATGACACTCTACCCGGTTTTTCTGCAGAGCAATCTGCTGGCGGTGCGGATTGACGATGACGATGGAACGCAGGCGTGGCCGGTTGAGATGACGCGTGAAGGACAGGACGCCGGTTTTCTGAAATTGGGTATTACGCCCGATGATGACGCCAACGATGCCTGGAAAGAATTTGACGGGTTCTTCCGCGCCTATCCCACCGGAGGGGAAAAAGCCGGGACGACTGTTTACGCGCGGTATGGTAATCCGAAAGCGGAGGCCGGATTCGGTTTGCCTGTTCTGTTTGCCTCTCAGTTTTATGGCTCTGGCCGCTGTTTTTACATTGGCACAACAGAGGTCTGGCGTTTGCGGCAGGTTTCCGAAGATGTGTTCGATCGGTTTTGGATCAACGTCGTGCGTGAAATGGGGCAGGGGCGGCTGAACCGTGGTGACAAGCACGGCATCCTGCTGTTGGAACGGAATGAGTACATCCTGGGCGAAACCGTTCGCGTGCGGGCCAGATTGATGGATGCCAAATTGCAGCCATTACTGGTGGAATCGGTGCCCATGGAAGTGATTGATCCCGACGGTCGACCGTTGACGCCACCACCTGTCATGATGCCCGATCCAACTCGGGCGGGTGAGTACGTCGCTGATTTTCGTGCAGGGCATTCGGGAACCTATCGCATCGAAATGTCTGTTCCTGGCACACGCGAAATGTTGGAGGGCAAACTGCAGGTGACGCTGCCGCAGTTGGAATCGATCAGTCCCGAACAACAGACACGCGTTCTTTCAGGCATCACGCGAGACACCGGCGGAAAGTACCTGGAGATCAGTCAGGCGAAAACCGAACTGGTTGGCCTGTTGCCCAACCGCGGTGAGACGATTGTCATCAATGAGATCATTACATTTCTGTGGGACCGGCAATGGCTGATGTACCTGTTGATTGGTTTGATGAGTCTCGAGTGGCTTTCCCGAAAATTGTTGAAACTGGCCTGAGAGATTTCACCGACGTAACATCTGCATTCGCGTTGGCAAAAATAATGAGATTGAATTGACGCTGCAAATCGAGAGGCGCATGGACGATGGCAGTAAAACTGAATAAACCGGGACACAACGACATCCTTCGCATTCTGGACGGATTGCGTCGGCGGATTCGCTTTTATGTCGGTATCGAGGGGATGGCTTTGATGCTGATCGTCGCCGGACTGCTGTTCTGGCTGAGTTTGGGTGTCGATGCAGCCTATTTCCATTTCAATAAATTTGAACTGCCAGTCTGGTTTCGGCAGGGGTTTGTCGTGGCGGCGATGATTTTGATTGGTCTCTCGTTTGCGACCTGGGTTGGAATGCGACTGTTCCGCGCGTATCGCCGTCGGGCATTGGCGCTGGTTCTGGAGCGTCAGTTCTCCGAACTGGATGACCGGTTGATTACCGCTGTTGATTACCGCAACGAACCCGAAGTTGCGAAAACCCCTTTGGCAGAATCGATGCTCGATCGCACCACAGTTGACGCGGCTCAAACGGTGCGCGGGCTCCGGCTGAGCAAAGTTTTCGATGCCGGACCATTACGACGTGCTGTGGCTGGGGCGATTGTCCTCGGAGCATCGATTGGCTGGTTTTTCTACACCAATCAGGCAGCAGCGGCGAAGTGGGTCGCGGCCTACATCAAGATGGAAGACGTCTACTGGGAACGAACCACACATCTGAAGGTAAAGGTGGTGACTGGTCCTGGCGACACCATTCGCGATTTCCAACATGCCGAGGGTTCCGGTTTGACGGACGGTGAGCCGGGGGAATACCGGCATCCGCGTGGAGAAGACCTGACATTGCTCATCATGGTTCCTTATCTGGAAATGCCGGAATCCTCGACAGAGGAAAAACTGATGAGTGATGGCCAAAAATCGACAGAAACTGCGAATAAAAAAACGCAGTGGAAGATTCCAGATAAAGTGGCGATTCAGTTTGAACTGGACAACAACCGGGGCGAAGACGAGATCCCCTGTCTGCGACTTTCTGAAAAAGAAGCGAAGCTCTACGCCAGTGAAGATGCCGCGGCCTGTTATCGGGTTATTCTCCCGCGTGTGTTGGACAGCATGACAATTCATGTGGTCGGTGGGGATTTCCGTAACCGAAAGCCGTATCGTATCGAGGTTGTCGAACCGCCCCGTCTGGACCGCATGATATTGTTCAGTCAATACCCGGACTACCTTGGTTGGAATGAGCCGCCGGAAGAATGGGATTCCGCCGATGGTCCCTATCTGGCTCCTGTACAGGTTCTTGGCACGCAGGCTGATGTTCCGATGGAAACCGGGTTCAAAATGCACGCGCGAACGAACAAGCCTTT
The DNA here is from genome assembly GCA_028284145.1 of Planctomycetaceae bacterium. GTDB lineage: Bacteria > Planctomycetota > Planctomycetia > Planctomycetales > Planctomycetaceae > JANQSH01. The sequence continues at coordinate 33,825 of JANQSH010000113.1, read as the reverse complement.
GTTGCGGGCTCGAATTGCATTCGATGGTTTTGAGATGCGTCTGGGGCGGTTGGATGAACGTGGACTGCCCGCCAATAATGACGAAACCATTCGTGCCTTCTGGGCAACCGTTGGAGATGATGGCCAGATTTTGAACCGTGATGGGGAAAATGGAGATCAGTGGACGCAGGTTGCCCCGGAAGTTGCGAGTCAATTCTTTGATCCAGATCACAAAGGCTTTAACATTCCGTTCGTGATGTCGACGCAAAACAACGAAAAAACGCAGCAGCGGGTCGCAGATATGGATTTCGGACTCGGTCAGCCGTTCGTCATTCCTCCAGACGCCGAAATGCGGATCTATCTGGAAGACGAGGATCACATCGTCAGCCCTCAGGCGGAAAAGGTGGTCTTTCTGGGTGTCGTTGATCAACCTCCGGTCGTCGACACAAGTTTGAAGGGGATCTCTTTGCAGGTGACAGCCAAAGCCCGTATCCCCTTCGTGGGAATGTTATCTGATGACTATGGTGTTGCGGCCGGTCGCTACGAGTATGTTATCGGCAGGAAAAAAGCGGAAGTCACTGAAGAGGACTGGGTTCCCAAAGATCTGCAGAAGCAACTCGAGGAAGGATTTCGTCCGCGTGAATATCCACTGATGCTTCCCGATGAGGTCACGAAGTACGTCAATGAGGCGGGTGAAGTCGTCGAAAAACGGAAGAAGCGTGACTACGATTTGTTTCAGGTGTCGCACCTCGATCTCAAACCAGGGCAAATCCTGGTTGTTTCGATGGTCGCGGAGGATGCGGACAATCTCAACGGTCCGAATACGACGCGGGGTGATGCATACGAATTCAAAATCGTGACGAAAGAAGAACTGATTGCGATTTTGTATTACAAGGAATTGAATCTGCGGAAACGGTTCCAGAGCATCATTGACGAAGTTGTGGTGACACGGAAAAAAGTTCAGGAACAGGATGCCGCCTGTGACCGGATTGCCGTGTTGAAGGAAAAAGACCAGCTGACCGACGAAGAAGCCAAAACACTCGACGAATTACAGGTCACGCTGCAGGCGACAGCGGAACGGTCGCAACATCAGATCAGCAAGAATGCCAACGAAACGTATGGCATCGAAGTCGGGTTTGAGGATGTTCTGTTTGAACATGTCAACAATGCCATCGCCAACAGGAATTACGAAGAACGACTGGAGAAGATCGTCGAGAATCTGGCTCTGGCCCGGAAGTTTGAGTTCCCGAATGTCGACCGCGCTTTGCGGAATTATGAAGACATCGTGCGTAAGGGGGGCAACCCGAAAGCACAAATTGCCGAATCTTCGCGGGAACTTGGCGAGTTGTTGGAGCGTCTGGAAAGTGCAAAGAAGCTGATGGAAGAGGTGATGGCTTTCCACAGAACGATCGTCTTCTTCCAGGCGTTGTTGAAAGATCAGATTGATCTCAACAAGATGACAGTTCAGGAACGGGAGGATTACCTGTTCAAAAAATTGGGCGGGGATATCTTTCCAACTCCTGATGGTGAATAGAGTTGTGGTTTTAGCAGGCCGCTCGCGGCAGATTCGCGCTGACGTGAAGTGATATTGTAAAATTTTCACTAAGTGTTTGTGGTCGAATCCGTTAGAATAATTGACCTGATCCGTCTGGTACAATGGCGAGAGATTTCTGATCTCCTTCTTCGTCGTCCTGCCTGATAACGTAGCCACATCTGGAATCCTGATATGAGGAGTGTTGCGGTGTTAAAAACGCGTTTTCGCCCAGTCTGGGCTGCCCTGTTCTGGGCCATTGTGATATTGCCGGGACTGCCAGGATTTGTGGCGACCAATGCTTCCGTGGCAGGCGTACTGTTCGCTCAAGACGCCGAAACGTCTGTGGGAACTGCCGGTGATAGCGATGTGGAAGAGGCGGAAAAAGATCTACGGTTGCGTCAGTCAGAAATTGCGACGCGCTACAGCCGCTTTGAGAAGACGCTGCTGCACCTGGCAGAAGAACTCCGCAAGAGTGACCCTCAGCGTGCTGACCTCGTTTTGCAGGCCTTGCGCAAGAGTAAGGAGTACCATGTCAGTCGTCAGATGGAGGAAATCAAGCACCTGCTGACGGAGGATAGAGAGAAGGGGGCCGAGATTCAGTTCGGCGAGGCGATCGACCGACAGGAAGAATTGGTCAATCATCTGAAGTCGATTCTCGATTTGCTGCAAAGCGAAGATCGTCGCACAGAACTGGAGCGTGAGCAGGAGCGGATCAAAAATATATTGAAGGATGTGAATCGTCTCGTTGCCAGGGAAAAAGACGTTCGGGCAATGAACGAACGGGGAGAGCCGACCGAGGTTGTACAGCGCCGGCAGGAGGAGATCGCACAGGAGACGGGCGAACTTGTCCGTAAGATCGACTTGCAGGACGCCCAGAGGAATGGCAATAACGAGTCGGGCGACTCAGAATCAGGCGACAGTGAATCCGGGGATAACGAGTCGGGAGACTCGGAATCGGGGGATTCCAGTTCGGGTGATAACAAGTCCGGAGATAATAAATCCGGGGACAGCAAATCGGGTGATTCGAAGTCAAGTGACTCGAAATCTGGAGATTCCGAATCGGGCGACTCAGAATCAGGCGACAGCGAGTCCGGCAACTCGGAATCGGGGGATTCCAGTTCGGGCGACAACAAGTCTGGAGATAATAAGTCCGGGGACAGCAAATCGGGTGATTCAAAGTCAGGCGACTCGAAATCTGGAGATTCCGAATCGGGCGACTCAGAGTCAGGCGACAGCGAGTCGGGCAACTCGGAATCGGGGGATTCCAGTTCGGGTGATAATAAGAGCGGAGACAACAAATCGGGTGATTCAAAGTCAGGTGACTCGAAATCTGGAGATTCCGAATCGGGCGACTCAGAGTCAGGTGACAGTGAATCCGGGGACAGCGAGTCGGGCAACTCGGAATCGGGGGATTCCAGTTCGGGTGATAATAAGAGCGGAGACAACAAATCGGGTGATTCCAAAACCGGGGACAGTAAGTCCGGGGACAGTGAATCAGGCGATAGCGAGTCGGGCGATGTGGAATCCGGCGATATCGAAATGGGAGATTCCGAATCGGGCGATAGTAAAGGTGGCGATAGCAAGTCGGGCGATGTGAAAATCCTCGACGGCAAATTCGGTGATGCACCGGAGCAGCCTCCTTCGGATGATTCTGAAAAAACCGAAACGACTCCCGGTCGTGATGAAATCGAGCAAGCCAAGCGGGAAATGGAACGGGCGATTGAAGAACTGAAGAAAAAGAAAGAGGCCAATCGCGACGAGGCATCCGATGCTCAGGATGATGCGATCGCCGAGCTGGAAAAAGCCAAAGAAAAGCTCGAAGAGATTTTGCGGCAGTTGCGTGAAGAAGAGCGGGAACTCATTCTTGCGGCTTTGGAGGCCCGGTTCCAGAAGATGCTGGCCATGCAAATGTTTGTCTACAAAGGAACCATCAAGTTGGACAAGCAGACTCAGCAAGGCGAATGGACGCTCGTGCAAACTGATGCCGCCAGCGATTTGGCCATCAAAGAGGATGAGATCGCCGTCGAAGCGGCCAAGGCTTTGACGCTACTGAAGGAAGAGGGTTCATCAGTCGCCTTTCCTGAGGCGGTCGAGCAATTGCGTGAAGATATGTTACTGGTCGCCGCGAGGATTCGGAACAGGCAGGTCGGCGATTTAACCCAGGAAATTGAGCAGGACATTATCGAAGCGTTGGAAGAGGTTATCGAGGCGTTGCAGAAGGAGTTGGATGCGGCTGATGCGGAAATCAAGCCCATGCCGCCCACGCCTTCGGAGGGAGAGCCGCCAGATCCGCAACTGGTCGATAAGCTGGCCGAATTGAAAATGCTGCGTTCGTTGCAATTGCGCGTCAATCGCCGCACTCGTCGTCTGGGCCGCCATATTGACGGTGATCAGGCGACCGAAGGTGAGATTGTCGATCAGTTGAAGCAGTTGGCAGGACGTCAGGCGCGAATTCAACGTGCGGCATACGATCTGGCCACAGGGCGAAACCAGTAAAACGATCTCAACAGAAAACCACTTCCGCCTGGTCTTTGCGATCGGGCGAGGCGCGATTTGAGGGCAATCCCATGAAGCAATTTCGCAAACAACTTGGTTTGATCATTTGTGCCATGATGCTGGTCGTTGCTTCGGTGATGACAACACGAGCCACTGAAGTGATCGCTCCACCGATCGATCAGGATGTGCGGAGCGACGTGCTGGGTTGGGTGGCGACGCAGGACGTTTCTGACCCGGCCACTGTTCAGCAGGTGGGCGTTTTGTGGAATGATGGCAAGTCGGTCACAACGCCTCGACGGAATTTTGAAAATGTGATCAAAACTTTCGCACTGGTTAATGGTGATGCAAAACAGTTTGTCGATGCCTGTGAACTGGTCGATGTCCCCTTGCTTCCGCCGGAAGCGAAATTGCTGGAGGACGATCTGCAGACACCATTTTTCTCTCAGAATATGCGTTTGTATTACGGGCGTTACCTGACACAGATTCGTATGTACGACGAAGCGTTGGAGGTCTTTGCGAAAACTGATGTCGAAAAAGTCGTCGATCCCGCGACACTGTTGTTTCATAAGGCGGTGTGCGAGCAGCAACTGTTGATGAAAAAGGAAGGCCTTGCGACCATCAAAAGGTTGCTGTTGAATACGGAGCATGTTCCGACCAGTTATCAGCGGTTGGCGAAACTGATGCAGTACGAACTGGAGAATCTCAAAGATGGAAGTCTTGGTCAGGTCGCCCGATTGATGAGTGATGTCGAACGAAGGCTGGAACTGGCCCGTGGCGGCGAAAAAGTGCAGCAGAAGGAAGAGGAAGTCGTTGTGCTGCTGGATGAAATCATCGAACGGATTGAGAATTCCGGCGGTGGCGGTGGCGGAGGAGGTGGCGGCAGCGGTGGTCAGGATGGGAAGGGCGATAAGAATTCGTCATCCCCGGCCAGTGACAGCAAAATTCTCGCCGGTACCGGGCCTGGACAAACCGACGACAAGACTCTGAAAAAGGAAAACGGTTGGGGTTCGCTTCCTCCCAAAGAAGCAGCTCGCGCCAAAAATATCATCAACCGCAATTTCCCACCCCGCTATCGTAATCAGTTGGATGAGTACTTCAAAAAGCTGGCCGAACGTCCGGCTGAGGGAGGAAGGTAATCGGCAATGATGTGGGGGGCAATCACGACTCTTGTTGCTGCGGCGGTACTACTTCAGCCCGCTACGGACGAAACGAATGTGGAAAGCGCGAAAACCGATGTTGCAAACGCCGACGTGACGAATGTCGATGTCACGTTGCTGAATGGCGATCAGTTTTCCGGATTGCTGCAAAAACTTGACGATACGACCGTATCGATACAGATCGATGGTGAAAATCGCGATTTCGATTTGAAAACTGTTCTCGATCTCAAGCTCAAGGGAACCTCCGCGACCGGTGCAGAGGAATCCGGTCAAATTGAGGTTCGACTGACGGATGGCTCCCGGTTTTCCTGTAGGAATGTCACAGTCACCGAGTCCGAGGCACATCTTGTCACTTCGGCATTGGGCAGGATCGTCGTGCCGGTGAAGCAGGTGCAATCGATTCGCTTTGGAAAAGAAACCGGTAATCTGCGGCAACGCTGGGCAAAACTGCTGGAACGCGAAGACAAAAAGGATCTGCTCGTCATCCTTAAAGGGGGGGCCGACCCAGTGCTGGATCATCTGCCCGGATCGGTCGGTACCATTGGCGAAGAGAAGATTCAATTTCTCCTCAGTGGCCGGGAAGTGACGCTGACACGCAGCGAACGATTTTATGGCATCATTTTCTATCGCGAGCCTGTCGTTGCATCGAGCAGCCCCTCCTGTTACCTCACACTGCATGGTGGCGACTCGCTTCCTGTGAAGGGTGTGAAGTTTGCAGAGGGTCAGTTTTCGCTGACATTGATGGGAGGGACTTCCGTCAATGTCGAACCGGAAAATCTGCATTTGCTTGATTTCAGTCGCGGCAAGCTGGCTTATCTGTCATCGATGGAGCCGCGCAGTGTCAAGTACACACCCTATTTCGATATACTGCTTTACAAATACGCCCGCGATCGCAGTCTGGAAGGCAAGCCGATTCGGTTGGGGGGCAAAGTCTATAAGCGCGGTCTCGCGTTGCATTCCAAGACGGAAATCGTCTATCGGATTGGCGGAGAGTACAACCGTTTCAAAGCCGTGATGGGCATTGATGAAAATCTGCGGAATCGAGCCGATGGCGATGTGCGTGTCGACATCCGCGGGGACGGGAAGTCGTTGTATCAGGTAAACGTGCGAGGGACTGACCCGCCGCGTGAATTGGACATCGATGTTAAGGGAGTGCGCGATTTGGAGATCATTGTCGATTTCGGCGGTTACCTGGATGTCGGCGACCATCTCGATCTGGCCGATGCACGTGTGACAAAGTAGTGGATCATCAAAAAGTAGTGGATCATCAAGACGAAAAGCTGGGGTTGATGAAGTTGCAGGGAGTGATAACGGAGTGAATTATGTCAATCCGTACTCCCAAACCAAATGTTGACAAAGCAGTCGTCGCCGGTTTGTTTTTCTGGGGAAGGGCCAGGTCATGGAATCGACCCTTCATGAAGACGCTTTGCTGAATTGTTCGTCACCCCGATCTCAGAATAAATCTGCCAATGTTGGCCGTTTGAGGAGTTCTGTTATGGATGCTCGAAGTTACTGTTTTTCCAGCCTGGTGTTGGCCTTCGTGTGTCTTACTGTGGATGCCTACGCGGTCGATCCGGCTGTCTTTGAAGCTCAGCAGAAACGGATCGAGGTTGTCAACAAGGTTGCTCCCAGCGTAGTGGCCATCTTTGGCGGACGAGGTGATGGCGGTGGCTCCGGTGTGCTGATCAGCCCGGATGGTTATGTGCTGACGAATTTTCACGTCGTCAATTCGGCTGGTTCGTTCATGAAGTGTGGTCTGAATGATGGCGTGTTGTACGACGCGGTTTTAGTCAGCATCGATCCCACGGGGGATGTCGCGATGGTTAAGTTGCTCGGTCGTGACGACTTCCCCTATGCCGAACTGGGGGACAGCGACAAAGTCAAACCAGGTGACTGGGCTTACGCGATGGGCAACCCGTTCTTACTGGCGACCGATTTCCGACCGACGGTCACTTACGGAATTGTCAGTGGCGTCAATCGATATCAGTATCCTGCAGGCACATTTCTGGAGTACACCGATTGCATTCAAATCGATACCTCCATCAATCCGGGGAACTCGGGCGGACCGCTGTTTAATGACGATGGCGAGTTGATTGGCATTAATGGTCGTGGTTCATTTGAGAAGCGGGGACGTGTGAATTCTGGTGCGGGATATGCCATCTCGATCAATCAAATCAAAAACTTTATGGGCCACCTCCGCGGTGGTCGCGTTGTCGATCATGCCACACTCGGTGCAACTGTGATGACTCTGCATGACGGATCAGTGATCGTAAAGAACATTCTGGAACAGTCCGAAGCGTATCGACGCGGTTTGCGTCTGGATGATGAAATCGTCACGTTCGGCAGTCGTTCGATTCGCAGTACAAACCAGTTCAAGAACATCCTGGGGATCTACCCGGACGGCTGGAAACTGCCGTTGACCTATCGTCGAGATGGTCGCAAACAGGAGATCGTTGTTCAACTTCGCCGGCTGCATCGCAAATCTGAAATGACACCCGGCAAACGCAAACGTCCTCAACCTCGCGTCATTCCCAGGCCGGAAAAACCGAACGATGGCGAAAAAAACGAGGGTGAAAAAAAGGAAGATGACAAGAAGGAAAAGCCGAAGTCTCGTCAGATTCAATTGCCCGGTGCGGCACCTGCTCCGCCGGCGAAGTACAAGCACATGTACATCAAGAAGGAAGGGTTTGCGAATTACTATTTCAACAAACTAGAACAGGACCGTGTGCTCAAAGCGTTGGAATTGATGGGCAGCTTTTCCGATTTGAACGGCGCCTGGGTGTTCAAAGGATCAACCAGCGACAAACGGAAGTTTGATCTGGCGATGACTGACAGTAGTGTGGGACTGAACTTCAATGGTCAACCTGCCGCAACACAATTACTCGACGGCAAGGATTTCGCGGAAAAACCGAAGGGAAGCGGCGGAATGCTGATGGCCATGCATCACTTTCAGTTGTTACTGAAACATGGCGGTGCGAAGTTTACTGAGTTTTACTATTTCGGCAGTGAGCCTTTGGATGGCAAGGGCGAAAAGATGGATGTTGTTGTCAGCGTGTTGACTGGAGTGAAAACACGTTGGTATTTCGATCCCCGCACGAATCAACTTGTTGGATTCGACACGACCCTGTCACCCGATGAGGACGCCTGTGAAGTCCGCTTTCAGGACCTCAAGGAATTCGCCGGTCGAAAGTTGCCCTCGGCTTTTGTCGTTCGCAGTGGCGGCGTGTTGTACAATGAGTTTGATGTTGATCAGGTGGTCTTTGTCGAAGGTGATCAACAAGCCGCCCGTTAGTCCGACGGGCTTTTATCTGTGGCGGCTTGAGTCGCATTTGGAACTGTAATAGCAGTGTGAAGGCCGCTACACTTAAATGTGGCCCGCAATAATATGGCCGACCGGTTTTATTCCCGCACGGCTGAAGGTTCTTCAATAAATCTCTCGAGGCGTTCCTGATGCGTTTTGCAACCCTGGTATTTTTGGCGTGTTGCCTCTTGTTCGATTCCCCGGCAATTGCACAGGATCGGCAAACGGTGATTCGCGATACGTCGGCTCGTGTCGTCAAAATTTTCGGTGCAGGCGGAATTCAGAAGCTGCACAGTTACTGTTCGGGGTTTCTCGTCTCAAAGCAGGGGCACGTTGTCACGGTTTGGAGTCACGTCCTCGACACAGACAGTCTCAGCATCGTGCTGGATGATGGCCGGCGATTTGAAGCGAAGGTGCTGGGAGCGGAGCCTCAACTCGATCTCGCCGTATTGAAGGTCGATCCGGGCATCGACGGGCTGGAATTGAATTTGCCCTGTTTCGATCTGAAGCAGGCGATCGATGTGACAGTCGGGACGCGTGTGATGGGTTTCAGCAACATGTTCAAAGTTGCCGTTGGCGATGAGCCTGTTTCTGTTTTGCATGGTGTGATTGCCGCTCGGACCCGACTCAGCGCACGGCGCGGTGCCTTCAATTTTCCTTACCAGGGGCCGGTGTATGTGGTCGATGCCATCACTAATAATCCTGGGGCCGGTGGGGGCGTGTTGATCACACGAAGTGGCAGACTGATCGGGATGATCGGCAAGGAAGTACGGAACAAACACAGCAACACCTGGATCAACTATGCTGTCCCGGTAACCGAAATTCGAGAACCGATCGAACAGATCATCAGCGGGAATTACGAAACTCAACGTCGCGAGACAGATGAAGAGACGCCCGGAAATTATAAGCCGGTCGACCTGGGACTGGTGATGGTTCCCGATGTCATCTTCCGCACACCTGCATTTGTCGATTCCATTATCGCTGATTCCCTGGCAGATAAAGCGGGCTTGATGCCCGAAGATCTGGTGTTGTTCGTGAACGACAAACTTGTCCAGTCGGTCAAGATGCTCGCGACCGAAGTGGGAGCGTTGGAAAAGGGAGATACCGTTACGATGATTGTGCGTCGTGGCGAGGAACTTGTCACCATTCAGATGAAAGTCGATATCGAGCAACGCAATTGACTTTCCATGAGGCCACATTGGGCCTGTGTCGTTCAGCCGCAGCGGGATCATAACTTCTCAGGTGAAACATGTATCACATCGCGCATCAGAATATCGTTTGTCAGTTGGCCAGCCTGTTTGCAGTTGTCACCTTGTTGACCAGCATTCTGTGTGCAGATCAACCAGATTTAGGCGCTCTGGAAGAGAAGGCTTTCAAAGAAGCTGCTGCCTTTGCCGATCCGTCAGTCGTCCGCATTCAGACTGTTGGCGGTCTGGATCGGGTTGGCCGGGTCTTGACCGGAACTGGTCCGACAACAGGTGTGGTCGTTTCGGCCGATGGTTACATCATTTCCAGTTCGTTCAATTTCGCCTCCAGGCCGACCTCCATTCTGGTACAACTCAGTGATGGTCGGCAGTTACCGGCCAAAATTGTCGCCTCAGACAAGGCCAAAATGTTGACACTTATCAAGATTGATGAAAAGGACATGACTCCCGCAACTGCTGCCAGGAAGGATGACATCAAGGTGGGGCAGTGGGCATTGGCGATGGGCCGCACCTATGATAATGAGATTCCCAGTGTTTCAGTTGGAATTGTCAGTGCATTGAATCGAGTCTATGGTAAGGCGCTGCAGACGGATGCCAAGGTTTCTCCTGTTAATTACGGTGGCCCATTGGTGGATATTCGTGGGCATGCAATGGGTGTGCTTGTTCCCCTCTCGACGCGCGGAAGTGGCGAGACGGCTGGTGTCGAATGGTACGATTCGGGAATTGGCTTCGCGATTCCGATGGAAGAGGTTTATGCATCGCTCGATCGCCTTAAACGAGGAGTCGATCTCAAATCGGGACGAATCGGCATCGACCTGAAAGGGCGCGGATTACTGGCAGGAGAAGCCGAGATCAACCGCGTGCGGGAGAATTCTCCAGCTAAAGCCGCTGGGTTGGAAAAGGGGGATGTTATCATCGAAGCCGATGGCAAAAAAATTGGACGCCAGGCGGAGTTGAGGCACGCGTTGGGGAATAAATATGCAGGCGATTCCCTCACTTTGGTCGTGCGGCGGGGAAAAGAGGAATTGACCAAAAAGCTGATATTAGTCGCCGATCTGGAAGCATATGAATCGGCCTTTTTAGGGATTTTGCCACGTCGGATCGATTTGCAGGAAGCCGCTGACCTGCAGGGAGTGGGAGTGCGGTACGTCTTCACAAAATCAGCCGCAGCGGAGGCAGGTCTGCAAACGCGCGACCGCATCATCAAATTCCAGAATGAGCAGATCGAAGATGAATCTCAACTTCTCGATCTGGTCGGACGGACCAGGCCGGGAGAGGAGATCTCCATCGAATTTCTGCGAGGTGATGAGAAGAAGACTGCGAAGATCAAGTTGACGAGCATACCCAATCAAGTGCCTGCGGATCTGCGGACCTGGCCCATTCCTGTTCCGGTGCCATCGTCGGAGGACAATGAAGATGCCACCGATGGCGGAGCGGAGGAGTCAGAGAAAATTGCAACCGGTCGCCTGCAGCGCGAGATGGCTGCTCATGAACATAGCTACTGGGCCTACATTCCCGAAGGGTACAACCCCAATCATCTTTACGGGTTAATGGTCTGGTTGCATCCCGGTGGCGATACCATGGAGGCGACGATCTACCGGGAATGGAAATCGATTTGTAACCAGCGGGGAATTATTATTCTTGCTCCGAAGGCGGAGAATCTGAACGGCTGGAATCTGAACGAAGCCGACTTCATCAATGCTGCTGTCGGGGAGATTCAGGAAGAGTATTCCATCGACCCGACACGCATCTTTTTGCATACGTTTTCGGATGGTGGACGGATGGCGTTCCATTTGGCGTTTCGAGATCGCGATGTGTATCGCGGTGTGGCGGCGGTCACTTCTCCCGTGCGTGTGCGACCTGAGGAGAACGAAGCCGACCACAGACTGCAGTTTCATTTCGTTGTGGGAGATCAGGACGCGAATCTCGAAGCGGTAAATCAGTCGGTCGAGGGTTTGCGGCAGATGAAATATCCTGCCAATCTCTCAACGGTTCAAGGTGGAGAATACCGTTATCCGCCGGCAGAACAGGTCCAGGAAATAGGACGTTGGGCCGACGCACTGGATCGAATTTGAGCTTCGGTTTCCGTTTGTCTCGATTTGGCAGCCAATGTTCAATCAGTCCCGCTTGACGGATGTTTGCCTGTAGCGTTGCGTATTGGCGATTTGCCTTTTCAGAAGACCCGCTGATCGTTACAACCTCGTTGACCTTTCATAACAAGTGCGTCACGAGGTGTTCATGCCAGGTACGGATTATATTGAAGCGATCATTCTGGGAGTGGTTCAGGGAATTGCGGAGTTTCTTCCGATCAGTTCCAGTGGGCATATTGTCATCGCGTCGGACTTGATTCAGCGAACGACAGGAGCCACACACGATCCGGAATCCAATCTGCTGATGAATGTTGCGTTGCATCTGGGGACGCTGTTCTCGATCCTCTGGGTTTTTCGACAGCAGATCGTCACTCGGCTGAAGGATTGGAACTACTTCATCGCGGTTGTGATTGCGACCATCCCTCTGATTCTCACAGGGCTGTTGCTCAAGGATTGGATCGACAACGCCTTCAACGAACCGATTATTGCCGGCTGTGGGCTGTTGGTGACTGCGGTCTTTTTGCTGTGGGGGCAGCGGATGGAACGCTCCGAAGAGCAGACGGTTTCGTTGTCGGAACGAACGGAGTGGGGGATCGCCTGCGTAGTGGGATTGTTTCAATCGATCGCCATTTGCCCGGGGATTTCGCGTTCCGGCAGCACCATTGCCGGCGGAATGGTTGCCGGTCTGCATCGCGATGCGGCCGCTGCATTTTCCTTTTTTATCGCGATCCCGGCCATCGGAGGGGCAGCACTCTACAAGGGCATTGGGGCGTGTCGTGAACCGGAGTTGGATTTTTCGATTGGCCCGTTACTCATCGGGATGGTGGTCTCGTTTGTGGTGGGGCTGATCGCATTGCGGTGGTTGTTAAGCATCGTCACCGCTCGGAAGTTGCATTGGTTCGGTTACTATTGTGTCATCGCCGGGTTTTCGACGATCGTGTGGCAACTCATCATCCGCTGGCAGGAAATCGGAGGTGGTCTGCTTCCCAGGAGTTGATGTCGGCATGTCAGGCTGAAGGGAATGGGAACTGTCTCGTTTCTGACCACTGACTCGGAGACTCTTCCACGCGATGCCGACGGATGGCTGAAACCAAGGCGGCGATCATGAATAGCCAGCCCGCAGCGGATGGGATGAGGAAGAGCCACCAGATCATCCCCAGCAGGCTCCACGAGATGAATTGATGGGTGCTCAGCCACCGACCAGATTCGACCCGGAACAGTTTTCGGGAAAAGACAAGCACGGCAACAAACATCGCGATTGCGAATCCGTAGCGAATCCAACGTGCGTCGAAGACCCACAGGCTAACCCTTCGGAGGGGAGTGGAGGAGGTTGCAGCGAAGGTCATGCTTTGCATCGAACGAACCCGGTTTTCCTCCCGAGGGTGACGATCCAGCAGGAGTCCGACCTGTCTTGAACTCTGGGGGGTGTTGCCCGTAACAACCCGACCTTGTAAGAGTTCCAATTCATCATGGACCCGGCGAAAGGTCGTGAGCAGCTTGGCCGAAACCCGCTCTCGTTGTGTTTCGTCTTGCAACCGATGCCCAATTGCCTGCAACTCCTTCAGCGTGGTATCCAACAACGCACGATGGTAAGCGTCGATTTGGGCCAACGTCTGAAGTAACGACAGAATCTTCTCAGCGCGAAGGATTCCGATAGAGAGGTCGTTTTGAACTTCAATCCCACTCCCACGGGCAAGGAAGAACCGATGATTGGGGCCATTCAATTCGACGATCGATAGCTCTACGGGCAAATCATTCGGGAGTGGAAGCGGGAATTGCAGCGGTCCGAGAGTGGGGACATGATGATCGGAAAACGCCGATAACCAGTGGATCGTCAGTATAACCGATTCGGAAAAGGAGCCCAGGGCAATGGAAACCTGGCTGTCGGATGGCTGGGTTGCATCAATGAATCGGCCATTCACCTGGACAGATTGCAGTTTCAGTGAGGCAGGTATCGTGATCGAGATTTCCTGGTTGGGATAGCGGCTCATCAGAAGGGTTGTTTTTCCCGCGAGTTGCCCCTTGTCGAGCGTCCAGATTTCCGTCAATGCCGACGGGGAAAAGAGTGGATTACGTTGAACGCTGGTGCTTTCGGAAAGTGACCATCGTCCGTCTGTTGTGCGAAACGTTTGCCAGAGATCCCGCTCTTTCGCGACCGACTCCTCATTGAGAATCCATCCGGGCAATTGATCGGTTGGAAACGATGTGATCGACTCTCGGCCTGGTTGCAGAGCGGAATTTGTTGGCAGCATCAAGTAGCGAGTGATCGTACTGGCATCTGTTGTGTTGACGACCGGGAGATCTGCACCACCTTCAAATATTTTCGGCAGTCTGGCACGAACAAGAAAGGCAAACGATTCCGTCGCTCGAGTTTCCAGCGTGGCTTCGATACCACCATCGGGCAGCGGGGTTGTCGCCTTGATGATTTCCTGCGGTTCGAATTCGACAGATGTCCCCAGTTGATGGGGAACAGATACGCGGACCTCTTCCACATCATCTCGCAATTCGCGAAAACGCAAGATCTGCAGAAACTGGTTATAACCGGGCGCTCGATCATCAAGGATGATTGCCGTGTCCAGTTCCAACAGTTCGTTTTTCGGCGTACAACGTATCCGAAAGATTCTATCGTTGGAGAGAATACGGAACTGTCCAAGCCGGGTGATATCTGTATCGATGGTCGGCATTGCTTCTTCAGTCCGCTTCACCTTTGTCCACAATTTACGATCGACCAGTTCCACCAGCACATCATCGTCATGCTGCAGATGAATTATGGACTCTTCAATAACGGCATTCAGGACATCGATCTTTGGCAATGCGAATTCGTAAGGAGCAGAGACCGCTGCGTGGCCCTTCAGCAAAACTTCCTGAGTGCCAGTTGTTCGACCGTTGAGGAACAGGTCGAGAATGTCCCCGTTTCGAGTCCATCTCGCCAGACGTCGAGCTCCGTCTTCGACAACCGTAATCTCCTCGATAAGGATGTTTTGAGGGACGCGGATTCTGTGACGAAATGCCGGTGCAACACTCGTCTTGAATTCCGCCCGCATCTCCCACTGGAATTTCCGCCGGGAGATTTGGGCAGATTGGAACATGCGCACTTGCCGCAAAGGTTGCATCGGTGTCAACTGAAAACGGAGCGGCACGGGAGCGGTCATTTGGTAGGCCAGTCGGGGCAATACCGGGCTGATATCGATGACGGTACGTTCACCGAATGATCGGGGCAACATGGGAACGGCATCCTGTGGCTGGTTTTCGGATGGCTCCAGATGGAATCCTGACATTGCATTGATGCCAAGGGAATGGGACAACGCGATGGTGGAACTGCGTGGTTGGAACTTCGATTTACTGGCGACCAGATCAATGGCTGGAATCTCTGCTGAAAAAGTGCCAGATACCGGTGGCTGTTGCGTCTGCGGGATCGTCAGGACCGCATCAATTGAGAAGGGAACTGATTGGGCTCGGGCAAATTCAATGATGATCGATGTGTCGTTCTTTTCGGGGTAAACACTGAAACGAGACAGATTCTCGGAGGTAATGGATCTCACGACCGCGTTCTTTGGAATGGTCCAAATCACATAATCGACGCTACCTTGTCTGACTTCATAGTCGACACGTGTTCGGAATTGAACGAATGACGGATGGACCTCCGCAAGGCTGGTGATTTTCGCTTCCAGCAGCGATCGATTGGTTTCCGGGGAAGTCTTGTTTTCCCGGGGCCATCGGGCCGCCAGCGTGGATTGAACGCCAATGTGAGTGTTGACTTCGCGCTTTTGCGGCAAACGTTGCACAATGCCTTGAGGTACAACGATTTCAAAACGCTCGAGACTTTCCGGGATCTGGAATCGGGCTTGAGTCGAAATGGAAGGCGGAATCGACATTCGAAAACCACTCGCGTCGACATCCAGAGCCGGGAATAAGTGAAGTCGAATCTCCAACTCGCGGTGCCCGTCTTCGTCTTCTTTTTGTGATGGAATGGGAATCAGGTATCCGCCTCCTTTCGGGGCCAGCAGCACCGATTGCGGTTTGCCATCCACCTGACAGGAATCGGGGCCACCCAGATTGGCGCGTTGTATTGGAATCCTGATGAATGATGGTTGGTTGGGCCCCTGGAGAATGATGACGCGAAAGACGGCATCCAACTCGATCGAAACTGGCGAGGAGATCTTTCCGCTGTAGGTTGCCGATCGCATCAGTATTTGAGGCGCGGATTTCGTAGCCGCCTCGGCTTCTGTCCACAGGCGATCGAGTCGCGCTGGGACATAGACCACTTCCGAGTCCTCGCGCGGGATCAGGACTTCAAAAATCCCTGGTTTGGAAACGCTGCGGAGAGGAGTTGTATCGAATACTGTTGGTGACGGATCTGTCTCTTGTGCGATGACCGCTGTCCCCATCGTGATCGTGCCGCCGATCAGCAGTAGAATCCCGGGAACATGTTGAAACGAAGCCGTGCTTCCGACGGAAATGTCTCGCGTGGGCTTGGGGGCGGTGCGCAGGTTGGTCAGTGCTTGCCTGGGGAGAAGTGATGCAATAATGGTTCCGACCAGACAGGAACCAGCGAGTGTGCTGTAGGCCGGATGAAGCAGCCAGATCGCGACCACCGATAGTGACAGCATGATGGCGCCGACGCTCGCCCGGATTTTGAGCTTCATTTTTCGGATGACCACCCCGATAACGAGGCAGGTCAGCAGGCAGATCCAGCCAAACTGACGGGTTGTGGAGATGTTCCATAATGGAATGGAAAGGGATTTCGGTTGCATAGGTGCGCGGGCGTGCAGAACGGTCCATCCTTGTGGGAATTGGGCGTCAATATCCGAGACCGCCGCGGTTTCAGACACCTCGATCCGGGATTCGTCTGCCAAATCGTCATCGCTGGAAAACAGGAGTTGCCAACTCTTGACGGAAAAAGGGTTGAACAGTGGTGTTTCGGCCAGACGCCCCATCGGGCCGAAGAATCGTTCATTCCACCCTGCATGTGGCAATGCCTCGGCAATGACCACGCCACGTGGTTCAGCTCGAAGTCCGAATCCGGAGGGCATGCCGAATGTCCATTGGAAATCCACGATATTCAGCGATGTCTGTGGGAAAACTATTTCCTGCGACAAAAAGGGGAGTTGCAGACGTTTTGTACGCGTGATCTGGTACTCAATTTCGATGCGATTTCGACGATCTCCTGGCAGCGGAGGCAACAACCAGAGCGAATCTTCTTTCGTCAAATCGACCGGGATATCGTTGAGATTGACACGGACCAGGGTGCCCGGTTCAGGGATCTGAAATCGAAAGCGTTTTCGGCTGGCATTTTCGTCCAGTTCGTATATGGCGATGTGCGAATCCATGAGGGCATCAGGAGCAAGCATGGAGCGGAGACTCATCAGTGCAGGAGGAGCCTGGCTGGTTGGGCCAGCCGTTTGTTCCACACTCAAATTGAATTCGTCATCACGATTCTGGTAGCTCCAAATCTGGGCATCGCTGGTTTCTGTAACGTGGCGTCGCAGGGTGTCGGTCAGAGCATTGGCTTCGACCTTCACCACTCCATCAGAGGGTTGCACTGCGACTTTGGTTCCGGGGGAGGAAGTCAGTGTCAATGCCGTACTTTGCAAAGCGATGTCGGGCGTGAATACCAGTGTCAACTTGGCGTTGGCACCGATCGTCCGTGCGCGGCGACCGTGAATTGCAAAGGGGGAACGTTGCAGGTTCGACAACTGAACCAGCCAGAGTTCTCCTGCCGGGGGGAGGTTGAATTCCTGGTGCCGGGATGTGGGGAGTTGTGATGTCCGGATGCGTAATGTCTCGTCAGCCTCACGCAATTCCCAGCTCAACGACTTGTCCGATTCCGTGAGATAAAGATGAAATCGATCGATCGCGCGTCCCTGGGGATCCAATTGAATGGCGAACTCCTCCAACAGGTCGCGCTGATTGACCGACGCCACAACGACAACCTCAGCAAGCGTTGGTATGTTGCGATTCGCAATCAAAATGTGACCGACGCCTGCGAGGAAGTCGGCAGTGGTCTCTGCATTTCGACCAGCCAGGTTGCCGATGAAGTAATGCGATCTCGGCGTCAGATCTTCCGCCATCTGCTGCCAGAGATGAGATTCCGTGGCATAAGCGGGGACACTTGCCTGATCGATTTTCTGAAGCGTTGTTAATTCGTTGGGAGTCGGTGTGTCGGGACCATCGTCGGGAAAGGACAGAATGACGTCGGCGCGATCACATTCCACGGGAATGGCAATCGGCATGGCAATCAATGGGGTGCTCATCGATCGTGCCAGTTGAGATCGTATAACAACGGTGTGGGTTGTACCCGGTTTGAGTGATGTTGAAAAATGGAGTGTCAACTCTGTGGATTTGTCTTGACGTTGACGGACTTCCCAATTCGCGAGTCCCCGGTTGGCCACGGGACGAACCGGCTCGACTTCGATCACATCCCAACCTGCAGGAAGTATGCAGCGTGCACGAAATGTGGTACCCGCCTGCGCTTGCCATTGAATTTCCGACGACAGACTCCACTGTTCCGAGTCATACAGGAAATGGTTAACGCTTGTGGCTGCCAGAATCAGATTGGGTTGCCCGACTTCGATCTCAAGCTGCGAACTGGCTGCGAATTGAGAGAATTTGACGCGTTCGACCTGCTCGGTTTTGGTGGTGGCTGTTTGCTGAACACCATCCGTGATGGAAAACTTTCGCAGAACCAGTGGTGACTCGACGACGAGTTCAAATGTTCCATCCAGAAATATGGAGTTACTCAATTGGACTTTTGGCAATTTCCAACTCCTGGACTGCACAACGGGCAGTGCACAGTCGATTCGGATTCTCCGGCTGCGCCCCAGAAGCGGATCAGGAAGTGTTACGACGAGCTTCTGCTGTTTTCCCGCGAGTGAGGACTGCCAGGTCAGATTCGTATCCGTTCCGTAATTGACGGCGTGAACTTTTACAGCGGGCGGGAGTCGGAATTCGAGAGTCGATACCGGCACGTTGATCACATCCACGACGAAGTCCGCTTTGATTTCCATCTCGGCACTACGGGCGACATAAAGCAAATGGCTCTGTGTGAAGGTGAGCTTTTGCTGACGAACCGGCTCGCTGGAGGGAACGACCGTAATGCGTGTTCGGTTTTCGCGACCCAGAAGAATTGTCCATTCGTTCCAGCCGGACTTGTCTTGCGACCTGGACCTGGTCATCTCGCCCGACGAAACGAGCAGCCTGGACTTGTCCGGAACGAGCAGTTGAATGATCGAAACTGCCGCTGGCGCGACACGAAAATCAAACTCAATACTCCTCGATAGCTGACGACCTTTCAGGCTCCAGTCGGCCTGGAACTGACGCGCGGATTTGTCGACCAGAACAGTTGGTTTGCCATCAGGGGCGCTGCCCCATATCGCGTCGTCGTCCGCCCAGCGCGCGGACGAGACCGCCAGGTTGAGAGGAGCCAAAGATAATAGTTCGTCCGTTGTGCCGGATCGACGAATGTCAGCCTGCATCGTTCCGCGGTTCAGCGTGTCCCCTTCCAGCGTTGCCCGATAAACCCCTTTTTCAATCCACGTTTTTCGAGGCCCTGCAGCGTGGTGACGGAAGTAGTCACGAAGCTGTTGGTACTCTTCCCGGCTCATGACTTTCCAGTCGCCGGTTTTCAGACGGACTGGGATTTCGGACGCGGAAACCGGTGTCTCAACAAATTGAATACCGGCCTGCAAAGCCTGATTGTCAGGCGGGTTGTTCTGGGCATTTGATGCGGAAGATGGCAGCAGCGTTATCCAAATGGCCAGAATCAGAGCGCAACCAGGAAACAAATGCCAACGATTTTCTCTGCAGAAATCCCTCGAGAGGATCAGATGCTTTTCTCGCATCATGACGTTTGCCCCGGCTTGGTGAAGGATACGGAACTGGCGGATTTGGTCACTCGTTGCGATGTCGCCGAACGCGGTTCAATTTCCAGTTCACCGGAATTTGTTGGCACGGCGTCTGTGGAGGGAGTGAAATAGTCGCTGGATGTTGACAAGGTGAGAACACTGGCACTTCGCCGTCGTCGAATTGTACGTTCGATTAATACCAGTCCCAGAGCGAATATCAGACCGCATACCGCTGGTTGGATCAACAATTCGATCGGCGTTGCGAACCACAGACTCAATAATGCGCCGACCAATGCCAGGGTGAGGATCGTCATGACATTTCGCAACACAGGAACTTTGATGATCACCACACCGATCGCCCAGGCGATCGCTGCGCCCACAAAGAAGACAACGTTTCGCTGGAGTGAAGTGAACTGCAGTGTCTCGACTTGTCCAAATGTCCCGAATTGATATGAGGAACCCTGATACAGTTCGATGCGAGGAGGAGGGCCATCGCTGGCACCAATCCAACTTCCCGTGTCGCGGTGCTCATCATGCGTCACGCGTCGCCAGAGCAGGTAGTTTCTTTTCCAGCGATATTGCGGAGTCATTCCTTCCGGTTGTGTGAACAGGTGGTGTGATTCCGGAAGAGAGACACGAAGGATCGTCTGGTCGGTCCAGATGCCGCCGATCAGAGTTGGAATATGAACAGTATGCGCTGCTCGCCAATGCACCTCGACTGGCTCCTGAGTGTGGTAATCGACGGACAACAATTGATTGACGGCTCGTGGCGCTTCAAAAAGCTGGATATGATATTCGTGCTGGTCTGTTCCTGAGGCCACCTGGCGAACCCGATCAGTCGTAAGGGGGGTCTCATTCCACCAGAGTTGCTCCGGTTCGATCTGTTTCGGGAATTTCAGCACCAGAACCGAAACGTCACCTTCAACGCGAAACATGGCCCGCGCCTGACAATGTCCGCGATCGTCGAAAGCTGCTTCTATCAACGCTTGTCGGACGACGAACGTATCTTCCGGAATTTCGTTCCTGATGGTGAACGCTATCGGAATGTTCTCGACGAGTTCGGTTGCCGTCCAGAGTTCCGATTGGTCACGCGTGGCCTGTTTTTGCCAGGTGGAATCCTGAATTGCGAGACGTACATCATCGACAACCAGTACTTCGACATCGAGCTTGTCGTACTTTGGTTCCAATGATTGGATGTACGGGAGATCGTATTGTTCACCTGGTTTGCTGGTTGTTTCTTCCTCAAGAGTGATGCTGAACATTGCGGTGATTTCCGCCATGCCAATGCGCGGTTCGGGAAATGCCAGACGTGCCTGTCTCAACGATCCAGAGTCATCGCCGGTCCATACCGGTTGAAGTTGTGTATCGTCATCAAGCAGGAAGGAGACCTTCTCGACCAGCGCAGAAGGGACCATGAGGTGGACTTCCGAAAGCCGTTCGTACTTCACATCAAACGCAATGCGCTGGGAAACGGTTAACTGGTTGAGAGTGGGTGTTACGAAGACCTTCGCCTTTGATCGGACCGACTGTTCGTGGGCCGTGATATTGACGTCAAACTCGTGCCGGTCGGATTCCACCTGCATCAGAGTACGCCGCAACTTGCGATATTGCCGGGGGATGTCCAATTCAACGATCTGATCCTGCGGCAGGGAGCGTGAGATAGTCTGTTCGTGCGGTGTGAGTACCGTTTCCACGTTGTCGGCATTGGCGGAGACGAGAATCGTGGGGCGACGGCTGGGAGCATTAACCGATGGCAACTGCAACGAATTCTGTTCGCCGGTCGTCAAAGGCCGGCTGGCAATGATCTCGATAGAGAACCGACCGCTCTTTCGTTCCCCAAATTCGACCAGCAGTTCATCGCCTTTTCGCGTCGTGGTTGTTTCGGTTCGCGTTTCGGCGCGTTGGAATTCCGCCAGGGCAATTTTCCAGCCATCGCCTCCCGGCCAGTTCAGCCGAATGCTTTTCAACGCGCCGCGAAATACGTTGCATTCCACCACGTATTCCAGACGAACAGCGTTCTCAGTGAAGTACAGAAATTGGTGCGGATGCACGATGAAGTGGGGTTCCGTTTCGGAAATGTTTAACGGGAGTTCAAAAGGCTGTTTGAGAAACCGATACGACTCAACATACTTGTCGGATGGAATCGCCCCCCGAACATCAGCGCGATGAACGTAGCGGTTGGCTGAGGGATTTCCGGTGATGCGATAACCCTGCGGAAGTTGCACACGAATTTCCCCTGCCTGTCGACGGGCATTTTCGACCCGAAATCCGTTGAGAATCAGGTTCTTCTTGTCCGCCGAAGTGAGCAGTAACTTCCATTTCAGCGTGACAGGACCGGAAATGGGTTGAGGGAATGTGACCGTCACCTTTTCTTGCGTTTTGCCAGGAAATTGTTTCCCCGCGTCCTGAATATCTGAAACTGCCATGAATGGCGGATTCCCATCCACAAGCAATTCGATCTGCTCAAACCCGACTGGCAACAGCACGGTTACTTTGTCGAAACTGCCCACATTGGCCTGCAGGTTCTGTTCGGCGTCCAGTTCGACTGCGTCGTCGCCAACATTGACGACCATGTTGGTTGTCGCCTGCAGGTCGGTGTCGGACGGTTTGAGCCTGGGCACGGCTTGCCAGGTTAATTCCAGGAGATTGCCCAGCCCGATCAATTCAATCTGTGTTGACTTGTTCGAGAGTGATTCGGTTTTCAAAGTGGTTCGTGGTGCCGCCCTGGTGGTCACATTCTGATACGGGACTGTCAGTTTGAGTGAACTGACGGCCGTGGGAGGAATCGCTAACTGGATTCGCCGACCGGGAACTTGTTTTTTCACAGTGACGTAAAGTGGAATTGTTAACTCGTGTTGACCCACACCACGAAACCACCAGTGATATCCCGATTTGGCATCAGAGCCTTCCGCGTCGTAAACCGCCTCACCCTTCGGTTTCGTTTCGGTGTCTTCTCCCTTGGGAAATCCGCTCAGAAAACGGTATTGTGGAGGATCACGAAGTACGGCTTCATCCAATCGCAATGGGACATGGACCCAGCCTGCATCGCTATTGATTTGAAGTCGGATACGTGCGGTGAGTTCAGCGCGGTGGTCATTGGCTTTGCCGGTCAGCGCGACTTCAGTAACACTGTACGGAGGCACCTGAACTTGAGGTTCCTGGTTGCGCTTCAACAACTTCTGGCCTTCCAGAAACTCTTCCAATGAAGGGCGCTGGACTGGGATGAGGCGTCCATCGCTGTCTTTCAGGAAAATGATATTGTCTTCCGACTTTTCTGATGGTGTCTCTGGCGAGCGGTCGGAGTCTGGTGTTTTTGGGGCCGTTGTATCAGGTTGGGCATAGAGAAGTGCGGTGGCAAAAAGGACCACGATGACTGACAATGTCGTCCTTATGCTGTGGGGCACAATCTCTCTCGGAAGCCGGACATCGTTCGGCATGATGCGCGATGGAATCTGGCGAATTCGGGACATCGTATTTGAGGGTACTCTGGATTACGTTGCGAAGAATTGTGCGGTTTCGCGATCGAGTTATTGACTTGCAGAGATGTGTCTGGGGCGCCGAATCGACCGTTCCTTTTTCCCGGTCGGAAGACGCGCGAGAAGATCCCATTGCCGGCCCGCTGGCATTGCGATCACTCTCCATTCTACTCTGTGAAAATTGACTGAGAAAGCGGGAAACTGGGAAGGACCGGCAGGAATTCGCAATTGGGTTTGAGCATCGGATTGAAGCGATTATGCGAGATACCTTTGCAATTGCTTGTGTATCGCTGTTCCGTTAGTCGCCAACAGGCTCATTTTTTCGAGAATCAGTTCACTTCCATCCATCTGAGTGACCTGACCACCTGCTTCGCGAATCAGCAGAACACCCGCAGCGATATCCCAGGGATATAAACTGCTGGCCCAGAATGCGTCGAGGTGACCGCAGGCAACGTTCGCCAGATTCAGCGCTGCGGAGCCGGTCCGCTGGACTGTTTGAGCAATCGTCAGCATTTTGACAAATCGTTGCACAGCCACATCTTCGATCCCGGCTCGAATCGGCAGACTGGCCACTGCGAATGTTCGGGAGACCTCATCGACGGCTGAAGTCCGAATAGGTTTGTTGTTCAGGTAAGCTCCATTACCACGGCTGGCCATATACAAATCGTCGCGCGTCGGGTCGAAAATTGCTGCAGCGATCAGCTCGCCATCACGTTCCAAAGCAATCGAGACACAGTAGTAAGGGAATTGATGGACGTAGTTGGAGGTCCCATCCAGCGGGTCAATGATCCAGCGATAGGGCGAATCACTCTCTCCCATGTTCAGGTCTTCCTCTCCCAGAAAGCGGTGATCAGGGAAATGGGAATGGATGTGTTCGTAAACGGCGGTTTGTGACGCGACGTCGGCTTCTGTCACGAGATTGGCCGGGCTCTTCTCGCTGACGGAGAACCGGCCGGCCCAGTCCTGCAGGATCTGCCCCGCTTTGCGGGCTGCGGTCGAGGCCACATCCAGAAAATCCGTTTCCGACATCATCTTTCCCTTTCGCCTCCAGGCGGAAATTGTAATTCCTTCGGTTGCATCGTAGATGTTGGTGACAACGGCTGTAAAGGCTGTATTGCCGCAGCGAATGTGATGCAAAATTCGATTGCATCGATGAACAGGAATGCCGGGAATCTGATGATCCGTTGTTTACGGAACACAACACAATGAATCGGTCAAACGGATCGTGCCGGTGATGATGCATGAATCCCCAGGGTGAGATGAGTGACAGAAAGCGACAGAGCAAATCAACTGTCATAGTCCTTCTTTGCCTGTGGGGTAAACGGGGAAAAGTGGTGCATTTTCGTAATGTGTTCCGACTCGTTTCGGAAACGCGTGTTATGTTTTCAACAACTCTCATTTGGTGGAGAGCATTTTTGGGCGCCCGTTCCAGAAGAACGTGCCCCTCGTACAAATTTGGTTCACTGCTTAAACGAAAAAACGAGCCGAGCGAATGCCGGAACTCACTCTTCAACATTACGTGTTCCTGGTCGGCGTGGGATTGTTCACGTTGATCGCTGCCATTTCCGATTTTCGGACGCGACGCATTCCCAACAAACTGAATGTGACAGCGTTCGCACTGGGGTTGATCTATCAAATCTCCTTTAACGGTCTTGATGGATTGAAGGATGCCGGACTGGCCTTTGCGGTTGGTTTCGGTCTGTTCTTCGTTCTCTGGATGATCGGAGGCGGAGGTGGTGGAGACGTCAAACTGATGGGCGCACTCAGCGTTTGGCTGGGACTGACAATGACGATCTGGGTGATGATCTCCAGTACGGTCATCGTGATTGCAGGCACATTCCTGATCGTCATGGGAAGTCTGATAGTGCGTGGCCCATACAAAACCAGGAGCAAGTACGTGGCGGAGAGCGAGAAGTCTGGAAAACGTGTTCCGGAATCCGTCGAAGCACGCAAGAAACGACGGGTGATGGCCTTTGCCGTGCCGGTCGCTTTGGCCACCTGGGCAATTGTCATCTACAAGCTGCCAACTTTGTTCCAGGCCGCCGATGCGATCATTCCCAACGTTTAAGCGAAATGATGCGATGAGTTGACATCCATCGCGAAGAAAACTCGAGCGCGACAGATATGCAGGTTCAATATCGAAAATCCACACATCGCCGCCGACGAAAAGGCGTGATGACGATGGAATTGGTGCTGACGTTGCCAATTCTTGGTCTGCTCATCATGGGGCTGTTTCAGTTCACCCTGCTGTTTATTGCGCGCGGTGAAGTGGCGGAAGCCTGCCGCGTTGGTGCGCGAATGGCTTCGCTGCCCGGCGTGACTGAGGAAGATGTCGAGGAAGAAGTGCGGCGTGTACTGAATCCTCGACTGCATCGAAGTCTGACCGTACATACCGAAGTCGGACAATACTCGGGTGATCCGGTGGTTGTGGCCTTGGAGTTGCCCATGAATGTGGCTGCTCCTGATTTGCTCTGGCCGGTTGGTATTCGACTGGCAGATCACAATCTGTATGCCCAGACGCGAATGGTGAAAGAGTAGCAGACAAAACGCAAGGTAAGAATAAGGGGATGGCTGAGGACCAGCCGTTCATACGAAATCAACAGGCTTTCAGATCGTACGAAAGCGGAAACAGGCAGGACGGGTCGGACCCGCCTTGTCGGGAAAACGCGGAGATAGCACGGTGAAACTCACGCCAGCAAAACTCACGATGTTCATGTTTCTGGTGGTCGGCCTCCTGGTTGCTGCCTACATCGGAAAACGATTGTTCGCGACCGAGGAAGAACCGCCCGCGCCGCGAATGCGAAACATCCCCACACCGATGGGCGACTTGAAGCCGGGCACGGTGATCACACGTGATCATCTCGGTGTGGCACCAATTCGGGTGTCGAATCTGACATCCGACATTCTGATCAGCGAACGGGTCATTATTGGCCGCGTAGTCAAGGAGCAAATCAAGGCATTGGCTCCGATTCGAGCCAACCAACTCTATGCGGCCGGAGAGTATCCTCCGATTGAAGTCACCGAAGGCATGCGGGCGGTTTCCGTTTACACCGAGACTTCCGTCGACATCGTGGATGGTTTGATTAAGCCGGGGCAGCATGTCGATGTGCACTTCACACCCAACCGTCTTCCGGATGATTTGCGAAATCGCAGCCCCTTCACCATGACGCTGTTCAAAGGTGTCAAGGTGCTGGCCATCAACCGCAGCATTGTTCCAGGGACAGTTTCGGGCGGTGCGAACAACGTCACGTTTGAACTGACGCCGGAACAGGCCAATATCATGATCCTCGCTCGGGACCGTGGCGAACTGACGTTGACCTACAATCCCAGTGGCAAGGGAGCCACCGGTGTTTCTGTCAGTGACGAAGACCGTGCCACCCTGTATGAGATTCTTGATCTGGACCCACCCGAAGAGGAGACGCCTCCCTTTGCAACGGAAGTCTACCGCAGTAATGGACGATCGGTGAATCGTTTCCGCAATGGTCGTCGGATCGATATCGAAACGCGAGATCAACAACCGGCTGATCGTCGTCGGCAAGATGATGTCAAAGTTCCCGTTCCTGTTGAACCGGGTGATGGTATGGATGCACCGGACAGTATGGATGCACCGGACAGTGTCTCGGTCGGCCCGACCGCACAGCGTTATCAACGGCGTCCACTCAATGACAAGAAATAGAGCAGTTTACTTTTTCGTGTGGCGCTTCTCGCTCGCGGGAATCTGTATTTGCAGGACGAAAAACGTCCATCGCGCCACGAAGGAGCATAATACACTCTAGAGAGAATGGAAATTCGATTGTTTCGCGATGAGGTGATTTCTTCCGGGAGTCGCCTCACGT
The DNA here is from genome assembly GCA_028284145.1 of Planctomycetaceae bacterium. Lineage (GTDB taxonomy): Bacteria > Planctomycetota > Planctomycetia > Planctomycetales > Planctomycetaceae > JANQSH01. Next base: position 6,907 of record JANQSH010000113.1, on the reverse strand, counting down.
GACGCGCCCCAAACACCTTCATTCATCCAGGAAGATCTCAATCCCATGCGAGCGTATCGCACAAGCCGACTGAAGAAGAACGTACGACGCGGGTTTCTCACCCCGTTGATTGCGGTCGTGTTGGTTATTGCGCTGGGATGTATCGCGCTGGTTGTTGATCGCCTTTGGATTCACACAGTTGTTGGCGAGTTGACGACCACTGCGGAATCCTCGGCAATTGCCGCAGCGGGAGAATTGGCGGATGACGACCTGTTGCGAGGCGGTGTCGACTGGGATTCCAGGCTCGATCGCTGCCGACTTAAGGCGGCTGAGGTGGCCGGGATGAATCGCGTGGCGGGAGAGGAACACGATCTTGACATCTCTGAGGAAGGGGATGTGAAATTCGGTCGGCTGGTGTGGGAGCCCGAAACGGGTCGCCGGGTCTTCACCGAAACGAACGTTGCGCCATTAAGTGTTCGGGTTTCAACAGAACGGTCACGAGGTCGAAAGAACCCGGTTGGTTTGTTTGTTGGCGGATTGTTTGGTCAACCCGTAGCCGATGCCGCCGCATTTGCCGAAGCGACAATCGAAAATCGAATCATCGGTGTTCGCGCTCAGGAGAATATCCCCGTACCCGCGTTGCCTTTTGCCATTCTTGGTTCGGGAATCGGCTCCGATGGCGTTGATTCATGGGGGGATATCATTGAGGCGAAACGAGGCCAGGACCTGTTTGGTTTCGATGCCAGATCGAAGTCGATCTACAACGGCTCCGACGGATTGCCGGAGATCGTTGTGCGAACCAAAGATCCGAATGGCGATGCAAACTCGTGTAACCTGGTGGTCGTCAACTTCAGCTCAGGTTTTCAGCAACACAATTTGATGGTGCAGACGGCACTCGGTTTGTCACCCATTGATCTCGACGACACCGACGGCGAGTTGCGCTTTCATGGCGATACGATTCCGGTCGAAGTGACCGCCGAGGTCCACGATCATGTGCTGACCGAGTTGATGGGGCAATTGGGCCGATGTCGGATTCTTCCTTTGTATGAAAACTACGAGAGTGATCGACGTTCCGGTTATGGTCGGGCTGAACTGGTTGGCCTGGTTGCTGGTCGTGTGATGCAGGTCCGAAGGCTTCCCAACGGCGTATGCGAACTCGTGATCCAACCCTGCGTGATGACCACTCGTACGGCCATCATCGATCCCGAAGTGGACGATCCCAACCATGAATGCACACCCAACAGGTACATCTACAAACTTCAATTGACACGCTAAGAACTGGCCAACGATCGATAACACGAGATGAAGCTCAATCGCAGAAGCAAACACAATCCAACTTTTCTTGAAACGGTGAGAGAATAGATATGGTTGCTCAGACTCAGACAACGCAGGAATCACGGCAGGCGTTTCAGCAGCTGAAAACGCGATTGCATCATCGTATGGTCGATGCGATCGACATGTCCAAGGCCGGTTCGTTAAGTGAACAGGAACTCCGCGATCAATTGCGTTCACTGGCTTCGCATCTCTGTTCGATGGATGAAGTCAATCTGCCCGCCAGTGATCGCGAGGTCATGGTCAACGAGATCATGAACGAGATTTACGGCTTTGGACCGCTGGAATCATTGATGACCGATCCCAGTGTGACGGACGTGCTGGTCAATGGTTCAAACCGGGTGTTCGTGGAACGGAACGGTGTTCTCGAACCGACCGATATCCATTTTGCCGATGACGCTCACCTGTTGCAGTTTATTCAGCGTCTGGTAGGTCGTGCGGGACGCCGCATTGATGAAGTCTCGCCGATGGTCGATGCAAAGTTGCCGGATGGGTCGCGGTTGAATGCCGTGATTCCACCATTGGCGTTGCGTGGTCCAACAGTTTCCATTCGTCGTTTCAGTGCACGAGCTTTGCTGTTCGAGGACATGGTGGGAATGCGAACGCTTGCCCCCGAAATGGCCGACTTTCTGATCATGGCCGTCCGGGGTCGCCAGAATGTGCTGCTCAGCGGTGGTACCGGTGCCGGTAAAACGACGATGCTGAACAATCTCAGTCGTTTCATTCCGATCAGCGAACGTGTCGTGACAATCGAAGAAACGGCCGAACTCCAATTGCAGCAATCCGATGTCGTGGCCCTGGAAACACGTCTGCCGAATATCGAAGGGAAGGGGGCTGTCACCCAGCGCGATCTGCTTCGTAACTCACTGCGAATGCGACCCGACCGTATCATCGTCGGTGAATCGCGTGGCGGTGAAGTCCTCGACATGTTGCAGGCCATGAACACCGGTCACGATGGTTCGATGAGTACCATTCACGCCAACGATACGCGCGACGCCTTATCCCGAATGGAACTGATGATTGCTCTGTCAGGGGTTGAACTGCCAACGGCGGTCTCCCGGCAATACATTTCATCGGCCATTCAGTTCATTGTGCACATCGCCCGACTCAGCACGGGGGAACGCAAGGTGATGCGGATTTCCGAAGTGTGCGGATACAAAGATGGTGCCTACCAGATCGAGGACGTATTTGTCTTCCGCATGATGGGGATCTCTTCGGACGGTCGTGTGCAGGGTGCGTTTTACGCCACCGGTTATGAGCCACAGGCTCTCAAACGCCTTGCCGCAGCGGGTCTGGAATTGCCACACCATCTGTTCGCACCACGTGAACTTTCCTCTGGCGGGGAATACAAACCGTCCATCTAGTCCGATGGACTTTTGTCTGTGGTGGCTTGAGCCTCATTTGAAACTGCAACAGCAGTGTGAAGGCTGCTACAGTGAAATGTGGCTTACAATAAGGTTTTGATAAACAGACAACACGAATTAACGATCCGACCCCGGCCCGCGAATGATTTTGATCTTTGCACAACCGGCCAGGAGTGACTGACATGGCTAGTGAAACAATTTCGGGCAAACCGATTGAATCCCGACCGGAATTCGCCGGTATCATTCGGGATGAGGAACAGTATGCCGGTGAATCTGACAACGAAACCTCCGACCGGCTGAATGGGTGGTTTGACACCCTGATGATTCAGTCCGGCCTGGAGATGGCCCCCTCGATGCTGCTGGCGGTCTGCATGCTCTGCAGCCTTATGGTGGGCGGGTTGATTTTCGTGATCACCGAGAACCTGATTGCCACGAGTCTGGGAGTTGTTTTCGGCCTGATACTTCCGGTCCTGATCGTGATGGGAATTCGGACACGCCGGCAAACGAAAATTATGAATCAAATGCCACCCATGATTGAGGAACTGGCACGTGCTGCACGAACTGGTCGCAGTCTGGACCAATGTCTGCATGTTGTCGCGGCGGATACGCCTGCACCACTCGGAACCGAGTTGCAACATTGCACACGCAAAATGCAGATGGGAATGCGGTTGAGCAGTGCGTTGGCCGATCTCCCCCGTCGAACGGGTTTGGTCGCTGTCAACGTGCTGGTAATGGCGCTGGGCATTCATGAAGAAACTGGTGGTGATCTGGTTTCGGTGTTGGAACGACTCTCGCAGACGATTCGTGACCGCCTGCACTTCGTTGGTCGATTACGGGCTGCAACTGCTGCCAGCCGTGCCACGGCCATTTTGATGTTGATTGTTCCCCCCGCAGTCTTCGTGTTCTTCATGATCCGCGATCCGAATTACTTCAACGAGCTGATGGCCTCGTCGTATGCACGCGGGGCGACCGTGCTGGGGATCATTCTGCAGATTATCGGTGCCGTTTGGGTACTGCGAATTCTGAAGACCAGCCAACGGACATAGTGAACCGTCAAGACTGAAAAGAAGGGTTGATGAAGTTGCAAGGAGCGACAACGGAGCGGGTGATGTTAATCCGCCCCCTCAACAAAGCCTTGACAAGGTACTAGAGCAGAAACGACGAAACGAACAAAACAGACGCAAATTTTGAGTTCGATTCCGCCAATGCGATCCAACGCAAGTGGCAATCGGAGGCGAGACAATGTTACCAACCTGGCTGCTGATCACTTTGTACGTTCTAATGGGACTGGCATGTCTCGTGCTGGGAATTCGCTGGTGGCGTCGCCGCAGCGCATTGCACAGGGAATTGCAGAGTGAGGCTGAGCAGGCCGCGCGCGAGCAGGCGGCGATTGTTGCCAAACCGGCGACAGCATCGACTGCCGTTGAGCAAACCTCTGCCGATGTGATTCGCAATGCCGAGACAACATCTCCCGCAGGTGCGACATCTGAAAATATCTCCTGGCAAAACCGAACACTTTTCACACCGCAGAGTGGTTCACACTCCGTCGACAATAATGATTTGCCAAAGGTTGAACCGGCACAAATTCCCAACGTCGGAACGGACGACTATTTCTTCGGTTCTGCAACTCCGACATTGGCGGCGATGTTGCCCGAATCAGACGACACCAAAGTCGAATTGAAGAAGGAACTTCTCGCTGCCGGGTATCATCAGCCACATGCAGCAGAGAATTTCTCGGCAATCCGTTACGTTGCCATCATTGCCACGATGCTGTTTTTTGGTGCGTTACTGGTGCTGATGCCGACACGCTTCGAGATTCCGATTCTTGCAGCAATCATCATTGGCCCATTGGTGATTTGGGCGGTACCTCGCCTGATTCTCAAAAGCAAGGCAACCGATCGACTTAGCGAAATTGAACGTGGCATGCCCGATACGCTGGATATGCTCAACATGTGTGTCAGTCAGGGGATGACCATTCAGAAGGCGTTACATCGGGTCAGTAAGGAACTGCGGAATGTCTATCCGGCATTGGCTCAGGAGTTGGCGATTGTCGTCGATCATGCCCGTATCGGCACGCTGGAGCAGGCGTTGCGCAACTTCAGCGATCGTGTCGACGTACCGGAAGTTCATTCGTTCGTTTCGCTCGTCATTCAGACTGAACGAATGGGGACCAGTGTCTCCGATGCTTTGGCCGATTACAGCGACAGCATGCGGGAAAGCCTGCGGCAACGCGCGAATCAGAAGGCGAATCAGGCGTCGTTCAAACTCCTGTTCCCCACCGTGCTTTGTCTGATGCCGGCCGTTTATCTCTTCCTGCTTTCGCCTGCTCTGGTGGAACTGTCGAACTTCTTCAACAGTGGAGGGATTGAGAGCCTCCGTAGTGGAAGTGATGCGTTGAGAGATCTCTGATTCATCATTCGCCTGAATTCGAAAGTCAGGGCTCTGGATTCCCACTTTGGCGGAGATGACAGAAAAATCATTCGTGTGTCACTGCTGGCTTTGCCCGCCCTGTGTTGAGACGATTCTTTTGCCAGGCCGCCAGGCTCGCAAAGATGAATCGCAGCCGCGATCGCTACGTTGTCGCGAAGTGACCGCTCCCTGATGTGCAGGGTGGGAACGCCGCGATGAGAACAGAACCTTTCGATGACTACTTTGTCATCCCAGCTTGGCGAGCAAACCGGGCTGCCCGCTCCTGATGACTTTGCCAGTTCACTTATCGACCCACCATTCCTGCCCTGTTGTGCGATGCAGGCATGGCACACGAAATTGAGGAACGACGCCACCCCGACTCGTCTTCTGAGGAACTCAACCATCTCCAGATTCTTCTGGTTGTTCGTAACAGTGGGCTGTTCCATGGCCATTCATTTCTGACCTGGGTGGAAGCGGACTTTACTGTCAAACGCGTCGATGTCGCAGGATGAACATTTCCGTTTCGTCGAGCAGATGCGCGAACAGATCGAATCCGCTCTTGCCCGACGAGTCTCGAACTGCTCTGATACATGTTCTGATGGAACATTGTTCGCGCATGATTTAACGGAGCCGACCCCATGAAGAAGACGCTGTTCTCTCTCGCTGCTTTTTCCCTTTTGTTTTCGCAATCAGTGTCCGCCGCTGAAGAACTGACGCTGTCTGATGTGCGACGCATCGATCGCCTGATCGTTCGCCTGGTCGACTACGCCGAAGACCTGCACGATCACTATCACGAACATCTCGATGGTGTCCGGCATACAGAAAAGTTGGACAGAGACGTGACGGAACTGGAAAAGATCGCCCAGTCACTGCGGGATTTGAGTTACGCCAGTCCAGTGGATGGGAAGTATGCGATCCGGCTGAGGCACGACACCAACGAGTTTCTGCAACTTGCCAGTCGCATCCAGATGACCATCGATCTTGTTTCACCCTGGGTTCGAACGCAGCGCGGACGGGATGGTCTGCGATACATGGAAGAAGACGCCGGTGATGTGATGATTCTCGCCAGGAGGATCGACAGCTACTTGCCAGTCGATACCAAAGTCATCGACGACCAGGCGGCTGTACTGGAAAACTGTGTGAAAGAACTGTATGCCGAGTACCGCGAACATTTACAAGGGTATGCGATTTCACGTCATCTCGATGCCGACCTGAGAGACCTGAACAGACTGGTCGAAACATTGCACTCGCTGGCGCATAACAAATCGTGGAACCAGCTCGATCTGCGTTTGATAGCAGGGTATGTCGATCAGGTGATTGCTGAAAGCGACCATATTGAAGATCTGTTGTTTCAGCAGACTCGACTCGGTTTCCGTCGGGGCGACTGGGAAGGTGTGGAACACATGCACGACGCGATTTCCGACGTGCGAGCGTCGGCTTATCTGCTGCAACATATGATCGACAAAGCCGACCCGCGCGTACGCGATCCCCGTTACGCACCGGTCCATCACGCAGAGCGTCGACCTCATCGTGATCTGCATCATGCGGAAACGACTCAGCCCAAAGCAACCCAACCGGCTCAACCCAGGCCGGAACCGCCGCGTGAGGTCCGCCCGGCGATCGAGTTCGGAAAAGGGGGCATCCGATTCCGCATTGTCCCACGATAGGCGGATGTTCTCAACAACCATTCCTGCAACAGGAACACTTGACACGTGCGATGCTAGCATCAACACGACCAGACACATTATGAATCAACATTGTTCAGGCGTCCTTCGATCATTGAATTTATCAATAACATAACTAATACTGGCAGTCTGTTGCAG
>JANQSH010000079.1 GCA_028284145.1 Planctomycetaceae bacterium | reverse complement strand
CCTGCACATTTAGGACAATTCAGTTCAACAAAATTTAACTCTTCACGATCCAAGAGTTCATGAAGTCCCATGGTTTATCTCGGTTTTCAGGAACTCCCTTCCACACGGTTCGTGGTCGGGATCTTCTCATTCAGATGACACAGCCGATGACGGCAACCCAGGTAGCCGGGAGAAGGCACCGGCTTGCAAAGCATTGCACATATCTTTTTTGCAAACTGGAATCGCGTGGCCTAGTACGATGCCTGAACCCGAAGGCGAATCAGAGTCGGCTCTACTGGCTAACGGAAGCCGGTAAGAAGCAGCAACGTGCACTGCGACAGAAGCGAGGACTACCACCGGCTCGCCACGACTTCCCTGTGATTGATTGGGAGCAATACGGCAGCGTCTGCTTTTCGCATCGAACAACGGTCGTCAAGACGCTCTCCGAACCGATGCAGCCCTCGAAGATCAAACGAAAAGCGTTCTTCAGAGATTCGACGATTCGCATGAGTGCGAACAACGTCCGTGATGTGATTCGATATTTTCTCAAACAGGGAATCGTTGAACCGATCACGCTCCCTAAGAAGGCTCACCCACTCTATGGATTGACTGAAATAGGCAGGCATTTTCGCCGGCTGCTCGTTCAGGCGGAGGTTGGCGCATGGCGATAATCGAAAGCGAACTGGAAAAACGCTGTCGATCACTGGTCGCCAAAGCCAGCACGGACACGTCTACGGAACCGACTCTGTTTCTGCGGCGAGAAATGGCGCTGACGCTCGACCATCTCGATCGATCCCGAAAGATGACGGAGGACTTGCTCCGCCGAACACAATACGCCGCTGGTGCGGTCCGGCATCGGATGCTGAACCTTGGAAGCGTGCCTTATGAGTATGCAGTCGGGCTCTACCACGAGCGGGATGGGGTTCGAAATAACTTGCGCGACACGCATCTTAGAATCGAAATGGCCGAGCGAGGCATCCTAGCCGAGTACAACCGGGAAATCCAAAAACTGCAAGGGAGATTGCTGGCACTCTGGAACAAACACGAGATGTTAGCACCGTCGCATGGATATCGAGCAGGCCGTGCGTAAGCTGGAGCCCTTGATGCCGGAGCAGGCGGCTGACTGGCGGCATCTATTGACTATTCTTGAACCTGATATGCGGATACTTTTGGAGCGTCAGATTCGCACCACGGCGTATCGGGTGTTTGGGCAGGACATCCGAAATCGGATTTTACTTTCCCTTCCGCCAAAGAAGATCGCTAAAGGCTCATTTCATTTGGGTACAGTGGTCTATGGCACAGAGCGGTGGCCGGTTGGGCTCTCGCCGAAGGAACTGACACAACATCTGGCGATTTTTGGTCGTGCTGGTGCCGGCAAAACCAACGTGTCGTTTAATCTTCTGGGGCAATTTGTCAAAAAACGAATCCCGTTTCTCTTTCTCGACTGGAAGCGGACGGCTCGCCATTTACTGCCGACGCTTGGCAAGAAGCTGCATGTCTACACGCCAGGCCGAAGCCTATCACCATTCCCATTCAATCCGTTTACCATTCCGCCTGGGTTGGATGCCGAGGTCTATATCAATCATCTGATTGACGTTTTGTCGGACGCCTACACGCTGGGCGATGGGGCAAAAAGTATCTTGCAGCGTGCCCTGAGACAGTGTTATGCACAGGAAAACGCCGCTCCGACCATTCAGCAAGTGCTCGGAGCGGTTGCAGCGATTCAGACCAAGGATCGACAGACTGGGTGGAAGATTTCGGCCACGAGAGCCTTGGAGAGCCTCGAATTTGCGCAAGGGGCGACTACCACACAAGCCGAGCAACAGGCGTTTGCCCGGTCGCTCTTGAAGCAGCAAACCGTCATCGAATTGGATGGTTTGTCTCAGAGCAGCAAAAAATTCCTCGTGCCGCTTTTGTGCTATTGGCTTTACTCGGTGCAACTCGGACGGAACCGGCGTGAGAGTCTCAACTACGCAATTTTTCTTGAAGAAGCCCATCACACGCTCTATCGCCAGGAACAGCGGTCGAAAGAGACGCTGATGAACGTGTTGTTGCGTCAGGGACGGGAACTAGGGATTAGTTTTATCGTGATTGATCAGCACCCCCATTTGATTTCAAGTGCCGCCCTGGGGAACTGCTATGCGACCATCTGTATGAATCTCAAAGACCCAACAGACATCAACAAGGCGGCGGGGCTATCACTCGTCCCTGAAGGTGAGAAACGCTATTTCAGTATGCTGCCTGTTGGTCAGGGAGTCGTTAAGCTGCAAGACCGCTGGTGGAAACCATTCTTGGTGCAGTTTCCCCTGATGGATATTGCAAAAGGAATCGTGACTGATTCAGTGCTTGCGGGCTTTTTGAATGGCAGCATAACGCCTGGAGCGTTGCGAGAGCGTGCTTGGGCGAATTCCCTCAGTAATGGACGCTCTCGGTTTGGCGTTCGTGTCTTGGAAGAGGGTTCTGTGGCTCTGCTGCATGACGTGATCCGACACCCAGACGATGGCGTTGATGCACGGTACAAGCGGCTCGGGATTAGTGCGGACAAAGGCAATCGCTGGAAGGAACAACTGATCGAAAACGACTTGCTGCGAGCCGCCCGTGCCAAGGTCGGCAGAACCACCCGGCTGCGTCTGCACCCAACCGAAGAAGCCCGACGCCTATTAAGACTCGATACGACCAAGGGGAGCACGGGTTCACTCATGCACGAATACTGGAAACGCTACTATGCAACGGAACTGGAAAAACGAGGTTACCACATCACGCTGGAAGCCCCACGGAAGCGTGGCCGAATCGACCTGTTAGCCATCAAAAATTCCGAGCGACTCGCGGTAGAAATTGAAACGGGAAAATCCGACGTCGTCCACAACGTCAAACAGGATATTCTTGCCGGATGCCATCGAGTAATTGTTGTCGCAACCGATGAAACGGCTTTGAAAGCCGTTGAGCGAAAGCTTGCTAAGGCAAATTTGCTCATTCCGAGCCGAGTTGAAATTGTGCTCAAGGATGGGTTGTTTGAAGATGCTTTATTGTAATCTTTTGGACGAACAAACGCAATGCAATCGAGCGATAGAATTGAAAGAAATCGCACGACGGCATTTTGTAACCGTCGTGCATAAAAAGAAATGTCCAACGCGCGGGGCGCTGCTTTACTTGCTCACCTCAATGGCTTCGTCAATTAGTTGAGAAGCCTGTTTCTTGGTCGTCTCTTTGGGAATGTCAACGTCGAGCGACTTCAGATAGTCAATCTGTTTTTGAGTCGCCGGTTGGTTCTCGTTGTCGCCACTGAAAACGGCGTTGCGGCTTTCCATGATGCGGTCGCATCGCAAGTCTTTGCCGATTTCGTGAAGTATGGCAACGCCATAGACATCCTCCACCATCGGCGTCAGTTGCTTAACGATTGCAGCGTACATGCCGATTCGGTCTTTAGCGTTTTGCGTTATTTCCATTTGCTCAGTACCTCCTTTCAATTTCTGTGGTCTTCCCTTGCGGGAACATCCCATTTCCCCGTACTGGGAATAAAAGACACAGAACTGTCGGCTCTGCGGGTCTGAGAAGACGAGAACCCTAAATGCGTAGCTGGCGAGCGGCTTTTACGGTTTTCAGCAAATGGTGACAGCTATTGGCTGATTCAACGTGAATCACCTCGTACGCTTGTGTAAGTGACGATTGTGCGGTTTACCTGTCTGGAAGACGAAAGCTCTGCATGGCAAGCTGAGCTAGTCGAAACGCCTTTTACCGATTTTTCTGTGGAGCGACACCAGAATGCGGTGGACTCAGGGCGCAACAATAAAGGGGGCCATGCTTTGATTGCACAGCCCCCTTTGCATCGAAAACTTTTGCACGTGTTTACTGACACCCTTGCTATGTGCGGCAGCAGCAACGACGTTGTGCCCGTTTGCAACGGATGCGTTGCATGAGCTTTTTGAGGCAGCCGTGTCGTCGATTGCGACAACAGCAATTGCTCTTTCCTCCACCACTTGGGAGGCTAAAGAAATGGGGTGTCTGCGTGTACTGCCCCTGCGCTCCGCCAGGAAATAATTCTTGAAAAAGCTCATCGGTTTTGGAGACAAGAAGCGTTTTGAATTGTGGCCATGATAGACGATTCTCTTTGTGCTTCCAGAGAAGTCCGTAGGGAGGAAGGTCTCGCTCGCTGCTGAAGCGGAGGTGGTCACCCTGTCTGATGGGAGTCTCATAGGACGCCATCGCAAGCATCATTGGGCCGCCCATACTTGGGAGCCCAAACGTGAATTGTCCCTTGGAAGCTGAATTGAAATCAACCACCCCGGATGCTTGGATGAACAACGCATCAAATAACGGCGATATTTGGGTTACCGGTTCTTCAGAGGCTTTCGCATATCCCCGGCCATCGGCTTCTGCAATTATGTTCGCACAGCTAACTGTCATCACCACGGCAAGCCGAGTGTTCTTTGCACGCACTGCTTCGACAAACCGGTCCCGAGGCACCGATGGACCAAGGTTGGGCATCTGGAGCGAATGTTTCTCATCTATGTACGCACCATGACCGAAGTATGCAAATATAACGGTGTCATTTGGTCCTGCGGGACACAAACGGATCGCTTCGAGTATTTTCTCTTCCATGTTTTCAGAGTTGTCTGCGAGATCGGGACCATCCCAACTCTCGTTGCTCTCTTCGCGTGCATACTCGGTTCGATAGACAGAGAGTTGACGGGTTGGGACATTTTTGAAAAACACCTCTTTGAGTAGCGATTCATTCTGCTTGCTGCTTGCGGCGTAGCCGTCATTGTTTGCGCTGTTTCCGATTGCGGTATCGGCGGATGTGATGAGGTAGATTTTCTGGGCATAACTATCACGTGCGCAAAACGTGACCAAGAGCAGAGCAACCATCGTTGCAGCGGTAATACGAGTCGATGTCATTGGAGTCTCCGTCAGAGATGAGGTGCTGTTGTTAGTAAATCGTCCTGTTTGAAATCACCATTGATTTCGATGTGGAGTAACCTCGTTTGGGGTTTGCTCTACGAACAATGCGCTCCTTTCAGTATCGCTGGATGTCTAAGTCGAGTTGGGTTGGGTTGCCATCATGGAGATGGTTTCATGCCCTGCTGTCTATTCAAAAGAAAACAAAGACGTGACATCACATGGACGTTTTCTTGGTTGTGAGAACATCTAGTGCGTTGGTAACGAAAAGTGGTTCTGTCAGACAGGTTAATGGCGATGGTGCCTTAAGCAATCTGCTTACGGCCCTCCTTGTGTCAAATCCAAGAGTTGTCCGCCGGAGTCAAATCGAAATTGGTATGGTCTTCCGTCTCGATAATCAACGTCTCGTGCTGATTTCGTTACGACATTAGGTTCCAGGTCATAGATTTGTTCGGTGTAGCCGTCATCCCCACCGATTCGATCAAAGCGGATTTGAATTCCCTCGATGTCTGGATCGAAGTAATGAAATTGGCATCTGTTGGGGTATTTGTGGCGGTACTCTCTCCATGTGCCCCACTCCAGTTCACCGCCGATGTTGGAGCGTAGTCGGATCTGATAATGCAACTTTATGTTGGTTTGGTTGTAGAGTGTGATGACTTGCCGGGGAATTCGGTCTGTTGGTTCTCTTCTTTGTGCAAAGGCGCAATCCACCGAGAGCATGGTTGTGATTACGGTGACTCCGATTGGCGACAGAAGAGTATTTTGGATGTTCATACCGATCTCCTTTTTTGTTTCTTGGAAATGGTTGAGAGTTGGTCGGTGAGGGAGCGACCGAAAAACTTAAATATCTGCAACGCATCTCGTCTTCATGGCAGCGTTATCAATCATTCCAAAAGAGTTGCGAGCAAAAATATCACGGTTACAAGCGGAACTTGCGAGTCTGCAAGAGTCGTTTGACGATTTCACCCTGACGACAGACGATCTGAATGCCATCGACGATGGGCAACGGGATTTTGAATTGGGGCAAACTCGGAGGCTCTAGCAGCATGAGGCACACTGTTGAACTTGCTGTGCGCGTGCAACGATTTCTTGACAAACTGGACGCTTCGGTCAAAACGCGAATTGAAAAGCGGCTCAAACGGCTTGAGAACGAACCGATTCCAAGGGATACAAAGTGCATTGGTCGCCGGTCTAACGAGAGCATTTTTCGGTATCGGATTGGTGGATTTCGAGTTTTGTACACGGTGAACGAAGCGGCGCATGTGGTGCTTGTGCATAAGATTGATAAACGGTCACGGGTCTACCAGAAATAGAATGGTACTGTCGCCATTTTGGCACTAAGGCTTAAATATGGTGGTTGCTTGTGTTTGGCATGGTGATGGGCAACAAAAACGGTGTCAGCACGGTTGTTGCGACCGTGTTGGTTGTTCTGCTTACGGTTGCTGCGGTTTCGATTCTGTGGTCAGCACTGTTTCCGCTCATCCATAAGGCGATTATTGTGGGGGATATTTCTGCTCGATTTGCGATTGAGCGATCTGGCAGTTACACGGTCTATGACCCGGTGAATTACCGGCTTCGTGTTCAGGTAAGCAGAGCGAGCGACGAAGCGGAGGTTGTGGCACTGAAGTTTGTGATTGACAGTAACGGGAATTCTCAGGCGTTTAGAACACCAACGGTTCCAAAGCCCAATACGGTGAAGGTCTATGTGCTGGCGGTTGGTTTTTTGGAGAACATTGATTCGGTGAAGCTTGTGCCGATTTACGTGGTAAACGGGGAGGAAGTCGAGCGAGAGGTCTATTATCTGGAGGAGAGAATCCCACATCGTGACAACGCCCTGCTTGACACGGTGGGCAACGATGCCGTGGAGGTGAGCGAGGGTCTGGTTTTCTATTACAGCTTTGATGAGGCACCGGGCGGACCAGCCGGGCAACAGGTGTTTGATTATTCGGGCCATGGTCACACGGGAACGATCGGTGGTGATGTGCAATTCACTGAGAATGGTAAAGTTGGCGGTGCGTACCAGTTTGACGGCGACGGGGACTACATAACGCTCGCA
>JANQSH010000074.1 GCA_028284145.1 Planctomycetaceae bacterium | reverse complement strand
GACATGTGGCAAACTGCTCGATGCCTTCACGGAAACCGAATGCCGAAACGACTTCCGACACTGCGGATACCGCTACGCTTAGACGCAATACGCTCTAGAAAAGGGGTTGAATGTCGAGGCTTGTATATCGGGCTGTTGCGCTATCTGCGGCGTCGAGTATGAACCTTGGTACGAAACCGAGGGGAATGAATATGTGAAATTTAGATATCGCACCAGCCCGAATTCCACAAGTGATGTCTGGGATCCGTGCCCAAAATGCGAAGGTAAGTACCTTATTGCCTGCGTGAAAGAGCGGGATTTTTTGCAGGTACTCGAAGACTATTGCAATGAGTTAGAGCCGAGCGAAGATAATTTCAACGACGGGGTACTTGACGTAGAGACCGACCAGGTGCGGAGTCCTTATGGAATGTCGTTTGCAGTTGACTATGACGAGCTGTGGCGATTGCTCCGTAATCAGTTGGATCCCACGGGAACACTCTCCCTCATGGGTTTCGACGTGTTCTACTTGCCGAATGGTGAGTCATTCAAGGTTCGATGGTGTCCATGTCTTCGACACGCAGGAAAAAACAAATTAAACGGGAAATACACTCTGACGGACATCGTCAAGAGTAGCGATGGATCGTTTTGGTACGGTTTCGATTGACCAATGTTTCTCGGCTAAAATTCTCCCTTTTCAACGTATTCAACTTCGCAAATTTGCGTCAATATCGTCCCACTGTTACGTCGTGATGTCTTCGGACTGCAGTCCGTTGAACGCTCCATCGAACATGGTCTGTGACCACGCCAGGTGGACGTTTAGACCTTGCTCCATGAGCTTCCAGCGGAGCGTGCTGAATCCCTCTCTACCTTCAGGGACAAGAGTTACGCCGTCGAGCGAAAAGTTCAAACACTTTCGATGTTAATTCTGCCTGGTCGGATCGATTGCGATCGCATCCATCGATCTGCGTATCCAGAACTGCTATTCGATCGCGGAGTTCCCGGTTCTTCTCGGTAAACGTCGAATCCTCAATCTCTTCGAGTAAATGCAGATTAAGCAGCCGGTCCTGTTGATTGCGGAGCGAAGTCAACTGGCGATTCAGGTCTGACAGACGCTGCTGATTGGTCTCCTGCTGTTCACGCGACTTGGCCCTGAGAACCTTGCCGAACTCATCCTGTTGATCCTGTAATCCTGTCCGATTCTTTCCCCAGACAAACGGCGGGGAGGTCTCTGGCCTGCGAAGAGTTGGATACGCACTGC
>JANQSH010000070.1 GCA_028284145.1 Planctomycetaceae bacterium | reverse complement strand
CAGGTTGGTCCCTATCTGCTGTGGGCGTACGAAACTTGAGGGATTTTCTCTTTAGTACGAGAGGATTTGGAGGGACGTACCTCTGGTGTTCCTGTTGTCTCGCTCGAGGCACCGCAGGGTAGCTAAGTACGGTCGGGATAAGCGCTGAAAGCATCTAAGCGCGAAGCCTCTCCCAAGATTAGGTTTCGTTGAACTTTATGTTCTGAAGTCCCCTGGAAGACGACCAGGTTGATAGGCTGGCTGTGTAAGGCAGGTAACTGTTTCAGCTGACCAGTACTAACGGACAATTGCTTGACCACTTAGATTTCTTCCTCGTACAACAAGTGTTTTCAAAACACTGTTGCACGATCGAGCGTAAGTACCTCGGTAAAAGAAAATTTTCGATTCACTCTGAAATCCACCAGTTGTCAGCTTGCCTTCGGGCAGGTTTACATAGGCCGGTGTCAATCGTTCTGCGATCCATCGGCTCATTTCCGGTGACTTTACCTGAGAGGTCACACTCGTTCCCATTCCGAACACGATCGTTAAGCTCTCAGGGCCGATGATAGTGCCCACCAGTGCGAAAGTAGGTCATTGCCGGAATCTTACAAAAGGCCTCGTCAATCTCACGATTGATGAGGCTTTTTGCGTTTTCATCTCGAGCGATCGGAACTCATCGGCGTTCTCAATCGTCGAATTCCTGAGGCTTTTATCAATTTTGTGAAAGAACAATACAAGGATTTCGCCATGCGACTCTCCATTTTGACTCTTGCCGTTCTCCTGGTGCTTTCCGGTCAACTTTTCGCGTGCAGTTGTGTTTCGCCGCCGCCACCCAAACAGGCTCTTGCCAAAGCGCATGCTGTCTTTTCCGGCAAGGTCACGTATGTCAAATCCTTCGGTGGACTCAATGGTCACAAACTAGTGACCATTGAGATTGCGACGACCTGGAAGGGGACCGGAAAAAAGAAGCAGGTGGTCGTCAGAACCGCTGGCAATAGCGCCATGTGTGGCTTCGCATTCCAGAAAGACAAGAGTTATCTGCTTTATTGCTACACGCGAGACGGACAACTGCAGACCAATATCTGCACCCGGACGAAATCGCTCGTGTCAGCTGCGGCTGATCTCAAGGAACTGGGCGAAGGTATGAAGGTGTCCCGAACAGGTGGATAGATTGTCCTTCAATCCCATTCTCCAACGTCTGGGTATTGCCAACATCAACAGGATTGAAGAGCGAGTGTGGATGTCGTGCCGTGGCAGAGTTTGGGGGAACGGAAGCTCAGCTCAACGCATCATCGCAATCCGAAAGTCACGCATGAACGACAAACCCTTCGACAAAGAAACCGCTCACAAGTTTTTCTCAGCAGACTGTTTCAATAATTGCTGGACGTACATCGACAAAGGTGACAAGCGGACGGACGAAGACAACAACGCGATGATTCAGATCGCACACGCCTCCCTCTGGCATTGGACACAACGCCCCGATTGCACCGAGAAAAACCTGTCGATTGGCTATTGGCAGTTATCTCGCGTTTATGCGTTGATCGATGACGCATCCTGCGCAAAGAAATATGGCGAGATGTGTCTTGAAACATCGCCTTCAGATGAGCCATTTTTTATGGGGTATGCGCAGGAAGCTCTCGCTCGCGCTGCCAAAGTTGGTGGCGATCAAAAGGCTGCTGCAAAGCACCTGGCCGAGGCCAGAAAATACGCTGAGAAGGTCGAAGACGAGCAGGACAAAAAATTGCTCGACGACGATCTCAGCGCACTGCAAAAGAACTGAATCCGGTCTGGCAATCGCCCGGAAAAAACGACAGCATAACACCGCGACTTAACCTTGGCGCCAGAGGCGTTGTAGCGCCGAATCAGGTCAAATCCTCGGTCTTGGCCTTGGGGGCATTTTTGCCGACCGATTTGATTCCGTTGTTCATCGCTGCTTTGCCGGAATAGGCTTCGCTGTTGCCGATGACCTGATGGTTCTTCGCTTTCAGAACGAAGTAGTGCTTGCCACTTTTGTTCACACGGCGATCAAATTGATCCGCATTGACAGCATTTGTCTGCACGGATGCGATACCCTTCTTAGCCGTGGCTTTCGAGGCGTACATTTGGCTGGTTAAAATGATTTCGCCATTGGTGGCCAGCAGATTGAAATAGATTTTTCCGTTCTTCGCCTTTTTGAGTTGGAATTTTGCGGCCATGTTGTCAAATCCTTTCGCGAGCGGTAATGGTGAATCGCCGAGCGGCGGTGGATGAACGTTGCTGTAATCTATCGCCTTCACAGCGTCACGTCCAACGTGGGATGTCCGAAATTCGCAAATGTGAAGAGCTTTCCTCTTCGAATTTGTCTGCCGGAATCGTCTGCGCATAAAAAACGCGCCTGAAATCAAGCGATATCAGACGCGTCAGTTTTTCAAAATCCGAAACGAGATTATAGCGGCAAACGGATAAGTGTGGCGTCTTTCGATCGGCTATTATCGTTCCTAATGGGGCGTAAGCCGCCACAGATAAAAGTCCGTCGAACTAGAACCTCAAAATGCTCTGAATGTAGAGTTCGTGGGCATCCGGACGTGGCAGGCGACCATCAGCACTGGCGGTGACGGCATCGCCATACCAGAACCAGAGGTATCCGACCGACACATTGAAGTTCTTATTAAAGGTGTAGGTACCCACCACATCGAGTTCATGGCCGATTTCGCGAGATTCACCCGGCACGCCAAACGGTGCGCCGCCGATGTTATAGATGACATCGCTTGTTTCGGCCTTGTTAAACCAGTGCCACGCGGTCAACACGCTGAACTTTTTGAACGGGTGAATGATCCCCTGAGCGGAAATGTCGATCAGGTTGGACCCATTGAAGTTGTCGATCAGACCCCAGTGAGCGTGACCCAGCGGGTACAAAGTGGAGACGGTGTTGATCTCGCCGTCGGTGGCATCGCGATCGCCGGAACCATACCAGGCGACGGCACGCAGTTCTGGACGGGTTTTCACGCAATCGAAACGAATTCCGATCATGCCGGTACCATACCAGGCAAGAACATCTCCGTTGGCCAGCGCGCCGAAATCATCTTCACCCCATTGTATGCCGCCTTCCACGTCCCAAAGGAGGGTATGTTTGACGACGTCGCAATTGCATTTGGCTTTCTCGCCATACCATCGTCCACCCACTGTATGCCGACGACCATTGTGACGGTTCGCCGTGGGAACATCTTCATTGAAGTGTAGATAGTACACATCCAGGTCACCGTGGAATGTATTGCGGCGAGTCGCGTATGCACCTGCAAACACCACACTTTGATCTGGCTGGTCGTAGCTTTCGGGACGGTAGACAATTCCGCGAGCAGCGCCGTTGACTGGCTGCACAGCGAACGCGTCGATATCCCAATTGCAACTGCGGAACATCACCCGCGCGCCTTCAAAGTTGCGGAAGGTATTGGCCCAGGCCAGTGGCGAAATGAAACGCTCTGCTCCGTACTTTAACGTTTGGCGACCAACTCGAACCGACAATGTCTTGCCATCGATGTCCAGAATCTCCGCATCGGCGTAGAATTGCAGCATATCGGCCCGGTTCTCGTCGATGGGTGTCAAGCCGAGTTCTTCTTCCTGAATGTGAGCATCAATACCCTGGCCATACAAGGTCAGCCAATCATTGCCCACTGTCAGTTCGCCGACGGTCCGCCACAAGTGGTAGGTTTCCCGCACGCCGGGTGGACGTCCAATGCGGTTTTCCTCGTCCATGTAGCGGTAACGGAAATGTCCGCCGACGGAGTAGTGCCAGCAATCGCCAAGAAACTCGAATTGTTTGTCCTGCAGGCAATGCAGCAGAGGTTGGTCGTTCCTGGCAAAATCGAGAGTGATCAGCCGCTTGAAGATGTGGCATTTTTCTTTGCCATTGCCACAGCAGTTGTCGTCGCAGGTACCATCAAGATCACAAGCTTTTTTGCAGGAATTAGAATCGCAGTTGCTGTCGCATCCCCTTTTCTTTTTGGAGATGTTGATCAAGGCTGTCTGTTTGATTTCCAAATCACCTTCGGCTGTTTTGGTTGCATCTGCTTTGGTGATGGTGGCTTCTTTCGAAGCCGTTTGAATTGCGGCGGAATTCCGTTTGGCGATACATTTGGTACGCCGTGCAATGCAATTGGAATCCGTCGTTGCCGTTTCAGTTTTGGTTGCCTTCACTGCCTTCACTGCCTTCACGGTTGGCTCTTGCGGAATGCTCTGTTCGATATCGATGTCCGACAGAATCAATGGAGCCGCCCTTTTGGGATCAACCGGGCGAGAGGCTTTCGGACCCGCCAGGTGATCGATTTCCGTCGGCTTTTGATCGGGATCGAATTGTGGTGAGGAAATCGTGTCAATCTCATCAGCCACGATCATCATCGGTTTGGCTGCTTCGATGGATTCTGGTTCATCCAGATCGGCAGAAATCTCCAGCGGCGCAGGCTCTTCAGAAGACGAAGGATCGTTCGACTGTTCCGGCAGTTTGCGCGGCTCCTGTGCGATGGATGGTGCGGCCAACGGTTGCGGGTTGTTCAGATAGTGCTGTGGCATCGGAACATAGCGCGGCTGAGGTACCGGAACGTATTGCTGAGCAGGTTGGGCGTATTGCTGTGGATAACCGTAATGCGATTGTGGCATCGGATGATATCCGTGCTGTGGGACAGCGTGATACGGATTGCGCGATATCTGCTGAACGGGTGAAAAGGTCGGCAGCGCACGCGGAGCAGCGTAAACTTCCTGAACCGGGACAGCATACTGTGCCGGAGAAACACCCTGTGAAGACCCGCCAAGATCGGAGAGCTTGACATTTCCTTGTTGATGAGCAGTCTGGCCCGAATGTTGGGTGGTTACTGCTCCGTTCCAGTTTTGTGCATGGGCGGTTGTGGCGGTCAATGCAACAACCATCCAGGTGACGTAGCGCTGTGGCCCTCTGTATCTGGTCACGGTATCCATTCCTTATTCAACAAATTCCAATCGCTGGTTTTTTTATCGATCGCCCATCGTTCAGATGTGCGCAACGCACAGGCGGGTCGCGAATAAAACGGCATCCCTTCGTGTGATGAGCCGAATCTCCGCGCAATGTTGCCACGACGCGGTCTTTCCTCAGTTTCGGGAAAATGGAGAATCAGAAATAAATGGAAAGGCTGCCGAAAGCAAAAAACGGGGAAAACGGTTACAGCCGACAGAACCCGCTTCGCGCGCCGAGCGAAATATCGCGGCGCGAAGCATTCCGGTTCTCGAACAATCGTCCGTTCTGATCGGAGTGGTATTCTGACTCAGCGCGCTAACAACGCATTGGGATAGCAGGCTGCATTGCGACGCACGCGCTGCAACATACCAATGGGTGATCGCAATGTGCGAGCAACTGACTCATGGATCGCACGCCCAACTTTTTCATCTGGTTGGAGCGCCGCATTTCAATTGTGCGTTCCGTGATCCAGTAACGGTTTGCTGACCGGGTTTGGCAGAAGGCTTCGATCCGATCAAAAACCTCGACACAGATATCCACATCCTTCCAGCAGGAAACAGACTCTGTCAGTCAGGTCGGCTCAGTTGCCAGAACGAAAATACACGGCATGGAGTGAACAGAGTAATCCTCTCCGACAGCATTTTAGAGCAGTTTACCTTTTTGTGTGATGTCTCTGGCTCGTGAGGAGCCTGTATTTGCAGGCCCGACGATGCTCCTCATCGCAGCACAGAAGAGCGGAATACGCTCTAATGACGCGGTCGAAACAGTCATGAGCGGAAAAGCTCTAATTCTGGCGTTCCCATGTGTGCAGCAACAGAGCCTGTCCGTCGGCTGTGGTGAATTCCGTTGGTCGCTCACCACCGGGTCCGGAAAAACAAACGATGAATTGATTGCCGTCCAGTTTGAAAATGCCCCGTAGCGGCTCGCCAGCGAATGGACCCTGGTCATCAATAACATTAATCGTCATCGGGCTGGCGTCTGTGTCGAGTGTGTGGCTGCCAATCATCGTTTGATCGCCCACGCGCACTTCATGTCGATCCTGCTCGATTAACAAATTCGATGCCTGGCAGACCTCCTCTGGAATGGTCAACCCGTTTTCTTCGCCGGTAATGAGAATGTAATGTCCTTCAATCATTTTCCACCGCTCCTGAACTCGCGATTGCCCCGTGCCAACGATAAACTGCGTCAGACCATTCTTCTTGTGCCACCCACTGGAATTGCTGTAGGAGACTGACCAATGCGAACGAATATGGCTATCATACTTCTGTCCATTCCTGTTATGACCGGCTGTCAAAAGGCGGAGACGTTTATTCGAGTCCACAACATGGGTCCGGATGAACTAAGCCAGGTCGTTGTGCTCATCGACGGAAAGCCAAATGAACTGGGTACCCTGTCGGCAGGCGAAGAATCTCGCATCCGCGTTCCACCGATATGTGGGGCGAGAGTGGAGGTGCGATTTCTTGGTTTGCCAGAGGACGAACATCCACTCGTCATCGACGGGGAATTGCCCGAAGATAAATACGGAGAAATAATAATTGGCATTAAAGAACGTCGATTTGGAGAGCGGCTGGTGGGGCACCCAAAGTAACACAGCACTTTGTGGAATTGTATTCCATGAGTGTTGCAGTCGCAAAAGGGCACGCATCGCTTGCCAACATGGGGTTGTGTTCCTGCCTGCACAGAAATGACTGATTTCGGATTGCGTTGTCGTCACTCCACGACGACATCGGCGGGATAGTCTTTCCCTGTAACGACCTTGAACAACCCTTCCAAATGGGTGTGGAACAGCTCTCGCCCGTCAATCGTCACCGCACCTCGATCGCTCGCCTCTTTGAGGAGAGGGGAGGAGTCATTCAGATCGCTCAAATCGAGAACGGTCATGCTCCCTTTGAAGAAACCGGGGTTGAACTCATCCCGTTTGTGTCCCATTTTGATACCAAGATCGGCGATCACCACAACATCGGCCAGAGTGCTGTACAAATTTTGAAAGGCGACGTGCCGGGCTCCCACCGTCTGGGCGACCTGTTTCGCTTCCAGGTCATCTGGTGCGGTGATGCTGACAACCCCCTTCCGTTTGAGGACGCCATATGCAATGGATTGTGATAATCCACCCGAGCCGACAATCAGGATGTTTCGCCGATCCAGCGGGCGACCTGCTGAGTTGTCGGGGTCCAGTGTCTGTTCGAGCGTTCGCAAAGCGGTTTTCCATAACGTGCCAAAGGCATGCCAGCCATCCTTTTGTTTGATCAGCAAATCGGCACAAAGACTCATGCGGACCGCTTCTTCCATCTGATCGGCGATCTTCAGAATCTGTGTGGCGCTGTTCGGGTGAATGAGCAGCGCGTTGATTTTCAGGAAGTCGAGCATCTTCGGAATGTTATCGAGCTTGCCGAAGTGCATCGGCAGGCAGCGAATTCCCGATTCGAGCTTGCGGAAGCCTGCGTTCAGTTTTTTCACCGTATTTACTTCTTCGGTACGGAAGTCGGTGACGCCAACAAAGCGGGTCTGACTGTTGATTGAGTCGCCATCGTAAATTTCGTGCAGATCGAATACGGTTGGCTGTCCGGGATAGGCTTCCATTCCCTTTTCCAAAGCAGCGTAGACCCAGGGTGCCCCGTACCGCATTGAAAGCATGGATAGCATCAGGCTCGATTGTCCCTGCCCCAGACCGACCAGTGGTTTTTCCCGGCGTTTACTCACGGCTGCCAGCATACTCCAGGCGGTATCGAGTGTGTCGGTTCGCCAGGTCACTTTGACGACGTCGGCTTTGAGTTGATTGACCGCCTCGGCATACAGTTCCTCCACTTTACCCGGCGGCTTGTTGAGGCTGTTGTAGCTGATGATCCGCCTGGTCTTGCCAAAGCGAGGGATCTTATCGGCAAGGTCCGCCTCAATTTCGATATAGGCCGGGGCAGAGACGATCGCCTGTCGCAACAGCATCATCCTTTCTTCCTCGGTTCCCTCGAATTTCCCACCATCCTCCTTGCGGCGGCAGGAAATGATCACCGGCCTGGGAATGCCATCCAGCAGATCGACGAAGTCGGGTTCCTTGATCATATGGTCGATGCAGAGTTCGATGATATCGCAATACCGACCAGCATTGAGCAGGTCGACTTTCGCGAGGCGTCGCGATTGCGGGGTGACGGAGATGCAGATCATGGCAGGTCCAGTTCAGGACAAAGAACAACGGAAGAACGTTAAGGACAAATGTTGTCAGCGACCACGAATGGGAAAGACTTGCCGCCGCTACACCAGAATGACAAGTGGTGTTTACTCCCGCAACCGATGTCGGACATCTTCAGATTTTCAACGGCTTCTCGTTTTCCGATTGGATTACAACAATCTTTTTCGGGTTAAAACTGTTATTCTGGTTTTTTTACGCAACACCGATTTTGTCCGGCCAGGAAGATTATCGTGAAGGCAGCTTACATTACGCAAAAAGGTGATCCGGAAATACTGCAGGTGGGCGAATTACCCAAACCAGATCCAGGTGAGCATCAGGTGCTGGTGAAGATTGACGCGGTCTCCGTGAATCCGATT
This sequence comes from Planctomycetaceae bacterium, assembly GCA_028284145.1. GTDB lineage: Bacteria > Planctomycetota > Planctomycetia > Planctomycetales > Planctomycetaceae > JANQSH01. The sequence continues at coordinate 33,780 of JANQSH010000070.1, read as the reverse complement.
GACACCTACATTCGTAGTGGTGCCGTCCCGTTGGAGATCGAGTTTCCCTACATCGTCGGATGTGACCTGGCGGGCGTGGTGGAGTACTGCGGCGAAAAGGCGACTCGCTTTCAACCGGGCGATCGTGTCTGGGGCAGCAATCAAAGTCTGTCTGGGCGTCCGGGAACATTCGCCGAGTATGTCGCGGTCGATGAATGCTGGTTGTATCCCATACCCGATTCCATGACGGAGAAGCAGGCTGCAGCCGGTGCGTTGGTCGGGATCACAGCTCACCTCGGCCTGTTTCTGCATGGTGGATTACAGGAGGGGGAAACGGTGTTCGTCAATGGAGGGACGGGAGGTGTCGGATCGTCTGTTGTGCAGTTGGCCAGGGCCACCGGTGCAACGGTCATTACCACAGCCGGTAACGAAGAAAAGCAGGACGCCTGCCGGGAACTGGGAGCGGACTTCGCGCTGAATTACAACGATGAGGAATTTGAAACCAAGTTGGCAGAGATTGCCGAGTCTCAGGGGGGAATCGATCTCTGGTTTGAGACACTGCGCAAGCCGACGCTTGAACGCACGATTGCGTTGATGGCTCATCGGGGACGGATTGTTTTGATGGCTGGCCGGACGGCTCATCCTCAATTTCCGGTTGGAGCGTTCTACGCCAAGGATCTGCGAGCGATCGGTTTTGCGATGTTCAATGCCACGCCCGATGAACAGGAGGATTGTGCGGTCGAACTGAATGTGATGTTCGAGAAGGGAGAGTGGACCCCCCGTATTGGAAAAGTGATGTCACTGGATCAGGTGGCTGAGGCCCATCAACTGCAGGAAGATAACACACTCAATCTGCAAGGTTCGTTGAGTGGCAAAATCGTGCTGGAAGTCTGACTGTGCACTTGCTTTTCTATGTAAATGCTTGCGGGCAATATCTTTGTGGAACGTGTGAGTTGAGGTTGAAGTATTCGGAAACCGGGGTGGATTGATCGAAGTTGAAGTCGACACGTGATATCGGACGAAAAGAGAAGAGCGAACGCTCACTCCATTCGAGGACCGCATGTCGACCGACGCTCCCAATCTCAACACTTCCGACTCTTCCGCCGAGGACATTTCCAACGTCTTCGCAGCGGCAGGTGATGCGCAGCAGAACGGAGTCGAGCGTCTCAAACAGATTCCTGTGATGGTGTCTGTCCGTCTGGCGGAAAAGAAAATCCAGGTTGACCAGTTGATGACGATGTCCCCCGGTGCCCTGGTGATGTTCGACAAGTCGTGCGAAGCTCCGTTGGATCTGTACATCAACAACGCCCGCTATTGCAGGGGTGAGGCTGTCAAGATCGGCGAGAACTTCGGGCTGAAGATCGACGAAATCAACCCAGGTGATGACGACGAATAACCACTTCGGATTGGCTTCGATTGCACGAAATTCCGCAAACCTGATATGGTAGGGCGTATTCCGCTCTTCTGTGCCGCGATGGACGTCGTCAGGCCGCAAACATACGCTCCCACGAGCCAGGGACATCACGCCAGAAGGCAAACTGTTTTGACGTGCGCGCTCTTTGGTCATGTTCTCCCATCTGAAAACAGGACTTCGCATACGCGACGGAAGCTGGCAGATGATCTTCGTTCTCGACAATTACGATTCCTTCACTTACAACCTCGTCCAGCGGTTGGGAGAGATCGACAGGTGTTTGCAGATTGAAGTCGCGCGGAATGATCAGGTGACACTTGAGCAGATCGCGGAACTGAACCCGGAGCGAATCATTATCTCTCCGGGTCCCTGTACGCCGTCCGAGGCCGGAATTTCCAAAGCGGTGATCGATCAGTTTGGCCCGAAGGTTCCATTGCTGGGTGTCTGTCTGGGGCATCAATGTTCGGCGGAAGTATTTGGCGGACGGGTCGAACGTGCAAAGCATCTGATGCATGGCAAGACATCGACGATTGAGCACGATGGGAAAGGGGTCTTCGTCGGGCTGGAGAATCCATTCGAGGCGACCCGCTATCACAGCCTCGTCGTGCCGGAAGAATCGGTTTCCGAAGAGTTCGAGATTGCCGCCTGGACAACTGATGAAGGGGTCGGGAAAGTGGTGATGGGGATGCGACACAAGAAACATCCGGTACACGGTGTGCAGTTTCATCCGGAGAGTTTTCTGACTGTTCAGGGTATACCGCTGCTGAAAAATTTCCTCGCGATGTCGGCCTGAATTCTCCCGTGGCATGCCGCGCTATCGTCATTTGACAAGGGGTACTGGCCGATGCTTTCGGTTGATGACGCTTTCGCCAGAATCCTGGAAATCGTTCAACCTCTTGCTCCGCATCCGTTGGCATTGGACGAAGCGTTGAGGCGGACTCTCGCTGAGGATGTCGTCAGCGATGTCGATGTTCCTCCCTTCGACAAATCGATGATGGATGGCTTCGCAGTCAATGCGGCTGATACTGCCAATGGTCGAACGGGCTTAAAGGTTGTGGAAGAGATCCTCGCCGGATCGACTCCCCAAAGATCAATCCAATCGGGCGAGGCGGCTCAAATTATGACTGGCGCACCAATTCCCAGCGGTGCCGATGCTGTCATTCCGGTTGAACAGACTCAATACGATACGCAACGTGGCGAGGTTATTCTCAACGTGCGACTGGTCAGCAGTGGGTTGAACATCATGCCTCGTGCGGCGGTGACGCGAAAAGGAGAGACGGTACTCTCAGCAGGGCGGGTAATTCGTCCGCAGGAGGTAGCAGCGTTGGCAGAGTGGGGGCGATCACCAGTTGCGGTTTTTCCCGTACCTCGTGTGGCGGTATTGGCGACCGGAAATGAACTCGTGCCGGTAGAACAGAAGCCGGGACCGGGACAGATTCGCAATTCCAACGAGTCGATGCTCGTCGCGCAGATCCATCAGATCGGAGCCGAGCCGGTGCCGTTGGGAATCGCTCGGGACGAAGAGTCCGAATTGACCGATCGCATCGAACACGGGTTGCAATACGATGTTCTGCTGCTATCCGGTGGTGTCTCTGCCGGGAAACGGGATCTCGTCCCGGCGGCATTGTCCCGGTGTGGCATTCGTGAAGTTTTCCATAAAGTTCGCGTGAAGCCGGGAAAACCGATCTGGTTTGGACATTCCGAGGAAACCGGATGCTTCGTGTTCGGGTTGCCCGGAAATCCCGTTAGTAGTATGGTTTGTTTTGATCTGTTCGTACAGACCGCGTTGCGGCGGCTGCTGGGTGTCGATCCGGCACGTAAGCCATTATTGCAAGCGGCTTTGGAGCAAGGCCACAACAGTCACGGAGACCGCTCTGTTTATTTCCCGGCGACCATCCGGGTTGACGCTGGCCAACTTTCCGCACGGCTGGTCAACTGGCAAGGCTCATCCGACCTGCGTTCGGTGACTGACGCCAACGGAGTGGTGTTCATACCGGCGGGTGATGTCGAATTGCAAGCGGGCGACAAGGTGGATGTGTTGATTTGGAATTTGTGAATTCCTGCAATAGTGACAGGTCCGTAAAAAACTGTTGGCTCAATCAGTTCAACTGACAACATTCATCAGCATGAGGCGGATAACGATGTCGATGCTCTCTTCGCGGAAGCCGATCTCCTCCAACAATTCCGATGCCGTGAACGAAAACGAACCCAGCATCCGCTCGATCATTGAATCTGGTCGTCGTGAACCAAAACCACGAACGAATTCCACGCCCGGCATCTGGGCGATGCCACTGATTTCCGCCGGTTTGCTCTGGGCGTCATTCACTCCACTCGATTACGGACCGCTCGCCTGGATCGCTTTAGTCCCTCTCATGTTGCTGGTACGTTTACGCCAACCTCCGAGGCATCTTTACAAGGCTGTCTTTCTGGGGGGCTGGCTGACAATGATGGTCTGCCTTCAATGGATGCGGTTGGGACACATTGCGATGTATCCCGCATGGTTTGCATTGGCGACCTATTGCGCGCTTTATTTTCCGCTGTTCGTAGCAGCGTCGCGATTGGCCGTGCATCAATTACGCATGCCGATGGTGGTTGCCATTCCTGTCGTCTGGGTGGGACTGGAATTTTTACGCGCTCATCTGATGACCGGGTTTGCATGGTATTACCTCGGACACACGCAATACTACTGGACGGAGTTGATCCAGATCAGCGATGTGGTCGGTGCGTATGGCGTCAGTTTTATTGTCGCGATGGTTGCGGCGGCGATCGCTGGAATTCTGCCCGATGCGGTCTTCCTGAAATGTCGGTTGTTGCCAGACCAGCAATCCGACCAGCCTGCTACATCTCCCAATGGGGTGTCTGGTGACTGGCAGTCGGTTGTGGTGACATCGCTGGTCTTCGCGGTTGTGTTGACTTATGGATTTATTCGACGCTCCCAAGCAGACTTTGATTCTGGTCCGCGCGTGGCGCTTGTGCAGGGAAACTTCACATCGGAAGTGAAGCACGACCCAACTCTGGCGGCGAAGATCCAGCGGAAACATTACTGGCTGACGGCATTGGCCACACAGCATCAACCCGACATTATCATCTGGCCGGAGTCGATGTACCGCGGCGCGATCATGCAGGTGGACCCCAATCTGAGCGACACGCAACTGAAAAAGGTTGATCCCTTTGTTGATCCGCAACACTATCGCAACAGCCGGGTGGCAGAGGAACTCAATCATCTGGCGACCAAATCGAATGCGCATCTGATGATCGGCATCACCGCCCGGGAAGCGAAACCGGATGGCGTTGCCAATTACAATTCGGTGGCCTTTGTAAAACCCGAAGTCGGCCTGATTGCCCGTTATGACAAGCTTCATCGTGTTCCCTTTGGCGAGTTCGTTCCGTTCGCCGAGCAGATCCCCGCATTGAAACGCCTGACCCCGATTTCCTCGACGCTGGGCATTTCCAAAGGGGAAGCGATATCGGTTTTTACGGTCGACGAATGGCGGATGGCACCGATTATCTGTTTTGAAGACACCGTTCCGCATCTCGTTCGGAAAATTGTCCGGTCGAGTTCACAAGCCGCTTCCGACGAGATGCCCGGTCCACTCGTTGATGTGCTGGTGAATCTGACGAATGATGGCTGGTTTCATGGTTCCAGCGAATTGGATCAGCATCTCATCACCTCGGCCTTTCGCGCAGTGGAATGTCGCACGCCGTTGGTGCGGGCAGTGAATACCGGCATCTCGGCTTTTATCGACGGGGATGGGGTGATCGTCGAGCCGGAACTGTTCATCGACGCCGACACCAAACGTCCCGAAAACGTCAGCCCGGAAGAGCCGTTCGGACACACTTCCATGCGCGATCCGAAAACGGGCAAATGGCATCGCCAACTGAATGCGGTGTTGGTGAAGAACGTTCCACTCGATTCCCGTCGCAGTCTGTACGTGAAATATGGTGATTGGTTCGCGTTTCTCTGTGCTATGCTGACCGGCGTCACGATTATGGTCGGCATCTTCATATCGCGGCGCGAAAAGCGAGCTGCCAAAGCCGTGACCGTCTGAGTGGCAACGCACTTCCTGCTGATCTACAATAGCGGTTTCGACGCCTGTTCGCGTCGTTTTTTCCGGACGTTTTCAGGGTGTCGCTACGCCGATGTTTGTTGATCAGGTTCTCGTTTATTGTCAGGCCGGGGATGGCGGAAATGGCTGCGTCAGTTTTCGACGTGAGCCGTACGTTCCGCGCGGCGGGCCGGATGGTGGAGATGGCGGCGATGGTGGCAGTGTGATTGTCGTCGCCGAAGAAAACGTGAACAGCCTGGCGAACATTGCCGGGCATCGGCACTGGAATGGTGAACGGGGGACTCATGGTCAGGGGCAATTGAAGACGGGCCGGCGGGGGAAAGATGCCATCATTCGCGTCCCCCCCGGTACGCTGGTCAAAGATGCCAAACGGGGGCACACGCTCAAAGACCTCAAACACATCGACGATCGTGTCGTCATTGCCAAAGGGGGAAAGGGTGGCAAGGGCAACAAGCATTTCGCTACCTCCACGAATCAGGCCCCGCGCAATGCCGGGGAAGGGGCAAGGGGCGAATACCGTGAAGTTGTGCTGGAACTCAAACTGATTGCCGACGTCGGATTGATCGGCAAGCCTAACGCCGGCAAGTCGACACTGCTGAGTCGACTTTCCAAAGCGACGCCGGAAATTGCCGACTACCCCTTCACGACCAAGTATCCCAATCTCGGGCTGGTGCAGGCTGGGTATGATCACCGATTTGTGTTGGCCGACATCCCCGGATTGATTGAAGGGGCACATTCTGGCATCGGGTTGGGACACGAATTCCTCAAACATGTCGAGCGGACGCGCATTCTGGTGCATCTCGTTGAGCCACAACCGATTGACGGCAGCGACCCGATTGAGAATTACCGCGTGATCCACGAAGAACTTCGTCTGCACGACCCACAACTGATCGAGCGGACCGAGATCATCTGTGTGACGAAAAGCGAGTTGCCCGACGCCGACGCAGTCACCGAATTGCTGCGTGAGGAACTCGACAGACCGGTGATGAAAATTTCCGCCGTGACGGGCGATGGATTATCGCAACTCGTCCAGAAACTCATCGACATGTTGGCCGAACTCAATGACTCAACAGATTGATGCTGCTTCATGGCTGGGATTCTCGCGTCTGTTTCCCTGCGTACTCGTCTTCCTTCCGGGGGGGGCACGTAGACTGACACATGGAAGCGTCAGTCGGACATCTTGTCTGTATGGAGCGTATTACGCTCTTCTGTGGCGCGAAAATCGTCTTTTGGCCCGCAAACACAGACTCCCACGAGCGAGAACCGTCACACAAAAAGGTAAACTGCTCTATGATCTGCCATCCTTTTTGTTCAAACCTTTGCCTTTTTGCATTATCGAGGTTCGCCGCAAGATTTCCTTGATTCTCCTTCACGCCGTCCCGTATCATTATTTTGGTTAGCAGGCTAACGAAGCGATGGTCGACAAACGGCATTTGAGGCGGGAAAGATGGCATTGGAATACGATTTCGAAAACAGCGTTGGATGCTGGGTTGCACTGACATCGCACGCATTGCGGCGGGCGCTGGATGCGGAGCTGGCACGCGAGGGGATCACTTTCCGGCAGTGGGAAGTGCTCGCCTGGATTACCACAACGGAAGAACCTTCACAGGTCGAACTGGCTGCCTGCCTGGGAATTGAAGCGCCAACACTGGCTGGTATTTTATCGCGGATGGAGCGGGACGGATTGTTGGAACGTCGCTGTTGTGAAGAAGACCGCCGCCGCAAACGGTTACGTGTTACCCCGCAGGCTGAGGCGATCTGGAATCGCGGTGCAGAATGCTGCCGCCAGATTCGCGAACGTGCCACCCGAAATGTCTCGGCTGAAGAATTGTGTCTCTTCAAATCGATCTGCGAACGCATTCGGACCAACGTGGGAGATGCGACTGTGCATGGCCGCCAAACGACGGAATCCATGGCCGCTGCAAAATCCAACGCCTGAACCCTCTATCCCGCCTCTGCGTCCTGTTTGCAAACAGATAAAACGCCAACCAGCAGTCATCATTACGACACCTCATCGGAAGACAGCCATGTCCCATCACGGCACTGCCAGGATTTCACGCGAACTTTTGCGGCCTGTCCTCGCGACGGTTTGCGCGATATCGATTGTCGGTTTTTCACTGATCATGTTGACGGGTTGCGGATCGGATCAAGATGCAAACGCTGAACTTGCTGGAGAGGAAAGGCAGGGGGCTCCCGGTGGTGGTCGGGCAACGCTCATTCGTGTGCGCCCGATCGAGAAAAAGGATATCACACCGAAAGTTGCCATTGTGGGGACGATCGTGCCAAAGAAGGTAAGCATCGTTGCATCAGGGGCGGACGGGTTAGTGGACGATTTTCATGCAGAGGAAGGGCAGTTCGTGGAAGTCAATGACCCGCTATCGGTCCTGCGAACCAGGTCGACCGATCTCGGTATCGAAGAGGCAAAAGCGGTCGCCCGAATGCGGGAGCAGGAATGGATGGAGATGAAGGAATCGCGACCGGAGGAAATCGCCGAAGCAGCCGCGCGTCTCTCGGTTGCGGAAGTTGCGCTTCGTAACGCGCAGAGCAAATTGAAGCGAGCCCGGGAGCTTTACGATACTGGGGCGATCGACATCAACGAATACGGAGATTTTGAGGAACGGTCAAAGGCGGCGGCCAAAACGTACGACGCGGTGAAGGCGGTTTACGATCGGATCAAGAGCGGTCCCAGGGAGGAGCAGGTTGCACAGGCCAAAGCGCGTTACGAAGCACAGCTGGCGCAGGTGGCCTATCTCGAAGCGGAAAAAGCCAAACGGACCGTAACCGCGCCTTTCAATGGATTCGTTGTTAAGGAGCAGACATACGTGGGGCAATGGCTCTCCAAAGGCGATTCCGTCGTGACGCTGGCCATGTTGGATGAAGTCGATGTGATTGCAAACGTCGTCCAGTGGAATTTGAAGCATGTGCGTGTCGGGCAGACTGTCGATGTTAAAATTCGCGGTGCGGAACCGGAGGTCTGGAAAGGAAGGATCATTTCGGTCGTCCCGCGCAGTCAGTGGACGGAAGGCTCACGCGGCTTTCCCGTAAAGGTCCGGATCAGGAATGTGATCCACGATGTCGGTGATCGGAAAGTCCCCACGCTCAAAGAGGGAATGATCGCAGAGGTGATCTTTGAAGGGGAGCCGGTCAATGCAATCCTTGCACCGAAGGATGCCATTATCCGAACGACCGACGGCAACACCCTCAATGTCTTCCTGCCTGATTCTCCTGGCGCAAAGTCGGGTACGTTTCAGCGTTATCCCGTGCAGACCGGATTGAGCGAGGGAGACATGATGCAGGTTCATTGGCCCGATCTGGAAAAGTGGGTCGTTGAAACACTTGCCAGAGGGCAAACACCACTCGTGATAACGGAAGGTGGCGAACGGTTGCAGCAGATTGGTCAGGTGATGCTGGCCCCGGAACGTCCGCCTGCTGGTGGACAATTCGGTACCGGACCTCCCGGCGCGGGGTCGCTTTCTGGCAAACCATCCAGGTCGAAACAGGACGGCCCAAAACTGCCGCCTGGGGATACACCAGACAATGGCAACCCGTTGGAAACGCCCTCATCGAAGTCCGATCCTTTTTCACGACCAGCGAATTCCTTTGAATCAGAAAACACGCCCCTGAAGAATACAGAGCCGAAGCCGATATCGAAGAACAGAGGCACCTCTGCCGCACAACCATTTCCGGAATAATTATAAGGCAGGTTGAAATAACGACGTCGGCTATCGGCATCAGGAAGTACTGAACGACGCCTGACAATACTCTTCCAATAAGTCCTCTTCCAATAAGATTCAAACGATGTGGTTCATTGAATTTGCCATTCGCAACCCGGTGAAGGTCGCCGTCGGCGTGATTCTTGCCGTCTTATTTGGCTTCATCTCCCTGTTTGCCACACCGGTTCGACTGACACCCGATGTACAGGAACCGGAAGTGACTGTCACGACAACCTGGCCGGGTGCCAGCGCACAGGAAGTCGAGCGGGAGATCATCGACGAACAGGAAGACCAGCTCAAAAACGTCGAAGGCCTGCGGGAATTCAACAGCGAGAGTTCCGATTCGGTCGGGCGAATCGTGATGAAGTTTGAAGTCGGGACCGATCTCGACGTGGCTCAATCGAAAGTCCGCGAAAAACTGAGTCAGGTGTCCGAGTATCCCGACGATGCCAACGAACCAACGATCACGACGGTCAATCCAAATGCCAACGCAATCGCCTGGTTCATCCTCAAACCGCTGCCGCCCGCAGTCGACGACTTGAAATTGTTTGTCGACCAGAATCCCGGCGTTCGTGACGTGTTGACACCAATGATCGAAGGCCGGGAGCCGATCGATCTGTCGCTGATCAAGAAGCATTCGCAGGAACATCCCGTTCTCAAGCGATTGCTGAACAGCAAGAACGATCCAGCGAAAATGCGGAAATTCGCACAGGATGTGATTGAAGCCCGCTTCGAGCGCGTCGATGGAATTGCCAATGCCAACGTGTTTGGCGGCCAGGAAGAGGAGTTTCGGGTCGTGGTCGATCCGGCTCGACTGGCGGCTCATGGATTGACCGCGACCGACGTTCGGCGCGTGCTTCTGGCTCAAAACAGGAACACCTCCGGCGGTGATATCTGGGAAGGCAAACTGCGGAATGTTATCCGGACCATCGGCCAGTTTGAAACGCCCGAGCAGGTTGCTGACACCATTCTGAAAACCGATGGCGTTTCGCACGTTCGCGTCAAAGATGTGGCCGAGGTCGGATTGTCTTACAAAAAACCGGATGGCGTGGTCCGGCAAAAAGGAATCTCCGGGCTGGCGGTCAATGCGCAGCAGGCACCTGGTTCCAATCTGGTGGAAGCGATGGGACCAGCTCGCGAGGAACTCGACCTCGATGGTGATGGTCGCATCACCATGCTGGAACTCTCGGAATCGAAGCTGATCTACGGTGATAATCTCCGCATCGCGACCGAGGAACTCAACCTTGGCATTCTGGAAGGACGCGGCGTCCGGCTGGAACAGGTTTACGATCAGACCGACTATCTGCACTCCGCGACTGAACTGGTCACCGACAACATTTTCGTCGGCGGAACGTTGGCCATTCTCGTTCTGCTGTTTTTCCTCCGCTCTCCGCGGTCGGTTGTCATCGTCGGTTTGTCGATTCCGATCAGCGTAATTGCGACATTTCTGTTCATGCGGGTCTTTGGTCGCAGCATCAATGTGATTTCACTCGCAGGGATGGCCTTCGCCGTGGGAATGGTCGTCGACAATGCGATTGTGGTACTCGAGAATATTTACCGGCACTACCAGATGAACGGCGACCCGGAAAAGGCGTCCAGCAAAGGAACGATCGAAGTCTGGGGGGCGGTGCTGGCTTCGACATTGACAACGCTCGCGGTCTTCGTGCCGGTCATTTTTGTGCAGGGACAGGCGGGGCAGTTGTTCCGCGATATCGCGATCGCCATCAGTTGTGCGGTCGGGCTTTCGCTGATTGTTTCCATCACGGTCATTCCCACAGCCGCCCGTCGGATTTTGCGGAAGCGAACGGGGGAGGAAAGCGATCAGGCTGCGAAACGGGACCGCGATAAGGAAACCGGCTTTGGACTCCGCGGGTTGTTCGGACTGGTAAGATTCGGCACCAAACTGACCGATGGCTATGCGAAGTTCATCGACCGCCTGCAGACCATGCCCGGCAGTCTGCTGATTCGAACCGCGATCGTCCTGTTCTTCGTTTGTGGCTCGATCTTCGGTGCTTATCTGATCATGCCCAAAACCGAATACCTGCCGACTGGCAATCGGAACCTGGTTATCGGCATTCTGTTGCCACCGCCCGGTTACAACCTCGACCAGATGATTGAAATGGGAGAGAGCATCGAAAAGGACATGGCTCCTTACTGGGAAGCGCAACCTGGTTCTGAAGAAGCGAAAAAGCTACAAGGGCCGCCGATTGATAACTTTTTCTTCGTCGCTCGGGGTCGCAGTCTTTTCATGGGGGCCCGATCGACGGAACCGCTCCGCGCAGCGGAGTTGATTCCCATCATGCAGATGGCTGCCGCCAGAGAACCGGGCGTCATTCCAATTGTTTCTCAGGCGAGCCTTTTCGACAGCGCGCTGTCCGGAGGACGTTCGATCGATATCGAAATCAGCGGACCCGATCTGCAGGTGTTGATTCAGGAAGGACGCAAGGTCTTCGGCATGTGTATGCAGAAGTTCCCTATGCAGGAAGGGAACATGATGCGTCCGATTCCTGGCCTGAGCCTCTCCAGCCCCGAACTGCATGTACTGCCCAACTGGGAGAAGGCAGCCGAAAAAGGGATCTCCGCAGCGGATCTCGGTTACACGGTCGATGCGTTGGTCGACGGTGCGTTCGCCGGTGATTACTGGAACGAAGGCGAAAAAATTGATCTGGTGATTTTTGGCGCGGAAGACTTTGCCCGCCGGACTCAGGATGTGGAACAGTTGCCGATCAGCAGTCCCAGGGGAGAGTTGACGACACTCGCATCGGTCGCCAATGTGAAACTTTCCGCCGGTCCGGAACAGGTCAACCACATCGAACGGTTGCGGTCGATTACCATTCAACTCCAGCCGAGCGATCGCGTTCCGCTCGAAGAAGCGATGCGGATTGTCAACGAGGAGATTCGGCTGCCGATGATGATGACGTCCACATTTGAAGGGGGGCAATATCAGATTCGGCTCGCAGGCACCGCCGACAAACTGGACCAGACCCGCCGCGACCTGCAATGGAACCTGATTCTCGCGCTGGTGATCACCTACCTGCTGATGGCCGCTTTGTTCGAGTCGTTTTTCTATCCGGTCGTCATTATGACGAGTGTGGCATTAGCGTTGGTCGGCGGGTTTGCCGGCCTCTACATTTTGACGTTGTTCATTCCCTCTCAGGCGTTGGACATGCTGACGATGCTCGGTCTGGTAATTCTGATCGGCACGGTGGTCAACAACGCGATTCTGATTGTGCATCAGGCCTTGAACTACATGCGGGATGAAGGCTTTGAATCACGGAAGGCGGTTTCGGAATCGGTCCGCACGCGAATGCGACCGATTTTTATGAGTACCACAACAACCGTCCTTGGCATGTTGCCGCTGGTCATTCCGCTGCCTTCTTTTGCCAACGGCGGGATTGAATGGGTCGCGGGAGCGGGGAGCGAATTGTATCGCGGGTTGGGGAGTGTGGTGATTGGTGGCCTGATGGTCTCAACCATTTTCACGCTCGTGTTGGTGCCAGTCGGTTTTTCTCTGGCGATCGATGTGAAGCGGGGCTTTGCCTGGTTGTGGAGCAGGATCGCACGAACGCCGATCAGCCAGTTCGCGCCGGAGCTGGCGGCTGCGAACGGCCCGTTGATTCAAACCGAACCTCTTGGTCAGCCATCGACAATGGTCGCCACATCACCAGAAGAGGATGGACACAGGGAGAAGACACCGGTCGAGTCTTCCGCATCGGAATCTCAGAGTGATGGCAATGGCACGGTTCAGGACAACGCGACGTCCGAGACAAAGGCCGGATTGATCCGTTCGGAGAATGAAGCACGGTAAACTTTCGTGTCATCGATCCAAACGGACGTTTTACGGTAGCGTGTTGTCGCCGTTGTTCGTGGCTGTGTTGCCAGATGCCGTTCCGCCGGTGCGGTTGTTCACACGAAAACCAAAATCGTTGTTACCCGTGCTGGTGTTGTTTGTGAATGCTCCCCCTGTCCATGAACCAAACAGAATACCGTTTAACGCGGAGCCGACTTCAAATCCGTCGTCATCGTTCAAGCTGGCTACGTTTCCAGTAATCGTTCCACCTGTGAAATTGCGAACGGTGAATCCATTAAAACCGTTGCCCGAAGAGGTATTGCCGGACATCGTTCCGCCGTTGAAGTTCGTGAATGTTATTCCCGTGATCGTGTTTCCTGTGGTTGTATTTCCACGAATCGTACCGCCATTCATGACGTTGATCAGGAACCCTCTTTGCCCGTTCCGGGACGAAGTGTTTTCACTGATTGTGCCGCCATTAAACGTGGCGATGTTGACCCCCTCGTCCGTATTATTTGTGAATGTATTGCCGATGATGTCGCCGCTGACGTTTCCGTTCAGTTCGACTCCGTTATCTGCCGCCCCGCTGACGGTGTTGTTGGAAATCAGGAAGCTGGTCACATTGTTCCCTTGAATGGTATCTGAACCTCCAGTGAGGTTGGTCCCAATAATGGCGGCATTGTTGGCTATCACAACGACCGGCTGTAATGCGCTGGTGCCTGTCAGCGTCGGTCTTGAACCGGGAGCCGTAAATGTCGCCGGGAGTCCTGATTCGGCACCTGTCACAGTAATCGACGATCCTCCACCCAACAGAACCTGGCCATTTTGCAATTGGACATTCGTCGTATTGATGGTACCTGAGTCGCCATTGGCGATCACCAGACTGTTATTACCGGCTGTTGTTACGGTATTGGGGACGTCAGCCGTATTGCTGTTCACAGTGACGACGTTTGAGATTTGATCTCCCGTAAGCGGATTCACTGCTGCTTCTTCACGCGAGATATTCGCCGTGATGACATTCACATCGCGGACAATCGGTGTCATCATCCGGCGGTCAACCAGCGTCGGTTTGTCGGTGACGGCATTCACGATCGCCTGCAGTGGGATCCGCACAGAGAGCAGGGCAGTTGTCGTGTTGCCCCGCACTTCGTCGTATTCATATTGGCCGCCAATCACAAGTCGCGACCCGTCACCCAGCAGTCCCAGGTCATACAGGCGCAACTCGGCACGAATTCGTGGGCCGAAAATTTCTTCAAAGCCGCTTTCGTAGGCGTCGAAATAGAAAACGCCCGCACTGGCCCATAACTCAGCATCGAGATCGGTGATTGGATTGCTGGTATGATCCGGCATATGGGAAAGCCGCTGATGCCGCCAGAGAATCATTTCCCCTTCCAGATCCGCGCCGTAGTAGGCCGTTTCACGATTGGACGACACAACGATCTGATTTCCCCGCAAAAAGGCATCTGTTGATACAATTTGCGAGTTGTCTTCGGGAATATATCCATTGATTCGCATGCCCCAGTTGATCGCCAGCACTTCGAAACCAAGCGTAATCTGATTGTAGTTGATGTTGTTTTCAGAATGCCGCAGATCGTAGAAACCATAGATGCCATATACGGTCTCATCGACGATCTCGCGATATCCGATTCCCCAGTTCCCTTCAGCCGCGCTGTGATCATTCCACAAGCCGCGCAGGTCGGCGAAGATCATGCTGTGACTGTCATCCCAGATGGGGAGAAACCAGTTGCCCTGACCCAAAGCATCAGAGTTGGTGTTGAGTTGCCCACCGGTGTCAATGTAGGGTAGCCATTGACTTTGTTTGTGCTGCGCTGTTGATGTTTCAGTCGTGAAGATGATTGACAGTGAAATCAGTAAGAGAAGAACAGATTGCCAGCGCATTCCCCATCCTCATTGCGTTTTGGCCAGCCGACGACGCGAATTGCGATTCCCCACTGGCTCATTCCAATCGCGCGCTGAACCATGTCTGGTTTCGTTGTAGCGGCTGGCGAACCATTTGAAACTGAAATACTCGTGCCTGAGACGCTACAGTTACTCTGGACATGCTCCAAGCGCAAACGCCCAACGGATCATCAGCATGATCCGACTTATTCGTACAATCGGAATAATCGGACGCGCGGCCTCAATGAAAAATGTGCATCCTGCACAAGCGGGCTGAAAAAACGCTCAGCCATCGATATGTGTTGAGTGAAATCGCGCAGAGACCTTCGCGCGCGGGGAAACTTGTCAGCACTGAGAAGTACATACTTCCGAGTGCCGATTAACATAATCACATTGTGTGCGGAAAACACTCGTCAATCTCCCCAGTCTGGGAAACCTTCTGTTAGGATAGAGCGTATTACGCTCTTCTGTGTCGCGAAAATCGTCTTTTGGTCTGCAAACGCAGACTCCCACGAGCGAAGACCGCCACACGAAAAGGTAAACTGCTCTGGTATCACTCCAAAACTGACCTGCCAGAAGGAATTCCTTGAACATGATCTCTCGATCGACCACTCATCGCATCATTGAAACACTACTCTGTTTTGTCGGATGCCTCTGCCTTTTCGAACCCGCATTCGCCGAAAAGCCGAACATGATTCTCGTCATGGCGGATGATCAGGGCTGGGGCGATACTGGTTACAATGGACACCCCTTCGTGAAGACCCCCGCGCTGGATGACATGGCGAAAAGCGGATTTGTCTTCGATCGCTTCTACACCGCTGCACCGGTTTGTTCGCCCACCCGTGCCAGTGTCTTTACTGGACGCACACCGATTCGCACCAAGGTCACCAATCACGGTCGCTACATGCGGCCACATGAACAGACCATCGCAGAAACACTCAAGGGGGCAGGATACGTCACCGGCATGTTCGGCAAACTGCACCTGGGTTCGGCACAACCGAACTCTCCCTGCAATCCCGGCGGAATGGGCTTCGACGAATGGGTGATTGGACTCAACTTCTTTGACAACGATCCCTACTTAAGCCGCAATGGAAAAATCGAGCATCGCAGGGGGAAGGGGTCAGTTCTTCTGATGGACGATGCACTCGCTTTTTTGAAAAAACACAAGGATGGCAAGCGGCCGATGTTCGCCGTCATCTGGTTCCCTTCACCTCACGATCCACACCGGGAATTTCCGGACGGACCTTCACTTTACGAGGGGAAAAAGCAGGCGGGGTATTACCGGGAGATCACGCTGCTTGACCAGCAGGTGGGACGGTTGCGAAAAACTCTAAGGAGCATGGACATCGCCGGGAATACGATTCTCTGGTATTGCAGCGACAACGGCGGACTGAACGCCGCGACCTCCGGCGGCCGGGCAAGAAAAGGGAGCATCTACGAAGGGGGATTGCGCGTGCCGGGGATCGTCGAATGGCCTGCAGCCAAACTCAAGGGGCGGACCAGTGTGCCGGTCTGTACTTTCGACATCTATCCCACCCTGATGGCGATGGCGGGTGTTGAACTGATTGCTCCCCACCCGCTGGATGGCATTAATGTGAGTGACATCATTGCGGGCAAGTCGAAGAAACGCAGTCAACCCTTGGGATTCTGGCACTTGTTTCAGGGCGGGCAGGGTACCCGGAGCGATCAGATTCAGAAAGCCATCATGGAGAAACAGCACGCGGGAGAACCGACTCCGCATGATCCTCCACGAATGAAGAAGGATGTCGACGAGTTTCCGCAGTTCCCGGAAGAGACCGCCAATGGGCATGCCGCCTGGACCGACTGGCCGTGGAAGCTGCACCGCATCAATGATACGAAGTTCGAGCTTTACAATCTGGAAGACGATCCACTGGAATCGAGTAATCTTGCCGACAATCCATCGCACAAAGAGCGGCTCGAAACAATGCAACAGGAGTTGAAGGCCTGGATGCGGTCAGTGATCAGCAGTCTGAATGGAAAAGACTACGACCGAAAATAATGAAACAGCAACCGCGGGCTTTGCGTCGTGATTGCGAATTCCAGTTCGCTGACACCTCGATTGATGATGCGTTCCTGCTGCGTGCCGTGGCGAGTTTCTGAATTCAACGCACCATCACGCCAGCCCTGCACCACAGTTCGTCTCTCGAACTGCACATGTCTTTCACCGCAAAACGTCGTCGATCAGGTTATCGGATCTGGTGCAGTTGGGCGAGAGAAGCAGCACAGATGTCTGCAATCTGATTTTTTCCAAAGGCAGGATATCAAAATCTGCCGACCGGTTTGCTACTGGAACCCGTCCCGATTATGCTGGCCCATCTGGTGTTCACAAAACCTTCACAGAAGTCAGTTCTGGTGGGAAGCTGGTGAGGTCAGGCGGTGTCGACGGAATAGAGCGTATTCCGTGCACTCATGTCCGCGAAAAACGACTTGTGGCCTGCAAATACAAACCTCCCACGAGTTGGATACGTTACACGAAAAAGTAATCTGCATTAGGCCGTTGGGCAATTGATAAAGATCGGTCAGGGTATCTGAATGCTGGAATTCGTAGTAGTGGCTGCCGCGATTGGGATAGCCATGCTGATTTGGGATTGTGTCGAAGTTGGACGCAATGATGCCGCAAATCTGATCAATGCGGTTTTCGGCGCGCGTGTGATGTCACGCCACAAAGCTGTGGCGATTGCCGCCGTAGCGGTTGTTTTTGGAGCTTCGTTTTCGGCGCCCGTCATGGAAACCGCTCGAAAGGGAATTTTCGATCCCACAGTGTTGACCGTACAGATGGCGCTGGCGATCTATGTGAGTGTCTACTTCGTCGATACAGTGCTGCTCTATGGGTTTTCGGGTTTTGGAATGCCCGTCAGTACAACCGCCTGCCTGGTTTTTGAACTTGTTGGTGCGGCTCTCTTTCTGGCGGGTTATGACAATGTGCAATGGTCCAAAGTGGGATCCGTGGTGTTGGGGATCGTAGTCTCGATTGCCATCAGCGGAATTGCCGCGTTCATGGTAATGCGCGTGTTTCGAGCCGCGATCAAAGACAGAAGTACAGACCGTGATACGATTTTGCTTCACGGCCCCTGGATCACCGGTGCCATGTTCACATGGCTGGGGTGGTTCATGGTCTTCAAAGGGCTGAAGAATGTTTCGTTCGTCAAAGAGTTGAAGACGATGACCTTTGACCTCTATGGCGAGGTGGGGATGCTGCTTGCGATGTGGGCTTTGTTCACGCTGGTTACGCACTTGATACTGGTCCTCACACATCGCCGAGGATATTTGTATCTGTTCCCATCGATGGCGGTCCTGGGAATGATCTGCATGGCATTCGCGTTCGGCCAGAACGATCTGGCCAATGCTGCCTCTCCGGGACTGGCCGGACTGACGTTGTGGAAAAGTGGCGAAGCAGCAGGTGATCTGGCGGACATTGCCACGAGAATCCCCATCCCAATGTGGGCCCTGTTTGGTTGTGGAGTTCTGATGGCGACGGGAATGTTCACGACCTACGCGCAACGAGTGACACGGGCTGAAGTCAATACGGGAAGTCAGTATGATCAGGTTGTTCTTTATGCTCCCGACTGGTGCAAGAGGCTGGCACGAGGATTGCTTCGCATACGAGGTCCTAAAACGACATTGGCACCGGAACCTGATCGCAGTGACGCGGGAAAAAAGGTCCATTACGATACGCTTCGTGCGTCCGTGATCACGTCAGTCAGCGCGAGTGTGATCGCATTTGCTTCTGGTCGTGGTTTGCCTGTCTCGACCACGTATGTGGCATTTGCGGCTGTGGTCGGTTCCGGTCTTGCTGATCGGGTTTTTGCCCGTGGCGATGGCGACACCAAAGTTGGGCGGGCCATCTGGGTTATCACATGCTGGTTCCTGGCGCCGGCAATTGCGGTCGTTGCTACCGGATGCATCGCGACGATCGTTTACCAGCTTTCCGTTCCCGGGCTGGCAATCTGTCTGGTACTCAACTTTGCAGCACGTTATGTCTTTAAGCGTCGAGCGGACAAGCACGAGCAACGTCATCATCTGAGTTCATCCGATGTCGACTGAGATACAAACGCTGATGAAAATGACGATTCGGCTTGATTCCATTCGGATATTCGCTACACAGGACATAAAATGTCGTCGAGGTTCGAATTGCCTCAACGCACTTTCCTTTTCCTGCAGGTCTGTTTTGTATGCGTCGATTCAAGTGTGGTGATATTGTCGTATTCCAAAAGCCAAAGGTCAGCACATCACCGGGGCCTCGAGCAAAAGATATCGACCCGGCTGAGCATGGTGAGTCTTATTCGTATACCGTTGACAAGTTCTGGGTTGTGGCCGAGGTCCATGACGGAGAATTGGTGTTGCGGACACGAAAAGGGAAAGAGCATCACATCTCGGTCGATGATCAACGATTGAGGCGACCACGCTGGTGGGAGCGAATCTTCTACCGAAGTCGCTTCCCTTCACTCGATACCTGAAGCAAGACAAGAGCCGATGCGGAATACAGAGTGACTCCTGATGACTCTGACCTGCCCAGCCGAATCTCGCCGCAAATGTTATCGAAGAATTCAGTGCAAAATATCAACCAGCGGCGCGGAACGATGGTTTTTGCCGTTGTGTCTTTCGTTGCAAACATCGATTCTTTTCTGATGGTTTATTGCAAGCCACATTTAGATGTGGCAGCCTTCACACTGCCAGAGCATTTTACCTTTTTGTGTGACGTCTCTGGCTCGTGGGGAACGATTGGGCCGTCAAGACGAAACGTTGGGTTTGATCAAGTTGCAAGCAGCAACAACGGAGCGGGTGATGTCAATCCGCACTCCAAAACAAAGCCTTGACAAGGCACTGGAGCAGTTTATTTTTGGTGAGACGTCACTGGCTCATGGGGAACTGGTACGCAGGCCGAAAGACGTCATTCGCGGTACAGAAGAGCGTAATACACTCTGGAACAAATGATTGAAGGGAGAAACGGAAAATGGAACTGTTGAACAAGTTGACCGAGCAACTCGGAATCTCCAATGAGCAGGCCAGGGGTGGCACAGGGCTCCTTTTCAAATTTGCCAAAGACCAATTGAGCAATGATGACTACCAGGCGGTGGCGGGGGAGGTCCCCGAGATCGGTGAGTTGGCAAAAGACGCACCAGAAACAGGCGGATTGGCCGGTGTGCTGGGGGGATTGGCATCGTCATTCGGCGCAGAAAAGTTGGGGGGGCTGGCGAGCGTGGTTGGTGGTTTTGACAAACTCGGGCTTGATCAGGAAATGGTCGGCAAGTTTGTCTCAGTCGTTCTGAGCTACGTCGAATCCAGGGGCGGTTCTCAAGTCAAGGGTCTGCTGGAAAAGGTTCTCAAATAATGTCTGCCAGTTGTGCTGAAAAAACGTTGCCGGAGATCACGTGCAATGGCCGATCTCGCGAAATCAATTTCAATGTTCGGAATCGGGATCAATTGGTCGGCGAAATTGCCAAACGGCTTGAAAATTGAAACTCGAATCTGACCGGACAACAGAACTCGACAAACTTTCCTGACATCCACTTGTATTGCAAACCGATTTCAACAGTAGCGCCTTCACACTGTTATTGCAGTTCAAAAGGAAGCTCGCGCCGTCACAGACAAAAGCGCGGCGCTCTATAGCGGCAAACGGATAAGTGTGGCGTCTTTCGATCGGCTATTATCGTTCCAAATGGGGCGTAAGCCGCCACAGATAAAAGTCCGTCGGGTTAGCGACCAACCCAGGCGGGTTCGGGTGATTCAATGCAAAGTGGCATGCCAGTGTCAGGATGCACGATCTCAATAGCGGCGGCTTGCAAACATAGCGGCTCATCATCGAGCGAGCTTGTCGTGGGCATCCCTAACTGCTGAGCGGGAAGATAAATCGCATCTCCGACAATCGGCAATCCCAACGACCACAAATGAATGCGGATCTGATTCGTGCGACCCGATAGTGGCTCAACATCGAGCAGTGTCGTGCCATCGTCACTGGTGCGAATGACTCGAAAAAGCGTTCGAGCCGGCAGACCCTCAGCGTCTGGCAAACGGGTGCCATCTTTGCCTGGCCTGGCGCCGATGGCGATCTGACATTCAAACTGGCTCTGGGCTGGTCGCCCCTGAACTCGCGCAATATATTTCTTCCGGACTGTTCCGGTTTCAAACTGATTCTGCACATGCCGAGCGATTTTCCGGGTCTTGCTCAGCACGACGATTCCCGAGGTGTCAGCATCGAGCCGATGTGCCGGACGCAACCGAAGAGGCGCGTATACCTGGTTCAAAATACTAACCAGAGAGTTGCGATTGAATCGCCCACAGGGATGCATCGGCAGGGGGGCCGGTTTGTTGACCACGACCAGAGCTTCGTCTTCGTACAGGATCTCAATGTTTGCGTTGACATCCGGTTCGATCGTGGCTGGAACCTTGTGCTGAAATTGCTGGCCCGAACGTACGATCATCCCCGGTCTGACCGGTTCGGAGTTGAATACGAGATTGCCCTTATCACAAACTTCCTGCCATTCTCTACGTGACAAGTTGGTTTTCATTTCGTCCAGAAAGTTGAGCAGTTCCATGCGATCGCAACGAAGAGGCACGCTGATTGGCCGAATGTTGTCGTAGGGCAGACTTCCAGGCAAGGGCATAGTTGCATGTCGCAATTGTTCGTGGCGCCGTATAAGATTCGCTTCCATCGATTGCTCGGGTGATCGAAAACACCTGGGGCAAGAGACGCCTTCCTCATACTTTTCACTCGCCAGTTCCTCCGGCGAGAGAATGGCATGACAGACGTAGCATTGCTGTATTTCACTTTCTTTCAAGTCCGCATCGACCGCCACACGCTTGTCGAACACAAAGCAGTCACCCTTGTAATGTTCGCTGCCACACTCTTCAAAGTACTTGAGAATCCCACCATCGAGTTGATAGACTTCGTTGAATCCGTGTCGCTCCATGTAGGGTGCCGCCTTCTCACAGCGGATGCCGCCTGTGCAGAATGTGACGATCGTCTGTAGCTTCATCTCGGTTGGAAGACGATCCACAGCCCGGGGAAAATCGCGGAAATCGTCGACGTCAATCGCCACGGCATTGTCGAAAGTGCCTACTTCCAATTCGAAATTGTTTCGTGTATCGAGCAGTGTGACGGGCCGCCCCTCGTCCAGCCACTGCTTTAACTCCATGGCCGTTATCCGAGGCGATGTGTATTTTGCAGGCTCGATTCCTTCGACACCGAAGGCAATGATCTCCCGTTTAATCTTGACCAACATTCGATTGAACGGCTGTTCTTCACTGTAACTGACCTTGGCTTCCAATTCGGCCAGTCCCGGAATGTCTCGCACGCGCGCCAGCAAAGCATCGATTCCTTCCTGCCGACCCGCCATGAACATGTTGATACCCTCCGGGGTCAGTAGAATCGTCCCTCGCAGGCTGTGCGCGTTGCAGAGATCACGCAACTCAATTCGCAAATCGGGCAGGTTCCTCAGGTCAGCGAATTGATAGGCGGCAATGTTGATGATTGCGGACATGTTGGTTTCCGTAGAGGTCGGTTGTGCGGGCCAGACAACTGGTGGGCAATCCATTGTCGTTTGATGGATTTTGGTTTCAAGCCTGAATCGTACGGTTGGGTGTTCTGAAAATCCCTGGAACTGCGAAAACAATGTTTTCATTGTGCCAGAGTGCCGGCGAAGGATGTCCCTGGGAAAAGCATGGCGAACCATCAGGTCGAATCAGACCGGCACCCTCTCTATCTCGGTCCGGAATTTCACGCCAAACGGATTTGGGCAACCGCCGCCGCCACAGTTGGATGATATCGAGAACTCACCGCATTCTGTCAGATGCAGGGGTTGAGAAGCACGCGGGTACTTTCAAAAAGCGGCAATGGCGTTGAGTGATTGACCGCCACAGGATGAAAATGAATCCGAAATCCAACGCGACCCGGATTGCATTTGTCGTGGCATTGAAGGCTGCGGTGCCAGGAGTGACATCGCCTGGCGAATCCACTCGGTACTGCCTGGGCTGAGCCCGGGGCATTTTACCTCGGGTTCATCTGCGCGCGTAAGTACAATTCTCATTATGACTTAACGTAATCCAATGGTTTCTCAGGCCAACTGGTGATGAACTTTTCAGGTTAGAATCTGCCCGTTTAATCGTCGTCTCCAGACTGGTCGTCGAAGAACGAGCCAGAGATGTCACGCCAGAAGGTAAACTGCTCTATATCGTGGTCAACTCAACCGTTTCGTCCTTTAGCTGGGAAATTTCGACATGACGTTTTGCCCCCGTCTCGCTGCGTTTCGCATGATTGTTTCGACTGCGATTGGCTTCTCGATCGCGGCTTT
This sequence comes from Planctomycetaceae bacterium, assembly GCA_028284145.1. Classification (GTDB taxonomy): domain Bacteria; phylum Planctomycetota; class Planctomycetia; order Planctomycetales; family Planctomycetaceae; genus JANQSH01. The sequence goes on along the minus strand of JANQSH010000070.1, from coordinate 10,609 downwards.
CATTTCACCCTCGCCGACAGAGGGATCGGACGATCATCTGAGCGAAGCGAAAACCGTGCAGAAAAAGACCATCGCCATTGCTGATGACATTGTTGCGGCAACAGTCGGTGTCACTTCCCGTCAAGGTCCCGGGCAACGTGGCTTGCGGGGAATGGGAAGCGGTGTGATCGTCAGCAAAGAAGGCCTGGTTTTGAGTGCGGCGCACGTCACACGGATGGCGGGCAAGAATCTGACGGTCATTCTCAGCGATGGTCGAAAAGTCGATGCGATTGCACTGGGGGCCAACGATCAGGCCGACGTCGGCATGGCGAAAATCACAACCAAAGGCCAATATCCCTTTGTGAAAGTCGGCAAGTCGTCCAGTATCGAAATCGGTGACTGGTGTCTGGCGGTTGGGCATCCACTTGGAGTGCAAAGGGGACGCTCAGCACCAATTCGTCTGGGTCGAGTCCTGAGAAAACCAGGCAAAGCAGGTACGCGAACCTTCATCGGAACCGATGCCACGGTCATCAGTGGCGATTCCGGTGGGCCGTTGTTCAATCTCGATGGTGAAGTGATCGGTATCAATTCGAATATCGGGCTTGATCTCAAAATGAACAATCACGCAGCGGTCGATGCCTTTCATGCCAATTGGGATGAACTGCTTTCGGGGAAAAACATCGGGTCTGCCCGTTTTGGATCTGATGCTCGTCGAAATAATGGCACTCCGACTGACACGCGCCGAGCGGTTTTCGGCATTCATCTCAGCCGCAACAATGATGCAGCAATGATCGCTGCCGTTTCCCCCGGCGGCGCTGCGGAAAAGGCCGGGCTTAAAGGGGGCGATACAATCCTGACAATCGATGGCAATGCGATTAAAGGGCGTGAAGATCTGGTGCGAGTCATTGGAAGTGCCATGCCGGGGCAGAAAATCAAAATCGAGTATCGTCGCGATCAAGAGACACGTATGACAACGGCCACGTTGCAAAACCGGGCTGGTGAAACACCCGCTTTGAAGACCCCGGACGAGAAGCAGAGTGATGAACCAAAAGAGAAAAAGGCTGACGAAAAGACGAAGTCGATCTTGCAGCAACCTGGAGCTATCGAGCGTTTGCGGCAGGCGACGCAGCGTTTGATTGGTGATTCCCGGGAGAGCAAGACGAATCGTGAACTGCTGGACGATTTCGACTCGGCGACCCGCGATTTCTCAAAATCAATTGTTGAATTCCGACGTGATGGCAAACCGGTGATTCAGGGAATCGTGTGGCGAGTCGATGGAATCATCATCACAAAATCGAGTGAAATTGAAGGCGACGAGATTTGTCAGTTGGGTGGAGAAGATTATGAAATCAGAGGGATCACCCGAAATGAGGAGCATGATCTGGCCCTGATTCGTATCGACGCGGAAGAGTTGACGCCTTTGCGATGGGAGGAGACTGAAGTCCCGCTGGGGACCTGGGTCATCACCCCCAATGCTCAGGGAGAAGCCGTGGCGCTGGGGATCGTTGGCGTGCCAACGCGAAAGATCCCTGCACCACATCCATCGATGCGGCAGCGGAACAAGGCGATGATCGGTATCAGTCTCGATATGAACCAGGATCGTCCGATCATCAATGGTCTTGCGCCTCAAGGTCCGGCAGAAAAGGCGGGACTGAAATCGGGTGATGTCATTATCAGCGTGAACAAGAAGGAAACACCAACCAGGGAAAGCCTCATCTCGACGCTGGGAAAATACAAGGCGGGACAAAAAGTCATACTGCGATACGAACGAGATGACGAACAAAAGCAAACCATCATAACGCTCATTCTTTCCAACCAGCTTCGTGGACCAATGGGTCGTGCCGGCATGACTCCGCAGCAGATGATGAGTGGCGGAAAAAAGGCATCGAAACGGGCGGGAAATTTCCCCAACGCCTTTACCCACGATTGTACAATCGGTGCGGAGCAGTGTGGTGGACCATTGCTGAACCTCGATGGCAAAGCGGTTGGCATCAACATCGCGCGCGCCAATCGCACCGCGACTTACGCTATCCCTGTCGATGTCCTGCAGAAAACCATCGCGAAGATGATACCCAAAATCGACAAGGAGGAAACGGGTTCGGTGAACGACGACCTGTAACGCAATCTGGCCTTCCAGCAGGACATCAAATACCCGCATCGCCCGGCTCCACTCTTTCCGCTGCAGGTTCGCACATGCGAAGCGGTTACAGCTTGCATCAAACTCAGTTGATTCTACAGGTGCTGTATGCAATGTTAATCATCGTCCGAAGCTGCTGCTGCTCGACGACGGGACAGGAGCGTTCGCTTTCGTTATGCTTGTCCGATGATTGATCGGCTGAAGAAAAACTGGTTTCTCGTCGCACTGGTTGCGCTGATTGTTGTGGGAATTTCCTGCGGCAGGGTGATGCACGAATCATCCATCGATTGCATCGCCAAATATCTCTCTGCCAGCATCATCACGGCAGTCGTGCTGTTTCTAATGGCTTTCAGCCTCGACTCCCGACAACTTGTGCGATCATTTCGTTACCCATTGCCGGTGTTGTGGGGATCACTTATCAATTTTGGCATGGTCCCGTTACTTGGTTGGGGGTTGATGTCGATACAACTGAATCGCGATCTGGCAATTGGCCTGATGATCGCTGCGGCCGTCCCCTGCACTCTGGCGGGAGCCTCAGTCTGGACACGACATTCAGGCGGCAATGATGCCGTCTCTTTACTGGTGACAATGCTGACCAACACACTCTGTTTTGCCATGACTCCCTTCTGGTTGAATCTGGCAACCGGCGAAGATGTCGACCTCGACCTTGAATTTCTGGTCGTGCGGCTGCTGATCGTGGTGCTGGTTCCGACGATACTCGGGCAACTCGTGCGACAACCGAAATTGTTTTCTACCTTCGCAAACAAACGGAAGAAGTCGATCACGTCAATTGCCCTTGGTCTGGTGCTGATGTTGGTGTTCCTTGCCTCCTGTCGAGCCGGCCTGAAGATGCAGGGTGGCGAAACATCAATTGAAGCACCCGGTTTCGTGGCCATTATTATTGTCTGGGCTACCTGTATCGGTCTGCATCTTCTCGCATTGGCGGTAGGCTATTTTGGGGCACTTGTTTTTGGATTCGCGCAGGAAGATGCCAATGCGGTTGCTTTTTCCTCCAGTCAGAAGACGATGCCGATTGGCCTGTTGATCGCCACCGATCCCGGCATGTTTGGTGGCATTGCATTTGCTGTCTTCCCGATGCTGATGTTCCACGCTTCACAGTTTTTCTGCGATACGCTGGTCGCAAGCCATCTGCTGAAAAAAGTGGACCAGCATACCGACGAGAGAACATCGACTCAGACGTAAACGAACCGCCGCAGCGAGTGCGGTTACCGATTACTGAGAGACGAAAAAGTACGATTTCAGAATTGGACAACGAGCTTCGGAATCGCCTCCTTCAATTTATCGGTCGCGTCTTCACTGACCTGTGTGTTGGCGACCTTTAACAACTTCAAATTCTGAAGCGTCGCCAGTCTGGAAATTCCCTCGTCGGTGACCATCGTTTCCGTCAAATCGAGCGATTGCAAATTCGTCAACGTGGCGACATGCTCCATCGCCGCATCATCAATAAACGTCTGTTGCAAACGGAGTTCTTTGAGGTCTTTCATACCGGCCAGATGTCGCAGGCCATCGCTTGAGATTTCGGTCGACCAGAGACTGAGTTCCTGCAACTTCGTAAGTCGGGCCAACGTCTCCAAACCGGTGTCTGTCAAACCAAACAGGTTCGAGCAGTCGAGTTCCGTCAGTTTGGTCATCTCCTTCAGATGAGCAATCCCCGCATCTCCAACACTGGTATCTCGCAGGTTCAGCCGCTTCATTTTGACATGTTGCGACAGATGAGCCATTCCCTCATCCGAGACAAACGTCCCGGCCAGTCGCAGGTTTTCCAGTGTTGTCATCTCTTTCAGATGAGCCAGCCCTTCGTCATTGATGTCACCATAGTCGAGTTCGAGGCTGGTCAGCTTGTGGTGTTTAATCGAATCCAGCCCTGCATTGGTGTAAGTGTTGCCCCACAAGTCAAGCGCCCGCAAGTTCGGCAGGTCTGTGAAGTGCACCAGAGCCGCATCACCAGTGCTTGTGGCTCCTTCCAGCTTAATGGCCACGAGCGATGGCACGTCCTTCAGAGACTCCAGCCCTTCGCTGGTGACCATCGTAAACCGCAAATCAACCTCTTTCAATTTCTTCATCTCGGCAAGCGATTTCAAACCATCACCCGAAATGTTTGTCCGGCGCACGCGCAACGCCACCAGATTGGTGAGGCTCTTCAGGTGCGACAACCCTTCATCGTTGGTTGCTGTGTTCCACAAATCGATGATTCGCAAACTGGCCAGCTTCGCGACATCCTGCAGTCCCTCGTTCGTAATCTGTGAATCCTTCAGACTCAGCACCTGGAGTTTGTCAAACGCCACAAGCAGTGGCAGGTCGGCATCGGTTGCTCCGGCAGAGGCCATATTGATATCGATCACATGACCGGCATCGTCCCGCTTGATGATTGTCCCACGCTGTTTGAGGTTTGAGACAATGCCCTCCTGAATGGACTTCAACAGGTCATTGGTCGATTCGTCTTCGGCCTTTGGAACGTCGTCCTGTTTTTCTGCCCCCTTTTCCGCTTCATTCAGTCGAGCTTTGAGTTCCGCGATTTGTCGTTCTCGATCTTTTAACTCAATCGTTGTCGCATCGACTTCCTGCTGCAGCCTCTCTCTGGCTGCGTTGTCGCATCCGGTGCAGGTCACAAATAAGGTCAGAATGCAAAACAGGCAAGACAGGAACTTCATCGATAGTGGCCTTTTCGTATTCTATGGGGCGGAAAGAAACCGAGAGGAATCCGGTTGTGGGGCGTCAGGCGTTTTGCCAAAAAAGTGACCCAAGCCTGATTATCAGACTACTCAGCCATTGCTTCAAACGCAAACTTCGGGGCCTGGATGAACCAGATGAGAATCGGCGTTACTCCGCACCACACTGGAACGGCTTTGGGTGTGAAATTGCTGGCAATGGACTGAAAAGGAGAGCCGTTGACACCCCGAAGTGTCGAATCTAGAGTAGTTTACCTTCTGGTGTGACGTCTCTGGTTCGTGGGAACTTGTGTTTGCAGGCCGAACGACGTCCATCGCGGCACAGAAGAGCGTAATACGCTCTAACGATGTCCAATCACACACGCGCCCGTAGCTCAGCTGGATAGAGCAACGGTCTTCTAAACCGTAGGTCGGTGGTTCGAATCCACCCGGGCGTGCTTGACTTACGGCAATACCTCGTTTCTTGTCAATCAGACGGCAGGCTATATCCGGACAGGCGGGCACGCTAATGCTCACTTCATTGAGGGTGGCATTAGCCGTAACACCATTCGCGAGTCACTCATTGGCCGCAAACAGGTCGTTAAAGAATATGGTGGCTGTAGTTGCGCGACGCCTGACGATGCGATACATTTCAACGCCGAGCGATTCACTCTACGACAAGCGTCCTGTTGCCGAATCAGTTCATCGAACATTCGGTCCCATAATCTCTCACACGTCCATCGTCGAAAACGGTTGTAAACGGTTTTGTGATTTCCAAATTCGCTGGGAAGATCAGCCCAGGGAATACCTGTGTGAAGCACCCAAAGAATTCCATTGATCACCATTCGATGGGGATTCCATGGGCGACCTGGTTTTCCGTTCGTTCCGGTGGCAGAAAAACCTGTATTGCATTCCACTCCGAATCCGTCAAATTGTAGCGTGACATCTGGCTTCCTCCATGAGCACTGTGATGAGTACTCTACGAAGGTTGCCTTATGAAAAGACCAGTTACGGGACAGAGCCTGGAGCGGTTTCCCTTTTTGTGTGACGTTTCTGGCTCGTGGGATTCTGTCTTTGCAGGCTGAACGACATTCATCGCGGCACGGAAGAGCATAATACGCTCTAAAATTTCGTTTCGTCGAGTAAACACAATATAAAATCAGAGCAAGAGTGAATGACACAGCGTAAGGGAATTCTGTTGGCGGGCGGGTCGGGGACACGATTGCATCCCATCACACGGGCGGTCAACAAACATCTGTTGCCCGTTTATGACAAACCGATGATCTACTATCCGCTTTCGACGCTGATGCTGGCGGACATTCGAGAGATCCTGTTGATTTCCACGCCGCAGGACATTCATGCTTTTGAACGACTGCTGGGCGACGGTCGGGAAATCGGTTTGACAATCCAATACGCCGAACAGCCAACGCCAGACGGCGTCGCGCAGGCCTTTCTGATTGGTCGCGATTTCATCGGCGAAAACCCGGTCGCGATGGCGTTGGGTGACAATGTGTTTTACGGTCAAGGCTTACAGGATATTCTGGCTTCCGCGATGGCTCACTCAGGCGGCGCAACGGTGTTCGCTTATCCAGTCCGCGATCCTGAGCGATATGGTGTGATCGAGTTCAACAAACAGGGGCGGGCAATTTCGCTGGAGGAAAAGCCGGAGCGACCAAAGTCAAATTTCGCGCTGCCCGGCCTCTACTTTTTTGATAATCGAGTCGTCGAATATGCATCGCAGTTGAAACCATCAGCGCGCGGGGAATTGGAGATCACCGATATCATTCGCCAATATCTTGACGCGGGCGAATTGGAGGTCAAAAAGTTCTCCCGTGGATTTGCATGGCTCGACACCGGCACGCACGACGCGCTGGTGCTCGCGGCCAATTTCGTCGAGGCAATCGAAAAACGACAGGGTTTGCGGATCGCCTGTATCGAGGAAATCGCGTTCCGCAAAGGTTATATTGATGCGGAAATGCTCGCCAGACTTGGTCATCGCGTGCACAACGACTATGGTGACTATCTGATCGAAATCGCTGCCAGCGAACTGCCTGACAGCTCAGACGAACCCTGAATATGCCCACGATATCCACAGCTGTTCTTCAATATTTTTGACGCTCCTACTTTCCTGCCATCATCGATTTGAAACACCTCCATGAAAATCTCCGTCATCACACCCTCTTACAATCAGGGGCACTTCATACAACGCACGCTTGACTCCATACTGAATCAGTCGGGGAATTTTGAGATTGAAGCGATCGTTATGGATGGAGGCTCAACCGATGAGACGATCCACATTCTCGAATCGTACGGCGATCGAATCCAGTATGTGAGCGAATCGGACAAAGGGCAGGCAGATGCGTTAAACAAGGGCCTGGCTCATGCGACGGGTGATGTCATCGGCTGGTTGAACAGTGATGACACTTACGAGCCGGGGTGTCTCCAGACGGTCGCCAGCATTTTTTCGCACGAGCCGCAAACACAATGGCTGTATGGCAAGGTTCGTATCATCGATGAACAGGATTGCGAAATCCGCAAGTGGATTACCTGCTACAAAAACTGGCGAATGCAACCGTATCGATTCTCCAAACTGCTGACCGAATGCTGGATCTCGCAGATGGGCGTTTTCTGGCGTCGGGAGGCGGGAGAGGAAGTCGGCCCGTTCCGAGTCGACTTGCGACATGCGATGGACTACGATTTCTGGTTGAGACTTGGACAGCGCTGGCCCGGGCGGTACGTCGATGAGTACCTCGCCAACTTTCGCTGGTATACGACCAGTAAATCAGGGGCCGAATTCGTCGATCAAACCGGTGAGGCACAGGCGGTCGCCAAAAGTGCGGCAGGAGATTACAAGCTGCCAATTCTGATGCACAAACTGCTGCGGGCGCGCACCGTGGCCATCTATTCCACGTTACGTCTGTTTCGCAGATCAAATTAAATCATTGTACTTGCGACTGAGGAAACTGCGGAGAAATCAGATGTCTGAGAAAGTCTGTGTCGTTGCCGGAGCCGGGGGATTCATCGGCGGGCATCTGGTTGACGATCTGCGCAAGCGCGGAGCAGGACGCATTCGCGCAGTCGATATCAAACCGGAAGCGGAATGGTTTCGCCGTTTTGACGATGTGGAAAACCTGACTTTCGACCTGAGTGAGAAGCAGGCCTGCATCGAATCGTGCAAAGGGGCCGATTTGGTTTACAATCTCGCCGCCGATATGGGAGGCATGGGGTTTATCGAGAACAACAAAGCACTCTGCATGTTGTCCGTACTGATCAACACCCACCTGTTGATGGCCGCACGTGATGCGGACGTATCCCAATTTTTCTTCGCCTCATCCGCCTGCGTTTACAATGCGGAAAAACAGAAAGACGCTGCGGTGACTCCGTTGCGGGAAGAAGATGCTTACCCCGCGATGCCTGAGGATGGCTACGGCTGGGAGAAACTTTTCTCCGAACGGATGTGTCGGCATTTCGCCGAAGATTTCGGGATGAAAACGGTCGTCGCGAGATTTCATAACGTCTACGGGCCGTTTGGAACGTGGCAGGGAGGAAGGGAGAAAGCCCCGGCAGCGATTTGCCGCAAAGTGCTCGAAGCCGTCCATTCCGGTGAACATGCGATCGAAATCTGGGGGGACGGCAAACAGACCCGCAGCTTCATGTACATCGATGACTGCATCGAAGGCATTCACCGCATAGTTGAGGGCAATGTCCCCGAGCCGGTGAACCTTGGCTCCAATGAACTTGTCACCATTAATGGGCTGGTCGATATTGTGGAACAGATCGCGGGTGTCGAACTTCAGCGAACATACAAACTCGACGCCCCCAGAGGGGTCAATGGCCGCAATAGCGATAACGAAAAGATCCGCGACTGTCTTGGCTGGGAACCGGGAATTCCATTGCGAGAGGGGATGGCAAAGACCTACGGTTGGATTCGAGAGGAATTTGACCGAGATAGAAACAACTGACACTCCGTCATCACCTGCTCCGCCCCTTGCTCTCGTTGAATTTGTGATACGGAGTTGAATCGTCGCCTGAAGATGTTATCTTAAAGTCGTTTACCTTCTGGTGTGACGTCTCTGGTTCGTGGGAGCCTGTGTTTTGCAGGCCGGACGACGTCCATCGCGGCACAGAAGAGCGTAATACGCTCTAACGGTGTCCAATCGCACACGCACCCGTAGCTCAACTGGATAGAGCATCGGTCTTCGGAACCGAGGGTTGGGGGTTCGAATCCCTCCGGGTGTACTAGACTTACGACGACACGGAGGATCGTGTCAGAGAAGTTTGTCAGAGAAATGCCCGGCATCCGTGCCGGGCTGCGAGCCTTTCAGCCCGCTCCAGTGTTTTCCTTACTCATGCTGGAGGGTTCGCAAATGCCACATTTCCCCAAACCGTTCTATCGAAAGCCCCGGAAGCTCTGGTACGTTCAGATCGACGGGAAGCAGATCAATCTCGGTCCCGACAAAGACGAAGCGTTTCGACAGTACCATCAATTGATGACCACTCCGAAGAAACGCCGTCCCGTCGTGGAATCCAGTTCTCTCACAGGGATCATCGACGCCTTTCTGGATTGGGTTTCCCAAAACCGTGCGAGCGAGACCTATGAGTGGTATCGCTACCGGCTGCAACGCTTCATTGAGAGGCATGCCGATCTTCGCTGTTCGGACCTCAAGCCTTTCCACGTCGAAACCTGGGCGAGTTCGTATGGTCTGTCGGTGACGTCGCGGAGGAATTACCTCCGAAGCGTGAAGCGATGCCTCAAGTGGGCCAAAAAGCAGGGATACATCGAGCGGAACCCAATCGCTGACCTGGAAGTTCCGAATGCAGAACGCAAGGAAGTTTTTATTTCCCAAGGTGAATACGACACGTTGCTGCCGTCTGTCCGGAATCGGTCTCTGGCTGATCTGATCGAAGTGACCTGGGAAACCGGCTGCCGTCCCCAGGAATCGCTTCGCGTCGAAGCGCGTCATGTGGACATCGAAAATCAGCGATGGGTGTTGTCTCAATCGGAAGCGAAAGGGAAGAAGATTTCCCGTGTTGTCTACCTGACAGACAGGGCACTGGCGATCACGCTGCGATTGCTCAAGGATCAGCCTTCTGGCCCACTTTTCCGAAATACCAGTGGAAGACCCTGGACAACAGAAGCGGTCAATTGCGCATTCGATCGCATCCAGCAGCGAATGGGACGAGCGGAAATGGATCGGCTCAGCGAAGCCATTCCTGAGTGCGACATCATCGAGTTCATGTCCACACTGAAACCCACAAAATGTGTCAAGGGTGTTGATCGGCTCAAGAGGGAAGCGGAACTGCGCCATGAAGCGAAGCAAAAACTGACGAATAAGCGTGCGGCGGAACTGGCTCCACGCTATTCGCTGTACGCACTGCGGCATAGCTGGGCGACACGCGCCCTTCAACGTGGAGTCGACCCACTGACCGTGGCGATTCTGATGGGTCACAAAGATCCATCGACATTGAGCAAAGTGTATCAGCATTTGTCTCTTAGTCCCGAACATATGCTCCAGCAGGCGAAGAAGGCAGCAGGTTAGAGTTGGATGTGTTTCAGTCGAGGGCGGGAGACTGGCGGTTTCCTGCCCTCGTTGACGACTTTCCGTGCACGAATAAACACGGCAATGTCTTCCGGATCGAACCGGTACGCTTTGGATTTCCCGACCGGGATGTACGGTAATTCTCCGCGTGCGACGAGTTCGTACACCAGAGATCTGGAGATCGCGAGACGCTCGGCAACCTGTGCAACGGTGAGAAGATTCATGGCTCAAGATGGAGTTTTTCGTGAGTAAAAAGACGGTGACTCGGAGTGAGTCACCGTCGG
>JANQSH010000068.1 GCA_028284145.1 Planctomycetaceae bacterium | reverse complement strand
CCAGTGCTGGAAAAATCCACTTTGATTGAACTCGATCTGAAATACTATGGTCATTCAGACCGGCAGATGAAATGGATAAGAAGGCTTGGGTGACATCTCGATACCAAACCGGTCTGCCAACCAGTCGACTCTTAAGTAACCAGTTGCACACGTTTTTGAGACACTTTGATTGACAACTTGAATATGAAATCAAATATCCGCACGGACCAAGACCACAGTCTCAAACTGTTGTAAGGGAAATTCGATCTTCAAGCAGCACGCCCGTGCGATACGATGAGCAAGAGCCTGCGTCTTTCCAAGTAAGTCAACGAGAAGTTCGCACCAGTCACCAGGCTGGAGATGTTGTATATTGAGCCGGGTTCACCCGTCATAAGACCTGGTACAGAACTTTAAGGCAGGTCAGCTTGATTCGGACAATAAATAACGAATTCCCTGACCATCTCATGCTGACCAATACAATGGAACGAGGCCTGATAGTCGTCAGCACTTGATCGGACGTAAAGCCTCCGCCTCTGGTAGTGGGTAGTCAGATTCAGGCGATTTCTTTACTCACTACTTGAGAGCAGGGCCCGGAAGCTTCTCACCGTTTGTTGTGATAATCTGAAAGTGATGGATTCCTGTCTTCTTACCATCGACGAATTTCCAAACGACTTTCCTGTCTCTCGTCACTTCAAACAATTTCGGCGCATTCCGATCGGCGCGACCGGCGGCATAGCTGGTGATCACGATGTTGTTGTTGGGAAGTACCTGCGCGCCGCACGGATCCTGCAACCAGTTGCCAGGCAGGTCCCTGTTGGTCAATGTCCAGATAATCTTTCCGTCCCTGTCAAAATCAACAACACGGTTTCCGTTCGTGCAACTGACAAGCGTATGCCCCTCGCCGTGTCGGATGCCCGTAAATGGCCACGAGTGGATCTTGCGCTGGGGGTCACCCGGTACGGTCGTGTCCAGTTTGCTGAGGACTTCCCCTTTTGGTGAGTACCGCATGACAGCGAAGTCCAAAAGATGAGGCGCGAGGTAGGTGCCGTCCGAATCCTTTCGCGCCATACGGGTTTGCATGTGGTGATTCTTCTTCTGACAGGCCAAAGGAAACTCGAGAACCACTGTGCCCTTCGAGTCGACTTCAAGCAATCTCGGATCAGGCCCTGCTTCCGTGACCACATACGTGTTATCGCCTGTTGGATGGGCACTGTTGACTTCACTCTGCGTCCCTTTCCAGATGAGCGATTCGTTGCCATCTGGAGCGATCTTGATCACGGCGCCACCCGGGTACTTTTTCGATCTGCTGAGCGTGAGTACAATCGTTCCATCGGTCAGGACATAGCCATCGCGTGTGGAAGCTGGGTAGGTCCAGGAGATCTTCCCATCCTCACCCATAATGTAAGTCGCCTGTCCGCACGCCAGGAAACTGTGCGTTGTTTCCTCTGCATATCCACTCGTACAAACCAGCAGGAAGGCGACGATCGCCAGAAATTTCATACGATTCATGGTGTGTTTGCTCCACGCTTTCAAATAAGAGATTAAACAGGTTCCAAATCCAAAGTTCCAACCTGGACAGCAGCCCCCATATTGGCGATACCCGGGCCGACATAGTTTTTGCCAAGCGGCAGAATCATCGGTTCTTCAAACGGTCGATTGGGAAGCATCGCGGCGATTTCATCCACGCGCGAC
>JANQSH010000049.1 GCA_028284145.1 Planctomycetaceae bacterium | reverse complement strand
AGCATGAAGACTTTGTGGGCCGAGCTTGCTCCCCCATTCCCAAGAGAAGACTGGTTGAACCGCCTGGTGCGGACCCGCATGCCAGGTGGTGTGGGAGGGGGTAGCCGTGAGGCTACTCCCTATCCCGATTATCCGCCGGTTTGGGGAAATAATGTTTCACGATTTTCTACTTGGGGGGTGTTCCATTTTCATGTATACACCACCACGTCGAAGTTCGTCGAGCATTTGTTCAAGACGTTTCTGCTTGGTTTCATCGCGCTTGGCGGAATTGATCCATCCAATGTAATCATTCTGTTGATACGCAGGGCGTTCGTAATAAGCGTCTATTAGGGATTCGCGTTCCAGTGCATCAGTGACGAATTCCGGAATCGGATGAATGTCACGTTCGAGGTTTGATTTGTCGTTTTTTGCCATTCGTGTTAGTCCGCGTCGACTACAGCAACCGCCTCGATTTCAACCAATGCGCCGGGGATTGCGAACCCAGAGACGAAAACAACGGTGATTGCAGGGGGATCGGAGTGTTTGCCCCAAACAGAGTTGAAAGCCTCAAAACCTTCGTTCACGGATTGGCCATCAAGAATAAAAATGTTCCATTTGACGACATCATGAATTGTTGCTCCAGCATCGGCCAGAACAGCCTGAAGGTTCTCGAGAGATTTCACCGTTTGGGCGGACAAGTCATCGCTACCAACGAGTGAACCATCAGCGGTGATTGCGTTTTGTCCACCGACGTAAATAGTTCGAGCAGTTGACGGGACGGAAACGCCTTGGCTGAAAGCAGGGCTTTTGTGCAGGGTGTCAGGATTGTGGTAACGGCGATCGGACATTTGAAACTAGCGATGTTTGGATTCGGTTCGAGTTAGGCGGATAAGCCGCCGGTCGCGATGCCCGGTGGCGCCACTGCGCGGTTGGTGCCGGCGTCGGGCCCGGTCGACTCAATCCACTTGTTTGCCACCCACGGAGTTGGGAGTATGGCAAACGAAAAAGTGTAGCACCCGATGCCGACTC
>JANQSH010000203.1 GCA_028284145.1 Planctomycetaceae bacterium | reverse complement strand
CAAGCGTGGTTACAGGAACGAAACACATCATACCATGTAGGGCACGCCATCCGCCGTCGCAAGTTCTTTCCGAAAAAAGACGGACAGGATTACAGGATGAACGGGATGAATTCGGCAGGATTTTCGTCTTTCCGTCACCTGGATTTCCACTTTCGTGGGGATGACGGAATTGAAACCACAGCACATCGCACTGTGGGTCGCGTCAGCGACAAGCGAGGGCGGGCTGGCATTGCTACAAAAATTCGTGTGCCATGCTTGCATCGCGCAGCAGGGCAAGCATGTGACTGCAGTGCCACGGAAAAATGACATGAGAAATCGATAGATGACAAGTCTTCGCAAAAAGTGTCGCAGGTTTAACGACGCCGGTCACGCCCATTTCTTGACATTCTCCTGTTTCCGCCGCCAGCCGTTTCTCGGCAAAGACCGCTCACGTCACTGGATGAACGATGCGATCGAAATTGGACGGAAACGACACCAGTTTCATCTCTGGGCCTATGTCATCATGCCCGAACATGTGCATTTGCTGATCTGGCCCACAACCCCGGTCTATTCAATCTCATCCGTTTTGAAGACGATCAAGTTGTCGGTCGCGAGAAAGGCGATCACATACGTCAAACAAAATGCAGTCAGTTACCTGCCGAAGATGGAAGACAGACAGCCAAACGGCAAAGTGAGCCATCGATTCTGGCAACGAGGTGGCGGCTTTGATGGAAATATCACAGAACCGGAAACGGTCTGGACGACCATCGACTACATTCACGCAAATCCGGTTCGTCGAGACCTGTGTGAAAGGCCAACAGAGTGGGAATGGTCCAGTGCGATTGAAATGGAGAAACCAGGGACGGGGTTGTTACGTCTCGATGTCTCATCAATTCCGAAAACATCTACAGGCTGAGACGAGCATGCTTGCCCCGCTTTCGCGGTGCGAAGCATGGCACCCGGCGAGAGACTATCCCATTCGCATGCCTGCCCTGCTGCGCGATGCAAGGCATGGCACCCGACTCTGCCACGCGATGCTGTGTTCAATGTTCACACGACGCGCAGCAATGTGGCTATCCTGTCATCCTGTCCTGTTCCTCCTCACAGGATGTCCCGGCCGTGCCTGACATTTTCTTCAAAAAATGTTCCAAATCCCCGGTTGCCCTCTTGCTATA
>JANQSH010000202.1 GCA_028284145.1 Planctomycetaceae bacterium | reverse complement strand
TTGAGTGGTCGTTGGAGAAGTTCACGGTTGTGGCAGTTGGATGTGAAAGCGGAAATGTCAGTACAAGCCAAAGAGGCCGTGTCTAGTTGATGGCAAATCCGATTTGTCTGTCCAGCAGGCGAATCATGCGGATAACGTTGTGTGTTGCGGCTTCCATAAACTTCTGGGCATGAACTCGAGCCAGCCCGCGATAGCGGGCTCGCCGCCCTCCGTAGCGGTTGATCAGTTCGCCCAGACGGCGTTCCACTTTTGGATGTTCGCTTTTCACCCGGGCGTACTCTTCAGTCGCTGCGCGTTGCCGCAGCATTTCGTATTCCGGCTCGTAATCGTTACGGCGAACCGAGCGACCGTGTTTCTGGCCGGGTTTGATGCACTGAGTTTTCAGCGGACACGACTGGCACGTCTGCATGTTGAAGCGGAAGGACGTGGAATGCCGTCCCTCGTCACGCTGTGCGTACTGCGACTGTTGGCCCGCCGGACACGTTGCATGCCGACCGTCTTCGCTGAATTCGAATTCGTTCGAGGTGAACCGTCCGTAATTGGTGGTTTCCTTCGGCGGAACAAAGGTCTTGATGCCCTGGGATTCGAGTTCACGAATCACCGGACCATCGAAGCCCGCGCCATCGATCGAAATCTGTTGAATCTGATTTCCATGAAACGACTGTTCCTGCTCGACCAGCGTCAGTGTGTCGGCCGATTCGTTTCCGTTGGCGGGCAGCACCATGACCGACGTGATCAGTTCGCTGTCAGCATCAATCGTGACATCAACAAAATAACCGTCGTAGTAGTCGCCGTGTTTTCCGCGTCGGGCATCCGGGTCAACGGTGCTTCGGATTTTCCCGGACGCGTCCGGCAGATCGTGCCCGCCCAGAACCTCGCGGGCCACGGCAATCGCCTTCTGCAGCGCCTGCCACGTCGGATTGGAGTCCCTGTCGTCAGGCGGCAGCAGTTCCGACGTCCACGCCACGATGTCCCGCAGGTGCTCCACCCGAACTGTCAGCCGCATGTCATTACCGCACGAATCCGTCGACATACGAATCCCTTCGATACGAACCCGTTCGCCAGTCACACGATCGGTGTCAAACGTTTCGGCGGTTGCCAGCAGTTTGTTTCGAGCCTGCGCTACCAACTGCAATCCGGCCGGAATGGCGATGTCTGCCAGAATATGAGTCGCATCCTTCAGCCGCTGCCGGTCCCTGACCAGCCCGTAGCTCCGCGCCTGGCCAAGCAGTTCATGAAAGACTGTCTTGTGACCGTCCACTCCCAGCCGCGCCCGAAAATGGCTCAGAGTACTGCGGTCCGGAAGGTGATCTTTACTTCCCAGACCCAGAAATCGCCGATAGGCCATGTCGGTTTGGGCACGCTCGACAACCTGTCTGTCAGACAGGTTGTCATGGAACATGAGCAGTTCGATTTTCAGAAACAAAATCGGCTCAATGGCCGGACGCCCGCCGTCTTTGAAGTACGGCTCTGTGATCGCACGCAACGCCAGAAAATCAATGTGCTGGTCCGCCCGTCGTGTCCAGTGATCAAACGGAACCAGTTGATCAAAAGATCGCCGATCCTCTACGGAAAACTCGGGAGCTGCATAGGGCTTTAACATCGGCTTCCTTTCCGATGACAAAACAATGAGGGCTGAAAATATCATCTCAAAATTACTCAGTTCAGCCAACGTCTCTATAAAACCCAAAACCTTTTTCCACAGCCTCCT
>JANQSH010000201.1 GCA_028284145.1 Planctomycetaceae bacterium | reverse complement strand
AGTCCGACTAGACTACGTCTAATTTTATCGTAGCGGCTGGCGGACCATTTGGAACTAGAGCAGTTTACCTTTTCGTGTGACGGTTTTCGCTCGTGGGAGCCTATATTTACAGGCCAAACGGCGCACATCGCGCCACGAAGGAGCGTAATACGCTCTAAAATACCCGTTCGGATGACGCTACGGTTATCTCGGATGTGCTCTAGCGGTGAAAACCGTAAATCTATGATATCATAATGGATTACGGCGAGACACTTCGATCTGATCGAGATGCGATACCGACTGCTTCTTCTTTCGAACTTGGATCGAGGAACAATGCGGGAACCGGGCAGGAGGTGTTGCAAGTTATTTTACTGTATGCGCTTGTGACAGAAAATCAATACTGCTGTCATCGATATCGGGCTTTTTCCCGCCGTCCCACAATCGGGATTTGTCCCAGTGCTTTCCTTAGAGCAGTTTACCTTTTTGTGTGATGGTTCCCGCTCGTGGGAGCCTATATTTACAGGCCAAACGGCGCACATCGCGCCACAGAAAAACGTAATACGCTCTAACTCCCGTGTCACCTCATCGAGTTGGTTTATCGCGTCATCAGATAGCGGATTGTTCAGGCAATGCTTCGCATCGCCTTCCCGGTTGTTGAGTACACCTGGTGAGTGAAACACCCGAAATCGATCGGCCCGGAGAATGGGCGATGTCAGATGGTCCGGGCGATTGATCGTGTACTCACGATACGGACTGCTCGTCAGTCAACAATGTTCCTGATACTGACAATGTTCCCGATATACAGTCTGATCCCGCCACACGGCCTGTAATAGAGCGTAATGCACTCTATTCGAGTTGTTCTTTCGAGAACTCGGCTGCCAGCTTGCCGGCCAGCCGTAGAATTCCGGGCTGGGTGATCAGCTTTCCTTTGATCTCACCATTTTCAACCTTCATTTCGACAGTAAGTTGATCGTCATCTTCATTGAAGGATTCCACAGCTTGTTTGCGCAGAACCGGATCGCCCGATTCGGCATCCGCCCGCCTTGCTCTCAGGTCGATCCAGGGCTTCAACGCGATTTCCAACGAGAAGAAAACGGGTGATACCTGATCTGAGTGTTCGCCCTCTTGCGTCTGCCTGACAACGGCCACCAGGTCTTCCTGGGCATTCACTCCGGCTGCCAGCCAGATGGTATTCGGTCCGATACCAACCAGCAGTGCCCCCTTTTCGGTGCCAAAGAACCTGTCGAAATGGGGTTGTTCCCTGGTCGTCACCTCAATTTGGTGAATGACCACATCCCCCTGTTTGGCTACACTTTTGGTAATCTCATGCTCGGGGTTCACTTTCGGCAGCAGGTCGATGACCTGCTCGATTGTCGGTCCCTGGTCATCCGCAACAGCAAATCCGGCAATCAGCGTTCGCTTGTTTTCGCCAATCTGTTGCACGTCGACATAAACGTCGCCCAAACCTGCTTCCGTGTTGACGTCGAAGAATTGATGCAGCAAGTCATTAATTTTTTTGCGATTTTGTTTCTGGGTGGCGTTCAATTTTTCGCGCTGATCGGTCCGGTTATCCGAACGCGAACGCAGGGCAGCGAAAAACTGTTTGAAGTGTTCTTTCCGCATCTCGTCCAATGGATGATTGACCCGCAAATGCAGGATCGACTTCTCAGGCTTTGCGAGAGCGGCGAATTGGCTGTGCTTTTTCCCAAGCATGCCCATCATTTTGGCGAGAGCCGTGTCAGGAATCGCTGCGAGAGTCCCTTCCAGTTGACCGTTACCTGTCGAATTGTCCGTCGTCCAACCACCAGTGAAGTTGGCGGTTTCCACATAAAAACGCTCGATGTCATCCAACTGCTGTTCCGCTGCCAGCTTTCGCAATGCGAAATCGTCGTCCGATTCGTCCTTCTTCTTCTTCACCGCTGCCAGCAATTCTTTACGAAAATTGTCGACGAATTCCTTGCGGCGAGCCTTCAGGGCATCTGCACCGGTCGCGCTGTTCTTAAATTCCGTTGCGATGTCGTGGTCTAAGGCAAGTAGAGGTTCAATGACAGTAACGGGATTGGGAAATGTCTTCTCAGGTAACACCGCGCGATTTTCGGCAAACGATGCATACCGGTTCTTGTACAGCACATAACCGGTGTAGGCATTTTTCAACTGGTACGTCAGGAACCCGACACGTCGACTGGCAATTCCGAACGCGTTCACACTTCCCATGAAATCCTTGAAATTGGAAATCGGGAAATGGGGACGATATTCTATTTTGCCACCCTCAAAGTGGACATCCATTCGGATCGGCTTCGTGCGGTCGACACCCACAAGGAAAATCTGTTCAAGATACTCCTTAATGATCCTGGCCTGCTTCTTCTCGATAGCGTTGGTCAGCCCGAGAATTGTATCGACATCTTCCAGCAGATTCTCAGCATTCGACTGCACAATGGTGGCCTGGGGAGAGACATCTTCCGCAATCGCCTGCGAAAGACCAAATGCAGAAAACAAAGCGGGGAGAGCGATGGTGACAAACAAAGGGGATACCGGTCGATTCACATTAGACTCCTCAACGGTTTTGCCATTATCATCTTGTGGGACTGAGTACAGCCACGTATCGGCGATTCCGTTTTCCTGCATGTTGACGTTGTCTTCGTTTGAAATTTCCACCCGATGCGTTCGCCTGTCATGTCGACAGTGATTGTAGATCGCCAGCCGTATTTCCCCAAATACATTCCGACAATAGATACATTCCGACAATCAGGCGTCTGAAACCAGCCATTGCGGAGCAAAGCATTTTATTCACACAGTATTTTATTCACACAGGGGCGATTGGGGAAGTTACTCTGACTGAATTCGATGAAAACGCAATCACGCCTTTGACTGGCCGAGAGGTTCGTCAGGCGGTCTACAAAACTCGACCTCCGCGAAAGGAAATCCCTTGCGGAGGATACAACATTGCTGTGGAAAACCTGTTGGACATGCTACGCATGTTTGCTTAGAGCGTAATACGCTCTTCTGTGCCGCGATGGGCATCGTTTGGCCTGCAAATATAGGTCCCACGAGCCAGAGACGTCACATCAAAAAGTAAACTGCTCTAAAGAGTTTGCTCAACCCGCGAAGCCCGATCGGCGACTTCTGTTACGAATGTGGTACTGGGGCGACTACGGGACATTTTGATTGTAAGGTGTTTTTCAGTAATGGTTTATTGTTTCGGCATGCAGGGTTGCGAGGGAAGGGGCGTGGCTCTCAACTTCAAGTCATTCAGCACCAACTTTTTTTGTCGGGTGTGGCATCTTCGTGCTGTAAAGGTTTCTTTCCGGCTGAAAAGATAACTGCGAAACAGATATTGCCAACGAACCAACTGACAACCACGATCAGCAAAGTTGAATGGAGGTGATTGCGAGAAGGATATTCGTCTGTGGAAAGCGAGGCCACCTCATAACCCAAGGATGAGACCGCAAAAAGCTGTGGCGAACTCGGTGGGCGAGATGTTGACTCGGCTCAGTCGATTCCAAGCTTCGGGCGACTGATTCAACGTCGCAGCTCGGCCATTCACGTAATAGAACGCATATTCCCGCAATAACGAATCCTCAATCGACACGATATAATCGAATGCACCTGTGAGGTCTTCGCTGTTTAACAGTTTGATGGCAGAAGAAATTACTAATTCGATTCTGTCATTCTCATTGATGGCGGGGTCGTCTGCAGCAAGTGCTTTTGCGGCATCTCGTGGTTTGCCTGCGGTAATATCTCTTTTGGTTCGCTCGTTCATGCGGAGAACAGGCGCGTCGAAGATTTTGTGTTGATCTCGGGGGACTCTCTGGATGATCTGATTCGCGATGGCATTTGCACCTTGTCGCCGATATGTGGATTCCACGCGCACACCAATTGGAGCAGTCAGGTGATTTTCAGTTCCTGCCACGCGTTGTATTTCGGCCCACACCTGATCAACCTGTCCCCACTCGATGGCAGCCGACATGGCACGCCCCAGAATTTGCAGCCGCTGTTGTGCACCGGCAAGAACCTCCTCAACCTGTTTTCGATATGTTCGCATTGCCCGAGACAATTCCGCCTGACCAACGATGTTCGTGATCTGGGAAAGCTGTTGACGGATCGAACCACCGAGATCGCTTTGGACCTGTTGAAGATAACCACTGGCCTCGGCTGTGGTCGGAGCCATCGCGCGCACGTATCCCATTGTCTTCTGGACTGCCTGCCAACTTATTTCCTTCTCTTCCGCTAGAGCAGTAAGGCGGGCAATTGCGAACCAGGTTTCCGCCGCCGTCACCAACTGTCCCGGAACGACATGCCCCTTTTCATAAATTGTGGCCATTGCGGGCCATTGATAGGGTCCCGGCAGAGACATCCTGTTTGCGGCATTCTCTGCTTTCTGTCGATATTCCGAGCCTTGGATTTCGCGATTTGCGAAGTGCTGTGACGCGGCTATCCGAGCGAAGGCCAAACCTTTTTCAGACTCCTGCAGTCGTTCGACCAACATCTGGATTTTCAATTCGCGATCATTCTCCGGTGATGACCAGGCGGCCGCAGCGGAAGCGAGTTCCACGAGGCAATCCCGCTTCACGTTGGCAGACTGTTTTCCCGCATATTCGGCTGCCAGGCTCCATTGCCTTCTGGCAGCGAGTTCCAAAGCGACACTGACGGCCTGCGGATTTTCATATGCAATGAGTGGTCGGTTTTCATAGACGAAGACGAAATCAAAAGCGAAAAAGTTTTCGGCCTTGTACAAATCGATCGCCAGTTGAGCATCGCGTGGCTTTTCGATATGCCGGGCCAAAATCATCCCGGCCTCCGCTTCACGCTTCTGATAAATGAGCCATGCGGCCAATTTGATGGCCGCCTGTGCTGGTTCGCGTCCGTGGACACCAAGTTCGCCGGCAAGTTGCACCGCTTCATCCCCCAACTGTCGAGCGGCTTGCGGTTCCTTCTCGGCCAGTTTCCAGGCGAGTTCGATTTTGGGAAGGATCGGAAACCACGTGACTCGGTCCGGAACATCGACCGTATTCTGAATGGCTTGCCGAGCTTTCTCGAATTCGCCTGCATGGATTAACGCGGTGGCATAAAGCCGATGGCAGAACGATCGGCTGCGATTGCGCGATGAACTATCATTGGCATAGCGGTCCATCGACACCAGAGCTTTGGTGCGAATCTCTTCCGGTGTAAGTTTTTTCGGTCCATTTGTCTGGTCAATCAACAGATTTGTGTTTTGGCCATTCTCACTGTTCGGATCGTCCGTGACTTCCGGCGTGTTATCCTGTTCCGGTCTGTTCGTGTTGATATCGACAATCACGTTGTCCTGAGGATCATCGCCATATTGCTGGGCCAGCCAGTAACCAACGCTGGCCAATAAGAGGATTCCGCATGTCACTCCAGCCAGCAGACCGACTGGAATCGCTTTCTTTTTTTTGCCTTCCTCATCGCCTGTGTCCAAACGGGGAGCACGGAACACCGGTACCATGCATTGTTTGTCAGGGCATTTGACATGCCGACCTGCCGCTTTTTCAGGGACGAAGCCTTCGGTTTCGCACATCGGACAAACAACAGGGTGTGTCCAGCCTTTCATCGGTTTGGATCGGGCCGGAATCGCTTTTTTTGCGATCTCGTTGTCGGTTTCAATTGTGGAGTCATCAACTTGAGTTGTGGCTGGACTGATCGTACCGCCGCGACGACTCTTCCTGGTTGCGGTCGCATCTTTGGCAGCTGTTGCCGCTTTTGGTTGCGGCTTCCCAGCCGCCTGAGCCGACATCGACTTGCCGCAGAAAGGGCAGTTGACCGCATCGTCATCAATAACTGATTGTCCGCATGATGGACATGTGGGGAGATCCATAATCGTCTTGCCTGAAAATATGGTCGACTCGAAACCCGGTTACATTATCATCAACCAGAATATCATCACCCGGAATACACCATATTTCGTGCGACAGATTCTGCTGAACCGGGTTGGCCGGGAGTTGCCGGAATGAATGTGATTCACCACGAAGAATGTGGTCTTCAATTCTAGGCAATTATTCCCTGAATTTGAACGGTCGAAATAGCTGTCGCCCCATTCTTCTTACCTGGAAGTCTGGTTTTCCGGCCATTCCTTCGTCTGAATTCGGGCAATTGTCGAATCTCCTCTGGTACATCGTTTCGCGATTTGCCGCACAATAGTGTTGGATTCCTAACAGACTCAATGGTTCTCACTCCTGTTAAATCGTCTCAAAGCAAGGCAACCCCATGATTGTCGGCGGGCCATTGCCTCGCAAGAACGGGCCAGCGTAGAATACACGTTCAAAATCACATACCGACGTGACTGGTCGAATGCGATCCCGTCCCGATGAAAGAGGAGCAGGAGTTTCAATGAGTCTGATGGAATCAACTAATGATGTGACGTCCCTGAATGTGGATGAGGCGGTCCGCAGCCGATACAGTGCCGCTGCACAACAGGCAGAGCCGGCATTGTGTTGTGCTGTCGAGTATGATCCCTCTTATCTCGATGTGATTCCGCCGGAAATTCTCGAACGGGATTACGGCTGTGGTGATCCTTCCCAATATGTTGCCGAGGGCGAAACCGTACTCGATCTGGGTTCTGGTGGAGGAAAGATCTGTTATATCGCTGCGCAAGTGGTCGGGCCGAATGGGCACGTCATCGGGGTTGATTGCAACAACGAAATGCTTTCGCTGGCCCGGGAACATCAGCAGGATATTGGCAATCGTCTCGGCTATCATAACGTGGAATTCCGCAAGGGGCGGATACAGGATCTCCAGCTGGATCTCGACCGGGTTGAGGCAGAATTAAGCGAGCAGCCTGTAAAAAATGCGACCGACTGGCTGGCGTTGGAGGAGCGTTTGCATGAAATGCGACGGGAGTTCCCGCTGGTAGAGAAGGATTCCATCGATGTGATCGTTTCCAATTGTGTCTTGAACCTCGTGCGTGAAACCGATCGTCGGCAATTGTTCGCCGAAATGCACCGCGTGCTGAAACGAGGCGGTCGCGCGGTGATCAGCGATATTGTTGCGGATGAAGATGTGCCGCAATCAATGAAGAACAATGCGGAACTCTGGAGCGGTTGCCTCAGTGGTGCTCATCGCGAAGACCAGTTTCTCGAAGCGTTTGAAGATGCGGGGTTTTATGGGATGGAAATTGTCGCCCGGCAATCGGAGCCGTGGGCTGTCATTGAAGGAATCGAATTCCGCAGCATGACGGTTCGCGCTTTCAAAGGGAAAGAAGGTCCGTGTCTGGATCGCAAACAGGCTGTTATCTATACCGGGCCCTGGAAAGCGGTGATTGATGACGATGGCCACAAATTGCAGCGGGGTGAGAGAATGGCCGTCTGCGACAAGACGTTCAACATTTACACCCAGGCACCTTATCAGGATCAGATCAAACCAGTTCTGCCGCGCGAGCTTCCTGATCTCGAAGAAGCCACACAATTCAATTGTCTAGGCTCACCGCTTCGCAGCCCGAAAGAGACAAAAGGGACCTCACAATTGCCGACTCTCCTGCCACAGGATGATTGCTGCGGCGAGAGCGATTGCTGTTGAATGTGATGAGGTCTGGCTCGGTGTGGAAAACCTCAATTGGAAAACCTCAATTGTCAGTCGTATGATCGGGTGGTAAAATATCGGAATGGCTGTCCAGTCGGCGTTACAGGATGGTTTTCGATACCCCTGGAGCCTTGTCAAACCTTTGTTTCGGAGTGTGGATTGACATAGCCCGTTCTGTTGTCGCTTCTTGCAGCTTCATTAACCCAGACTTTCCGTCTTGACAGTCCACTGGACCGTTTACCTTCTGGTGTGAGGTCTCTGGTTCGTGGGGGGAGCCAGCCTTGTAATCCAATCGACGCTCATCGCGGCACGGAAAAGAGCGTAATACGCTCTATCCCGTATCGGGCCTGTTCAGGAATTGAAGTATGACCAATCGAGAGAGTCCGCTCTACTGGTCATTCCCGTGTGGCACATGGTTTGCCACGCAGGTGCGTCTGAGCGTCTATTTCCCCCTGCTGTTTTTTGTGTTCTGGTTTCGAATGGAACGTGTGGACCTGGCGTTGGCCGTCACGGGAATTCTGCTGGTGTCCACCATTCTGCATGAGTTTGGCCACGTGATTGCCGCTCGATTGACGGGCGGGCTGGGTGACGAGATTCTGATCTGGCCATTGGGCGGACTGGCCTTTGTTCAACCTGCTGTGACATTGTCATCACGTCTGTTAACGACAATTGCCGGTCCTGCAATGAACCTGGCGTTGTGTCTACTCTCGTTGAAATCCGTGATTGACGTGGGGCAGTTCGCCAGTGCGATCAATCCGCTCACGTTGCCATCGGTCATGTTGGCTGAGAACTGGCTTTCGGATGTGCTGGTCCTGGTGTTTGCCATCAATTGGATGTTGTTCCTGATCAACCTCGTGCCTGTTTATCCGCTGGATGGTGGACGGGTGGTTCAGACGTTGCTGGCACAATGGTGGGGCAGCGAAAAAGCGACCGAAACGTACCTGCGTGTCGGGTTCGTTGTCGCGATTCTGATTCTCTTTGGTGGTCTGCTGGCAGAGAGTACCTGGTCGGTTTGCATTGGGGCTTTCATTCTCGTGTTGAATATGCAGGAATCCTTTCAGCTTTCTTCCGGTGAAGCGTACGACGATTCGTTTATGGGCTACGATTTTTCACAGGGTTACACGAGCCTGGAAAAAGCGGACGGGACAAACGAAGAGCCGAAGGCGGGCCTGCTTCAACGTTGGAAGGCCAGGAGGGAAGCCGAAAGAATGGAACGCGAACGGCTGCAGGCGACGGAGGAAGAACAGTTGCTCGATCAACTTCTGGAAAAGGTTCATCAGCATGGGATGGATTCTCTTTCTCCTGATGAGAAGAGCCTGCTGGAACGGACCAGTGCGCGGTATCGCAACCGTGATCACTCAGAATAGAGCAGTTCACCTTCTGATGTGATGCTTCTAGAGCGTATTACGCTCTTCCGTGGCGCGATGTGCGCCGTTTGGCCTGTAAATGCAGGCTCCCACGAGCGAAAACCGTCACACGAAAAGGTAAACTGCTCTATCTCATGGGGAACCTCTGCCAACCGATGTGCTTACGCACGGCGGACACCGCGTCAAGAGTTCCGCTTTTGCTGCGGACTCTCTTTCCTCGTCGCAAAGATCTTTCCTTTCCAGACCGGGAATTCCTCACGCTGCCGTTATCACCCTCACAATCGGTGCCGATGACTTGATCCCTCTTCTCAGGTCGTTTGCCGTTTCCCCAACTGGTGGTGCGTGTTTTTCTTAACAACTGATCTTGCATGGCGATACACGGAGATCTGCAGGAATCACGCATTCTGTGAGCCGACATCGCTACATCCGGAACAATGCGATGCATCCGGAAGGTTGATGGCATTGCCCATGCTCGGACGGTTTGCCCATGCGTCCCGGTGAATCCTCAATTTGCCAAGAAGCGGAACGCAACCTAGGTTTGCGATGCTGCACTATTCTGCATTGACAATTCTCGTCACGCGAACGTGCAGCCGGTTCTCGCCATGTGCATCTCACATCGCATGAACGTCAGTCAGAAACGGGAATGAGAATTCGCAGGGCCATCCTTTTCTGCACCCTTTTCCGGCAAATATCATGGACACAATCGAAATTGAACAAATGCGACTGGCGAGCGCGGTAGAGGAGTCGGTCAATTCCTCTGTACCGTTAGCACCCGAAAACCATCGCCTGCATGAGTATCGTCAAATGACGGGGTTGATGTTTTATGGTGTCGACTCCATGACCGGGCGTGTTTTGCATGCCACGAACAACGGTGCTCCCTCGAAAGTTTCAATCAGTCTGTTGCGTCACCTGCAACCTTGCAAACCGGATGTCGTCGAGTTTGAGTCCGGATTGATAATCTACTCTCTGCCATTGCCAACACAGGGCGGGCGGAGTTGCGTGGCAGTCGGATTCGCGCTGGCCCGGTCGGAATGTCGACCGATGGAGTTGACGCTCACCGCAGCGGAGGAAGACTGGCCGCAGGAGCAGTTTGATATCTGGATGGAAATGTTGCCGCAGGCATCAGCTCTCATGCTGCGCAACCTTTTAACCCTGACAGTTGCCCATCTGGAGGAGTTGACCGAGCGGGAACTGTTACACGCTGAGATTGAAGGGCTGGGTGATCAGATTGAACAGACCTACGAAGAAATCAGCCTGTTACATTCGCTGACGCGTCATCTGCAGATTTCCCGCAGTCCGAAGGAACTGGCGGAAGTTTGCCTGAGCCGGATGCATGGACTGATTCGGGCGGAAGCCAATCTCATCTGGATCGAAGATCATCAATCTGGCCCGTCAATGCTTGTGGAGGGTCGCCTGCCGTTTGATGAGTTGGGCATGGCCCACCTGATCGCTCGATTCAGTGACCATGACTGGTCTCGTCCTTTGGTGAAGAACCACATTCAAAATGCACTGCTGGGGGCGGAATACCCCGGGCTGGACAGTGTGGTGATTGTTCCCATCGCAGAAGGTTCGCACCGATCAGGCTGGATTATCAGTTGTAATCGTTCCGATGGCAATGAATTTGGCACCGTTGAAGCAAGTCTGTTGAGTTCCATCGCCACGATCCTGGGAACGCATATCAGAAACATCGATCTGTACAATGAGCACGAACAACTACTGCTCTGTTTCGTCCGATCACTCGTTTCCACGCTCGATGCGAAAGACCCTTATACGCGCGGTCATAGCGAACGTGTTGCACTCATTGCCCGTCGGCTGGGGGAAGAGTTGGGGTTACCGGAAGAGGACCTTCGCGATATTTATCTCTCGGGATTGTTGCACGACATCGGAAAAATTGGCGTTGATGACCGTATTCTGCGAAAGCCGGGACAGTTAACCGACGACGAATTCAGGAAGATTCAGGAACACCCGATGATCGGGTACAACATCCTGCAGGAATTGAAAAACCTGAAGAGTGTATTGCCGGGTGTGCGAAGTCATCACGAATCGTACAACGGCACAGGCTATCCGGATCAGTTGGAAGGGGATGACATCCCATTGATGGCTCGCATTCTGGCGGTTGCAGACAGTTTCGATGCGATGGGAAGCGATCGACCCTACCGCAAAGGGATGCCGGTTGAAAAGATTGAAGAAATCTTTCGACGTGGATCGGGACAACAGTGGGATGCACGCATAGTCGATGCCTATTTTGACGTTCGCGACGAGATATTCCAGTTGTGCAGCGATTATGATCTCAACGGATCAGAATTTCTGAAACAGGACGGCGCGGCTGTGATTGAGTCGCTGGTGGGCGAATCGCTGGAATAAAAACCGGAATATCACTCTTTGGCCGGGATTGCATAGAGCCGTTTACTTTCTGGTGTGACATCTCTGGCTCGTGGGGATCTGTATTTGCAGGTCAATCGACGTTCATCACGGCACAGAAAAGCGTAATACGCCCTTCTGTCGACTCCGTTGGCGATATGCTGGCATTGGCTATAATGTCGGCATGATGTGAGAGTGTTCCTCCGTGGGCATCTCGTTATTTTGTCGCTTCCACGCCATGCCGAGTCCTGCCATGCCATTGCGCCCCCTTTTCCTGCTCACCGGATCAACTCTCTTACTTCTGGCGTCGTTGGTTGTCGCCGGTTGCACCGATAACGAATCGCAAAACGCCGATCCCCCCGTTCTGACGACGGAGAGTCCCGATGACGATTCCACATCGGGTCCTCCAGATTCATCTTTCGAAAACTCCGTGGGCGATGATGCGGGTGAAAGTGCGAATACGACGAAAAAGGAATATGGTGGGTTCCAGTTTTCTGTTCCGGCTGGATGGGAGGAAGCCGAGCTTTCACCATTTCAGCGTGGATTTGTGACCGCACGTTATTTCGTCGGCGACAAGAGTGGCGGTGGTGATCGCGTCACAATGACGGTTACCGATTCCGGAGGGGGCGTTCAGGCCAACCTCAAACGTTGGCGTCAACAATTTCAATCTCCGCCCGAAAAACCGCCGTTCCAGGAGGAGATTCCCCTTTCTGACACGACAGCACATTGGCTGGATATCATGGGGAAGTTTGTTGGCGGGATGGGAGGATCGGGCAACGATCGAACCGACTGGCGCATGATTGGCGTGATTATTCCCAAAACGAACGATCCGACCATGCAGAGCGTGGTAGCTTTGAAATTGACAGGACCGGCAGCGGAAGTTGAACAGGTTCGTGACGCGTTTCGCGATTTGGTGACTTCAGCCAGCCGAAAGTAGCTCTCAACGTCCGTTGCGCGAAAATGCCTGACGAATAATCGTCACACTCAATTTCCCACGTTCCAATTTTCGTAACGCTTCCGAATCGATATGCAATATGGCCGAAATCATTTGCTCGAATTGCCAGGCCTCGCTTGATCTGCACGAACTGGAACAGGGGGAAAATCGCGAATGCCCATATTGCAGGAATGATCTTTCTCTCAATGCGACAACGTGGAAAAGCGAACCAGCCGACATGTTGTCGCCGGGGCAAGAGGGGAGCGATCTGTTGCCCCACGACTCGAAAATCGAAACGGTGGAAGAAAGTGATTCCCGACTGGTATTCTTCATTCCGGCGGGAGGAAAACAATCTGGCGGCATCGGTTGTTTTGCGCTGATTTGGAACCTCATCATCGGAGTGATTACAGGCGGGTTGATCGCTGGCGAGGAAATGGAAAAAGAGATTGCACCTTTTCTGTTTCTCATTCCGTTCTGGCTGGTCGGACTCGGTATGACCTGCTTCTGGATTCGCATGAAATTCATGCGGACATATGTCATGTTGGAAAAGCACCGACTTGTGATTCAACGTGTGTTATTTGGCCGAAAGTCATTGAAGGAAACCACACTCAAAGCCGATTCGCGTGCCGAGTTGCAGGAATCTTACAGCCAGAATGACGTGCCGGTTTATTGTGTGGCTCTGGAAGGGGAGAACCGCACGGCGAAGTTTGCTACCCGCTTGTCCCGACCCGAAAAGGACTGGTTGAGGATTCGGATCAACCAGTTTTTACACCCGGATGAGCTGGCTGTCGATGTCGGGGCCAACGACTCTGGTGAGTCACTGGGTGAGTCACTGATTGAGAAGTTTTCGGCCGCTGAGAATGTCGTCCCTGTTGAATCAGGTAGCCTGACTCCCGACAGCAAGGTGAGGATTCTGGCTGATCATTCGTACGAACTCCGGTTTTCCCTCAAAGCGATTCCCCACTCGGGGGCCAGGTATGCCGTCAGTTGTTTCGTGCTGGTGTTCGCTGTTATCTGGCTGACGGCTTCGCTGGGTTCCGTCATCGGGATGATTGTTCAGGGAGGTGATGCTGACGGAGGTCAGTTCGATTGGTTCGATGTTCTCTTCGGATGTACCTTTGCCATTCCAGGGTTGATTCCACTGGGAATTGCGGCAGCCGTTGCACGAGGCCGGGTAACCACCACTTTGACGGAGGAAATGCTTCACGTTCGGTGGGGGTGGGGACCGATTGGAAAGTCGAAATCAATGCCGACCGATTCCATTACCGATGTCACCATTTCCCGGCGGGAGATGCGAAAAACGGATAACCCTGACAGGAACGTCATTCAGATTGGCTCGAACACCGCTCTCTGCTTTGTGCATGGCTATGACTCGGTCATTCCTTTGACAACATTTCACGACGCACAAACGACGCGCGAGGTTGCCGGTCTTGTGAAAAACCAGTTGCTCAAGTTCGGCAAGGGACTGCCCAATGGATGATCAACGATCAGCTGCAACCGCGAAGGACGACCACCGGGAGCGGCAGCGTCAAAAGGTATTGCAGGGAAACCTCCGGTCAACCGTTTTCTGGCTCGCGTTACCCGTTCTGACCGAACAGTTATTTTCGCTCTGTGTCGGGTTGTATGACACTTTTCTCGCTGGGAGAATCAGTGCCGAGGCCACCTCTGCGATTGGTCTCGGAGCCTACATCGGCTGGTTTGTTTCGCTGGTATTGGGGCTGGTTTCGGTTGGCACGACGGCATTGGTTTCCCGATTGTGGGGGCAGGGTGATTTCGAAAACGCCAACGAGATACTGAATCGCTCGTTGCTGATGTCATCATTGCTGGGAGTGATGCTGTTTGGTGTCATGCGATTGTTTGCCCCGCAGGTCGCGAATCTGATCAATATGCAGGGCGAAGCGAACGAGATTGCGGTTAAGTACCTGCAGATTGACGCCATCAGTTACCTGTTTATGGGCGTTACAATCACCGGTGCTGCCGCACTGCGCGGGGCTGGAAATATGAAAGTCCCCATGGCGATTCTCGCATCTGTCAGCGTGGTCAACATCGTCGCATCAACCTGCTATGTCTATGGGTTTGGGCCGTGGTCTCCTTTGGGGGTTAACGGCATTGTCCTGGGAACAGTGACGGCCCGAGTCTGTGGGGCATTTCTGATGTTGATCGTCCTCTTTCGCGGCAGTGGCGGTCTGCAACTTGCATTGAATCAGATGAAACTGCGCGGACAGGGAAGTCGAAGAGTCTTGCGAGTGGGAGCCCCCGCAGCGGCGGATGGAGCGATCATGTGGATGGGGCATTTCCTGTTCCTGATGATCATTGGACGGTTGGGGACTGGCGAAAGTGGTCAGGAGAGTTTTGAGAGTCCTTATTTTGCCGCTCATATCATTGGGATTCAGATTGAAGCCATCACTTACCTGCCTGCGGTTGCGTGGGGTATTGCCGCATCAACCCTCACGGGCCAGTCGCTTGGTTATCAGAATACGTCCCGTGCTTTTCGCGCAGGCCTGGAAGCGGCATTGCAATGTTGCCTGCTGGGAGTGGTCATAACGATTGCCTTTTTCACCCAATCCGAGTTGATCTACAAGACGATGCACGAATCTCCCGCCGTTCATGACGTGGGCATACCAGCCTTCAGAATGGTCGCGCTTTTCCAAATCCCCCTGATTATCTCAATCGTGTTGCAGTCTGCCTTGCGGGGAGCGGGTGATACACGGCTTCCCGCTATTCTCAATGCGATTTCGACATTCGGCCTCAGGTTGCCTCTGGCCTGGTATTTCGGCAAACATCTCGGATGGGGGCTGTTTGGTGCCTGGATTGGGATGTGTGGTGATATGTTTGGTCGTGGGCTGTTCATGGCGTTGCGATACCTGTTTGGCAGGTGGACGGCGACCCGTGTTTGAGGTGGCCTGGAGCAGTTTCCCTTTTCGTGTGACGCTTCTGGCTCGTGAGGCCTGTCTTTGCAGGCCTCACGATACCCATCTCGGCACAGAAGAGCGGAATACGCTCCATGCCGATTCGGATGGGTTCCTCGCTTTTCTGTCCGAATACCGTTGACGATTGCATCCGAAAACATCAAGATCATGTTTCGCCTGTCACAGTTGCAGAATCACTATTCCGCGGGGAAAGCAGGCTACCTCCAAATACGGCAAGGCTGTGTGAACCGGGTCAGGTCGTAACAGAAGCAGCCCTAAGCATTGTGTTCTTGGGTGTAGGCGGGGGTAGCTTACTTTGTCCGCGTTTTTTTACGCGCCTCGGTTTTTCTGCTTCGACCCTGGTGACGGTGTGGGTTTTCAGCGGCTGCTTTCGCACAGAAATTGTTGCTATAATTGAAAACCGAAAACGGGAACGAAACCGACTCTTATTCCGCGATAGAGCGTATTACGCTCTTCTGTGCCGAGATGGGTATCGTCAGGCCTGCAAAGACAGGCCTCACGAGCCAGAAGCGTCACACAAAAAGGGAAACTGCTCCAGGGAAACCAACGTATGTCTCAAACCGGCTCGCATTACACCGTTTTAGCCAGACGATTTCGTCCACAGGCATTTGCCGATGTCGTCGGACAGCAGCATATTGCCACGGCGCTCCAAAACGCTATTCGTTCTGATCGTGTCGCCCACGCATACTTGTTCACAGGCGCGCGCGGTGTGGGTAAAACCTCAATGGCCCGCATCCTCGCCAAGGCCTTGAATTGCCCAAACGCAAACGATGGCGTTCCGTGCAATGATTGCGATATTTGCGATGGCATTTCGACTGGTTCGGACGTCGACATTCTGGAAATCGATGGTGCGTCGAATCGAGGCATCGATGACATTCGCTCGCTCCGCGCAAACGTCACCATCAAGTCGATGCGAACGCCCTATAAGATCTACATCATCGACGAAGTCCACATGTTGACCAGGGAGGCATTCAATGCGTTGCTGAAAACGCTGGAAGAGCCTCCGGAAAAGGTCAAGTTTGTTTTCTGCACAACGGAACCCAACAAAGTCCCCGATACGATTCTGTCGCGCTGTCAGCGATTTGACTTCTCGACAATTGACACCGCCAATATCACGATTCGGCTGGAACAAATTGCTGAGGCGGAAGGTTTCGAGGTGGAGCCGGAGGCGATTGAACTGGTGGCCCGTCGGGCAGCCGGGTCGATGCGCGACAGCCAGTCGTTGTTCGATCAGGTTCTTGCTTTTGGTGATGACCATGTCTCTGCGCAGGATGTCCACCGTCTGCTTGGCACAGCCGACGATGAACGACTCATCGCCATGTTCGATGCGCTGAGCAGTCGACAGCAGGACGTCGCGTTGCGGGAGTTGGATCAGGCGGTTTCGGGTGGAGTACAATTGAGTGAATTCGTGGATCAACTGATTCACTACACACGCGATCTCATGGTGCTTGCGACAGGGGCACACGATGTAGCGCTGCTTTCTGTTTCATCCCTTCGACGCGATCATCTCCAGCAGCAGGCGGAATTGTGGGGGCTTAACACGGTATTGGCGGTGATACAGATACTGAGCGAAACCAAGACTCGAATGTTTCGCGCCAGCTACGGAAGAGCGCTTGTCGAATCAGCATTGATCCGCATTAGTTTGCTGGAAGATCTGCAGACGATTGTGAGTTATATCGAAACTCTGAAATCGGGAACGTTGGGAGAATTGTCCTCGGCCCCCAAGCTGGTGGCTTCCTCCGCGTCAGCACCACCACAAAAAAAAACGGTAGATAAGCCAGCCGAAGACGAACGGTCGTCATTGACCGAAGAACTGGCGCCCGGCCTGTCAGTTGATGAAAAGCCAGACACGAATCGATCGGTTGATCAGAAATCCGATTCGGGAGTAATAAAATCGGGGCAACAAAAAGCAGAAAGTCTGCAAAATCGTCCTGAACAGATCGAGGGAGAGCAATTCTCTCATGTAGTAAGTGTTCCCTTTCAACCAGGTATGGAACGTGAATTATTGGAGGAAATCCAGTCCTACATTGAAGATAACGTTTCTCAGCATTTGAGAAACGCGGCCTTAGCAATTTCTGGGCCAAACGAACTGGATTTAACGTTCAACAGGAGCTATAATTTCAGCAAGTCGTACTGTGAGCGGCCGGAGATTCAGAATCGCTTGACCCTGCTCCTGAGAAAAATCACAGGAAAGTCGATTCGCATCGTTTTGCATTCGCGGTCCGATGATTCTTCAGAAATGGATATAAGAAAACCGGTTACGAAAAATCAGGCAGTCACAACCCCGATTGCGGACGATCCATTTCTGGAACAGGCCAAAACGGTCTTTCAAGCCAAACAAATCAAAGTGGAGCCTCTGGAGAGCTGATTGTTACCACCCCCAGCGATCCGGGACCACGAAGGATATTCAACATGCTGGGAAATCTCGGAAATATGGCGTCGTTGTTGAAAAACGCACCGGAAATGATGCGTCAGGCAGCTGAAATGCAGGAACGCATGAAAGCGACTCAGGATGAGCTTGCAAAGCTGAGAGTCGAAGGTGTTTCTGGTGGTGGCATGGTTCGCGTAGAGGCGAATGGCCAGCAGAAGATCCTGGCCGTTCATCTCGAAGAGTCGCTGACGCAGACCGGCGACCGGGAAATGATTGAGGAACTGGTTCTCACCGCCACCAATCAGGCGTTGGACAAGGCGCGTCAGATGGCTTCGGAGGAGATGTCCAAAGTTGCCGGTGGGATGGACATCCCCGGTCTGAACGATGCGTTGAGCAAAATGGGGCTTGGCGACCCGCCGCAGTAGTTTCGCAATCACAATGAAATGTTGTGATCTGACGGCGAGTTCTGGCAAACAGCGGAATGGGCTGGAATGTCACGGAGCGACTTCAAAACTGAACACCCTTACGGCTCGTCTGTTGGCGAGTTGATTGATGAGTTCGCACGCCTGCCGGGGATTGGCCGCAAAACCGCCGAACGACTGACGCATCATATTCTCAGTTGCCGATCTGACGAAGCGATCGCTCTGGCCGATGCCATTCGGGCGGTGAAAGATGCCATTCGCCCCTGCAGTAGTTGTTTCAACCTGACGGAGGGGGACTTGTGCACTATCTGTCGAGACGCTCGTCGGGACAGGCATGTGGTTTGCGTAGTGGAACAGCCGCGCGATGTTGTTGCTTTGGAAGCGACCGGTGCGTTTCGTGGTTTGTATCACGTCCTTGGGGGGCGGATCTCGCCCCTGGAAGGCATGGGACCGGAGCAACTGACCATTAGCGCCCTGGTGCGACGTATTCGGAACGAGGGAATTCGCGAAATTGTGATGGCGACGAATCCAACGCTTGAAGGAGATGGGACAGCTCTGTTCATTTCCAACCTGATTGAGAACGAAGATGTGGAAATCACTCGGCTTGCTCGCGGGATTGCCTCTGGAAGTGTGCTAGAGTTTGCGAACAAAGAAATGCTCTCCGACGCGCTGCGCGGGCGGCAGACCATATAAGAATCGGGGAATCTTCAGCCCAGTTTTTCACTCGATTGTCATTGACCATGCAACTGAATATCTCTCAGCAACTCAAGCAGCAAATGCAGTTGAAGCTGGACCCGCGGATGATCCAGT
This sequence comes from Planctomycetaceae bacterium, assembly GCA_028284145.1. Lineage (GTDB taxonomy): Bacteria > Planctomycetota > Planctomycetia > Planctomycetales > Planctomycetaceae > JANQSH01. The sequence goes on along the minus strand of JANQSH010000201.1, from coordinate 1,590 downwards.
CGATGGAGATACTGCAATTGCCGCTGATGGCGCTGAATGAGCGGATCGAGCAGGAACTGGCGGAAAACGTTGTTCTCGAAAATCTCTCTGCGGAAAACCAGGACGCGGCTGATTCCGAGGTCCAATATGAATTGGAAAAGGCCCGCGATGAGGCCAGGGATGCCGATCAGCAGAAGGAAATGGTCGTCGAGGATAACAACAATAACGAAGCCGACTTTGAACGGCTTCTCGAAATGTCGGCGGACTGGCCCGAAGACAATTTTGCCTCCTCGTCAGCGTCGTCAAACCGTGTCAGTGATGCGATGGATCGGCAGCACGATTTGATGGCCAACATGGTCGATCGGCCACAATCACTGCACGACTATCTGCTGGAACAATTCAGCTTTCTTGACTGCTCTGAGGCAATCCGGCAGTTCGGCGAATACCTCATTCAAAACCTGGACAGCCATGGTCGGCTGAAAAGTTCGCTGCCGGAGATTGTGCAGTTTTTCGGCAAGTCGATCAGTCTTGAAGAGGCGCAGGAAACACTGTCGCTGATACAGAAACTCGATCCGCCGGGTGTCGGTGCCAGAGATGTCAAAGAGTGTCTGCTCCTGCAACTTACGCCCAGAACGCTCAACCGAAATGTACTGGTCACGCTGATCACTTCGCATCTGGAAGACATTGCTCAGAACCGGCTGCCGGTCATTCAGCGGAAGACCGGATACTCTCTGGAAGTCATTAAGGATGCGATCGAAGATCTGCACGATCTGGATCCGTACCCCGGTCGTGGTTTTGAAGATCAGCCGGTGCAACGCGTCACACCTGATCTGGCCGTCGAACAGGACAGTAACGGAAAATACACGGTTCGGCTGTTGGATGAATACACGCCACGATTGCGCATCAGTCGCAAATATCAGCAGTTGATGCGATCGAACCCGGACCAGAAGACGAAAGAGTACATCAAAGAGAAGATTGAGTCAGCGAAGTGGCTCATCAATTCCATCGAACAGAGATACGATACACTTCGTCGCGTTGCCCAGGCGATTGTTGATCATCAGACCGATTTTCTGGAAAGTGGCCCCGAGGCGATTGTGCCGTTAAAGATGCAGCAGATTGCCGACGTTGTGGGCGTACACGTGACGACCGTTTCGCGAGCAGTGGCCGAGAAGTGGATTCAAACTCCGCGTGGTCTTTATCCTCTGAAACGTTTTTTCGGAGGCGGTACGATGACCTCCTCGGGCGAAGAAGTGGCATGGGATAAAATTCGCTTGAAACTGAAGGAAATTGTCGATGGCGAGGACAAAAACAAGCCTCTCAGTGATGACGCATTGGTCAACGAACTCAGCAAGCATGGGTACAACCTCGCCCGCCGTACGGTGACCAAATACCGCAAAGCAATGGACATCCCCTCATCCCGCCAACGCCGGGAATACTAATACTACAGTTGTAGATTGTTGTCAGGGGGTTTTGGGTTTCTGGATTTGTAATGGGATCTTCTGGCCTGGTATTGATGCTGGCGACGCCAGTGGCTCCAGTTTTGAATGTCGTCAGGGATTTCGCCGGACATCATCAGGCTCAGCAGCAATCGTTTGAGTTCAGGAACGCTTA
>JANQSH010000186.1 GCA_028284145.1 Planctomycetaceae bacterium | reverse complement strand
GCAGTTGACTTTTTCGTGTGGCGCTTCTCGCTCGCGGGGGTCTGTATTTATAGGACGAAAAACGTCCATCGCGCCACGAAGGAGCGTAATACGCTCTATGCCGCGAAAATCGTCGCTTGACCTGCAAACAAGGCCCACACACGAGCCAGAGACGTCACACCAGAAAGTAAAAACTGCTCTAAGAAGTGGCTGCGTCGAACACGTCCGCCGGAGTCGAATGGTGAGACTCATCTTCATCGGCCCAGGGTGCCGCAATTGTCGGCAGGGGTTCGGCGAATGCGTTGGGAACACTCTTAGGTTCCTTTCTCAAGGCAAAACAGCCTTCGCTCTCTTCGTCAAAGAACTGTCGGAACCAGAGCATATTCAGTACGTTTACCTGAGGGTGGAAGAGCCGCACCATGACACTTTTCATTCGATAATCGTGCAACATGCCGAAGAAACCGCTGGGAATGTACTTCACCGACCGCATGTCGATTCCAATCGACCGACATTTTTCCTCATCGATCAGTTCGATCAACGTTTCTCGAAGTAACGCCATGTCGGCGCCATCCCAGATCTCCATCCCGCCATAGTCGAGCATTGTCATTCCATTGATCGATTCGACAGAAAGCCGTTTCTTCTTCAACACCATAATGGCCCCTGGGCTGTATTTGAGGTTGGCAGATTTGCGAGTTGGTTATCAACCTGAAGGTGATTTCCTTCAGACCAAAGATGTCCAAAGCTGACGAATGCAAACGCTGCACCAAACAGGGGCGAGATGTCGATAAAAATTGAGTCAAAACTGTCAAACACCATCCCCCAAAAAGGTTACGCCACATTCAGGCGGACGGGATTCAAGTCGGAAAGAGTGAGAATGTTGCGATTTGGAAACGGAACACCGGTGATTGTCGAAGGAAAACGACAATACAATTTTGTGGCACAGGTGTGACGATTGGGTTGTGAGGCAGATTTCGATTGCCGACCAATCGCAACGGCTGGGGAATTATGGTTCGTCCTGGTAGAGCAGTCGACCGCAGACTTTGCAGAAAACAAATTTGCCGGAGTTCAGATTCACTCGCATCTGTGGCAGCATCTGGTGATTGCAGGCGGTACAGATCCCATTGATGGCCGGCGCCAACGAATCAGCGCCGTGTGCCTGAGTCAGTCTGCGGTAATCAGCCCGGACATCGGTCGGCAGAAATTCTTCTGCTGCGGTGATGGCATTTTCCAGTTCCTCCACATCATTTTGCAGGCTGGGTTCGTCTTCAGCAACCTGAGCCTCAGTCCCTTTCAGTTCGGCTTCCGCTGCTGTCACGCTTTCGACTGCGACTGCTAATGCCTGCTGCATCGCATCGACCGCGTCGTAGCATTCCAGGATCTCATCTTCCAGAACACTGTTGGCCATTTCATCTGCTTCGATCTGCGATTTGATGATCTCGTACTCTTTGTTGGAAGCGGCAGCGTTCAATTTGGCTTTCAGATCCGAAATTTTGGCTTCACTGGTCTTCAACTGCAGAGATTTCTGATCCGCCGCCATTCGGAGTTGTTTCAACTCCTCGGCCTTTTCATCATGTTCGGCCTTACGACGATCAACCTGAACTTGTTTTACACGAATCGCTTGAGGGCCACGAGTCAGTTTTTCGTTGGCCCCCTGCAAGCGCAGATGTAACTGGTGCAGTTCTTTCAGGCTTGTGGCAACCGTGCTCATTGCGTTCTCCGTCAACGTAAGCGTTCTCCGTCCAGGTGAATTGGCATTAGGGCGAATTGCGTCGATCTGTAGCGTTCACCTGGCAAATAACGTCGATTTTTTCCGAATGGGTACAACTTTGAAATCGTTCCTGCACAGGGAGGAGTCCATCCTCGTTCCTGTGAATTCCCACTTTCGTGGGAATAACAGGAAGGTGTAGCCAGGCACAACGTCAAATCAAATTGTCGCTACAACAATCTGCAATGTGCTTCAGCGTAACACAATGAAGGCGAAAAAAAAAAGCCACCGATGAAGATCGGCGGCAATGGCGTCAACCAGTGACGTTGGCCAACAGGCCATCGAGAAAGCCCTTGAGTTGTCGGCTCCTCACGGGATGCTGCAGTTTTCTGACTGCTTTGGCTTCGATTTGCCGCACACGTTCGCGGGTCACCTTGAAAATGCGGCCCACTTCTTCCAGCGTGTATGTGTAACCATCGCCCAAGCCGTAGCGGAGTTTGATGATCTCCCGTTCGCGATAGGTGAGGGTTTTCAACACCGAGTCGATCTTGTCTTTGAGCATTTCCTGAGTCGCGGCGGACACCGGACTTTCGCTGCCGTCATCTTCGATGAAGTCGCCGAAATAGCTGTCTTCGCTCTCTCCAACCGGGCGATCGAGACTAATCGGATGTCGGGAGATTTTGAGGACGCGACGTGTTTCTTCGAGCGATACGCCTGCAGCCCTGGCCGTTTCTTCGATGGTCGGTTCACGACCAATCTCCTGCAGCAGCTGCTTACTGACCTTTCGCAGCTTCGACATTGTTTCGATCATGTGGACCGGAATTCGGATCGTGCGTGCCTGGTCCGCAATGGCCCGGGTGATCGCCTGGCGAATCCACCAGGTGGCATACGTCGAAAACTTATAACCCCGGCGGTATTCGTACTTGTCGACCGCTCGCATCAACCCGGTGTTTCCTTCCTGAATCAAATCGAGGAAACTCAAACCCCGGTTACGGTATTTCTTGGCGATCGAAACGACGAGCCTCAGGTTCCCTCCGGAAAGTTCACGCATTGCCTGTTCGTAGGCCCCAAATCGGGTTTCGATGCTTTCAATCCGCTCTCGCAGCGATTGCGGTGTTTCGAGCGTGAGCTGCATCAAGTCGTCCAGTTCCCGTTCGAGATTCGCCTTTTCCTCTCTGGCCGACTTCAAACGGGACAGACTTTTGATTTGCGATTCCAGTTCCGTCATACGGGCGGAGATCTGTTCCAGTCGCTTCATGCAGGGTTGCAGCCGTTGCGTTCTCAGACTCAACTCTTCAACAAGCGTTACCATCTTGCGTCGGCGCACGCTCAGACTGACCTCGGCCTGTTTGCGGACTTTGTCGCTTTTCGGACGCCCGGCAATCTTTTCAAAATCTGCCAGATTTTTGCGATGCAGGAATTCGAGTGTTGTCAGGTTGTGTTTCATCCGGCCCAGAATCTGTGTCTTCTGCAAGCCCTCGGTGACCGAGACCTTGATCGTTCGGTCAAATGGCAACTCGCCATTATGTACCTTGGTCAAAACGTCGATTGCCGTCTGCATTGCATAGTCGCTTTCCAGCAACTGACGACGGTAACGCTTGCGGGTGATCTCGATCTTTTTGGCCAGGGCGATCTCTTCTTCGCGCGTCAGTAGCGGAATTTCCCCCATTTGCGTGAGGTACATTCGCACAGGATCATCGATGCGACGGGATCGGTCTTCGGCGGAAATCTGACTTCGGCGCCCGTTCTTGCGCTTCTTGTCGGCCCGCTGCGGGATTTCCTTGTCGGCGACAATCTCCATGCCCAACTCTTCGAGCGACATCATCAGATTGTCGAGTTTCTCAGGATTGACCGCCTCATCGGGCAGATACAGATTGACCTGGGAAAAGGTCAAATAGCCCTGTTGCTGGCCGGTCTTAATCAACTCGCTGAGTTTATTGTCGAGTCTATGCACGTCTGTTCCTTTATCATTCGGCAGGAAGAATTACCTCGATGCCCGTTCGCGATGCAGTTGAGATGCACTGCGAAGCATGGTGATCGAGGCGGAATCGAGAGTTGCTTTCGCCATCGATCGGCCGGAGGCATGCTCCTGCTCGATCAAATGTGTTCGCATTCGCTGATTCCATTTCCAGTTGTCAATGATCTGTCGCAGAAATCCCGGGAGGTGATCTCCCTCAGTTGGTTTCTGCTCCATCAATCTCCTGGACACATCCGTGCGACGAGCCTGTTCATCGATCTCGACAGCAAACCGCTTTAATTCCGGATCTTCCAACCGGGCGAGAATACGATCGAATGTCGGCTCTTCTCCAGAGTCGGCAATCGAATAACTCATTTCGACCAGTTGGCGAACCGACGCGTTTCCCAGTTCGCTGGTGCGGATACTCTGCTGGATGTCGCGAACCGTCGATGGCATCGCGAACATCACACCCAGCAACTCTTTTTCCAAGATGTCTGTCTTTGAATTTCCCATGACCGGTCGATCCCGATCTTCGGATATCGTCGTTTCTGATTCTGCTCCTTGTCGATTGTCTGATCTTGCCAGGTGAGGTTTTTTGGGGGCGTGTGCCGTGCGGTGGCGATGCTGCTTTAACTCCCGACGGACCACATGCTCAGAAACGCCAAATCGATGTGGCAGCCGTCGCAGGATCAGGTCTTCTCGCTGCGTTCCGGAAAGTCGAGGCGAGGCGGCCATCAAATCGAGCATTTCTGCCAATGCGCGTTCTCGACCATCCACCGTGTCCGGATAACGTCCGAGGCAGACCTGCAATTTGTGTTCCCATGCTTCAGGAGCTCCGTTTAACGCCTCCCGAAACGCCTCGGCACCGTTTTCGATCAGGAAATCAGCGGGATCGGCTCCTGCGGGTAATGTCAGTATTCGGAGATCGACATCCGCAGCGAGGAACGTCGTGAGTGATCGTTCGGCCGCTGCCATGCCTGCGTCATCACCATCGAAAACGAGAATGACCTTTTGCGCAAACCGTTTCAACTCCTGAACATGAATCTCTGTCAAAGCCGTTCCCAGTGTGCCAACGACTTCGGTCAGCCCATATTGGTGAGCCATCATGCAGTCGGTGTAGCCTTCGACGACCACGGCCGTTTTCGTCTTCCGAATTTGATCGCGTGCCCGGTCCAACCCGTACAACAGGCGGCTTTTCGCGAAAAGCGGACTTTCGGCACTGTTGAGATATTTCGGGGCATCCTCGCGAGTGGATTCCGGGAGGATACGTCCTCCAAAGGCAACACAGCGACCACGTGTGTCGTGAATCGGAAACATCACCCGATCGAGAAAGACGATTTCGTCGTGATAGCCGGATTGATCTTTACGAGCCCGGACAATATTGGCCGCCGTCAACGTTTCCACATCAAACTGCCCGCGTGCGCGAGTTAAAAGCCATTCCCAGTCGAACGGGTGAAATCCAATCTGGAAGTCGACGAGTGTTTCTTCCTCAAATCCGCGCTCAACAAAATAATGCCGGGCGGAAGCGGAACTGGGGGCCTGCATCAAATGCTCGTGCAGTATTCGCCTGGTCCAATCGATCGCCTCATAAATTGTTTGTCGGGAAGGTCCATCGGGTGAGGTGGAACGTCGATCCTGCCTGGGCAATTCGATGTGTGCCCGTTGTGCGAGCATCTCGAGCGCTTCTCGAAAATCGATATTCTCGATTTTCATCAGGAAAGAAAAGCAATCGCCCCCTTCGTTGCACGACCAGCATTTGTAAGACTGTCGCTCAGGGGAAACTGTCATGGAAGGGTTATGATCGTCATGAAAAGGACAGAGGCCGACGTAATCGCGTCCACCACGGCGGGGCTGGAGCGCGATGGTCTCACCGATCAAAGCCACAATATCGGTGGCAGCGCGGACCTGCTCCTTGAAATCGGTGACCAATCCCCGTGACACAAAACCCTCCCGAATCGTCATCCCGCAGGAGACTCCATAATGAACCATCAATGTGCGATCCGCACGTTGCACGGATCCAACACGGCCCGGATCCAATCGCTGGAGAAACCTGGGACAAAGCGGTTGCCGCTGGGGAATCTGTACGCCCTTCTGCTCTCCGCTATCAAGGATATCACCCCTGCAAAGAGACAAGCATACAAAAGTTCACACAAATGCACCGCAGTTGATCGCCTGAAAACCTTACAAGTTTAACCCCTGTCCTGCTCAGGTCAAGCGGTCGCCATTCGGAAACTCCATTTACTGGTTGATGTAAACTACTATATGAAAGAATCTTATCAAAAGTCACGACCGAGTAGATCGTATGCAACAGGGAATTCCAACGCCGAATCCGCAAGTTCACCAACTGATCGATCCAGCACAACCGTCACAAAAATCAACACCAGCAGGACAGTTGGTATTCGATATTTTAGATGTGGCAATCATGGAGGATGGTGTCCAAATCAAACTGTACCAGTCAGCCGACCAGCCTTCCCCGCGCATGAAAAAGCCGCCCGAAGGCGGATGCAGGCGATCTCATTGGGCGGGCTGTTGAAAACCGTCGTCTGGCTGTTCGTCATCTTCTTCCACAAACGCCAATACCGCGGCAATCCGAAGGAAAACCGAATATCTCATTTTAACCCTCTCCTGATTTGGACGGTCGTTGGTCGGCGTGTCAAATTGTTATTGGTCGATTCTGACATTCCTCCCGCTCAGGCTTGAATTTTGGATTCCTCAAAAATTAGAATACGGTTAATAAAAATCCTTTGGTGTAAAACGGGTTAACCGAACCCGCCTGGAAACTAAAGAACAGTAAGAGCGAAGACTATGCGACATCTCATGCGTCAGCCTGGGCCGATTTCGGTTGTGATCGTTTTCTCATATCTGCTTGCTGGTTGCAGTGAATCTTCGACCACAGAACGCTCGGCCAATTTGGACTCTGCAAGTCGCGCCTACCCCTGTCAGATCGTTACAACGTGTGGAATGGTAACCGATATCGTCCGCATTGTTGCGGGGGAACATGGTCATGTTGTCGGTCTGATGGGCGAAGGAGTCGACCCACACATGTACAAGCCGACGCGCGATGATGTCAAAAAACTGCTTGAGGCGGACGTCATTTTCTATTCCGGCTTGATGCTCGAGGGACGGATGGGAGACGCTTTTGCCAAAGTCGGAAGGAAGGGAAAGCCGGTTTATCCCATCACCGAGGGGATCGATCCTGATTTTCTTCTCGAACCCCCTGAATTTGAAGGGCATACCGACCCCCATGTCTGGATGGACGTTTCCGCATGGATGAAGGCGGTTGATGTTGTGGCGGAAGCATTGGCTGAATATGACGCGAGTCATGCGAATGACTACAGGAAAAACGCGACTGCATACAAGTTGGAGTTGGAGAAGTTACACGCCTATGTTCAAAAGGTCATCGGCTCCATTCCCGAAGAACAGCGCGTGCTGATTACCGCGCACGATGCATTCGGGTATTTCTCACAGGCATATGGAATTCCTGTGGCATCGGCACAGGGGTTAACAACAGAATCCGACCCTGGCCTGGAAGACAAAAACCGTTTGATCGACCTGATTGTCAAAAAGAAGGTGAATGCGATTTTTGTCGAGACGAGTGTCAACTCCACGGCCATTCAATCGGTGATCGAAGGTGCGAAATCCAAAGGGGCCAACGTCCGGATTGGTGGCAAGCTCTTTTCTGATGCGATGGGACCGGCAGGGACTTACGAGGGGACCTACATCGGTATGATGGATCATAACGCAACGGTAGTCGCCCGCGCCCTGGGGGGAGAGGCGCCGGAAAAGGGGTTTCAGGGTAAGCTTGACCTTTCGTCGCAACAGGATTGAAATCGACCAGACAGGACTTTGTTGGAATGACAGGGTAACGGCGTGCCACCGAAGACCGGGCGTGTAAGAGCAATTGGGAGATGTCGCTCGACCGCCGGGAGCCAGCCAAAATGATTGATGATTCCCGAGTTGATGCGGACGAATACCCAGAGTGGTCGCCCCTTTCGATTCACGACATGACCGTGGCCTATCACCGCCGTTCTGTCCTTTGGGACATCGACTACCATGCGCCGCCGGGCCAACTTGTGGCGATTGTGGGCCCCAATGGCAGTGGCAAGACGACTCTCATCAAGGCCTCGCTCGATCTTGTACCAAAGCTTTCCGGTGGTGTTCGCTTTTTTGGCAAGCCGTATCGCCAGCAGCGAGATCGGGTGGCCTATGTTCCTCAACGCGGCAGTGTCGATTGGGATTTTCCCGTCAATGCGCTTGATGTGGTAACGATGGGACTGTATCGGAAAATCGGCTGGTGTATGCCGGTGACGCGAAAATATCGGCAGATGGCGTTGGATTCTCTGGATCGTGTCGGAATGGCGGCCTATGCCCGGCGCCAAATCAGTCAGCTTTCCGGCGGGCAACAACAACGCGTCTTTCTCGCGCGAGCGCTGGCCCAGGATGCCGAGTTGTACCTGATGGATGAACCGTTTGTTGGAGTCGATGCCGCTACCGAACGGGCAATCATTTCCATTCTGCACGAGTTGAGGTCCGCCGGAAAAACCGCTCTGGTCGTGCATCACGATCTGCAGACCGTGAAGGAATACTTCGATCATGTCATGTTGTTGAACATGCGACTTGTCGCCACGGGGCCAACGTCGGATGTGTTCACACCCGAAAACCTCAAGAAAACATTTGGAGGGAAACTCGCATTATTGGATCAGGTCGGCACGAGGATGTCGATCGGCGAGGGTGGCAAATGACAAGCCTGCGAAAATGCTTTCAGTCTCAATGGTCAACAAAAGAGCTTCTTCTCACAATTGGCTTTTTCATCTTCATCGCCGTCGTTTTGATGGCCGATGCTGCTTCTGCGAACGAGATTGGACACGACCATCCTCCCAGTCGGCGAGCAGCCGTTAACCCATCATTCGGTCACGTCGTCCGCGTGCTGACGTTGCAGGACTACAACACTCGTGTTGTCCTTTTGGGAACGGTTCTGCTTGGCATTTCCGGCGGAATTGTCGGCACGTTTATGCTCATGCGACGTCGGTCACTCGTGGGTGATGTCGTCGGACATACTGCATTACCGGGGATCGCGGTTGCCTTTCTGGTAATGGAAGCGATTTCCCCAGGGCAGGGACGCTGGTTTCCCGGTCTGATGATGGGAGCCTTTATTGCGAGTTTGCTCGGGCTGGTGTTGACGACTCTCATCCGCAAGTATTCCCGCATTCGGGAAGATGCGGCGATGGCGATCGTGCTGAGTATTTTTTTTGGATTCGGCATCGCGTTGTTTACCATCATTCAGAACATTCCGACTGGAAATGCAGCCGGATTGAACCATTTCATCTTCGGAAAGGCAGCCTCTCTGGTCGCGGCAGACGTCAAATTTATTGGCTGGTCGTCACTCGCGGTTCTGGTTATGAGTCTGCTACTCTTCAAAGAGTTTGCCCTGCTCTGTTTCGATGAGGATTTCGCTACAACACAAGGCTGGCCCGTGCTGATATTGGACCTGTCGTTGATGTTGATGGTCGTTACGGTCGGAATTGTCGGTGTGCAGAGTGTGGGGTTGCTGCTTGTTGCCGCCATGTTCATCATTCCTGCTGTCGCCGCCCGGTTCTGGTCAGACCGCCTGCTTTGGATGACGATCATCTCGGCCGTTCTGGGCGGGGTGAGCGCGGCATTAGGAGTCATCGCGAGCGCTTTGGTCCCCCGACTTTCCGCCGGCGCGATTATTGTTTTGATGGGAACGTTTTTTTTTGTACTGAGTTTAATCCTCGGCACACGTCGCGGCGTGTTGCGGCGCTGGTTAATTCAACTTCATCTCAGGCGGAAGACGGCTCGGCTCGATTTAATGCGAGCCTGCTACGAATATCTTGAACCGTTGATTATCAAGGCCAACGGACGGGCTGCCAGTTTGATGACCAAACAGACGCTCGAATTCAACAGGCTTTTGGGCATGCGGACCTGGAGTCGACGTCGATTCAACCTCGCTCTGAAATTGGCTGGTGATGCCGATCTGATTTACAGCCTGAGCCCGACGAAGTTTCGCTTGACCGAAACCGGCGCGAATGAAGCTCGTCGAGTTGTACGGAATCATCGCTTGTGGGAATTGTACCTCATTCATTATGCGGATGTCGCGCCGAGCCATGTCGATCGAGACGCGGACACGATTGAACACGTCCTTTCGGCCGATTTGATCACAGAATTGAACTTGTTGCTGGCAGAACGGTTTCCACACATGACGGTGCCACCCAGTCCGCATGCAATTGATCCGCATATAATTGAATCGACGGAAGAGCCAGCCGCATCCGCAGTGGATCCCTGACTCAGATTACCCCAGAGAATTTTCAACCTGAACGAGAACCGATTCCGTGTTCGCTGAATTTTGGGCCATCCTTTTCGACTGGGGGGCGATCGATACCTGGATCGTCCTGACGGCGGCGCTCGCTTCAATGGCCTGTGCGCTCCCGGGAAATTTCCTCGTGCTGCGCCGCCAGAGTATGATGGGTGATGCGATCAGCCATACGGTTTTGCCCGGAATTGTGATCGCGTTTCTCTTAACGCATCACCTGCTCCAAAGTGGAGTGATCGATGATTCCTCACGTGGTACGACGATGCATCTGGCGATGTTCATCGGTGCAATCATCTTCGGCATTCTGACCGCCCTGTTGACCGAGTGGGTGCAGAAACTGGGACGGGTCGAAAGCACAGCAGCGCTTGGTGTTGTGTTTTTATCTCTGTATGCTGTGGGTTTGCTGCTGATCCGCCGGGCTGCGGACAATGTGCATATCGATCCCGACTGCGTCCTCTACGGCATGGTCGAAACCGCGTGGATGGATACCATCGGCGAGTCGTCGGTACCGAGGATGGCGGTGGTCAATGGCTCGGTATTGCTGGTGAATGCGATTTTGGTCGTCCTGTTTTACAAGGAACTGAAAATCAGCGCGTTCGATCCCGGTTTGGCGACGACCGTGGGCGTCAATGCCAGTGCTATGCATTACGGATTGATGTGCGTGACAGCGATCACACTGGTTGCGTCATTTGAAAGCGTTGGCAACATCCTGGTGATCGCCATGCTGATTGTCCCCGCGGCGACGGCGTATCTCCTGTCTGATCGACTCTCACACATGATCGTGATCAGTCTTGTGGTGGCAGCCGCGAGTGCGTTGTTCGGTCATGTTGCGGCGATGACCCTGCCACCGATTTTCTTTCGGCGAATCGGATTCACAACGGTCACCAGTGCCAGCACGCCCGGAATGATGGCAGCGGTGGCGGGGCTGTTCTTCATCGCCGCGCTGCTTGCCGGCCCGCGACATGGCCTGTTGAGCAAACTGCTGCAGCGGTTCTCGCTGCGGTTGAGAATTGTACGCGAGGATGTCCTCGGTTTCCTGTATCGACGTGAGGAATCGCAGCAATCCGGAAATGAGCCAGTTGTCATTTCGCGAAAGAGAATCAGCGAATCGCTGCATCACGCCGGGTGGATTTTGTCGACTTTGGCTATTCGTCAATTGTTGCAGCGGGAACGAATACTGATGACACCCGAAGGATACCGGTTGACCGAATCAGGGCGGCGGACGGCTCAAAAACTGGTCCGCTCGCACCGTTTGTGGGAAAGCTATATGGCCCGGCACTTCGACCTGCCGGAAGACCACCTGCACGAAACCGCAGCGCGTGTGGAACACTTTATCGACGTTGATCTGCGTGAGACCCTTGCCAGCGAACTGGAGGGATTGGAGATCGATCCGCATGGTCGGGAGATTCCCCCCGCTGTTGATGAGCCGACTGCCGATTGATGACGCTCCGAAAGGTGCATTCCGTCATCAAAACGGGTTGGCAAATTGCGATTGCATGCACCTCTGCGTATGATGAAATCGAAGAGAAGGGGCTGTTCCAATATGTTTCCGGTCCCATCTGGCCAAATTAGAGCAGTTTACCTTCTGATATGACGTATCTGGCTCGTGGGGGGCCTTTGTCTGCAGGCCAAACGACGCCCATCGTGGTACAGAAGAGCGTAATACGCTCTGGAGAGTTCGACCATCGCCACTTTCACCCTGCTCAATCACCGGTCGGTGTGAGAGTTGGTCGGGTGCGTCCGAAGGTCGCCATTTCTATTTACAGGGAGTTGACAATGGTTCGCGGTTTAACGGTTTCCATGTTGATGTTGATCACGTTAGCAGCATTCTCTTTCCCCGCCAAAGGAGAGACTGCGGAGAAAGGTGACAAGAAAACGCGTGTTTTGTTTGTCACGCAGAGCAAAGGCTTTCGGCACGGAGTGGTCACCCGGAAGAATAAGTTGGCACCTGCGGAAATCGCCATGAAGCAACTGGGCCAGACGTCCGGCTTGTTTGAAGTCGACTGTACTCAGAATTGTGAACTCGACTTCACCAGGGAAAACCTGCAAAATTACGACATCGTGATGTTTTACACAACGGGTGTGCTGCCGATCAGCGATGAAGCACGGGACTACTTCACGAATGTCTGGCTGAAACAGAAGGGCCACGGGTTCATCGGTTTTCACTCTGCCACCGACACATACCGCTTCAAGCCGGACCATAAGGATTTCGACAAGTACAAATGGTACATCGAGATTTCCGGCGGTACATTCAACGGACACCCTTGGGGAAGTGGTACGACGGTCGCCATTCAGGTACACGATACGCAGCATCCCGCGATGAAACCATTCGGTGATTCATTCAGGTTCAAGGATGAAATCTACCAGTACAACAACTGGCATCCGGAAAATGTTCGAGTGCTGATGAGTCTCGATATGGAAAAGACGGAGAAGAAGATGCCCTACCATGTGCCTGTCGCATGGTGTCGGTCTTATGGCGACGGAAAAATTTTCATGAACAATCTGGGCCACAACAATCAGACCTGGACGAATGAAGAGTTTCTCAATTCGACTGAAGGAGCAATTCGTTGGATCCTCGGAATGGCGGAAGGTTCCGCGACGCCGAATCCCAAGGTTTCGAAAGCCTGGAATGAAAAATCGAAAAAAGATGCTGAGGCAGCAAAGAATTGACGATGGTTGATGACTCGATTGACGCCAGTCTGTTGGACGCCGATCGCATTCTTCAGGAAACCTGGATCGAGCATGTCGAGTCGTTCCGCGTGCTCGATTCGACCAACAGCCATGCTATGAAAAAACTGCAGGAGGGGGTGGTTTCGAACCCGTTGCTGATCTGTGCAAAAGAACAGACAGCGGGACGGGGACGGGGAGCCAATCGCTGGTTTGCAGGGTCAGGCGCGCTAACCTTTTCCCTCGTTTTGGATCTTTCACGCCGCTTTTCCTCAAACAACGATGACAGCCTGCTGCCGCTGTTGGCCGGCAGCGCATTGTGCGAATCACTTCGTCGGTATTTACCGAGTGCCGAAATTGGCCTCAAATGGCCTAATGATGTGCTTGTTAGTGGTCGAAAGATCTCGGGGATTTTGATCGAGTCGCTTTCAGTTCGCCCCCGATTCGCTGTCGTCGGCGTGGGAGTGAATGTGAACAATTCACTGCCGGAGATGACGGAGCCAACCGTAACACCGCCCACGTCACTTTTTGTCGAGTCGGGCGAGAAGATAGCACCACTCGATTTGCTGATTCGCTTTTTGCAGGAATTTGAAATCGCTGTTACAAACTTCAGAGATGGCGATTCGCGGCGGCGTTCCTCTGTCTGGAACAAGTGGGATTGTCTGGCAGGGAAACTGGTGACGATTCGCCCGGAACCTCGACCGGCGGTTGAGGGATTGTGCCGCGGAATTGACGAGGCCGGCTGTCTGGTTCTCGATACTGCCCACGGGATGCAACGATTTCACAGCGGCACAATCGAGCGAATTGAATGCGTCGATCATGCCTCAGGTTGACCAGAGTTATCATGCGGCTGTTGAGTTACAACATTCACAAGGGCATTGGGGGACATGACCGTCGGTATCGGCTGGAGCGCATTATTGAGGTGATCGAGGCCGAGAATCCGGACCTGATTTGTCTACAGGAAGTCGATCGGAATGTGCGTCGTTCCCGGTTCCATGATCAACCTCAACTGCTCGCAGAATACTTCAACAGCGCATCAAAGATGTATCAATTGAATGTGCATCTCAAGCAGGGAGGATACGGCAATCTTTTCCTGTCACGTTGGGCAATCAAGTCGCGGCATCAGGTCTCCCTGCGGTTCAATCATCGCAAACCGCGCGGTGCACAAATGGCAGTGATCGATACACCCGAAGGGGAGTTGCATCTTGTTAACTGGCATTTGGGGCTGGCAGAGAAGGAACGCCACTGGCAGGTGGCACATCTGTTGAAGCACCGCCTGTTTCGTGAGTCAGAACATTTGCCGACAATTATTGCCGGGGACTTCAACGACTGGCGGAACACTCTGGCCAGGGGAGCGTTCAAAGAGAACGGCTTCGATCAGGCAACGGCACCACCGTCCCGCTTTCGGACATTTCCCGCGTACATGGCGGTTGGAGCACTCGACAAGGCTTTTTATCGTGGTAAGATGACAATCCGGCATGTCAAAGTCGTTCACTCGCGCATGTCGCGGCGAGCATCGGACCATCTACCTTTGGTTATCGACCTGCACATTGGAGAAGAGCATATGAGGTTGAATGGTCGGTCGTAATTCTGACAGATCTTTGTGATTGTTGAGGGAAATCCAGATCGCACCCGGCAAACAAAAAGCGGGGTCACGCACTGCATGACCCCGCCTGATGTCAAGTTTCAAAGAGATCTCACCGATGACTATTCTTCCATCTTGACGACTTCGTCCGTGCCGGGCAACTCGCCAGCTTTGATCAGATCACCAAAAGTTTTGCCTTCGGTGGAGCTTGCCTGTTCAGCGGCTTTGTCGAGCGCTTTATCCAAAGCTTCCGCAGCTTCATCGGTCTTCTTCTTGTAGACAGCACCCAACGCTTTGCCAACGGCAACGCCGTAGTCATTCTTGTCTTTTTTGCTCTTACCAGGATGGCAAACGCCACACTTCTTTTCCGTCGCCTTTTCAGAAATGTTTTCGTACTTGGCCACGAATACTTTCGGGAACCAGGGACGAGCTTCAGCCATGTTCTGGTTGCTGGTGACAAAAGCAGCGGCAACAAAGGCAAGACCACAGACAGTCAAAGCGGAAATTCTCAGCATCTAATTCTCCCTCGGGTGTTCGGCGACATAACCACAAACCTGCGTCTGTTTTGAGCCCTTTTCCAACAAGGATTTCCAAAGGTCAGCAACAGCGAGGGTTATGCCTGATGTCGATTGAAATATAAATGGGGCGCATTATTAGAATCGGCTGATTTACATATGTCAACTCAGCTACTTCTCCCAGACCGTCTATTGCGGCAAAGCTGCCATATCTTAACTCATATCGCGAAGAGACCAGCTTGAAATCACTCAGTTCAGACGATGTTCAGTGTGCGGATTTTACCAGGTTTGTAAGCGAAGCCGATCAGCGTAAAGTCGTCTTCGGATTGTTCGCGATGACACCCTGTTGTTCCCACTTCGCAAACCCACGTTTCAGAAATTCCGCGAAGTTTTCCGCTTCCGTCAGGCCAATGAACGATTCCAGAATGACTTTGCCATCGGGTGTGACAACCGCGTAACCGGGCAATGTGGCATCGCCAAACCATTCGGTTTGCAATTTTCGGTTTTGTTCCAACAACGCCTCTTCCTCTTCGTTCTCCATCTGTTCGATGGGAATGATATCCGTGTAAAGCTGCACGAGAACGAATTTTTCCAATTCTGATTTTACGTAAGGCTTGGTCATTCGATCTTCCATCAAACGACAGTTGACGCAATTCACACCGGTAAAGTCGAGGAAAAGGGGGCGATTGACTTTCGAGGCCAACGCGACCGCTTTGTCATATTCAATCAGAAACTCAAGGCCATCGTGCTCGACCACATGCTGCCCCTGCTCATCTCTACTGGTTTCAAATTCCGGTGGCAGAAATGACGCGATCTGGCTCCAGAGTACATTGTCTGGTTTTTGCGGAGCGAAGACACCAGCCGTCAGAAACAACGCCAGCCCGAGAAACGCGGTTGCAAATCCCAATTGCAAAACCGAGACGCTTTCTGAAGGAGTGTCGTGTGGAAGATTGAAAAAGCCGAGCAGGTAAAGCCCCGTCAGCGCACAGAGGACAATCCAGATTGTCAGTACCATCGTCGAATCGAGAAACATCGGCGTGTTGAACAGGCCAATATCGGCCACGCTCAGAAACTTGACGGCTGCTCCGACTTCGATCATTCCCATTGTCACTTTCACCCGATTCATCCACCCCCCGCTTTTGGGAATCTTCTGCAGATAGCTGGGGAATAACGCCAGGAAAAAGAATGGCAATGCGAAAGCGATCGAGAAGGAGAGCATGCCTACAATCGGTGTAATGAATTCTCCTTGCGAAGCCACTGCAAGAACGGTACCAGCAAACGCGAAGGTGCAGGTGAATGAGACGAGCGTGAACGTGACCGCCATGAAGAACACACCCAGATATCCTCCGGCCGCTTCCTTGCCGGCCGACCAGGTCAGCAATCCGGCGGGGACGCGAATCTCAAACATGCCCAACATGTTCAACCCGAAAAAGACCAGCACAGCTGCAATGAAGAAATTCATCCACGTGTTATTGGCCAACGCGTTGATTTGGTCGACACCATATACGGCTGAGACGATGACACCGGGAATGGTGAAAGTGAAGACAATCGTCAGACAGTAGACCAATGCCATAATAATCGGACGATGGTTCTCTTTGTCCGATTGCTTCAGGAAAAAGCTGACCGTAATTGGAATCATGGGAAACACACAGGGGGTCAACAATGCCAGAAAGCCTGCAATCACACCGGTCAGAATAAAGGGCAGCATCCCGCCTTTGGTCAGTTCTTCACCGGCTTTGGCAACCGCACCTTCCACATCGTCGGTGACGGGTACAGGCTGGCCGTTGTTCTGAAAATTCACCGGAACTGCGTTCTTCAACTCGCCAATGGCAAATTTGACATTCGCAGGTGGCTGACACGAAACGGAGTCACAGGTTTGATAGGTTATGACGCCCTGTACGCCATAGGCACCGATGCCGACGCTCTCGTTCAGCTGAAACTCGCGGGTCCATGTGATGCTTCCGTGATGTGTTTCCTGCTCGATCTCTTTGCCGCTTAATTCGACGATTTTTTTCCTGGCAGGTGAACTCGGTATCCATGCTTCGGAAAGCGGCTTCAACCCTGCAATCGCGTCGAGTGAGATCGATGTCGGAGTGGCACTACGTCCCTCGGGCATCGAAACGGAATAGGTGAAATAGTCCTCTTCCAGATCGAGCGTGACGGACAACGTCACCGTATCACCTGGCAGGGCCGTTTCCGGTGCCAAGGCGACAGTCACTCTCACCGGCGTTTTGCCGAAGACCGAGGGAGCTTCCTCGTAACGATACGATATGACCGGCAACGATTCGGATTCCGGTTTTTGAGCTACAGGTGTTGCATCAGGGGCAAAACTGGCATTCAACAACGCCTCGGGCATGGGAGGGCGAATGAATTTGCACAACCCGCCAGCCTGTGGATCGGTACAATACTGTGCTTCTTTGATCCTGCCGCTTACGCGAATACCATCGCGATCGGCTCCCGGCTTCAGCCGGAATCGCATCGACCAGACGACGTTGTCGTAATACTTGCCGATCGACTCCTTGAGAATCGTATCGAAGACAACTTTCGGCTTGCGGTCCGGCGTGAATGCCGTGTCGATCGGTTCCAATCCAACGACGTCAGTGACCTCAATTTGCGTCGTACCACCCAACGTCGGATCGGTCGAGTACAGATAAAACTGAGGTGGCAATGTCACTTCGACCTGAAAGGCAAAAGTGTCGGTCTCATCGGCCGACTGGCCTTCCTGAACGACCGGAACCAGGCGGGATTCAACCGTCGCCCTGGCTTCGATGGGATCGACTGTTTCGTTTCCAGTCGCGGGACCGAAATCATCGAGATTGATCCTTTGTGCCTTCGCCGCAGACTGAACAAAAATTGTAATCAGCAGGGCCAAAGCGAATAATGCGCAACGGTTTTGGGAAAAGCGAAAAGATGGCATTGTATCGTGTCCGTTCACTGAGGAGTGATCGAGTTCCAGGCAACAGATTGGACGTAAATCTATTGTAGACGGTTGAAATGCAAAGACCTCGTTCGCTGTTTGCATTTAGAGACCTGTGAGAAATATCGGCTGGAAAGAGGGCAAGTTCTGTGAGGTTTGCCACAAGGCCGGAAAACGTCGCGAGCATCTTATTCCAAAGGCGGGTTTCGGGGCAATTCCAGCCTTTTTCGTGAAGGCCTGAAGCCATCCTGCAGATGCACACTTCATTTAAGTCATTTACCATAAACAGTTTAAGAAAAACGATGCGGTCCCATCCCGTCGTATTCCACAATGCGGCATAGATCACTCGATGTTGAAGAGTTTGAGTACAAATTTCGGTCAGGGATACAGAAACTTCCGCGACAGTTGGCAGAGAATCATGAAAAAAGAACACTGCTGTTCGTGGGTCGAGAAGAGAACGAAGCAGGTCGTCACTCGTCAGCTCGCCAGTCTCCGCCCTGTTCGGTGACTGATTCGGGATTGTCGGGGTCCGGTCGCGAACCGGGGGATTGGCCCTTTAATAGCGACCACTTGAGCAACGGTGGCGTCACGACGGTCGTGACCATCACCATCACAATGACAGCGGCGTAGGTACTGTCGTTGATGATGGCACCACCATGCGGGTCCTGCAGTTCTTTTCCCACTCCGGCGAAAATCAAACCGACTTCGCCACGCGGAATCATCCCGAGGCCAACGGCGGTCTTGTTCAGACCTGTTTCCATTACACCAAACGAGCAGACCTGTTTGCCAATAATCGCGGCAACCGTGATCCCGATCGCAAGGAGCCAGATTTCCGAACTGCCCAGTTGGGAAAGATCGACTTCGATACCCATTTGGACGAAAAAAATTGGCACCAGAAGTGAGCTGATCGGTTCGAGTGCTTCTTCCAACTCGCGATTCTCACGTTCCCCTAATTCTTGATAGTGTGCGTTTTCCAGAATGAGGCCGGCGGCAAAGGCTCCCACAATTGGTGCCAATCCAATGAAGTTCGAGAACCATGCGAAGGAAAAACAAATCACCAGAGCGCTGGCGACGAGGAGTCCGTGGCCGCGTAAAAAACTCGCCAGGCGGAAAATCAATCTGGGGAACTTGAAGAACCCAAGGATCAAAGCGCCGGCAAGAAAGCCGAACGCCAGCACCACAATTTTCGTGACGTCAAACGCAAGGCTGCCCTCTCCGCCGGTTGCCGCTTGAGTAATCACACCCGAAACAACTGCCAGAACAACCAGGCCCAGCACGTCGTCAACCACGGCTGCACCAAGAATAATTTTCGATTCCTTCCGTTCGCTCTGCCCCAGGTCTTTAAGGACACGAGCCGTAATCCCGACACTGGTCGCGCACAAAGTCGCTCCGACAAAGGCCGGTACCTCCCAACCCTGGTATTGTCCCGACTGTTGTAGAACGAAATACGTCACACCATACCCGAGGCCCATCGGTGCGATGACCCCCAGGATTGCCACCAGGAATGAAGACATCCCGACCGATCGCATTTCGTGTACGCTCGATTCCAGTCCAACTTCGAAGAGCAACAGGACCGCTCCGATCCCCCCCAGCATTTTGAGGACATTGCCGGTATGGAACGAAGGAGCGACGTGGTTTTCATCGATCACCTTCAGAAATTCGAGGCCTTCCCAACCGGTGAGAAATAGACAATTGCCCAGCAGGATACCGACGATCAGTTCTCCCAGCACGGCTGGGAGCCCAAACTTCTCGAACAGGTGTCCGAATACCTTTGCGAAAAAGAGAATCAGCACGATGGCCAACAGGACGGGCGAAACGGGATCGGCATGTCCACCGCCATGATCGTCTCCGGCATGCTGCTTTCCCGTATGATCTTTTCCGTGAGTTTCGTCCGTAATCTGTCCGGTGTTTGAAACTGTACTGCCATCTTCATTGTTTTCCGATGATTGCGATATTGCATCAGCCGCTGTGGCCACTGGAGATTCATCCGCGTTCAATGTGACCGCTGTGAAAAAACCAGCATCGTGAATCAGAGCGACAACCACCAGAATGCCGAGCCAGATCCACCAGCGCCCTTTTCGGCCACCGCGTCGACAAGGCAGGTTGTCGAAGCGATCAAACAAAGTAGCGGACTGGTTGAGGGGAAGCATGTTCTGTCGATTGCGATCAGACGAAAACAAAGCAAAACTCCGTGAGGCTGGGGGGGGCGAAGGCATGCCGATAACATCTATCGAAGTCAGTGGGTGGCTGTTCGGGACATTTGGTCGTCCCATATGGTCAGTTTGAGGGGAGAGAGTTCGCACATCGTAACGTCTTCCCCGCAAAACTTCACGAAAGTTGATAGACGTTCCATAAAAAGGGGACCTATAATGCATGAGGCAAATTGAATCTGACCGCGACATGAGCGTATTACGCTCTTCCGTGGCGCGATGTGCGCCGTTTGGCCTGTAAATAACAGGCTCCCACGAGCGAAAACCATCACACGAAAAGGGAAACTGTTCATGTTGGGATCGTTTTCCAGTCTCCGGTCTCATAACGTGAATTCTGCCTCTGTGTAAAGAACGATTATGAATCGATGCGTCCTGGCTATCAGCTTCGCGCTTTGTCTTGCGATGTCCGCCACACTTCTGCTTGCCGATGAAGAACCTGCGACGGAGGGGGCGCCACAACCCGACACTGAGGCAGTCGTTGACGCAGTCGCTGAAATTGATCAGGAACGATTGCAGCGTTGTCGCGAGTTGATCGAGCAGTTAGGGCACCCTGAATACGCCAGACGAGAAGAGGCCGAGGATGCTCTCGCTGAAATGGGAATCGACATCCTCCCGGAACTCAAAAAAGCAGAGAAACACCATGACCTGGAGATTCAGATACGGGCCAGCCGGCTGACTTACGAAGTCTGGCAACGGGATCTCGATCGTCAATTGACGGCATTTCTCAATTTTCCCAAAGAAACGAACGACATTTCGTTATCCGGTTGGGATCGCTTCAAGTCCTCAATGGGAGACAGCAAATCATCGCGTCAGTTGTTTGCCTCCATGCAATTGAAAGAACGGGAACTGTTTTTGAAATCGTCCGGTTCCGATGCCGGATTTCGCGATGCCGTGGTCGATCGTGTAACCAGAGTACAGACCGAATTACGGACCAGACGTCCGGCAAAGGTCTCTTACGAAACGACCGCAGCGTTGCTATTTCTCGCAGCAGATGAACGGATCGATCTTTCGGACCAGATGATGGCAATTGTCGGAAGCCTGATTCGTTATGACGATTTTCGATCGAAAATGGCCAGTGGGAATCAAGCGCCGCAAATGAAGAAACTGCTGGGTTACTGGTTAAGTGTGCCGGACAAACAAGGGAAATACTATCGGATCAGTATCGCCACCCAACAAAAAAGTGGAGCTGCCATACAACCGGCGCTCGAACTGATCGAGCAGGGAGGCAACCCGTCGCAGATTTCTTATGCCTGTGCTTATGTTGGCATGCATGGTGGCAAACAGCATCTGCCCAGGTTGAGAAGACTGTTCGACCAGAAGAACGTTATCTACACCAGCCGCAAGGGGGATAAGGTTGTTGCAACGACTCAGATTCGCGACGTCGCTTTGATGTCCTCCATCTTGCTGACAAAGCAGAACATGAAGAATTACGGTTTCCACGGAACGGTACCACGCACGACGTCACTTTATCTCGCACGCAGGAATGGTTTTGAGAGCGAAGCCCAACGCAATGTGGCCTTCAAAAAGTGGGACGCCTGGCTGGAAAAGAATGACGAAAAGTGATGGTGTGTCTGAGACGCTTTTGAATGAGTGGCGAAAGACGCTCAACAGGAGTGAGTGAATTGTCTCGACCGCGTCATCCCGGGAAGGATATTGAAGAGGCTCTGCAGGTTGCGGATCGTTTTGGACGGAGGTGGGAATCTGGTGGTCATTGGGGAAGAATCTTTTGCCCATCTGGAAATCGTGAGAATAATGGTTGTACCACCAGCATTCCGTCTACGCCTCGGAATCATTCAGCAGCGGCCAGGCGGATTCTCAAAAGAATTGAGAACTGTCGACATGAGGAGTGACTTCGCGATGACAGACCCCGCATCGGAAATCGAAGAGATCAATCGAATTCTTGCGAATACGTAGTGCCCTGCCGAAGCTTCGCTTTGGAGTACGAATTGACATAACCCTTTCTGTTGTCACTCCTTGTAACTTCATCACCCCCTGACTTCCACCTGGAACACTGCACCAGAGCTGTATCTGTGTGTTTGCCAGAGATAGACTGGGGCTCCGTCTGGCGTAAGCCCGAAGATCCAGATCACGCAGCCGAAACGGGCGAGCAAAAAGCTGCCATCGAATCATGAATTGTTGATCGAATTCGACTATGATATCTCACTCGCAGTGCGTGTTCACGTCTTACTTCTCACTGGTACACTTTGAAATAGACACCACCTGCGATTGCATGGTAGAAATGAGTGGAATCAACCATCTGCCTCAGTGGAGACTGAACCAAAACCTGCGTCTTTTGATCCGCAAATGAAGTCTACATGCCGTGATTGGCGGAATCTCTGTATTGTCGTTTCCAGGATGATCGTTGTTTCACGCGCAAATAACTGATTTGAATAACTTCGCATCAGAGTCGCTCATGCCGACAACTTCCAGCGAAATCCCCTGTCCGACTTGCGGCGAAATGCTGCAACCGCGATTGGTCCGCTGTTACCGCTGTGGCAGCCTGCTACACGCCACGCCACCGAAAAAAACGCCAGAGACGCCAACTCCCTCGCAAGTGACAGAAGTTCCTGTTGTGCAGCAAACACCTGTGGTTCAGGAAACATCTCAGGCTGAACAGGCTCCTTTGGCACCGGACAGCACGTCCACGCCACCCGCGCATCTGTCACCCGTCGCAAATGATGATGCATTTGATCTGGCATCCGGCTACGACGTGTCAGGCCCATCGGACGATCTGCCTCCTTTTGCAGATTCTGACTCGTCAACAACTCAGGCGGCACCGCCATCGATGTCCGATTTCGACGATGACCAGGATGAGGACGAAGGCGGCACTTACTCGATTGCTTCTCAAAGTTCCGCTCCTGTTGACACTTCCGATCCATCACCTGACGATGCGACTGAAGCGGAAGTCAATGCCGATTTTGCTGGGTCACAAGAGCCACCTGCCCCCACTCCAGATTCATCGACACCCGAGTCAACCCAGGAGGCCTGGCCAGACGACGAATCGGAGTTTCAAACAGACGGCTTCATCGAGGACAATGATTCCGTCGAACCGATGATCGACGAAGTGCCACATTCGGAGCAAACTGCCGGCGAAGTTCTGTTGCAGGGAGCGTTGGAGGAACGGGGAAACCAGCCGGGGCCAGCCGTTCACTTTGATGGACAGGAAGAAGAACCGGTCGAGGAACCGCTGAAAGAAGTGCTGGCGAGAGCGGACCAAAGCTCAGAGTCGCAGAAAAAGTCGGTAACGCATGTGGATCCGGAACCGCAACCACATGGTCCGCAAATTTCCGATGCCGGCCTGATGTGCTACTGCCCGTTAGGTCACAAAATCGTCGTTCCGGAGCGCCACTGGGGAAAAAAGGGAAGTTGCCCCAAATGCCGGGCACCGTTTCTTGTTCCCGACGCGGAATTCCTCGCAGATCTGGAAAAGCGATTGGCGGAAGCCGAGCTACAAAGCGAAATCGCGAAAGAAAAGCCACCTCCTCAGGACGACGTTGAAGAGGAAACCACACCAGATGAAAAACCGCCACTTGTAATGGAGGTTGGCGACTACAAAAGTTGGCTGGTTGATTTTCGACTGCACACAGCCAACCCGCAAAAATGGAAACTCAAATCGGGTTACCTCGAAGACGATTTTTCGTACGTCGATCTCGGTGTTTCGGAAGAGGGTCTGCTGGTCGTCCATCTTGTAAAACGAAGTTTGTTTGGTCTGGGTGATAAGAATCGTCCCAAAGTCCGGGAAAAGACTCTGGTGGAACTCGCTGAAGGAAAGTCTGTTTCCGACCTGAAGTTGCCTGAGTTCAATTTGTTCACGCCAGACACTCTGTCGACGATGAAAATTGAACAACCCGCGCTGAATGCAATGGAGTCGATCATTGCCGGCGTAACCATTTTTGGTGAAGGCCGGATCGCATTGCGTCTGCCAACGGAACCGGGCAAACCTGATATGCCTTTCCTGTCCTTCTCAATCACGGAGTTCCGCGCGTTTGTTGAGGCGGTCTTGCCGTTGCACGACTTGCAGGAGCAGGCGGCGAAACACAACATTCCGTTGCAGAATACCTGCCAGGAATACACTTGCCACTTTTCGGAACAGCCAATTCGTGCGCTCGAACATCTGGATTACTACGAAAAAGACCCACGTGTTGAACTGAAGCTTGTGGGGTGGAAGTGCGGAGCGTGTTCAACGGCGATGACGGACGAAGCACGCGAAGAGAACAAGTTAGGTGGCAAAGGTGGCAAGAGTATTCACCGTGCGAAATGTCCGAATTGCAGCCAGAAGATGGGCAGTCATCCGCTCTACGATGAGAAAGCGTCAGCCAAACAGCAGCCAGCCGTACCAAAACCGCCAGACGAAAACCTGGACACGTCCCCCACAAAAGAGAGCGAATAACGCTCCTCTTTGTCGCTTTGGTCGGCGTTTGGAGTGAAAACTCAGGCCCCAACGAGCCAGAGACGCTACATCAGAGGGCCAACTGCACAAAAAAACGACTCACCCTTGCGAAGTGAGCCGTTGAGGATGCCCGGTTTTGACCGTCGATCAATCGAAGTCGATTTCAATATCACCGTCGCGTTCGATTTCGTATCTGAAGCTGCGACCGCGATAGTCGCGTCCACGAAAGCTGGTCGTGTGGTAGCCGTGCGAATAGTAGCTCGGATACGAGTAACTGTAGCCGGGGTAGCTGTACGACGGATAGGAGTAGCCGGCGCTGTAGAACCCAACGGTCGGTTGATAGCTGTAGGTTGGCCGATAGGTCACAACCGGTTGGTAACTGACGACCGGCTGATAATTGACGACAGGTCGATAACTGACTGTCGGGACACTATAGACAACCGGTCGCTGAACTTCGACATAAACCGGAACGGGATCGCAGCAGTCACTGCGACGTTTTTTCCCGAACGCTTCAGCCGACTGATTTACCATCATCAAGGCCGCAGCACCAGCTGCAGCCACCATCAGGAAGTTCAAATTTTTGCCCATCGTTGCCCTCTCTCGTCTAACCTGGAATCCAACCTGTTCCGAACATGTAAAAGGGTTGAGTTCCGAACAGTCGGTCCGTCAACCCGCAAATTGCACTTCGTCGCTGCATAGGGCTCATTCTATGCAACTTGACTCATTTGCGGATTCTACCGAATGAAGAGAGTGAACGCCAACCCGCCCACCAGACAATTCTGATGCAACAAGCGTGCGCTGATGTGATGAAAGAGCAAGTCGAGCAACGACACGAAAGATTCACATGAGATCCGCGGCTTTTTCATGCAATGTTTCCGTCTGGAAGGTATTGCACTCTTTATTGCATCCGGACAGAGCACGCCACAAATGCTGATTTCCTCGTCGTTTTTCAACGAAACGGCGGTTTTATCCCCTGGTTCTTAGTCTGATGTCATTGTGTCGCTAGACTACGTCTAGTTTTATCGTAGCGGCTGGCGGACCATTTGGAACTGAAATACCCGTTCGGATGACGCTACGTTTAAGTCGGACGCGCTCTAGACATTGCCGTCACGGTATCACGTTCGCGGTTCGGCATATTGTACAATTCCGCTGAGGATTGCAGATCATCGAGCGTGACGCTGATTTCCCGCCGATCAAAATGTGGAACCGGAGGATCAACCGATTCCAGCTCGGGCAGTTGCGATTCGTCTTTCGTACCGAAAAGTGTGAGACGGGCAACCTTCAACAGAGAGTGAAGTGAGCCGAATGTTTCCGACACGGCTGTCGGTTCAAACCCGCAATGAACCATGCAGTCTTCACATTTGGGATTCCCGCTGGCCCGTCCATAATTCTCCCAGTCCGTGGTGTCCAGCAATTCCTGAAAGGTCTTGCAATAGCCTTCCTGCAGAAGATAGCAAGGTCTCTGCCAGCCAAAGACGTTGTATGTCGGGTTCCCCCAGGGGGTGCATTCGAGTTCGACATTGCCTTTCAGAAATTCGACGAAAAGCGGCGACTGGTTGAAATGCCAGTGCTTTTTCGGATTGCCAAGCGCCTTGCGAAACAGACGCATGGTTTGCCGGCGATGCAGGAAATGCTCCTGATCCGGCGCCTTTTCATAGGGATAACCGGGAGAGACCATCATCCCTTCCACTCCCAAATCCATCAACGTATCAAACATTTGCCTGACCCGATCGGGATCGGCCGTGTTGAACAGAGTGGTATTGGTAGTCACTCGAAAACCGGCTTCGACTGCTGTCTTGATCGCATCAATTGCCACATCGTAAACCCCTTCTCGACAAACGGCCTCATCATGTTCTTCCCGCAATCCATCGAGGTGAACAGAGAAACTGAGGTACTTTGTCGGCTGGAATTTCGAGAGGTGCTTTTTCAGCAGGAGTGCATTTGTGCAGAGGTAGATGTATTTTTTCCGTTCAACAAGCCCGGCGACAATCTCATCGATTTGAGGATGCAGCAAAGGCTCCCCACCCGGAATTGATACGATCGGTGCACCACATTCATCGACCGCGCGAAAACAGTCTTCAGGAGAGAGATTTTTTCGCAGGATCTCTGCCGGATATTGAATCTTCCCACATCCTGCGCAGGCGAGATTGCAGCGGAACAAAGGTTCGAGCATCAGCACCAGTGGATAACGTTTCTCGCGGCGGATCTTTTTGCCCAGCACATAAGAAGCCACGGTCCACATCTGGGATATTGGTACGCCCATTCTGTCCTCCCTGAACTGATGCGCGATTGATTTCGGAACGAATGATCTGGTGGATCAACGGTTGAACAATGACCGTTCGACAGTGCAACACATTCTTTCAACGGCGATCGGTCAATTCTCAGCCCAGGACGTTTCTCGGCCCAGGACGATTGTCAAGGTGTGACTTACTGGTGCAGTGTTCCGGCTGGAAGTCAGGGTTTGATGACGTTACAAGAAGCGACAACGGAGCGGATTGTGTCAATTCGTAATTCGTACCCCAAAACAAAGCCTTGACGAGGCACTGGAGCGTATCACGCTCTTCTGTGCCGCGATGGGTGTCGTTAGACCGGCAAATACAGGTCCCCACGAGCCAGAGACGTCACACCAGAAGGTGAACTGCTATACCAGTTTTCCAGATTATTGTCAGCCCCAATTGTCGAAAAAGGTGATCCACAAAGCATCGACACAATGCTTTTCAGAATAACCAGATACACCGGGAACTGGATCATCATTGCATCGCCCGAACATCAGTCGTTAGAGTAGAGTTGTTCTACCAGTCGTCCCGCAATTGATTGCTCGAACGTATCCGGCGGGGACTGTTCTCGTTTTGCGAATTGGAGAAACCTCCATGAAGATTGTGCCCATCGGGGACAAGGTCGTTTTGAAGAGAATTGAAGCCGAAGCCCAGACAGCAGGGGGGATTGTCCTTCCGGATTCCGCGCAGGAGCAGCCGGCCCAGGGGCGTGTCCTGAGTGTGGGAGATGGGGTGCGTTTGTCCAACGGTGAACGAGTGGAGTTCCAGGTCATGGAGGGAGACCGAGTGGTCTTCACCAGCTATGCCGGAACAGAAGTCGACGTCGACGGGGAATCGTTGTTGTTGCTGTCGGAATCGGACATCCTGGCGATTATCCAATAACCTGCTGTGGCGAAAATCCTGCGTCACGCCGTTTCGCTCTCTGCGCAAGGACCGGCATGCGAATCTCAGAGTTGATCGCCTGGCATGGACGGATTCCACTCCGCAAACAGATCCGTCATGCGTCGCACACTCGGTCAGCTAACGATTCCCTCTTTGTCTGTTGTCGACTGGATGACGGCACGGAAGGCTGGGGAGAAGGTCTCCCGCGCATGTATGTGACGGGTGAAACCATCCAGTCCACATTTGACCTTCTTCATTCCCCCGGCTGGACCCGATTGATCGCCGAGCCGTTTGAAACGATCAGCGATTTGATCGCACTTTGCGAACAGTTTCATTTCCCGGCAGCCACGTCAGCCAGACGAGACTGCTTTGGCAACGCCGTTCGGTGCGCTGTTGAACTGAGCATTCTTGATGCCACCTTCCGACGATGGGGACGCCCGCTAAGCGACCTCGCTGAGGAATTACCCTCCACGAAATCGATACAAAAACGTCGTGAGCAAGTGCAATACAGCGGGGCGATCACCTCGGCCAGCCCATTCAGGGAATTGTGGAGTGCCTGGAAGATGCGGTACTACGGTTTTCACCAGTGCAAAGTGAAGGTTGGTGTTGAAGGAGCCGATGATGCCGCATTACTGAAACGGGTTCGCTGGATGCTGGGCAGCGACGTTGATATTCGAATCGATGCCAACGAAGCCTGGACCTGCAACAACCTCGTCAGCAAACTTGAACCGTTGATTCCAATGAATGTCACGGCCATCGAGCAACCAGTTCCGGTGGAACTGACCACGGGTCTGGCAGCAGTACGAAAAGAGATCCCGGTACCGATCATGCTGGATGAAAGCCTCTGCAGCCTGACCGATGGCGAAAAAGCGATCGAACAGCAGACTTGCGATCTGTTCAACATTCGCATCTCAAAGTGTGGCGGGCTGATCAATTCTCTGCATCTGGCTGCGAAGGCGTATGATGCCGGATTGGGTTACCAGCTTGGATGCCAGGTTGGGGAAACGGGCATCCTTTCGGCCGCAGGTCGCCACTTCGCCTGCTCAGTCGGCAACATTCGCTATCTCGAAGGAAGTTACGATCGTCATCTGGTCCGAGAAGCCCTGACGACCGAAGACCTCACTTTCAAAAGGCGGGGGATTGCCAGCGCGATCGCAAAACCAGGATTGGGAATCGAAATCGATCGCATCGCACTCGACCGGGTGAAAGTCCGGGAAGATCATTGGAAGATTAATGTCTGACACGGAATCACCCCAATGGAATTCGATTCGCTGGATCGTCTTCGATGCCGTTGGGACAATCATCTACCCCGTACCAAACATCATTGAGGTCTATCATCAAGCCGCCGTGCATTACGGTTCAAAACTTTCCTCAGATGAAATTGGGCGTCGGTTTTCGATTTCTTTCGCCCAACTTGAACATGCCATTCCGAATTCATATGTCGGACCAATTTGCTCAGACGATCCGTATCAGACGAACGAAGAAATGGAAGACGCACGTTGGCGTGAGATTGTCGGCGAGGTGGTTGCGGACGTCGAATGTATCGATGAATGTTACCAGTACCTATCCCATCATTTCGCGCAACCAGAACATTGGTCCTGTTTTCCCGATGTGTCCACCACCACTCAATCGCTTTCTGAGATGGAAATACGGGTTGCCATCGCCAGTAACTTCGATCGGCGACTGCATGCCATTTGCGATGGACATGAGGAATTGAAGGCATTCGAGAGGCGATTGATTTCATCGGAGTTGGGAACAAGGAAGCCTGGTTTGGGGTTTTACAGACGGGTGATTGAACAATTGGATTGTCCGGCGGGACAGATCCTGATGGTGGGAGACTCGCTGGATAACGATGTTCAGCCCGCCCGACAAGTCGGCATGCACGCTGTCGAACTTGTGCGCGGCAACAGCAATGACAACAGAGCAACCGCGAAAATGCAAATCTCGTCGCTGATCGAATTGCGAGACTTTAGTCGACGTGCGTTGTGACCCTCGTTTCACACGAAGATAGACTTGCCGGAGAAAGCCAGGAATCGCTACGCTGTGAGTGATCGATTCAGTGGGTCGTTTTTATCTTGAACCCTGTCGAGAATCATATCCGCGGTTTTCATTTTCGATTTCCTTTCGCACGACACAGGACGCCTCATGCCCAATCACCCCGTGACGATCCAGCAACTGGAGTGCGGTGATGGAAAGCCGCTGTTGTTTATCGCCGGTCCCTGTGTGATCGAAAGTGACGAACTCGTCATGTCAGTTGCCGGTCGACTGGCAGAGATCGCGTCGGAGACCGGTTGCCAAATCGTATTCAAGTCGAGTTTTGACAAAGCCAACCGAACCAGTCTGGAGAGTTTTCGTGGTCCCGGTCTCGAAGCCGGGGTGGAGATTCTGAGCCGGGTGAAACAGGTAACCGGCCTGCCAGTGACCACAGATATTCACGCGCCAGACCAGGCCGACCCTGCGGCAGAGATTTGTAATATCCTGCAAATTCCTGCATTTCTGGCCCGGCAAACAGACCTGATTCAGGCAGCCGCAATCGCAGCGAAACGACATGGTGGAGTGGTCAACGTCAAAAAGCCTCAGTTCATCGCGCCGGAAGATTGCGAACATATTGTCCAAAAGTGTGAAGAGTCGGGTTGTTCGGACATTCTGCTGACAGAGCGGGGAACGACGTTCGGCTATGGTCGACTGGTGAATGACATGCGGGCGATCCCGATTATGAAGAACCTGGGGCCACCGGTTGTGTTCGATGCAACACACAGTGTGCAGACACCTGGCGGAAAGACAACAGGCGGGCAACGCAAGATGGTGGCTCCGTTAGCGCGAGCTGCCGTGGCGTGCGGTGCCGATGCCGTTTTCTTTGAAACGCATCCAAATCCCGATGCGGCAATGAGCGATGGCCCGAACATGATTCCGCTGGATGAACTTCCCGCATTGATCAAACAATTGACAAGCCTTCGTTCCATCGTAAATGAGATGATTCAACCATGACACGTTTGCGTTTTTCCTTCGACAAATTTTATCCGGTTTTCATTGGAGCCGGGCTTCTCTGGCCGCTGTTGCTCACCGGCTGTCCCGATTCCTCTCCGCCGAACACGAACACGAATCGCAACAACAATTCAGCCAGCAATCAGTGTGAAGAGCTGGTGAGCGGCGTACTCGATATGACGCGGCCGGATCGACTGGAAATCAGTTCCGATGCCGATTCCGCGACCGTGCTGCTCAATCAATGGAATTCCACCTGTCTCAATGAATCTCACGAACAACTGACACTCTCGGATGAGAATCGCTCTGCGGCGAAAAAGATGATGGCTATCGGACCGTTTGAGGACTACACATCGGATCGCTTCGACATGCGGGATGCTCGCTACCTGCGGGACTGTCTGGTCAATCAATCGGTTGTCAACACACTGGTCAATTCGGCAGAGACCGACCTCGAGCGGATGGTTGGGACATGGTCGTACGTGGTGCGTAATGTCCAGCTCGACGAAGCCGTTGGAGATTATGTCTCTCCGTTTGATGCCTTACTGATCGGTCGCGGCTCAAGCGTTCATCGCGCTGGGCTGTTTGCCGGAATGATGCGTCAACTCGGGCTCGACACCGTTGTTATTGCACCGAAGGAGACACCAGTAGCGGACAATTCAACTTTTGGAAACGATTGGTTGGTCGGCTGTCTGCTCAACAAGCAGATTTTCCTGTTCGACCCCGTGTTGGGGCTGCCGATTCCAGCGACGGAACAATCTGATAACGATGCAATCATTACTCAGCCAGCGACGTTGAAAACAATGGTCGCAGGTGACACCGGGCTGGGAAACTGGAACGACGCATTGGGCAAACCGTATCGGCTGTCGGCGGATTTGCTGAAATCACCGAACGTGCATTTGATTGAACCAGCGCGGGCGTGGTCCATTCGCATGCAGCGATTTCAGTTGGAATTGACGGGAGATCGTTCGGTCATCATTGCCCGGTCGCTGTTTGACAATCAGGTTGGCCCGGGAGCCATCACCGCGATTGTTGAGGCGGGTGAGGGCAGCATTGCCGAGTCGGATATTGCTCTCTGGTCAAAGTCCGCCACCTTCGATCACGACGTCAAAAAAATGAGCGAGGCGTCTCGAAAGATCTACGAACGTTCGTTGGAATGGCTTGGTACGCCATTTATCCCGACGGACCGCGATGATGAAGCAATGCGAATGGAATTCGGCGAAGCGATGCGGGAAATGCACAAGGCTCGGTTGCAGCAACTTTGGGGGGAAAAATCGAGCGATGTGAACGCGCACTATGCCGACGCCATTCAGCATTACCAATCGGTGAGGTTGCGAATGCTCCCACGTCCGGAATGGGCCTATCCCGAAGGGATTCCGGAAACGTATGCCGAGGCAACCGAAGCCGCCTATTTCTGGACCGCTCTTTGCCAACTTGAGCAGGGAGATAGTGCAACCGCTGCGGAGATGATGAGGGACTATCTGGCGCTTTATGAAGATGGTCAATGGGCAACGGCTTGTCGCCGTGCCCTGGCAACCGCTTTGGCACAAGAGGGTGCATTCGCCGAAGCCGCATCGGTACTGATGTCGAAAGACCTCAATGCAGGCGACGCGGCCGCTACAAAGATACTGACCAACCGCTGGAAATCCCTGGCTGAGTGAACCATCACGGATCGTCTGTGGCCCCGTTATCGTTTTTTGTTTGAGGGGGCAGATTTGTCGGGGATATCGGGTTTGTCTTGCATCCCATCCCTGACTCCCTCGCCGGATGGCAATGGCTTTTGGTTCCTCTCTCTCACTACGGGAGCTTTGCTTTCGGCTTGTGGCTTCGGCGGATTGAATGGCATTGGTGGTGGTGGCGGACTCGGCATGGGACGGAACAGCGTTCGCATGGAAGGGGGGTACGGTTTGATATCCTTTTCGCCCATCGACAACAGGTAGAGAAACAAAATCGGGCGAATCTGGGTTTCGGGATTCTCACGCAGAATCCGCTCAAAAATTTCTTTCGCCTTCTGTACATGACCCGATTCAAGGTAGGAAACCCCCGTCACAAAGAGCGTTTCATCCTTCAGACGCGGCGTTTTCCCACCGGAGACTTTTCGCATCACGACAAGACTCTTCAGCCAATGCCTGGCTGCTGTTTCGCAATCGGCTCGCAATGTCGCGACCAAACCTGCATGAAAATACCAATCGTATGTCAGATTTCCTTCAGCCGCTTCCTGCCTCAACCGCAATTGTTTGTCTGCTTCGCTGGGCTGGCCAGTCGTAATCAACAAACCGGGGGCGGCCATTTGATGCAGCTCCGAAGATTCAGCGCCGGAAAGCAGTTCCAGAGCCGTTAGCGGAAATCCGTCTCGCTGAAGAATGGAAACGGCATCCGCCAGGTTCGCGCCCCGTTCTTGCAGGTTATTGACACCCTTAATCTCAGTCTCCTGCGCTTTCTGTAAATCGGCAAACACCTTCTGCAGATTCTCAATCTGCTTCTTGACCTCTTCATCCTCGTCACGTTGTCGCAGCAGATCGAGCAACGAGTTGATCGACGTCATGGCCACATCGCGCCGCCGGTTCTGGAGACAGAAACGAATATGCCGCAATAAGGTTTCCTCACTGTCCGGATCCACTTCCGCGGCCAGCGACAGCGCCGACATGATTTGGGCCAACCTCCAATGGTGATGTATCTGGCCAAGCGTGTTCTGCGAAGCATTTTTTTCATGTATCCAGAGATAGCCATACGCAGAGGCCAGCGCGAGGTAAGCCTCGGCATCCCGGGGATTCTCTTTCAGCGCGCGATTTGCGTCTCGAATGACCAGATAGGCCAGGCCGGTTGCATAACTGAAACTCATTGGAATGCGGCCATCATTCGTTACACGCAGGTATTGTGCACGATTGCTTGCCATCCGTGTTTTGAGTGCGGGTGGTTGTTCCGACTCACCGAATTGCAAAAAAGAAAACTCCGGTTCCGGCCAGTTGCGATCGAGTTCTTCCGGCTCCTGTTCGGGATCGTATGCCTGTTTGATCACATCGGCCATCTCCGCCAAACGCATGTCGATTGCCTTTTGAACGTCCGCTCGCCTCTGCTCGAACTGGCTTTTGGCGTTCTGAAGAGGCTGTTCGCGAAAATCAAAATCGTTACGGCAAATGACCACACATGTCGGATACAGTCCGGTCACGTTCCACATCGGCGAACTGGCCAACTGATTGAAGACGCGGTAATCAGCCTTCGACTCCGAGAGACCCAATACCACGTGCGAAATCCGAAACTGATCGAAAGTCTCGCGCCAACCTGCAGAGCGAGCTGCCGTCACATTCCAAGGTTGAGGATTACGGAGCGCTGCAACCGTGTCGCGAAAAATATCGATCAATTCAGGAGAGATGGGTTCCTCCTTGACAAGACCGTGCGGATCGCGTGAGAACAACGGGAGACGACTGTCGACGAATGACTTTTGATCAAACCAGACCAGCACATCACCGTCTGAGATGGATGTGTGGAACGGTCGGTTATTGACAGTCGTTTCAAAAGCGTCTTCGAAACCATCCAGTCGCGTTTGTAACGCCGGAGACAACCCGATGCCGAACTGTCGATCCAGGCGACCGGTGATCGCCAATACAAGGATGGTGACCATCATCACGCCCGCCAACAGCCGACTGAGTCGGGCCATCCGCAATTCGCGAAAGGAATCGCTCAGTGAAGTGACCGACAAATGGGCTTCCATCTGAATCAAAGAGATCGCAAACCACAGCAGGGAGGCAATAGCGAGTTCGTAGCGGGCGGCAAGACTTGCAAGCAGTCCTGCAAACAACATCAGAAACAGGCTGATCGTGGCGCCGCGCCAGCGGGCAATCAACAACCATAGTGCCACGAAAAACAACCCGATTCCCGCCAGCACAGTGATATCCTGTAATTGCTCACTCAGACGTGTTGCCAGCGAGAAGGCTTCGGGCATCTGCTCGAAACCGAGATATTGCCGGGACAGCGGATACTCCCGCACATAGAGAATCTGTGACTGGAACAGCGCGCGGTAGCCAAATGGATTCACGAAGACGGCGGTGATGCAAAACAACCCCGCAATTCCCACCTTTCCCAGTGTTGGGCCTTCTCGTTGATGGTCAAACAGAAAACTCTGTAACAGTTCTCCAACCAGCAGAATCAATAACAGACCAACCCCCAAAAAGGCGCGCGGGTCCATGTTGATCCAGAACAGATAGACCGGCACCATTTTCCACCAGGCGGCGGCACTTCCACGAAGTCGCCACTGATTCCAGAAGACAAGAATCAATGTGACTCCCAGCAGTGTGATGATGTCGGGTAACACGTTCATCCGAGGAAGGCTGGCGAGAACCAGCAACAACCCCAGCACAACACTCCAGGTCACGTTCCTTTTCTGTCGGCAGAGCCGCATCAAAAGAAAAAACGAAATCCCCACGACCAGCGCCTTGGAAATGGTCAGTACGGCAAAACCTCCAATTTGATAGAGGCCGTAAACGAGAAGATCGAAGAGCCACGCCCCATTGATCCAGATACTTTTCGTCGCCGTCTGTGAGAAAATATCGTGTTCCGGTGGAAGCCAACCATTATTTGCCAGATACTCACCTGTCTTGATATGCACCAGCGTCGTTGTCCAATCGATGGGCGATAACGCCAGCACAAAAGCGAACAACGCGACCGTCAATGCGGCGGCCATTCCCGGTTGCGATCTTTCCGCTTCGGCCAGTTGCAACGAAGCATTGGAATCGGAATTCCCAATACCCGGGTTTGAGTCTGGTTTGACTTTCGATAACTCAGCGTCGGACGCATCGTCACCCGGAACCTCAGAGTCATTCATATTCTGATCAGCGCTTTCGTTTCTTTGACGATGTCATATTCAAACCAAAGATCGAGCTTCAATGCCACCGCTCAACTTCAGCCAATCTG
This sequence comes from Planctomycetaceae bacterium, assembly GCA_028284145.1. Taxonomy (GTDB): domain Bacteria; phylum Planctomycetota; class Planctomycetia; order Planctomycetales; family Planctomycetaceae; genus JANQSH01. The sequence goes on along the minus strand of JANQSH010000186.1, from coordinate 81,844 downwards.
CTCGACACCCACCCACTTCTTTAAGACCTCCGGTATTTTTACAGTCCCGTCAGTCTGCTGGTAGTTTTCAAGGATGGCGATCAAAGCCCTCGAAACAGCCACGGCAGTTCCATTGAGCGTATGAACGAATTGCGTCCCCTTGCGTTCGGTCAATCTGCAGCGAATGCCCAATCGCCTCGCCTGGTAGTCGGTACAATTGGACGCGGAAGTGACTTCGCCATATTCGCCTCCGTCACCTCGGCCAGGCATCCACGCTTCAAGATCGAACTTCCGATAAGCTGGTCCACCCAGATCCGCTGTTGACGTGTCGATGACGCGGTAAGGGATTTCCAATGCCTGAAAAATCTCTTCCTCCAATGCTACGATTTCCTCGTGAAAAGCGTTGGAGACTTCCACGTCGGGAGCGGTAAAACCGAACATTTCCACCTTCGTAAATTGATGGACGCGATAAATTCCGCGCGACGCCCGACCATGTGCACCGGCTTCGGTTCGGAAGCAATGCGAAATCCCGGCGTATTTCAGCGGCAGATCCTCTTCGTTGAGCCGTTGATCCTTTAACGCTCCACCCAAAGTGATTTCCGCCGTCGCAACAAGACTCAGATTCGATTCCTGTATCGAATAGATTTGCGTTTCTGGTCCTCGCGGTGCAAAGCCAATTCCCTGTAACACATCGTCCCGCGCCAGATCCGGCGTGGTGTGAATCGTAAAACCAGCCGCACGGAGTTTCTCGATCGCGAATTGCACCAGCGCCATTTCGAGAAAAACCGCTTCGTTTTTGAGGAAATAAAAGCCACTGCCGGCGACACGCGCCCCCATTTCAAAATCGATCAGATTGTGCTTCTCCGCCAACTCAACATGATCCAGAGGTGAGAAATCAAACTCAGGGATATTGCCCCATGTCCGCAGTGTTTTGAAGTCAGCTTCCGTCTTCCCAACAGGTGCATCCGGATGCGTCAAATTGGGGACCTGCGATTGCAATTCGTATATCTGCTCTTCGATTGCTTTCAATTCCGCTTCGTTTTCGCCAATCTGTTCGCGCAGTTCTTTGCCTCGCGAGATCAATGCCTGCTTCTCGTCGGCATCCTTCGTTTTCGGAATTGCAGAAGAGGTCGCCTTTTGTTCGTGCCTCAGATTGTCTCCTGCTGCAATCGCCTCTTTTCGAACGGCAGCCAGTTCCACCAGTCGGTCAAGATTGACTGTCACTCCCCGATTCTCGCAATTACGGGCAATCGCTTCCAGGTTATCGCAAATGTATTGAAGATCGAGCATGTCTCGTCGTCCGTATTCTTATCTGTCAAGTTTTCCGGAAATGGGTGAGTTTTGGGGGAATCAGTTGTAACTTTGCAGACACCGCCAGAAATCTTTGCGGATTCACCTTCGATGGGAAATGCTTTGACGTAACCGGTCGATTGTCAGGTCGGCGAACCATCAGCCAGTAACTGCCACAGATGAGCACTCGCGTTCGTGCCGCGATGAAAATCGTCGATCGAAAAGTGTTCGTTCGGGCTGTGTAGATTGTCGGTGTTCTGCCCCCAGCCCAACAGCAGTGTATCGATTCCCAGGACATCCCGGAAGGTTCCGACAACCGGGATCGAACCTCCCTCCCGGATCATCACGGGTGTTGTTCCAAACGCGGCTTCGATTGCCCCTTTTGCAGCCGACATGAACCGACTCTCTGTCGTGAAGACGATTGCTTCGCAGCCGTGGTAATCGATGAATTCAAACCGGATCCCCGGCGGGATCTGGTCGGCCAGAAAACGCTCCAGACTCTCTGTCAATTCCCGTGGATTCTGATCCGGCACAAGTCGGCAACTGATTTTCGCAGTGGCAGTCGAAGGGACAATTGTTTTGGGACCTTCTCCCGTATAACCGCTGACCAGACCGTTCACATCGCAGGTTGGCCTGGCCCAGCGCCGTTCAAGAGTTGAGAACCCCGCCTCACCTTGCGGATCTTCGACGCCAATCTTCCCCAGGGCGGCTGCTTCGTCAAACGGAAGTTTCGCAAAGCCTTCCCGCTCTTCCTGTGTCAATTCGACAACCGCATCATAGAATCCGGGAATCTGAACTCGTCCCTGTTCATTGTGCAGCGAGGCAACCAGACTCGCGAGGACATTTGCAGGGTTCGCAACCGAACCACCAAACATGCCACTATGCAAATCACGATCGGGTCCTGTTAACCGGATTTCCGCTGCCAAAATCCCGCGCAATCCATAGGTAATGGCCGGCAAACCGGGAGCATACTGACTCGTATCGCTGATGACCGCGACATCACTGCGAACCTTTTTCCTGTTCGCTTCCAGAAAGCGATCAAGATTCTCGCTGCCAACCTCCTCTTCTCCCTCGATCACAAACTTCACATTCACCGGCAGTCGACCAGTTGTCTTCAGCCATGCTTCAACCGACTTGATGTGTGTAAACATTTGGCCTTTGTCATCGGTGGCACCCCGGGCATAAACTTTACCTTCGCGAATTTCCGGCTCAAATGGCGGGGAGATCCATTGGTCCAGCGGATCGGGCGGTTGCACATCGTAATGACCATAAACCAGCACCGTCGGCGCACCCGGCACACCTTCCCAACTGCCAAAGACAATCGGATAGCCTTCGGTTTCGATTGTCTCTGCATCAAAACCGATGTCGGCGAGTTGCTTCCGTACAAACTCCGCACCGCGAATGACGTCGGCCTGGTATTTCGAGTCTGCGGAGATGGTGGGAATCTTGAGGAATTCAATCAACTCCTGCTCAAATCGGCTGGCATTTTCGCTCAGATAATCTTTGATCTCTTGCATGGCAGTCTTACCGTCGCGTCGATGAAGTATTCTCGGGACATTTCCGTGAGACCTGCGGTTGGCTCACGTCGAATCGGAATCTCCAGAGCAGTTTACCTTCTTATGTTATGTGACGTCTCTGGCTCGTGGCCGGGACAACCATTGACTTTTAACCGATGCTTCGGAAGAATGGAACCTCCATAAACAGCGGTTCATTTGAATTGAAATGACAAGGAGTTTTCGATGTTATATTCCAGTCAGTCACGTCGCGATTTCCTGAAAACCACTGCAGTCGGTGCAACCGTCGCAGCCATTCCCTATACCTTCATTAACAGTCAGGCGATCGCACAGGAAGACGAACTGAAGAAGGACAAAACTCCGATTGGTTTGATCGGTGCTGGCAGCATGGGCACCGGCAACTTGTGGGCAGCGCGCGACTATCTGAATGTGGTTGCCATCTCCGATGTTGACAGCCGTCGCCGGGAAAGAGCGAATAAAACTCTGTCTGGTGGAAAAGCGACGTTGCATCATGACTACCGCGAGATTCTCGACAACAAAGAGATTTCCGTTATTCATATCGCGACACCGGATCACTGGCATACGAAACCATTGATCGAAGCCATGCTTGCGGGAAAAGACATCTATTGCGAGAAACCATTGACGCTCACGATTGCGGAAGGTGAGTTGATTCGCAAAGTGCAGAAAGAGACCGGGAGGATTGTGCAGGTGGGAACACAGCAGCGAAGCCAGTTCAACCTGTTCACAAAAGCAATTGCAATCGTGGCCGATGGCCGACTGGGGCGGATCAAGCGAATTCATGCGGCTCTTGGCGGGGCCCCGTCGTGTGAGCCGATCCCTGTGGCCAAAGTGCCAACAGAACTGGACTGGGACCGCTGGCTGGGGCCTGCACCATCTGTCGATTATCGATATCGACCGGGCGGACGTCACGGCAACTCAAATTGCCACTATCAATTCCGTTGGTGGTACGAATACTCTGGAGGCAAGTTTACGGACTGGGGCGCTCACCATATCGATATCTGCAAGTGGGCGCTCGAAGCGAATGGCCAGATGGATGACATCATCTCAATCGGTGGTAAGGCTGAACACCCCGTTCCCCTCAAAGATGGAATGCCGACAGAGAATGATCGTTACAACACCGCAACCAGCTTTCACATGACAGCCCGGTTGCCGGGTGGGACGGAATTGATCATTCGCAGCGACTCCGACAATGGCGCACTGATTGAAGGCGACAAGGGACGTATTTTCACCAATCGCGGAAAGCTTGTGGGTCGTCCTGTCGAAGAACTGAAAGAGAACCCGTTGCCCGAAAACGCTATTCAAAAGGCGTACAAGGGGCACCCTTTGATTTCCGACGGGAGAAAGGGCCACTGGGCCAATTTCCTGCATTGTGTTCGCGAACGAAAAGAGCCCATTTCCGACGTGCATTCTCATATGCGTGCTTTGAACATTGGTCATCTGGCCAGCATCGCAGCACGTTTGGGGCGAACGATCAAATGGGATCAGGAAAAACAACAGATTACCGGCGACGAGCAGGCCAATGCCATGTTGTCTCGACCGTACCGTAAGGGATACGAAATCGAAATGTAAATCAGGATTAAGTGCACTGCAACGTCCAGCGGAATTTGTCCCAGCGGCGAGCCAGAAGGTCATCACGCTGGATCATGATGTAGACGGAGCAGTCGCCGTCCGCGTCGAGTGCCTGAAACAATGTTTCCAACCCCAGCGACCATTCAATGAACGCTTCCTTTTGTTCTGCATCGTTGCCGAGTGACTCATCCGCCACGTAGTGAGCAACTGATGTCTGCATCGGTCTGGGATGGCCTAAAATTTGAAAATTCGCTCGCTGATTTCCCCATGGTGTCTCCAGTTCTGGAATGTCAGGTCCGAAAAACTGATCGTAACGGCCCCACACGGGATGCTCCAGGTCGACAAAAGTGTTACAGCCGTGAAAATGCAGTAGTTGCGATTCCTCCCTCACGATCAGTTCCTCTTCAAAGTCGTCTGGCAGGTCAATGCGGGTCAGATGATCCAGATCTTCTGTGAACAACACGACTGTGCCACCGGTGACTCCGTCTTCATCGTCGGGAAAGTGAAATTCCCCATCGGGGTTGCCGTAGAAGAAGGAGAGAAGTCCTCGTTCCGGTAACAGCTCCCGGCCTGGAGACGATGGTAATTCAGAAAGATTCACCTGTGCCAGGAACGGGATCGGCCCAGCCTCGCAATTTGGCCAGGCCACCCCAACGGGAAGATCGGGCAGGCCACCAAACCGGGAAACGCCGAGCGGATACTCTTCCTCCGATGGTTCCAGGCAAGCGTACATTGCAGGCTTGATGTAAGAGCGCAAGCGATCGACATCGTCGATTCCCAATTGATCAACAATCGATGCAAAGTCAGGCAGCAGTTGGGTTGACATTTCAACTCACTTTCAAGCCGTCGAGTTTACGACACGGCACCTGCGATCACGCGCTACGCAGTCAGGGTTTGGATGTCGCGACCGGTTCGACCGCGGCGACGTTCACCGCATACCTCTCGGTGATCGTGTCGCTCTTTAGAACGGCCAAATTATCGTTGTTGGCTCCAATGCCTCGCCGGGGGAAGCTCTTTTCGGCGTCTGGCGCAGTGTCAATGCCGCCCGAAAAGAACAGGTAAAGCTGTTCTCCTTCATCAACCTGTGGCAGGCGTATCGCATACCTGCCATGTGCATCCGTCATTCCAACCAGGCGGGGGCGCTCGGAATCCCTGGCCATGAAAATCCGGATGCCCTCGAAGGAATGGCGCATCCCGTCGATGTAGTGTCCTACGCCTCCACTGACGATGTAGGCGTACTCTTTTTCCCGCCAGGGCTTCGCTTTCTCCAGCTTCGCGTTGCCCAAGACGCGCCACTGCTTGAAAAAGAACGAGGCAGCCGTTTGCTCCCGCCAGCGATCGCTGTTGCGTTCCTTGTCCAGCACAAACACGAAGCGGTCATCACGTTTAACGAGGGTTCCATACTCACAGCGCGACAGCACCTTCGGCTGTTCTTTCATTTTCGGACGGCCTTGGGATTTCGGCTTTGAAACGGAGTCGGCATCAGCATGGTTGTTTTGTCCGATCGGTTTGATCCGCAAAATTTTATGTCCGAGCACTTCCCGTGCGAGTTCCCGTAAGGCGATTCTTTGGGCGGATGTTTGCTGTGAATCGACCGGCTCAGGCTCCGGATGCTCCCCGAATTTTTTGGTTTCACAGGTCAGCTCGAAAGCAGGGCTGGCGATGCCCAGAAGCTCCTGAATCGCGGGCATCTTCCCAATCGGATCGACAAAGGTGAATCGATACCGCCCGCCATTCACTTTCACCACAACGACCCGAACAGTACAGGAGGGAGATGTGCCGGAGGCGTAGTGGGGCCATCGGCCATGATGTGTGGTCTTGCCTGCATTCAAAAGCCCCACCTGCTGACCTTCGATCTTTTCAACACGGAACAAAGTAAGTTGGAGCGTTGTCGTGACACCTTTTGCGGTGGTTTCACGATAAAAACTCACCGGCTTCAGCACGTCATCAGCTCTTGCGACAGAATGCGCGGGAAGCAGCACGAGGAGGAGTAGATAAAAATGGGGTTTCATTTTTGCTCCGGAACTCAGGATGAAAATTTTTACACATCGCCGCATAACGTCAGGCACAACAGGGCGGTAACGAGCGATTCTCCATTCAAATTCCGTCCGACCTTGCTGCTCCGGTTCGCACAATTGTCAGACGGCTGGAATTGTCAGCATTGGATATTGCACTTTGATCAGGTGGACCGGAATACGGCTCCGACGTATCGCAACACGAAATCATCGGCAAGACCGCGGCCTGGTGCTGCATCCACATCGATTCGCAAAGTCGCTGGATTGGCCGAACCGTAGATTGTTTCGAATGTGTTGCGGGCAACGAAGAAATCAAAAGTCTCTCGCTCTTCAACAAAATAACCGCCCGTCATCTCTCCTATTTTTGTGCCATTCAAAGACACGGTATGGCAAGATACGCCGAGGGTCTCGACATATTGTGTTCCGAGTCGAATCGTTATTCCACCGTCTACATCTGCAGGATCAGGCAATCGGAACGGCATTTGAAGTTCCATTCCTACAAAACGTGTCCCTCGGTAATAGCCGGGATTGTCGCCAAGCTGAAAGTGGATCTCGACGATCTCGCGGACGAGTCGTGGTCGAAACACATGAACGTCTCTGCTGGCATATTCAAACAGGTAGATTTCCCGCTGGACAGGATTCGAACTGGACAACCAGTACGTTTCATTCTTTGCCGTTGGGTCGAGTTTTTGCAGGATCTGAGGATCGGCATCTGGCTCCACCACCGGCTGATCGTAGAGAGCTCCCCGCAGTCCATGATGGCTTACGACAGCGATATAACCCATGTCTGGATTTCCGTCACTGTCGAGCCCGGCTCCCCCTGCAACGCATAGGTTGTTGTCGCCGTCGAATGACAGAAACGCTGCAGAAAGCAGATCGACACACTCCTTACCTTGCGTATCGAATTCAAGAGGATTTCCTGTCAAGGCTCCCTGCCAATCGCTGCGTTTGAATGCTTTGATTAATCCTGTCGATGGGCCGCCATCTGATGCCAATCCGATTCCTGTATAGACGTTACCGTCAACGTCGAAAGTAACCCCACCTGAATGCCCGGGAATGTTGTTGACAATTGCAGTTATACTTGCATTATCCACATCAATAACATGAACCGTTGAAGGTGGAGAAGGTCCATCCGCCCCCTGACCAGTGACGGCGAGATACCTTTCACTAAACCACTCAGCGTCATACGGCGAGACATTGATGTTGAAGTCGGTGGTCTGACCTCCTGTTGGCAGGTCAAAGATCCGAACTGCATTGTTTTCATACGAACCGACTGCAAGCAAGCGCCCACTGGGTGACACCCTGATCATTGCAGGGTTTCCGAAAGCCGGGACGTTGACTGAGAGAAAGTTCCTGTTTCCTGGCTGTGATTCTCGCCATAGCGCGTCAACGCCTGCCGCGAGCAACCGTCCATCCGGAGCAACATCCAGATGGATGGCACCATTCGGTAATTGAAACTGTGCACCAGCATCATGTTCATAATTCAGCATGGAATAATCCAACAGGGAAACAGGGTTAACTTATGTACTTGCCATCCGAACAAAGCTCCGTTCAGTTGCGAGCCGCCCGCGGGAGCAGAACGAACGGCTCAAAGAAGGCTACCCGTCATGGGCGTCACTCGTCAACTGCAGCGGCTGGTCAGGCAACGCCTGGACGTTGTCACGAAGATCAGCTTATCCGACTGACGATGTTGGAATCTTCCTGCCGGCACAGCTGTTTCTCAATTCACTTCCGATCTTTGTCGCAGATGACGTTCTTGACATAATTTATCGCTTCTCAGGCCAGGACGGTCGCATTAACGTTTCACTTTCATTCCGACCCTGGATTCGAGGAATTGAAAGACCTGCTTCGTCGGCTCGTCATCCATCTGGCCCAATTCGCGATTGATTGTCATGTGCGTTTTTCCCTGTGCGGGAAAGGTCTTCGCTGACACGCCCGCATCAGTCAATAACCTGGCCAGTCCTTTCGACTGAGCCGATGAATCCTTCCTTCGTGCGACGTACAGAATCAGAAACGGGGGAATCCCCTTCCCTTTTTTCACATGGCTGATGGGCGAGGCGGCTCGCTGTTTTGCGGGATCCGTTGTAAACACCTCCTTGTAGGCCTCCCGCATTCGTCGGAGCGATGCCTGCTGAATCTGCTTACCGACATCGTACCCGGCGCCGTCGATTAACACGACACCGGCGAGATTGCTGAGTTTCAGCCCTTCCGCCTGAAGGTAGGATTCGTCAGTTGCCACTAATGCCGCCAGATGTGCACCCGCGGAGTGACCCATGACGACAATTTTTTTCGGAGAACCTCCGTATTCAGAAATATGGTTCCGAACCCAGAGGATCGCTTTGGCGATGTCGGCTCCCTGCTCCTTGAACGTCACTTGCGGGTGAAATCGGTAATTTGTGCTGACGAAGACGCAATTGTGTCGCCCGACAAACGCGTCAGGCTTTTCATTGACACCGATTTTGTCGCCGAATTTCCAGGCACCGCCATGAATGAACAGCACAACCGGACGCTCCTTCTGACCGGGAACGTAATAGACATCGAGTTTGTTGCGCAGGCTGAGGAGTTTATCGCTTTTCTGGTAGGCAATATTTTTCTTCACCTTATAGTCTGCCGCAGACAATTCCAGAGAGACAACAAGTACTCCGAAAACCAGCAGGCATCGCAAAACCCATTGCATAACATCTTCTCCCGTTCTCTGCCGGTTCATCTTCCGGTCAGATATGCTCGTTGTGGAAGACATGAGGCCACTGAGAAAAAAGAGGACAGCCTGTCGATCGTTCCGGATATCTTTCCATCATTATCATTATAGCGAGACGTTGATTGTACGGCTTCATTTTGAGATAAATAGAGTGGTTTCCCTTTTCGTGTCATGGCTCTCGCTCGTGGGAATCTGCGTTTGCAGGCTAAAAAACGACTTTCGCGCCACGGAAGAGCGTAATACGCTCTATATTCTATTCCAATGGTGGAGGAGAGATTGCAGTGCGCATCGTGATTCTGGGAACGGGAGGCTACCATCCCAACGAACGCAGGCACACCGCGTGTGTGATGATCCCGGAACGGGGGATCATCTTCGATGCCGGTACAGGTTTCTTTCGCGTTCCACAATTTGTGGAACAGAAAAAGTTGAACGTCTTTCTGAGCCACGCGCATTTCGATCATATCATCGGCCTGACATTCCCTTTGGTTGCTCTGCATCGCAAAGAGATTGAAGCCATACGCATTTTCGGAGATGCCAAGACGCTTCAAGCTGTTCAGATACACCTTTTTGCGGAGCCAACATTTCCCGTTGTTCCCGACTTCGAGTACGTGGAACTGGCGGAATCGACGACTGTGCCAGGGAATGGCATTTTGACATACTGTCCACTGAATCATCCGGGGGGATCGATTGGATTTCGGATCGATTGGCCGGAAACATCGTTGGCGTACATCACTGATACAATTGCCGATGGGACGTACACAGATTTTGTTGCCGGGGTTGATTTGTTGATCCATGAATGCAACTTTCCCGACTCAGGCGTTGACCTGGCGAAGATGACCGGTCACAGCTACACGACCTCGGTGGCCCGTGTCGCCGCTGAAGCCAGTGTGAAGCGATTGGTTCTAACGCATATCGATCCACAATTGACCAGTGATGATCCGATCGATTTGTCAGTCGCTCAGGCCATTTTTCGGGAAACGACAATCGCACAGGATTTGGACGAAATTGAACTCTGAATCCCAGTATCCGGCTGAGCGTCCTTTTCGGGATTGCTTCCCTGAATCCGGAAAATCACTCTAAACTCTTCTACTAAAGGTAAAACTTGTGATTCATCCTCAGGAGGTGGAAGTCCTCTTCAAATAGACAATTAGACGATTTTCGGCTTGGGAATATAGCAACGATGACGATACAGGCAGGCAAAACGGCCCCACGTCCAGCCCTTGTATCCGCGTTGAGTCTGCGGCAGCGAATCTGTCGCAGCCAGAGACTTCGCAACGCCTGATCGAACTGCCGGAACCGATCGCAGTGTCCCGGAACCGCGCAGTACTGTCGCCAGCCGCGCATCCACTTGCCAGCCACCCGCATGCCGCTCTCGCGACTGTTTTCAATCAACAGGAAAATGGGGGGCGTACATACCTGAGCCATCCGATAATGGGATTTCCCATAGCTGCGTTGCCACGCAACACGTTCGCTCAGAAAAAAACTGCATTGCGTGGCAATGCGGTTTTCAACCCATTTTTCGATGTCAGCGTGATATTCGGGTCGATGAGTTGCAATGCAACGGGATCACCACTGTACGTGTGTTGTTTTCGTTTCATGAGACGCAAATTGACAAAACCTGCGAAGTCACAGTATCCTGAAGGGTTAAGAAACCATATTTGTCAGGTAACAACTCCGCACCCAATCCATTGAAAATGTGCAATCCGATTTAATCGGGAGGATCGATAATGTTTCGACGAAATTCGCTGCCCCGTGGTTTTACACTCGTTGAATTGCTGGTCGTGATCGCCATCATTGCGTTGCTTGTGGCTCTGCTGCTGCCGGCTGTTCAGGCTGCACGTGAGGCGGCACGCCAGACAGCCTGCAAAAACAATTTGAAGCAGATTGGGGTGGCACTCCACAACTACCAAACGGCGCACACCAAATTCCCGCCTGGACAAATTGCCAACGTCATGAACGGATTAGCCGTTGATGAAGCGATCGAGCCCAATGGCACCGGTTTGCATGGGACAAGCTGGATGCTCCACATTCTCCCGCAGATGGAATTGGAAGACATTTATAAGGAATGGGATTTCACGACGAACGTGCTGGGTAATGCCGTTGCGGCGCAATTTGAAATTCCGGCTTTTTATTGCCCGACTCGACGAGACAGTATGTCGATCGAAAACTATCCTGGTGTGAAGCGAATCCCCGGATTCGTCAAAGGGGGCAATGATTATGCTGGAAGCCTCGGATTTTGCACTGGCTTCGATTCCACGAGGCGTCGAACGTGGCATCTGTTGAGCGGGAACCTGACTGATCCCGGTTATGACCCGCCCCGACTGCCGGGGAACAAATGCGTCGGCATCTTCCATGTTGACAGTGCGACAACAATGGCGGATATCGACGACGGAACCTCTCAGACAATTATGGCGGGAGAAGTTCCCCGGCTTAACGGTACGACGGAAGAGCGGACCGAAGAAGCCGAAGATGGCTCGTCGGTCACGACCGTCATGGTAACTCAACAGAGCAGTGATGGCTGGTACTGGGGTGGACCAGCCACCATGTTCTCCACACGACTGGGAATCAACAAAAATGTGGCGTTCGATCTGGCGGGAAGCGATCATGTCGGTCTGGCGATGTTCCTGTTCGCCGATGGCAGCGTGCACAGCCTGTCGGAAAATATCAACCAGATTACATTCATGAACCTCGGAAGTCGCAATGGCGACATCCCGGTTACCGAATTCAAATAAATACCGCAAATAGAGCGTATTCCGCTCTTCTGTGCCACGATGGACGTCGTTTGGCCTGCATATACAGGCTTCACGAGCCAGAGACGTCACACCAAAAAGTAAACTGCTCTAGATTTCGGCCATTGTCCGTGTTCCAGATCGCGTCGGGGGAGTGTCCGGTGTGATGAGGCTTGGGCAGGTCGTGGGTTTCCGTTATGGCCATTCGATTTGCCTGCCGGTGCGGCAGAAAAATGCAGGCACCCAACAACAAAATTGGGATGAAGATCAGTTGCGCCGCTTGCGGAAAAACGCTGCGGGTTCCCGACTTCAGCACGGTGACAGAGACCGGACAGGATAAATTCAGTCGGATTGGGGTCGACTATTTTGGCTCCATGCGATCCTTTCTGCTGACTGTCGTTCCGGGAATCATCGTCGCCTGTTTCGTTATTTACGGTGCTTACCTTTTATCGTATCGCGTGATGATGGGAGGAGCGGGACACCCTCCCCTGGGGCCGATCCATGGTCGAGTGACACTCGATGGCGAACCCTTTGTCGGGGCGACTGTCATCTTCAATCCCATCCTCGAAAAAAATTCGAGTGAAAAACTGGCAGCATCAGTCGGCATTACCGACGATAACGGGCGATACATTCTGCACTACGTGAAAGACGTTCCCGGAGCGGCAGTGGGTGACCATAAAGTCTTCATCACTGGGCCAGTCAACAAAAAAGGCCGCGTTCTGCCGAAAAAATATCACGGTGAAGAGACTGAGTTGAACGCCGTCGTGACGTCTGAGGGCCGGGAAATCAACTTTGACCTCAAAACGGCACCTCGCAGAATCATCAAGGTGATCAACTGAGTATTGAGGCCCTGGCGATTTATCTCATCGTGATCATGTCCGCAAACGACGTCGGGCAACTCTGGGGCGGGGTCGGCGAATCGACATACATCTGGCACCAGAGTTCCAGAATCAGCAAGGCCCACAATCGGCTGCTGTGGTCTGCCTGTCGGGTGGCATGTTCGTTCAGCATCCGTCGCAGAACGTTTTCACGGAAATAGCCTCGGTCGAGACAGGTTGATCCAAGTAATGTCGATTCCAGCAGCGGCTTGAGTTCATCCCGAAACCAGCTATCCAACGGCACACCGAACCCCATTTTTCGTCGTCGCTGAATGGATGCTGGGAGCAGATCGGAAAAAGTCTCAATCAAGGCCCGCTTGCCCCCTTTACGATTCAACTTCATTTCGATTGGCATTTCGGCAGCCAATTCAGCCACCGGATGATCCAGAAACGGGCTGCGACATTCCAGACCATGTGCCATACTGGCGATGTCGACCTTTCGTAGAATGTCGCAAGGGAGATAACTGTGTACATCGGCAGCCGTGGTTCGTGTCACAAAGTCGCGGTGTTTGCACTGTTCATAGGCCCATGTGATGTAGTCATCCGCGTTCTGTTCGGCCAAAGCTGCCTGCATTGTATCGGTGTAGAGTTCAGACCGTTGAACGGCATTGAAATAGGAGATCCAGTTGAGATACCTCCGCACCGGTGTTTCCGACAACTCAGCTGCAAATCTTCGCAGACGCCGTAACCGGGATTTCGGCTTTACGGAAAAAGGAAGTGACTGCCATAGTCGCAAAGCAGCGAAATGTCGCAGTAGGGGGATGCGATCAAATTGAGATGCCAGCCGGACTGCCCGGTAACGATCGTAGCCGGCAAACAGTTCGTCTCCGCCATCCCCCGTTAATGCGACCGTAACATGTTGCCGCGTCCAGCGTGAAAGCCAGAATGTCGGAATGGCTGAGCTGTCGGCAAACGGCTCGTCGAAATGCCAGATGATTTGCGGCAGGACTTCAATTGCGGAAGGATCAACAATGTGTTCCCGATGTCGAGTCCCAAACTTTTCCGCTGCTTCGCGTGCATACGCCGTCTCATCAAACGCAGCGACGGAAAAACCGATTGAAAACGTCTCAATGGGTTTGGGAGAGAGTGAACGCATCAGACCGACAATGATTGTCGAATCAATGCCGCCAGAGAGAAACGCTCCCAGCGGAACGTCGCTTCGCATCCGTAATTGAACAGCTTCGGTCAGCCGTTCTCGTAACAGGCTTTGCCATTCGCCCGGCGAACGCTCTGCTGGTGTATTAAAGGGTGGGGTCCAGTAGGACTGGACATCGAGTTGCCCCCGTTTGAAAATGGCATAATGACCCGGTGGAAGTTTGCGAAACCCTTCCAGAATACAGGTCGTGTCGGGAACGTATTGGTACGTGAGGAACAGGTCAACGGCGCCGAGGTTGAGCGCTCCTGGCATGCCCTCGACAGCCAGCAACGCCTTCAATTCGCTGGCGAAGAGAATACGCCCCACCTCTTCCCGAAAGACCAGCGGTTTCTGTCCCAGGCGATCTCGCGCCAGGAACAGGACCCGCTGACGCTCGTCCCAGATCGCAAACGCGAACATGCCCCGCAACCGGGTAACACAATCGTTCCCCCATTCTTCGTAGGCGTGCACGATTACCTCGGTGTCGGTCTGCGTTGCGAAACGATGCCCTTTGCCGGAAAGCTCATCACGCAATTCCACGAAATTGTAAATCTCACCGTTGAGAACGACATGGATGTCGCCAGTCTCATTCGAGATGGGCTGTCGCCCACCCTCCACATCGATAATGGACAATCGCCGGTGTCCGAGTGCCGCTTTCGGAAAAGAGGCCGAAGTTCCCGATGGATCTCGGGATTCCTCAGAGTGAAACGTTCCCGAATCGTCTGGTCCGCGATGTGTCAGCCGGGACATCATCCGTTGCAGCGTCAGTGGCGAAATTGCCGAATCAGCCGTTGTCCAGACACTTCCCACAATTCCGCACACGCAGTTATTCCCCGACGACCTGACGATAGAGTTCGGAATACGATTGAACCATGTTCTCCGGCGAAAACCTGGCGGCAATTTTCTGTCGCCCCGCCTGGCCCATCCGCTTTGCCATTTCGGTGTCACTCAACAGCCGATCGGTGTACTGTGCGAACCCGGCCGTGTCTCCCACTTTCACCAGGAAACCATCGGTACCATTGTCGACAATCGACTCGGTCGAATCGGTTTTCGAGCAGACTACCGGCACACCCGCTGCCAATGCCGACATCAGACGTGTAGGAATCGCGGTGCGTTCACTCGCCAGCCAGAAGACATTCATTATGCCGTACAGATCGTTGTGGTGATCGAATTGCGGGACGATGCGAACCGCCTTTTCGCACTGCATATGATTTGCGAGGTCGAGAGCCCGCTGTCGTTCCGGGCCATCGCCGACAATGACCAGAAACGCATTGCCGGCAAGTTGCTTGACAAGATGAAAGGCCCAAATCAAATCGTCGACGCGACTCTCTCGCGACAATGGTCCGACGCTCGCCACGACGCGTGCCTGTGGCGGCAGATCGAGTTGTTTGAGTATCTGCTCCCGTTTTGACGGGTTGGTTGTGGGCAAAGGAATTCCGGGTGGAATGACTCGGAGAATCACATCCTGATATCCGAGTTGGCGGTAATGTTCTGCGACAACGTCAGTGTTGGCGACGAACAGCGACGTCGCCTTCCGCACCCATTTATCGCCAGCAAGCCGTAAGCCCGATTGCACAGAACCCACCGAGGAGTCGCTCGCGATGATTTTGAGATGCTTTCGTTTCCTGCCGGCCCATCGACCGTAAAGATTGGCTGCGTAGCCCCAGGTGTGCAATACCTGCGGCTGATTGGCATCCAGCCAGCGTCGCAACTCCCAGATCACGAACGGATCGAATGGCAACCGTTTGCCGATGATCCTGGACGGCACAGCGTGTTGACGCAATTCCTCTTCCAACGAACCGCCACGTGTCAGGGCGATGGCCTTCACGTCAAATTCGGCGCGTGGCAACCCCCGCGCCAGCAAGGACATCTGCCTCTCGGCGCTGGAACCCTCCAAAGAGTTTACGAGATGGGCAATGCGAATCACGTTGACCAGTTACCTTCAAGTCTCATTCGGCATTTTTTGAAGTGGCTACGTGGCTGATTATTAAATCTTCCCGCGGAGTTTGCAACGAAGTCATCCCGAGCGATATGATTCCGGTTGTATCCATATTGTTGTTTCGCGTTTGGTCGGAGCGACCGGAGGTTCGATGTTCGTTCAGTTTGGGAAGTGTCAAATTGAACTGGTGCAGGGCGATATCACGCTGCAGGAAGTTGATGCCATCGTCAATGCGGCAAACTCCCGACTTGCAGGTGGCGGGGGAGTCGATGGCGCGATTCACCTTGCTGCCGGTCCCGTATTGATGGAAGAGACGAGGCGACGTTATCCCGATGGCTGCCCCACGGGAAGTGCCGTTGCCACATCAGCGGGACGATTGATGGCAAAACATGTCTTCCACGCTGTGGGGCCAGTCTGGGGTGGGGGACATCGTAAGGAGCGGGAACTGCTGTCGAGCGCTTACGAAGCCTGTCTGAATCTGGCCATCGAACACAATTGCGAATCGATTGCCTTTCCTGCCATCAGTACCGGTGTCTATCGATTTCCGAAAGATCAGGCAGCCGAGGTCTCGTTATCGACCACACGCGACTTCTGCCTCGATCATGGACGGCCGCAACTCATTCGCTTCGTTCTGTTTGATGAAGGAAGCTACGGCGCCTTCGCCCGTGTACTGGAAGATCTTGCAACGGCAGACGGGCAAAGCTAGAGCAGTTTACCTTCCGGTGTGACGTTCTCTGGCCCGTGGAGGCCTGTATTTGCAGGTCTGACGACGCTCTCATCGCGGCACAGAAGAGCGTAATACGCTCTAATGGCGAGAAACGAGAATGATGGGCAATGATAAGAAAGTGCAACCAGCTCGCAAGCTTTTTGGGGTGGTTTTGATTGCGGCATTGGGGCTGCTTTGTCTCACGGACGATGCTCTGTCTGTCTTGCGAAAACTGTTTTGTCTTGCGAAAACTGTCAAATTGGTACGAAATATGGCACAATTGCGGGTGGCAGGTTCCGCAACGCCAGCGATAGAAAGTTTGGCATTGTGAGAATTCCGCACAATACCAAACGTGTCACGATGCTTTCTCCGGGAAATCCTCGAAATTGGCAAAGCCCGCTTTTCGACGAAGGATCTGTTGGTTCTGACAGGAAACCTGCTGCAAATCGAATCGGGGTGAGAGTGCGGGCAGCACAATTGACATTGGTGGTTGGACGAAAAGGGCGGACGACGTGCAGGAAGAGATGACCATCGAAGTTCCCAGCTCAGTCCCGGTCGCCACCGACTGGTTGATCCAGGAACGCCGCGCGCCTGCGATGTCCGAAGAACAACCGCTCTTCCGTGAGCATACCATCCATAGTTTTGAAGCTTCGGATGGATATCAGTATCAATACCGGCACTGGCAACCGACACAGTCCTCTCCGCGCGCCTACATCGTCATGTTACACGGTATTCAAAGCCATTCGGGTTGGTACACCTATTCCTGCGATCGGCTCTGTCAGGAAGGCTACGATATCCGCTTTCTTGACCGGCGTGGATCAGGATTAAATCAGGAACAGCGCGGGCATGTGTTGCATCCCGAACGACTCGTGGGTGATATCACACAATTTCTGGCCGACCTGCATCGAGAACGGAAAAGGCGAAACTTTGACGCTCCCATTTTTCTGATGTCGGTCAGCTGGGGAGGCAAGCTCGCCGTCGTCACCGCAGCCCGTCGACCTGATCTGGTCGAAGGGCTCGCTCTGCTATATCCTGGTATTTGCGCCAGGATTAAGCCGAAGTGGAATCGGGTGTTGAAGTTGAAATATGCTCTGTGGAAGGGATGGGTGAATGCCCGGGTCAACGTCCCACTGGGTGATCCTGCGTTGTTCACTCATGATCCCTTATGGCAGAAGTACATCAATGATGATCCGCTGACTTTGCATCGCGTGAGTGTTGGCTTCCTCGGAGCCAGCCGCGAACTCGACAAACAGGCAAGCGAATTACTACCGCAGATCAACTGCCCGCTGCTGCTGATGCTGGCTGGTCAGGATCGTATCATTGACAATGACGCGACGCGGAAACTGTTCGAGAAAGTACCGTCGCAGCAACGGACGCTCATCGAATATCCCGAGGCGGCCCACACGCTGGAATTCGAGAAGAACCGGGATCAGTTCGTAAAAGATCTGGCCGATTGGCTGAACATCGCCAGCACTTCGTTGAAGTTGGAGCGGTGACGGCTGGAGCGGCAACGAAGTACCACATGGAGCGTATTACGCTCTTCTGTGCCGCGATGGGCGTCGTCAGGCATGCAAATACAGGCCCCCACGAGCCAGAGACGTCACATCAGAAAGTAAGCTGCCCTTGAATAGCCCGAATTTCGTTTTCCTTGCGGCGACTGCGAACATTGCCAGTTGGCATGAGACTTGCCACCGCCCTAGAATACATGTAATTCGAAATCTGTTTTCACCGACGTTTTTTTGCACAAGGTGATGCTCATGATCGTCTCTCGTCCGTTTTCTGTTCTACTTCTCGGTTTCACTTTGCTTGCCGCTTCTGGTGTTCGTTCCTTGTCGGCACAGGAAGTGCCGGCTCACAAGCCGTTGAATCCGCAAAAGACTGTCCTGCTCGATTTGGCGAACAAGAAACTGATTCTCAAGGCGGAGGTCTGTCTGCGCGACGGAGCGTTAGAGATGCTGGTCTGCAAGAAACAAACGAAGGAACATGAGTCGATTCTGGTCGTTGATTCCGATGCATACGTTATTCATGCCGGATTGCTCGCCCTGGGAGCTAAACCGGGATCGCCCGCTCGATTTCGACCCAGGTTCCAAAGCGCGACGGGAACGCAGATCGATGTCTTTCTCTCCTGGAAGGACGACAAAGGAAAAACACACCGTGTCCCGGCGCAAAATTGGGTCCAGCATGCCATCCGGCGGTTTTATCTCGAACCGATGGAAAAACTCCCCGAGGGGGTCACTCTACCCAGGCGGGGCGACCTGCGTTTTGAAGAGGCCCACAAGGAACTGGTCTGGTACGACCAGATGACGGAGAAACAACGCGACAGATATCTCGCGATGAGCAACGACGCGGGATGGCAAAAGGCGATCAGGAAGATCTACAACGAAGGTCGCCGGCGGGAGATGAAGGATCGCTGGGTCTTTGCCGGCAGTGGTTTTTTTGTTGATCCAGCTTCGGGCAAAAAGGCCTACGAAGCGGAAGGGGGCGAGATCATTTGTGTCGCCAATTTTTCGTCGGCCATGATCGACGTCCGAGGCGAAAGCAGTGCAGATGGTCATGGCGTTGTGTACGAAGCGTATACACCTCGTATTCCGCCGGTCAAAACCAAGGTGGCCGTCGAGTTAGTCCCTCGTCTGAAGCGAGAAGCGAAGCCATGAAAGCAAAACGTGTGGTTTGTCTGATCTGACATGTGATCACTCAGATTGATCGATTCGCTACCGATCTCCTGGAGCCGTTTGCCTTTTTGTGTGACGCCCCTGGCTCGTGAGGGAGCCATATTTCAGGCCGAACGTCGTGCATCGCGGCACAGAAAAGCGTAATACGCCCTGAAATTGGTTCAATACGCCGTTGTATCGGGAACCAAGCTCATATTTTGACGCGCCACATCGTCACAGCCGTCCCGGTTTCTTCATTTTGCCGCGAGCCGTTTTTTGAACGAGGCGTGAATCGCGGGGACTTCAGCGTCGTGCTGCCGTCATTGCAATGCACGGCCCCAGGTCTGAGAATCCCTACCCTTTGACTGACCAACCATCTCGCAGACTCTGAGTTTTCTCAGATTGCGCAGTGTGACGTGCGCCTTTGCCGATTGCGCAAGTCGGCGAATTGTGGTTGTGGAAGTGATCTCTGCGAAAATTCCAGATGAGTCCGACGCTAGGCATGTTTCGTGTTTCGCGTGCTGAATCGCCTTTTCAATCGCGCGCAAATTTCATGAGCGCCAGCGAACAGCCGGTCCGAAATGCAGGATACTCCGGTGAATCGATCGCCGCTGGCCCGTTGTTCTCATTGTTGCCAATGTTCTCATTGCTGCCAACAAGATGTTGACGGGCGCTGTCCCGACACCTCTTCGCATTCCGAGCGTCGAAGCGTGTTGGCAGAATTATTGAGTGATCTGACTTGCTGGTTATCTATAGATTTCGGATGTACGCAGAGGTCACAATTTGGTTCAAAGAAAAAAAGGTAAGGAACGCATGACGCGAATCGATCAATCTCACTCCGATGGTCCTCAGGACCGATGGAGAAACATTGCCGCCTTAATGTTATGCATCGGGGCGGCTGGAATATTGTACTACAACTTCGATGCCACACCTGCAGAGGCGGAATCCCTTGAGGACTCAGTCGCTCTGGTGGCCCTGACACAAGAGCCGACGATCAACTCCCAACCTCGCTTGTTGACCGCAGGTTTGATTCGGGGCGATGATGACAGCCAGTCGAGTCGACTGGAAGGGGGAGACAACCAGCTCCCCGCCGCGCCGGGCAATCTCCCCTTACTGATCAAGCTGCTGTTGCTCGAAAAAGGTCAGCATCGGCTGGAATCGATTCCCGACTATCGCGTGACACTGTTCAAACAGGAACGCGTTGATGGGGAGTTGAAGGACCCGCAAGTCATGGAGATGAAAATTCGCCATGAACCATTCAGCGTCTATATGAAGTGGAAAGTGGGTGAAACCGGTCGGGAATTGATTTACGTCGAAGGCCAGAACGATGGCGATATGCTCGTTCATCCCGGTGGATGGAAGGCAAGATTGTTGCCCTGCGTGAAACTTGACCCACACGGGGAAATGGCGATGAAGGAATCGCGGCAGCCAATCACCATGGCCGGCATGCTGAACGTTGTGAAAAAGATGGCAGCCCAGCGACGGTTGGAATTGGAAAAACCAGGCAGCGCCAGTTGTGTCATGCTGCCCAACGCTGTCTTTAACGAACGGGATTGCTTCGGCTTTGAGGTTCAGTACACATCGCGCACCGCTTCTGAACGGGTTCGGAAAAGCGTGGTCTTCATCGACAAGGAATACTCGCTGCCGGTGTTCATAAAGAATTTCGGCTGGCCGAAAAACGATGCCGCATTGTCGAATTCCGATAGCCAGAAACTGGACGAGCAAACGTTGGTGGAACATTACACCTTCACCGATTTGCATTTCGATTTGCAATTCGCTGACATCACGTTTGATCGCAACAACAAGGATTACAAATTCAAACGGCGTTAGAGCGTATTACGCTCTTCTGTGCCGCAATGGACGTCGTTCGGCCTGCAAACAAACGTAGTGCCTTGTCAAGGGCTTCGTTTTTGGGCGGATTAACATCACCCGCTCTGTTGTCGCTCCTTGCAACTTCATCAAACCTGACTTTTCGTCTTGACGGTCCAATAGCTCCCCGCGAGCCAGAGACGTCACACCAGAAAGTAAGCTGCTCTAATCCGACATCCGTTTCGAAACCAGTTATTAAGGATGGGTCCACACAAAAATGTCGTTGTGAATTCCCTCACCTCAATCTGGTTTTGAAATGCCTCTGTGTATTCTCCATTCTTTGCCGGCCGGGTTGTCACTGTGATGGCCCGGCCGTTCTACATTGTTGAAGCACGAATGTCAAAATCGTGTCGTATTGAAAAGTCGGCATCGAATCGAAGAGGTCACAGTTTGAGGTGCTTCAGCGCGTCGATGGCATCGCAAATATACCCGACATAGAACGGCCCGAATTCGGCATACCGCGCAGAGGCTTGATCGAATCGCATCGTGTAGACGATCTCTTTAATGTGCTCCGGAGCGCGAGACCAGAGTGTGACGCCCCATTCCCAGTCGTCGAATCCGGTTGAAGCGGTGATTAACTGCGACACTCGACCGGCAAATTTGATGCCCGAAGTCGCATGTTCAGCCATCAATGCAGAACGGACGCTGAACGGCTCGGTATACCAATTGGCTTGCGGATGCCGGATTTTGTTCATCGGATAAAACGATGTCACCGGCAACGGCGGAATGTCGGGGTAAAGCCGTTGTCTGTTCATTGCGGGCAACCGTTGTTCATACGCGTTGATCTTCGCCTGATATGTTACATCGGAAGGATCGGTTCCATCCAGACGGAGTTTTTCCGCGTACTGTTCGACGGTGGGAACATATTCGGAAACTTCGGTGATGGAGACGAACGAACAGGTCCGTTTCAATGCCGGTCCCAATGCCGTGGCACGAATGGCGGTCGGAATGGAGTCAATCTTGAGAGGATCAGGATCAAGGATCATCAAACCGAGATCCGCTCGATGTCCCGTGACAATCGATGTCTGCACTCTTTCCGGAGCATCAGCTCGATGGGGATTGAGGATCTGCTCGATTTGTTCTCGTGCCGCGGCACGATCGCTTTCGCTGATCTGGTTCAACGCGGCAGGATCGACCGTGTAGTAAAGATGCAGGCAATGCCAGCCTTCCGTCAGTTTGATCGTCGGTTCGGACAGGTTTTGAGCGGCTTGGGGAGGGCGGTTCACGGTGTTCTTTCTTCGAGTTCTGCAAGTTGGTTTCAGGTGGCGTCTGAGCGAACAACAAACTGGCGTGTCTTTTTTCGACAGCTTCGCTCATTTTAAGGAAGTTGGCGGCCAATCGAAAGGATGGCAGACGTAAGCGATTCCGTGCCTGCCTTCACCAATTTGCCGATTGTTGACGCTTCAGGTGCAAGTGGTTACAAGGCGATAGATAACATCTCTATTCGGCAAGTGGAATCGCTGCTGCATCTGCATCAAACCACGCATCGGAAGGCACCATGGATCAGATCGATGAGTTTGAATCGATATTCCGAAAAGCGGACCGAACACCCTACGTTTGTGAACCGGTCTCGTTCGATCGTGTTGTGCTGGTGACCGATCGGGACAAGGAAAGGGCATCGCAGTTCGCAGGTGAGTTACGCGGTTTGTTCCCCGGACTGGGTGACGGGCGGGACTGGCCGGTCATTCATGGTGATGATTTTCGCACGGTGAATGAGTTGTTGCAGCGTATTGAGTCTGCTCGTCCCGATGTCATTCTGACCTGTCGCCATTTGCAGGAGGCATCGCTCGTACCCCAACATAGTCTGGGAGTCTATCTGGATGTTTTAACACAGGTGGTTTCCGCACCGGTTCTGGTGCTGCCTGGAACGGCTGCCCGGCCCGATTCTCTGAATGGGAAAACTGTTCAAAATGTGATGGTCGTGACCGATCACATTTCCGGCGATCACCGGCTTGTCAATTCCGGTGTCGGTGTTGCACCCGACGACGGAGCCGTCTGGTTGTGCCACATCGAAGATGATGTCGCCTTTGAACGGTACATGAAGGCGATTGAGAGGATTCCTGAAATTGACACAGCTCGGGCTCGCGAGTTAATCGGAGAGCAGCTTCAAAAGGAAGCCAGCGATTACATTGACAACTGTATCAGCGTGTTGAAGGAACAGAGGCCACAATTGTGCGTCGATAAGATCGTCGATCGCGGACATCATCTTGAGGTCTACCAGAATCTGATAGATGAGCATGGCATTGATCTGTTGGTGGCGAATACGAAAGACGACATGCAAATGGCAATGCACGGCCTGACCTACGCACTCAGTGTCGAGCTGGTCAACATGCCGCTGCTGTTGCTCTGATCCCGCGACGTTTGAGAATCTGATCCAATCGCAATGAGGAATGAGGATGCTGGAATCATTTTCCATTTGCATGCTGGCTGCGGATGAACTGGCAGCCGATGCCACCGAACATGCTTCGGTTCATCACGATGTGCCGGGGTGGGTTACCTGTCTGTTTCTCACTATTCTGATCGCGATGGTCGGTTCTCTGGCGCTGGAAGAAAAAATTCATGCGAAGAAATCGATGATTGTCGGCACTTTCGCGGGCATTTCGCTGTTACTGGCGACTTTGCTGGACCTGTTGTCATTTGGCAAGGTTGTGTTGCCGGGAAGTTACGATCTCAAAAAACATCTCGTTTATGACGACGCCTGTCTGCTTGATTTGCCGGTCTACATTCCGCAAATCGATTGGGGCGTGATTACGATTATTTTGGGAGCGAGTTTGTTCGTAGAGGTGACCAGTCGATCGGGGGTCTTCAGCTGGATGGCCATTCGGTTGACCAAAGCATCCGGCGGAGATCCGTGGCGGCTGATGATCGCTTACGGCGTGATGACGGTCGTTTTTTCCGCCATGCTGAATAACGTGACGGCAATGATCATCATCGGCAGCCTGACGGCCGTTTCACTCAACAAACTGCAACGTAAGGATCTGCTGCTCGGTTTTCTCTTGATTGAAGGTTTGCTGACCAATGTAGGCGGATTATTGACGTTAATCAGTAGTGTGCCGAATATCATCGTCGGCAAGGCAGCGGGGATCAGCTTCGTCAAGTTCTTTCTGGTGGCGGCACCGTATGTCGTTGTCACAACAGCCGTCACACTGGTTTTCGGAAAATGGCGATTCGGTATCAAAGGACTGAAGACCGAGGAGGACCGCCAGATGGCCCGCGAACTGGTGGCCAGCTTCGATGAAAATGATGGCGTGCCAAGTGACAGGTTCTTCTGGTTTTCCGTTGGTGCGCTGGTAACTTTTATCCTTTGTTTATCGTTTCAATCGGCATTGCCCTGTGATCTCGACAAACTTGGGATGGGATTCATCGCGTTGCTTTTCGCCGGTGTTGTCTTGATGGCCTACAAAAGCGAAGCCGACAAGTTTTACGCATTGGTTGACTGGGATCTGCTGGCGTTCTTTGCTTCGCTGTTTGTGGTGATTCACATTATGGAACATGCGCAAGTGTTGAATCTGATTGGCGGAGGTATTGCGGCGGTCTTGAATATGCCGATCAAACTCGCCTCGGGAATTCTGCTTGCTGCCTCAGCCGTGGCCAGTTCGGTCACCGACAATATCCCGCTGGCAGCGGTGCTGGCGAAAATTCTGCAGGCGAATCCGGTTGTGCAATTAACCGATCCCGATCCAACCGCGTCTTCCTTCTGGTGGTGTGTGATTTTTGGAGCGAATCTCGGTGGCAATATCACGCCGATCGGCTCAGCATCCACCGTTGTCGCGATGACCGTCATCCATCGCTACAAGCTGCCGTTGACATTCATCGGATTTGTCAAAACCGCAGCACCGTTCGCAGCCATTCAGATCATTCTGGCGATTATCTACGTGGTGGCATTTTTGTGAGTGTTTGGCTTGTCGAAACGCGGTGACTCGATAGGCGAATGGACATCCAGCGCCTATGATACTGGCAATGACGACTTCAGAATCCATAGCCGGAACCGCCGTTCGGAATGAACAATACGCCCAACTCGCCTGATTTTCACAACGATTCAGACTGGAACTCTTCCATATCTCCTTCCTTTTCGGAGCCGAATTCCGGTGATGAGGAAAAAGTTCTGGAAGGTGAATTGCTGACCGGTTCGCATGGTGATGTTCATCGTGCGCGTTCCGGTCGTCCGGTCGTCAGGCAACGTAAATGGTTGACACTGATTCTCTTCCTCGCCACTTGCGTGACGACATTTCTCGCCGGCTTGTCGAGCGGTCCCATTCCTGCCGGTTTAGACGAGGAAGCGGTTTGGCAGGTGGCAATTTCTAACGGAGTGACCTATGCAGGTTGCCTGATGCTCATTCTGCTTTTTCACGAAATGGGACATTATTTACAGGCCGTTCGATACCATGTCCCGGCCAGTTACCCCTACTTCATTCCTTTTCCCGGCAGTCCGTTTGGCACCATGGGGGCAGTGATTGTACAGGGAGCTCACGTGGCGGATCGCAAACAGATGTTCGATATTGCCATTTCCGGGCCTTTGGCGGGTTTGATCATCGCGATGCCCGTTGCCTGTTTCGGCGTGCAACAATCCGAAACGATGGTTTTGGACGACGCAGCTGACGGAATTCAATTGATCTTTGGTGATCCGCTGTTGCTGCAATGGATGTACACACTTAAACATGGCCCTTTGCCGGAAGATACGGTTGTTATCAACAATCCGTTGTTGTTTGCCGGTTGGGTTGGCATCTTCATCACCGCACTGAACCTGATACCGCTCGGGCAATTGGACGGCGGACACATCCTCTACACTTTGATCGGTCGCAAATCATACATCATAAACGGATTGATTGTCCTCTGCGGCGTTCTTGCGATGATGTGGTTTCGCGAATTCAGCTACATGTTTCTGCTGATTCTGATCATTCTGATGGGCCCGTTTCATCCCCCCACAGCGAACGACCACGTTCCATTGGGGATCGGTCGTGCGCTGCTCGGCTGGGTGACGCTCGGTTTCATGCTCATCGGATTTACACCGACGCCATTGACTGTCATTGAACCAGAGGAACAACCGGATCAGCAGCAACCACCAGCCGCTGCAATACAGATTGAGAACGATTTGCCACAGGTGACGGTCCGCATAATTGCAAGCCACATTTAGGTGTAGTGACCTTCATACTGCTATTACAGTTTCAAATGAGGCTCAAGCCGCCACAGAGAAAAGTCCGTAGGACTATCGAGTCATTCCTGCAAACGCGGGAATCCAGAGCAACCAAGAAATGATACGAAATAGAGCGGATTGTTCTTCTGTACCACGATGGACGTCGTTTGGGCAAACAGGCTCCCACGAGCCAGAGATGCCACACCAGAAGGTAAACGGCTCTAACCTTCCCAGCGGGATTTCATGAACTTCAGCCCTTCACAAGCTAGATGTTCTTCCGACGGGAACATTCGACGCCAGATGCGTGTGGCTGCCGCAAGATCGGGCAATGCCAGGCCGAACGCTTCGATCATCAACCAGCCATCGTAGCCTACTTCCTTGAGCGCGGCGAAACTCTCGTCCCAGTTCACCCCACCTTCGCCCGGTGTCGAGCGATCGTTTTCGGAAATGTGCACATGCACCAACTGGTCGGCACAGGCCTTCACTGCCTCGGTGATGCTTTTCTCTTCAATGTTCGCATGAAACGTATCGTACATCGTCTTCACGTGTGAGTGGTCAACTTCCCGGCAGAATCGCCCTGCATCCTCGGCGCAATTAAGAAAGTAGCATTCAAAGCGGTTCAGGTATTCGACCGTCAAAGTGACGTTGTTTTCTCTGGCGTGATCGCCGACCTCTGAGAGTACATCTTTGCAACGATTCCACTCGTCGTCCGTTCGGCCTTGGCCGGAGAATTCCCCCAATGTCGAATGGATGGGACCGGCAAGGTGTGTGGCCCCCGCAATGGCGCACATCTCGACCGCTTTTTTCAGATGATCAACGGCGAATTTGCGGACCTTTTCATCGGGAGAAATTGGATTGGCCTCCGGAGGGCAAACCGTCACTGCCGTTCGACCCAACTCCAGTTCATCCAGCCTGGCCCCCAACGCCTTGAAGTTGGCGGCTTCCATATTGAAGCAGGGAATTTCGACGCCGTCATAGCCCCACTCTTTGAGGTTTTCAAGAATGCCAAAATCGGCCTCGGTAACATCAGACGTCCAGAGCAACAGGTTCATTCCGTATTTCATTGTTGTTTCCTCTCTGTTTTTCAGCAGGCGGACATTTTCAACTTCAACAAGTGTTCAACAAGTGGACTTTCAACAGGCGGACTCGCAATTTGATCGTCTTGTTCGTCAGTCTGGTTATTCAATCGTCGGCAGAAAACCGGTCTCAAAGTTTTCGGACGGGAGGAGTTTGTGTATCGACAGCCGAACCAGATCACAACCCTCTTCCAGGACTTTGACAGTCGGTGCAGGAAGCGGGTCCAGTTTGACCCGTCCCATTACCTGATTCAAGCGATATAACATCTTTTCCGGATCGATATAGTCTTCCAGAAAGCGGATGCGGAGAAAACCAGCAATAAGCTCGGCCAAACGGTCGGCTGGTTTGCCTGCCACGGCTTTCACAAAAGACTGGACCTGTTGCGGATCAACATCGCTCAGCGTGTTGTAGTATTTGTCAAGGAGACCAGGATTTGTTTCCATGAGGACACGGTCAATGAGGAGTTCCGCAGTGATATGCCCAAGAAAGCCAGTGCGATGGCCACCATCATCCGATAACACACCTCGAAACAATTTGCTCATCTGCGTACAGGTTTCCGCAAAAGCAGCTGTGCCGTGGAACCAGCGATCATCATGCAGATGCTGCATGACCCCTGCGGCCAATTCTGCCCATATTCTGTCCACGTGATCGACAAAAGGGCGAACTTTGGGAGACCGCATCCGTACCCGTCGGTCGACGACCGACAGCCAGTCAGGGATCGCAGTTCCAGCGACGAAATCGGGGCGGTCGAGAAATCGAATACCGTGAGCAAAGTAGTTCATAAAATTCCATCCGCCAGCATGACGTGGGAATCGTCACCGGTTGCCAGTTGCTTCTCCATTGTGCACAATCGAAATGGAGCGTCCAGTTACCAGTTCTGATCTCTCGGATGCCTTTCACGAATCGATGTGGCGAACGCAAAGGAAAGTCGCTGCCAGAGTGTATTACACTCTTCTGTGCCGCAATGGGCATCGTCAGGCCTGTAAAGACAGGCTCTCGCGAGCCAGAGACGTCACACCAAAAGGTAAACTGTTCTATGACTGCCGAAATCCTGAGACTGGTGATCGTGGCCCGGGATGAAAGTCCCCGGGTCTGCCAGGCGCGTGCTGCGATTGCTGAGATGCTCGGCGACTTTCCGCTGACAGAGGTCGTGGCAACGACGGTGACAGACGACTGGGATATCGCCAGAGTTGACGCCGATCTGGTCATCGTGCTGGGGGGGGATGGTGCCATTTTGCGGGCCTGTCGTCAGATGGGCCAGTATCAGTTACCCATCATCGGGGTGAATCTTGGTCGACTTGGATTTCTGGCCGATCTCTCTCCGGAGGAGTTTCTCAAGTCCTACACGCGAATTCAGAACCGAGAGTATGAGGTTGTAGAGCATTTGATGTTTGAGGCGAAAATCACCCATCCCAATGGAACTTGCGAAACGTATCTCGGACTGAACGAAATTGCGGTTTCCGCGACGACGACTTTGCAAATGATCGATGTGGAACTCGCAATCGATGGTGAAAGTGTGGCGACTTATTCTGGCGACGGGTTGATCATCAGCACGCCGGTTGGCTCGACCGCTCACAGTCTCTCTGCCGGCGGACCGATCTTGCGGCAGGACCTGCAGGCGTTCGTGATTACACCCATTTGCCCGCACACGCTGACGCACCGGCCAGTGGTCGACTCGGCCAATCGGATGTACACAATTACCGTTCCAGAGGTTTCCGGCGGAGTGACGGCTACGATCGACGGACAAATCCACCGGCAGGTGATGGATGGCGATCGGATCGATTTACAGCGGGCCGATACGAAGTTCCAGATCGCCCGATTGCCCGATCATCGCTATTACAAGACGTTGCATCGGAAGCTCGGTTGGGCAGGGCAGCCTCGGTATCAGCCGCCTCATGCCGGCATGCCTTGAGCCGCTGGATTCGCGTATTTTGGAAATGCGAATCTCTTTGCGGTGCGGCAAGTCAGTAGAAAATTGCCCTCGGCGAGGAAATCCACATCTGCTAGGATTCGCAAAATTGAAGAATTCCGTCGGAGACGGTCCGCAATCAGAAGATTCCGGGAAGGAGCCAGCAAGTGCAATTCCTCAGAGCGATTCCGCGTCACGCAACTCAGGATCAGAAAATCCAAACCAGAAAGCCCAGCGGTCGAATTGCGGAAATGACGGTCTGGCCAATGGCAATCCGTTTTTTCCCCCTGGCCTGTTTCGTTAGTGCAATCGTCATCGCGGGCCCGGCATCTGTTGGTTTCGCCCAACAGAAGTACCACCTGCAGTATCAATTCACTCCGGGCGAAATCCTGCGATATGAAGTGACAAACAAGTCGACCTATTCGGCTCAGACTGACACTTTCAGCGAGACGTCATCGAATGTTTCCCACGTGAAAAAACACTTCCGCGTCGTGTCTGTCGACGCCGATGGTTCTGCCGTGTTGGAATCAACTATCGATCAGGTGAAACAGTCGGTTTCCTTCAATGGTGGTGAGGCAACCATTTTCGACAGCACATCGGAAAAATCGGTACCCAAGCCATTCCAGCAGATCGCCAAATCCGTTGGCAAGCCGCTTGGACGACTCCGTTTTTCCAGCACAGGCAAACTCCTGGCGATGTCCCGTATTCAGACGGCAAGCGGTACGCAAGCGGACGCTGCGGAAGCACAACGATCGGCTCAGCAGGGATTTCTTATTCAATTTCCCGATGCGCCCTTGCAGGTTGGCGACGTATGGAAGGAACGGATGCAGGTTCCCGTGCGGGTTGGCAAGCAGCTGACGAAGCCATTCGAGATCCTGCGAACCTACCAACTGGCCGGTGTAAAAGAGGGCCTTGCCGAGATCCAACTGAAAACATCGATCCTCACGCCGATGAATGCCCCTCAGGAAAAGGTACAACTGATGCAGCGACCACTCAAGGGAACCATTCTGTTCGACATCCGACGTGGCCGGATTGTGTCTCGGAAGCTGCAGAACGACCAGTCCGTTTATGGGGCGTCTGGTGCAAAAAGTGTCATTCGGGCGACGATGGATATGTCGGAAAGTCTGGTCGAAAAAGGGACATGAGGCTCCCGATCCGTGCCGCGATCGTTATTCGTCCATCCACATGGAAAACTCAATCAGGCCAACAGGGTGCGCGAGTTGACGGCAGTCTGTTTTTTCCTAAACTATCGCCAAGTCGTCTTCTACTCTCGAATGCCGCACGTAGCGGGTCTGGCCGGATAGTTGTATGAAACGTGCTGAGTTGTCACCGCAAGCTGTCAGTCTGATTAAGGCGGCACGTCAGGCGGTGGAAGACAGCGACTCGCAGGCGATTATCATCCTCGCTGACCTGCCATTTGACTTTTCCGAGATCCAGAGATTTCTCAAAAAGACGAATCTGGTCGTCGCCTCGGACAAGCCGGATGTGCATCGGGCTGCAATGGAGGATGACGTGGACCTCGTGCCGTTGCTGCATGAGCCTCAGACCCGGCAATTGCAATTGAGCCAGTCGTTGCTGGAAGCGATTGCCGACGACTTGATTCAGAGTGGCGATAAGATCGTCGCGCTTTATCCGGTATATGAGAAAGACATGTTCGACACCATGAGCATCGTCAATCTTGCAGAACATCTGGCACGCCTGACTGCCCGCGATTTGCGAAGACTCGAAACGCAGGTCCCTCTGGAAACATTGCGGACGGTTGTTGATCTGGCAGTGGAAATTGGCCGTGAGGGACGGGAAGGCAAACCAGTCGGTGCGTTGTTTGTCGTCGGAAATCACCGTAAGGTGATGAAGCTTTCCCACGAACAGGTACACGATCCATTTCGTGGTTACAGTCAAAAAGAGCGGATGATTCGATCACCCCGCGTGCGGGAAAGCATGAAAGAACTGGCGCAGATTGATGGTGCATTCATCGTCAGTTCTGACGGCATTGTACAGGCCGCGGGGCGAATTCTTGACGCTCCACAAGTCGATCTTACGATTTCCAAAGGACTTGGTTCGAGACATTGGGCTGCGGCTGCGATCTCGAAGACGACCAATGCGATCGCAATTGCCGTCAGCGAATCGACCGGGACGGTTCGAATTTTTCAGGACGGTATGGTTGTATTGCGAATCGAACCGATGGACCGTGCCATGAAATGGCATGATGTCGATACAGAGCCCCCCTCACAGGCAGACTGAACAGAAGCTGGTGAAAGTAACTCTCGCATACATCAGGGGTTATTGTCGGGGAAGTGTCGAATTCCCCTTTTCCGTTTCCGGGCGATCTGATATACCAAATCAACGTCGACCGGCGTCAATTGCGCCTCGATTCATCGCATTTTGACAGCATTCCGATCAAGTAGCGGATTCCGCTCGCGGGAAGGGACTCCCATGCAGACATCATTCTGGAAGTTTGCGGCCATCGCTGGCGTTTTGGGAATTGGGTTACTGGTTGTGGTTCAGGCACAACGCAGTCTTTCCAAACCAGACGCGAATGAACAACTCAGCGACTTTCAACCCTTTAATGGTCATGAGGGCGAAGCATCCCCTCCTGGTGATTCATCAGGCATCTCGCTTGGGGAAGGTGGCGAACTTCCTCCGCAGGATCAATTTGAACCTGCTGTCACGAAGGAAGATGCCTCGGAGACGATGGAAGAGATGATCGCTGCCAATGCCGCTGGACGAGGCAACGGTCAACAAAAGCCCATCGGTGGTGAATTCAACGAGGCTGTTCTCTTCCCCCAGAATTCGCAGTCGAACATTCGTGATGTCAATCCGTTTCAGAGAACGCGTCCATCGGAAAGGGCGGAAAACCAGACGGCCTCGTTTCAGGAGTTCGAAAAGTCGGGAGAGGAGATCGGCACACAGGGTCTCCGACAAGTGGCAGGCACACAACCTGAATCGCTTGCCCCCATCTCTTCCGAAGAGCCTCGACTGTTTCCAGCCGATGTGAATGCCCGCCCGTTGGACTCCAAAACCAATGAAGCGGTGGACCCGACTCTTTTTTCACCCAAATCCGAAATCCAACCGGTTGCCGGAGAGGATTCCGCACCGACAAAAGGTTCTGATCTGTCTGTTCCAAATCATTCGGAACCGTCACCCTTCGAGACAATGCAATCGCCGACTGGACCAGGTACTTCATTCTCAGAACTCGTAGAAGGGAGTTTTCCGGCTGCCGATGGCGACAACAGACAATCATCGAACGTTGAGAGTTCCGGTTCGCTTGCCCCCAATCCGTTCGCTGCACCGAATACCGGTTTTCATGCAAACGAAGTAGAGGAACTTCCGGAGCCTGATGGCGAAATGCCATTGCCCACTCCCGGCGATCCCGAATCATCCAGGTCACAGTTTGCTTCAAACGAACTGCGCACCGTCGTTCCCGAAACTCCTCTGGAGAACGCGGTGCCAAAGGTCGCCAATCCGCCCCGTCCACTGTTTGCCGATCCGGGCGAGACACAGGAACTCCGACCAGTCCCGGAAGGTGAGGAACCGAAACGCCTCCAACATTCTGCAGAAGCCAAACCTCTCCCTACCGAACGATACCGTGGGCAGGCGACCCTCTCCCCGGATGATCCGCGAGGTCAACAGCAGCCTCGTTTAACGATCGACAAGATCGCACCGAAAAATGCGGTACTCGGGCAGCCAATGATCTACCACATTTTCGTAAAGAATGTGGGTACAGAGGCGGCGGCGCGCGTCCTGGTTCAGGATCGCATCCCGGCCGGTTCCGAATTGACAGGCACGATTCCCCAGGCGGAGTTTGACGGAAAGACTTTGTTCTGGAAACTGGGAACGCTGAAGCCCGGGGATGAACGGAAAATTTCTGTCCGCATTAATCCGATCGAAGAGGGACAGATTGGCAGTGTTGCGACAGTCAGTTTTGTGGCGGAAGTAGCCGCTGCGACGGTCGTCACTTCACCGAATATCAAACTGGAAACAACTGTACCTGAAACGGCCCGGATTGGCGAAACGATCAAAGTTCAGTTCACGGTAACGAACAACGGCGACGCTGATGCCGAAAATGTGATGTTGCACAATATGCTGCCCAAAGAACTCCAGCATCCGGGCGGGAACGACTTGGAATATGAGATCGGGATGCTCAAAGCAGGGGAAAAACGGGACATTGAGTTAGAGATGGATGTACTTGCGGCTGGTCGCGTCGTAAATCTGGCATCGGTCGCAATCAACGAGAAGACGACTCAGGAGGTCAAAAATACGATCCGCATTCTGGAGTCGATGTTGGATCTCTCGCGTTCTGGCCCGAAGACGCGTCATGTGGGACGCGTGGCGACTTACGTCAACAAAATTACGAATGCGACTTCGCTGCCGATGCAGAACTTGACCGTCTCAGAAGTTATTCCTGCTGGATTGACGTTTGTTGAAGCGACCGATGGCCAATACGACAGCAGCCATCGTGTCGTCACCTGGTCTGTTACCGAGATCCCTGCGGGACAATCACAGGATCTGAAGATCAAACTGCTCCCCCAAAAACCGGGCGACCACCAGAGTGTCGTGCGGGTTTCCGATTCGACCGGACAATCGTCGACCTTGAAATGGCAAACGCACGTGGCGGCATTCGCATCCCTCTCTGTTGACATTGAACCACCAGCACAGCCGGTGACAGTTGGGGGAGAAGTGCCGCTGAAACTGGCCGTGCGTAATCGTGGTCTCGGCGAGGCAAAGAATGTGGTGCTGATGGTGACCGTTCCTGAGGAATTTGAACTCGTGTCGGCGGTCTCCCCGGTTGCGTACGAAATGCAATCCGGAAAAATCGTTTTCGCGCCACTCAAAAAACTGGGTGCCCAAAGCCAGCAGGTTTTTGGATTGCGCGTTCAGGCGAAGCGATCATGTGACAGCCGCTGGCGGGCCACCATTGATGCCGAACACATGCGTGAACCGCTGTCGTCTGAAGAAGCTCTGCTCGTCCTTCCTGCCGACAAATAAAGCAGTACCAGCACTATTTGTTTGTTGAGGTTCGCTCAAGACTTGCCGCACGAGTCCCTGCTCCACTATGCTGATTCTGCACTCGAAATGTTCCGCCTGGATGAGAGGTTTCGAGTATTTGTATAGAGCAGTTTACCTTATTCGTGTGACGGTTTTCGCTCGTGGGAGCCTGCGTTTGCAGGCCAAAAGGGTTTTCGCGGCACAGAAGAGCGTAATACGCTCCAGAATCCACCAAGGGGAAGGTACTGATTATGGTGAGCGAAGCCAATTTTCGCGATTTGCTGGAAACGTTTGACAATCCGCATCCGAATCGCGACTACGTGATCGAAACAATTTGCCCGGAATTCACCTCTGTCTGTCCCAGGACCGGCCAACCTGATTACGGCACGTTAACGATCACATACATTGCCGACGAAAAATGCTTTGAGATGAAGTCGTTGAAGCTCTATCTGCAAGAGTATCGAAACGTCGGCGCGTTCTACGAGGACGTCACAAACCGAATACTCGATGATCTGGCCATGGCCACAGAGCCTCGCTGGATGCAGATTCTGGCGGAATTCACACCTCGCGGTGGGATCCGGACAAACGTGACAGCCGAGTATTTTGCGGGCGCGGATGATAACGAATCGATCGAAATCTGATCTGATCGGAATGCGTCATCAGCAGTTTATCTTCTGGTGTGACGCCTCTGGCTCGTGGGGGACTATATTTGCAGGTCAATCGACGCACATCGCGGCACAGACGAGCGTAATACGCTCATGTTCCCTCCATCGCGATTGTTATCGGGCATGACGCATAAATGTTGGCCCTATCGTGATGAGTCCCATCGTGCTGAGCTTGTCTGATGACCCTGGTGCGACTTCCCCTCGTACACGTGGACAGTTTCCAAACGCACGTTTGCGCAGTATAAACGTGTTCCTGATCACAACGTCCTTCAATCGAAATCGAAGAGAATTGATGAAAACGATCAAACGCCTTCTGGTCGCCAACCGCAGCGAAATAGCTGTCCGGGTATTTCGCACGGCACATGAAATGGGAATTCGGACCGTTGCGATTTACACGCATGAAGATCGTTTCTCTTTGCATCGCTTCAAGGCAGATGAGGCGTATCAGGTGGGGGGCCAGGGAGAGCCGCTGAAGGCTTATCTGGATATCGAGAATATCATCACCAAGGCGCGCGATCTGGAGATTGACGCGATTCATCCCGGTTATGGCTTTCTTTCTGAGAATGCCGAATTCGCGCAAGCCTGTAACGATAACAATATGATTTTTGTCGGACCATCGATCGAAATCCTCAAACAGTTGGGGGACAAGACTGCCGCCCGACGTATCGCAAAACAGGCAAAGGTTCCCATTCTGGAAGGGACAGAAAAGGCAATCAGCCGGATCGATTCCGGTCGTAAGACGGCGGAAAAAATTGGTTTCCCGATCATCATCAAGGCTTCAATGGGTGGCGGTGGACGTGGCATGCGGATTGTGAAATCCGCGAAAGAGTTCGACACGGCCTTTGAGCAGGCGCAAAACGAAGCGAAAAATGCCTTCGGCAATCCTGATGTCTTCATCGAGAAGTTCATCGCCAATGCACGGCACATTGAAGTGCAGTTGATGGGCGATCTGCACGGCAATCTGGTTCATCTTTACGAGCGGGATTGCTCGGTCCAGCGGCGGCATCAGAAAGTGGTTGAGATTGCCCCGGCGCCCAATCTGCCTTCCGATGTGCGCGATGCCATCTGCGAAGCCGCGCTGAAAATCGGACGTCAGGTTGACTATCAAAATGCCGGGACGGTCGAATTTCTTGTCGATGCCGACACACACGAATTCTACTTCATTGAAGTGAATCCGCGCATTCAGGTCGAGCATACAGTGACCGAAGAGGTGACGTCGGTAGATGTGGTCAAAACTCAATTGCTCGTCGCACAAGGTGTGCCGTTGGATGATCCGGAAATCGAATTGGGGGACCAATCGCACATTACGACCAACGGCTTCGCAGTCCAATGTCGCATCACGACGGAAAACCCGGCGAATGGCTTCATGCCCGACTATGGTCATATTACCCATTACCGCTCGGGCAACGGGATGGGAATCCGCCTCGATGCCGGTAGCGCTTTTTCTGGTGCGACGGTCAATCCCTTTTACGATTCGCTACTGGTGAAGTTGACAGCGCGCGGGCGCCGTTTTAACGACGCTACCACACGCATCCGCCGCAGTTTGCAGGAGTTTCGCATACGCGGAGTGGAAACGAATATCCCTTTTCTCGTCCGGTTGATTTCGCATCCGACTTTCCTGAGCGGAAATTGCACAACGCGGTTCATTGATCAGACGCCAGAGTTATTTGAATTCCCCAGGCGTAAAGACCGTGCGACGAAATTACTGCGATACATCTCGGATGTCATCGTCAACGGGAATAGACTGGTGAAAGATCGTCCGGCGGCGTTGCGGCGCGAACCGGCACCTCTGCCGAAGGTTTCACACCAGCCTCCCATTCCCGATGGTATGCGACAACGATTGCAGAAAATCGGGCCGGAGAAATTCAGTAACTGGATCTTGAAGCAGAAACCATTGCTGATTACCGACACGACGT
This sequence comes from Planctomycetaceae bacterium, assembly GCA_028284145.1. Taxonomy (GTDB): domain Bacteria; phylum Planctomycetota; class Planctomycetia; order Planctomycetales; family Planctomycetaceae; genus JANQSH01. The sequence continues at coordinate 45,164 of JANQSH010000186.1, read as the reverse complement.
TTCGGGATGCCCATCAATCGTTGCATGCGACACGATTCCGGACGTATGACCTGTTGCAGGTTGCCGATGCCTATGCGCGGCTCTGTCCCGAGTTGTTCTCTCTGGAGATGTGGGGCGGGGCAACATTCGACGTGGCAATGCGATTCTTGAAGGAGTGCCCCTGGCAACGTCTGCACCAATTACGAGAACGCATACCCAACATCTTGTTTCAGATGTTGTTGCGGGCTTCCAACGCGGTAGGGTACACCAACTATCCCGACAATGTTGTACGTGCGTTTGTGAAGGAAGCGGCCGATTCCGGTATTGATGTTTTCCGCGTGTTTGATGCACTGAATTCGCTGCCCAATATGAAGGTGGCAATGGATGCCGTATTGAAGACCGGAGCCATTTGTGAGGCCACCATCTGCTACACTGGTGACATCCTCGACGATAGCCGAGAAAAATACAATTTGCAGTATTACGTCGATATGGCGAAAAAGCTCGAGTCGATGGGAGCGCATATTCTGGCCATCAAAGATATGGCTGGATTGTGCAAACCGTACGCGGCAGAGTTGCTCGTGAAGACGCTCAAGCAGGAAGTTGGTTTGCCAATTCACTTCCACACGCACGACACCGCCGGTACGCAGATCGGTGCGATCATCAAAGGGGCCGAGGTGAAACTCGATATTGCCGATGCAGCGATGGCACCGATGTCTGGAGGAACGTCGCAACCGAATCTGAACACGTTGACCGAGGCATTGCGTTTTGGCAAACGGGAAACTGGTTTGAATTCGGAGGCGCTCGACGAAATTGCCGAGTACTGGCGATGTGCGCGACAGTTCTATGCTCCGTTTGAGGCATCGGTATTGCCGGCGACAGCCGACCTGTATGACCACCAGATGCCCGGAGGGCAATACACCAATTTGTACGAGCAGGCCCGCGCATTGGGACTGGCGGACCAGTGGCGGCGTGTCTGTCAGATCTATGCTGACGTCAATCGGCTGTTCGGGGACATCGTGAAGGTCACGCCTACCTCAAAAGCGGTTGGAGACATGGCACTGTTTATGGTGGCGAACAATCTTTCGGCGGAAGATGTTCTTTCCGGTGACCGCGAACTCGCCTTTCCGGCATCGGTTCTCGATTTGATGGCGGGGCGAATGGGGCATCCCAATGGTGGCTTTCCCAAAAAGGTGCAAAAGCGAATCTTGCGAGATGAAAAGCCGCTGCGCGGTCGGCCGGGGGCCAGTCTTCCAGCGGCTGACTTCGATGCCGCCGCAAAGGAATTGAAAGAAGAACTTGACCACGAACCAACCGACAAAGAAGTGGTTTCCAAATTGCTTTATCCCAAAGTGATGTCGGAGTTCGCCGCGCATCAGCGTGAATTTGCCGATACCAGTTGCCTGCCGACTCCCGTGTTCTTTTACGGATTGGAGCCGACGGCTGAAACGGCCATCGAGATCGAGCCGGGCAAAACACTGATCATCAAATTTGTCGCTGTCGGAGAGCCACATCCGGAAGGTCGTCGACATGTCTTTTTTGAACTGAACGGCATTCCCCGTTCTGTGACAATCGCCGAGCATGGTGTCGATGTTGCGGGAGCGACTGCAGAACAGGCTGATGCCGGCGATCCAACTCACATTGGGTCAGGTATGCCGGGGATGGTGGTAACGATCGCTGTCCAGCCGGGCGATCCAGTGCGCGAAGGGCAAAAGTTGCTGGTCATCGAAGCGATGAAAATGCAGACGACAATTCTCGCAGAACGCGATGGAAAAGTTGGTCGCGTGCTGGTCAAACCAGGTTCTCAGGTGGAAACGGGCGACCTGCTGCTGACCATCGATTGAGTTGCCTCGCATGAAGGTACCAGTCCAGTTGAGTTGTCGTCTGGAGGAGAATTCCGTGTGCATTGACCTGGAATGCGACCTACTCGATTTCCCGCTTGCGAAGTTTCTGCCGCAGTGTTGTGCGATGCATGCCGAGTAAGCTGGCCGCCGCCGCCCGATTGTCTTTGCAGGTGCTCAACACGGCTTTCAACATCGGCTCTTCGACCAAAGCGAGGAAACGTTCATACAGATCGCTCGAATCCTGATCTATCGTGTCGGTCGAGTTTTCGCTGACCCAATGTTGGATCAGCTGCGCAATCTGGTCATCGAGATCACCGTGAACCGCAGCAGACAGAAATTGAGAAGGTGGGGAAAGGTGCCCCGGACTCAGCATCTGCCCGCGCGCGAGGATCGCAGCATGTTCAATCACATTTCTGAGTTCGCGGATATTGCCCGGCCAATCGCGACTTTGCAGTGCTTCAATCACAGCTTTGCTCAGCGATTCCGATTCGGTTGACGGCCTGGTCCGTTTCAGGAAATAAGCCGCCAATGCAGGAATGTCTTCGAGACGTTCGCGCAATGGTGGCAGTTCGATGTGGAAAACACTCAAACGAAAAAACAGGTCCTCACGAAACTCTCCCGATTGAATCAGTTGTGGAATGGGACGATTCGTCGCAGCAATAATTCTCGCGAAAAACCGACGAGGTTGGGCATCGCCGACAGCCATGATTTCCCGCTGTTCTAACGCACGCAGCAGTTTCACCTGCAAGCCAACATCGCAATCCGCAATTTCATCCAGCAAAACCGTTCCTGTTCCTGCCAATTCCAGCAGCCCCTGACGATTATGAGTAGCACCAGTGAATGAACCACGCACGTGGCCGAAGAGTTCGCTTTCGACAAGTCCCGGGCTCAAGGCAGCCAGGCAGACTGGTAGAAACGGTTTTTCCTGACGCCCACTGTGTCGGTGAATCGCACGTGCCACCAACTCTTTGCCCGTTCCGCTCTCACCAGTAAGCAAGACCGGCACATCCGAGGAAGAAACAAGGGCGATCTGTTTGAAGATCTGCTGCATCGCTGGCGAACTGCCGATCAGCGCGTCCTCTTCTTCAAAACGGACGGGAGATTCATCAATCGCCGGAATACATTGTGATGCCTCTAACGCCCGTTCGATCATGTCGGTCGCCTGATCAAGATCGAACGGTTTCGGCAGATAGTCGAATGCCCCCTCACGAATGGCTGCGACAGTCGTATCCAGGTTGCCAAATGCCGTCATGATGATGATCGGAGTCGCGCCGACATTGGCCCGCAACTGTGGCAGCGCATCCAGACCTGTCATTCCCGGCAACCGAACGTCCATCATCACAACGTCCGGTTCCGATTGCTTCGTCCATTGAAGCGCGTCCTCGGCACTCGACAAACTTGTCACCTGATAATTTCTGCCAGTCAGCAATTTGTCGAGCGCCCAGCAAATCGACTGTTCATCATCGACAACAAGAATGTGCGGCATTGTTCTGCTGTTTCTTGACATACGAATGTTGAAAGCGAATGTTGAAATCCGAAAACCTCGATGGTTGAAAACCAGAACGAGTCCAGGATCTCTATAGCGTCTTCTGGACGGGGATTTCAGTATCAAAATGGTCGCCCGCTACGACAACAAAACCAGAGCGGGTTACGCTCCAGTGTAGCAGTTCATTCAGGAGTGGTGCAGGGGGAGTGTGAGATGAAACACCGTCTGGTCGTCAACGCGACCCCAGCCATAGCGACCGCGGCTCTGTTCGGCGACTTGCCTGACGAGTGCCAGACCGAAGCCAACGCCGTCCGGTTTTCCCGTCACAAAGACATCAAACAGCCGCTTGCGCAGCTTTTCCGGTGGGCCGGGGCCACTATCGCTGACGCGAAAGGTCACTTTTTCTCCTTCGATGATCGATTCCAACGTCACGAGACCACCTGGCCCTGCGGCGTCGATCGCATTGAGCGTCAGGTTCAGGACCGCAGCTTGAACCTGTTCGGAATTTGCGACGAGAGCATTCTGGCTTGTCCTCGGATCATCAGGGGTGTAGTTATTCACTGCTTCAAAATCGATGTGGTGATGTATGCAGTTGGCCGAAACAAGTTTCGACACGTTTGAAACAATTTCGTTGACCGGGCAGGGGGGCGAGTCCTGTTGCTGGTCTTTGCCGATAGAAAGCAACGCGCGGAGTTGTTCCTCCATCAACCGCATCTGCAACAAGGCGACATCAAGTGTCTCGTCATTCTCGCTTTGGCAGTCCTGCCCATGCAATTGGACAGCCATCCGGGCGCCGGTCGCCGCGTTTCGCAGTTGATGGGCCAGACCACCAGCGAGTTGCCCGAGCAGTCGGCTCCGTTCAGTCTGTTGCATCGTCCGCCAGATCTGGGCGAGCAAAATCAACAGGGCGAAGGAAACGGCTCCGACGACAAGTGCTGGTAAGGTTGCATCCCGCCGTGCCTGACGCCAACTCTGGACAGGGTAAAGAATCACCAGCGTGATCGCCTCTCCGCGCATGTTTTTGCGTTTCAGGCTGGCCGCGAAATACCGTTCGTCGTCGATTTCGATGGTCGGATGTTCCACCAGCGATAAAAGTCGCTCGTCCTCGCGTGGTGTCAATGATTGCAGAGAAATCGAGGGGGATTCGTCAAAAGTGGAAGCGGTTGTTAAGCCATCGATGGAAAGCACAGCGAACTCGGCGCCAGAGAGCCCCCTCATCATGCGCAGGACGTTTTCGGAGAATGGAAACTGCGATGTCTCCAGCGTTTCCACAACCTGGTTCAATTGATTGACGGTTTCCCGTTCGCGTTGTCGGGCCATCAGAAATGCCGACAAAATCGCTGTGACAACGATTGCCGTCAGCACAAACGCAGCAATGGGCAGAGCGATACGGTAATTCAGTGGAGAACTCTCAAGAAGTGATGACCACGTCCAGAGCGTATTACGCTCTTCTGTGGCGCGAAAATCGTCTTTTGGCCTGCAAACGCAGACTCCCACGAGCAAGAACCGTTACACGAAAAGGTAAACTGCTCCAGAGTATGAAAAATAAAGCGGCACTCAGGCCGCCTGGTATCATATCGGTGTTTTCTGCCAACGTGGAGCTTCCGTCGACGATGCCGCGAATCAGGCAATGCGTGCCGTTGCGAATTCACTTTCCCAGGGTTGAAGACTGCGTGCTCCACGTTCTGGTTGAATCCTGGCCCGGAATCCATTTTCCATTTCTTCATGGATGCGGGCGACACTTTCGGAGACCGTTGGCATCGGAACAAACAGCGCTTTGCGAACGCGGCTGCAGTGCAGCGAAGTCTCACCCTGACCAAATCCTTGCGGGCGTTCGACAACTTCTGAAACTGCGTTCAAGACGGGGGTAAGCCCGAACTCCATCGCCAGTTTGTTGATCAACTGAAACTCGCTGACCCGCTCTGAGCCGGCGATGTGGAAAACGCCAGTGATTTCTTCCGCCCATGACCTGGCGATCAACTCTGCCAGCCAACTTGCAGGAATGGGAGTTGCATAGCGGGAAGAGGAGAATGGTCCGGCTGTCCGATTGGCTATCTCTGTCAGTGTTGTTTCCAGCCAGCCAGGTTCTGTTCCTGGTGACCAACCGAAGACATTCGTTCGCACAACCAACGCATCGGGATGTTGTTCAAGAACATCGTTTTCCATCTGCCGAAAGGTTGCGGCTTTATCTGTAGTGCAAAAACACTGGCTTTGTTCGTCGTGGAACATCCACGGGCCGCTGAAGACGGCGTCGGTGGAAAGGTATGTAAAGGTACTGTCGAATTCATGGCAGGCTTTGGCCCACTCTGCGGGGAGTATTGCACGCTGTTGTTCGAGAGGGACGTTCAGATCATCACCCCAGGAGGTGCGAGCGGCATCGCCACAGTAGATGACACGTTGCGGTTGGACAGCATTCATCCAGTGGGCAATACTTTGTGCGTTTTCGACAGGGCAACAGGCGGAATCGCAATTCTCAATAACTGTCTTATCCGGATGATTCAGCGTCAAAGCAAGCACATGGAATTCGTCTGCCAGACGTGCTGCGAGATTGGCACCGGCAACAGTTTCGACACCCGCGACAAGAACCGTATTCACACTCTGCCTCCCTGCATAGTGACCGGATTTCGCATGGAAGGCTCAAGGGCTTGAACCCAACCGACAGGGGCAATCGATCAGACCATGCCCTGTCGTCAACTTCACATGAGAAATAATGCCAGTGAAAAAGAAACCTCGAAAGCCAGAAGACGCGACATCGTGTGCGTCCCCATGACCTGTTGTCATTGAGGCGGGAGTATAGTTCGGGTGGTTTTTTTTCGCCAACCCCAATTCGGCAAATGTTGCCGGTCGTTTGTACAAATTACACCGATGGATTTTTTTTCAGGAGAACAGGTTGACGGCTCAAAACCGACCCCTTATGTTTCCGCTGCTGCTTCGCACATGAGTCTCATCCAGAGACGAATGTATGCTCTCCTCAGCAGTGTTTCAACTATTTTGCCCCCTCAAAATCAAGCCCTCTGATTGACGACGTGATTCCTGGAATGGCCCTTCCTGATCACGTTCCCAACCAGGTCACTTCACCCGATCTACAAGGATTGTCGCAATGAAAAATCTCTCACTCTCCCTGGTGGTCCTCGCTGTGATTTCACTGGCAACGGGCTGCTGCAGTCCCTACTCACCCTACGGCGGCTATGGTGCTGGCTACGGTCCCAGCTTTGGTGGTGGCTGTCCCGGTGGTGCCTGTGGCACCGGAGCTGGTGTTGAGGTTCTGCCACCTCAAACGGGTATGTATCAACCGTACCAGGGTGCACAACTCAACGCACCGACACCAGCCCCCGTAGCGGCTCAGCCAAATATACATCAGACCAACTTCACACCCGTGAGCGCCGGTGTGATCCATCAGGGTGGTTTTCACCACGGCATGGCCCATCCTGTGACAGCGATGGGTCGCGCTCCGCTGGAATCACTACCGACGTACTGATTCCAACCGAGTGAGCGTCTTCAGCAGGCATTCGACAAATCCTGTATGATTCAGAATGAGGCCGAGGTTTTCCAAAGGGGAACTCGTGCCTCTTTTTTTGATGGTTCGTGGTCGTTGCGATTATCGTGTCAGCCAATTCGACGTCTCATCGACCGGCTTCTAGAGCGTATTACGCTCTCTTGTGGCGCGATGCACGTCCTTTGATCTGCAAATATAGGCTTCCACGAGCGAAAAGTGTCACACGAAAAGGTAAACTGCTCTATAATGCTCCGAAGAAGTTGAATTGCTGATGAGGTGCAATCGTTTTTGTATTTTGAGCAATGTTGTTCGGGTACCCGCCGAATCGAAAAACGGGTTTACATATAATGGAAATTGTTCACTATCCTCACCCCGCATTGAGTTGGAAATCGAAACCAATCAGCGAGATTAACTCGCGGTTGTATTCGATCGTCGACGAAATGTTCGACCTGATGTACGAAGCCAGGGGAATTGGACTGGCGGCTAATCAGGTTGCACTGCCCTATCGCTTATTCGTGGTCAACGTTACGGGTGATCGGGGTGACAAAGAGCAGGAATTCGTCTTTTTGAACCCGGAGATCATTCGTCGCAATGGCAGTGTCGAAGGGGAGGAAGGGTGTCTCAGTCTGCCCGAGGTTTATGGTCAGGTCCGTCGGGCCGAGAGAATCGTCGTTGAGGCATTCGATCTAAGTGGACAGGAATTCCAGATGGAATTGGATGATTTGCCATCGCGGGTTGTTCAGCATGAGGCGGACCATCTCGATGGCGTAATGTTTTTTCAGCGAATGTCAGAAACAGCACGGAGGGAAATGGATGACCATCTTTCTGATTTTGAAGCGACATTTCGCCAGCAGCAAAAAGATGGCGTGTTTCCCGACGATGAAACATTGAAACGGCAATTGCGGGAGCTGGAACCCGGCGAATAAAGTGCCTTGCGATTTCCTGTATCCGCCAGGATCAACGTTTGGCCTGCAAACAATAGCCCCCACAAAACTGAGACATTTCACGAAATGCCAACGGCTTCAGGCGTGCTGAGCTGGCCCTCAAATGATGAACGCTTCGCGATAGTTTTGGATGGATTCGGAGACGGGAAAAATCATGCCGCTTCGACTTGTCATGATGGGAACCGGGACGTTCGCTCTGCCGACCTTTCTTGGTCTGTATGAGACAGATCACGAAGTGGTCGGATTGTATACACAACCGGACCGTACAGGTCGTGGTCATCATCACCATCGCAATCTGCTGAAGGAAGCGGCCCTGGAACGGGGGACGCCCGTCTTTCAGCCAGAAAGTGTGAACACCCCGGACGCCATCGAGGATTTGCGCGACCTTTCGCCCGATTTGTGTGTCGTGGCGGCTTACGGTCAGATCCTTTCGGCCGAAATACTGGCCATTCCTCGACTGGGATCAATCAACGTCCATGCCTCATTGCTGCCCAAATATCGTGGCGCGGCTCCCATTCAATACGCCATCTGGAATGGCGAGAAAGAGACCGGCGTGACGATCTTTCAGATCGAGCCGAAGCTCGATGCCGGATTGATGCTGGGGAAAGTCCGCACCGAAGTTGGCGAGAAGGAGACGTCCGGTCAACTGCACGATCGGCTGGCAGAACTCGCAGTGCCGGTGGCGCTAACGGTTATCGAGGAGATCGCGAGCGATACGGCCCGGGGTGAGAAGCAGGACTCTGCTCTTGTGACGAAGGCTCCTCGGCTCAAAAAATCGGAGGGCGAGATCAATTGGCACCAATCCGCAAAAGCGATTGAATGTCACATTCGCGCGATGCAGCCTTGGCCACAGGCGTTCACTCACCTTCATATCGAAGGAAACAAACCGACACGCCTGACCATTATCGATGCTGAACCAATCGTCGATCACCATGCCTTTTCACCGAACGTTTCCTCACCAGGCGCCGTGCTGCATGTTGACAAGTCGTCGTTGATTGCAAGGACGGGCGAGGGCGGACTTTCTCTGAATCGAGTGAAGCCGGATGGAAAGCGGGAAATGGTCATTTCCGATTTTCTCTGCGGGCATTCTGTGTCAGCGGAATCATGGTTTGGCAATCGGAATTGAGTGGATTGAACACGCCTTGCGTCAAAATCCTCTTTTGACGATGATCCCCGCCCGAAATCGCCTGCCAATGCAGGTTCTGTCTGGCTCCAATCTCCGGCGAAACGCCGGTCGTTTTGAGCCGTCTACGCTTTATCGCCTGGCTTGTAGCCGTTTACTTTTTCGTGTCACGTTCTGTCTTGTGGATGTCTGTAATGACAGGTCAATATCATCTGTTCCTCGCGGATACGAGATAGCAGAACACACTTTATGAAAGGTGGCAAAAAGATGGGCCGTCTGGGAATTGTGCTGCTGGGAGTTGCAATTGGTGGAGCTTTTGTTTACTCCGCCTTCAGTTATCACCTCGTTCGGACGGATGCCGAATTCCTTGTGGTTCGCAAGTCACAATCGGGGTTGGAGGACTGTTATGCCGACATCCGCGACTGGGAATATGCGGAGTGGAAAGAACACCCCGAGTTAATTGATGCGATGCAGGCCAACGGACATGGCGACCTGGTTGTCGGCCCCAGGCCGGTTGAGATCATTAAGGATGTCTTCGACCACTTTCGGAGCGACAGCAATCAGGCAGCGCATGACAATGACGACGTGAGCCGCAATTGACGAACGCATTGATCGGTATTCACTTCGGGCTTTTCGCGGGAAATTTGTGTGCTGCATGATGCGCGGGCGACGCACAATTCAATTCTTTTTTCCGATGGCAGTGATGTTGATCGGGCAGTGCTGCGTTATCAGTGGGTGCCGATTTCTGCAAACATCGACGCTGCAACGCCCTCATCGTCACACGCTCGAAACGCAACGGTTTGTCTTTCACTCGAACTTTGAGATTGCTGATGAGCATCCACTGATCATCGAAATGCAGGAACTGCAACATCAGGTGACAACACAACTGAAGTTGTCTCCTGAGGATCAGCAGATTTCCGTTTACATCTTTGAGAACGAGCCACAGTATCGAAAGTACATTCAGGCGGCGTACCCACAATTACCCTCGCGTCGGGCCTATTTCATCAAAACACGTCACGCATTGATGGTCTATACTTTCTGGGGCGAACGTATTCAGGAAGATCTGCGGCATGAATTGACACATGGATTGCTTCACGCTTCGCTGAAGAATGTGCCATTGTGGGTCGATGAAGGCCTCGCCGAGTATTTTGAAGTTCGCGAGGGAACGCCTGGTCGGATCAACTCGAACTATGTGGAAGAGTTGAATACCGCGCTGGAGAATGGCTGGAGCCCGGACTTTCAAAGGCTCGATCAACTCGAACATGTCGAACAGATGCACCAGATCGATTACCAGGAGTCCTGGGCCTGGATCCACTTGATGCTGCACGGGCACCCCGAATTGCGAGGCATTCTGCTGCAGTATCTGCAGGATTTGCAGGCCAACCCGAATCCGAAGAGTCTCTCACAAAGATTGACAAAACGCTTTGGCCCGATGCAGGGGCGGCTGGCATCACACATTCTGAATCAGAGCGTCAGCCAGGTATCGTATCGCGAGTCTCCACAATAACTCCGATACGAGTTTCGCCTTTTCGCGGTCAGTTGGCGAATGGAATTGATGGGTTGTCCTTCCGCCCTCCGCTCAGAGGATGTTGACATGGTTTCGCGCGTTGCTTACGCTTTTTCACACGATATTCATTGACCAGTTTCCATCCAGGCCTGAATGAGCGGGCAATTCAGGCGGCGAGTTGTGTTGTGGTTGCGTCACCACCCAAATCGCAGTTTTGATTAGCAAGAAATGACGGACGAAAGTCATCCTCAATCTGATGACATCTTCACACGATGCGAAGATGTCATCGGGTATCGTTTTCGGAATCGAGAATTTCTCAAACGGGCATTGACTCACGCATCGGTGTCGAAAACGCGACTCGAATCAAACGAACGACTCGAATTTCTCGGTGACTCGGTTCTGGGATTCGTTGTCTGCGAGCTTCTGTATCAGGAGTTCCCGGAATACCCGGAAGGCGAGCTCACGAGACTGAAGTCGATGCTCGTCAGCGGTGCGATCTGCGCGGAGATCAGCCTCTCGCTCAAATTTGACCGGTTTCTTCTGTTGGGCAAGGGACTGGCAATTCACGATGAGGTGCCGCAATCGATCATGGCGGCGGCTTTTGAATCAGTCATTGCAGCGATTTACCTCGATAGTGGCATGGATCCGGCAAAAAAATTCATCCTCAGAGAGGTCAAACCGCTTCTGGAATCGGCGATTGACTCGGGTGATTCGCACAATTTCAAAAGCCTGCTGCAGCAACACTCTCAAAAGCGATCGGGAGAGACTCCAGTCTATCGGCTGCTGGACGAAAAAGGTCCGGACCATTCCAAATGCTTCAAAGTTTCCGCCGTCATCGGAACACAGATTTTCGCCGCAGCCTGGGGCTCCAACAAAAAGGAAGCCGAACAAAGGGCAGCCGAAAACGCCTTATGCCAGATTGAGGGATTGGACATTCCCTTCTCATCGGACGATTGACCAGTCTTTGTGGGCCGATCTGGTTCGCATGTGGATGCCAAGCCATTGTGAGAGAAACAGTTGGAACTGAAGGCAAACTGTCACAACGCCATTTCCGCCGTTGACAACTGTAAAATCAGGCTGATACTGTAGGTACTGTATTCCAGTCGAAGGCGTGCCATTCTGGTCGATCGCCCCCTTGGAGTGTACTACACTCTTCTCGACAATGAGTGTCGATTGGCCTCAAACAGGCCCCCACGAGCCAGAGACATCACACCAGAAGGTAAACTGCTCTAAACCAACAGGAAACTCAATGCGAATCACTTATCGGAAATCGTCTCCTTCGTTTGCTGATATGGTGTTTCTTTGTGTGCTGACGTTCGGCGTCTCACTGGCACAGAATTCCCAGGCTCAACCGGCACCATTCGGACAACCCACGGGACAACCGCCATTCAATCCGGGTATCCAACCTGGTACGACACCCATTCCTGGCCAGCCATTTCCCGGGCAGCCCATTCCGGGACAGCCGATAGTGCCGGGACAACCTGCTCCCGGCAAGATGCCACAAAAAGTCAGACCGTTTGAGTTGCCACCCGATTTCACACCGCCTCGGAAGAATCCGGCTGCCGCCAATGATGGTAAGGAATTAACGACCTTCGACAAGTTGGAAAAGTTTCGCAGAGCCAAACGGGGTGAAGGAGGCAATTCGGATTTCACCAATGCTCTGAAGAATGGCATTGCGACCGATCCGGCTTTGATTGACCGGGGCGTGCAGATGCGCGTTTACAAGATGACATTGCACAACAATCGTCGTAATCTCGCAAGCATTCGCGGTGCCATTGAACGGGAAACACGAAACGCCGCCAAATTTGAAACCAATGTCCAGCGGACCGTTCAGTTTCGCGAATTCTATCTCACCACCATGTTAAAGTATCTGCGTGAACTGCTGTCGAACCATATCGCAGTCCGATTGAATGCCGTTATGATTATGTCGGAGATGGATATCACCATTGATGACAAGAACAAAGGCTTGTTCCGTCAGGCATTTACCGGGACGCGTCAGACATTTCATGAAATTCTGCAAGATGTCGATCAGCCGGTAGCAGTGAAAATTTACGCGGCGATGGGATTGAAACGCGTGTTGGAGGTTCCCGATGCGGCGCTTCCCAAGCAGGACCGTTACGAATCAGCGAAGGTGCTGGCAGAACAGTTAAAGGACGCTTCCGCCCATCCCTGGTATCAAATCCGACTGCTGGAAGCATTGGGTTCTGTCGGCTTATTGCATTTTGGGTCAGATCAGGCATTTGCACTGAAGACACTTGGTGCTGTAATGATGGATGATGCTCGGCCACCCTCAGTACGAGCAGAGGCCGCGCGCCGAATCGGACATGTTCCATTGGACAATACGGTTCTGGCGGATCAGTTGGCGTACGCATACGTTCAACTGGCGCGCGAAATGGCGGCCCATTTCATTTCGGATGTCACTGCGGAAGGACGTCAGGATGCGTATCTCCGATTGTATCTGGCCTTTCGGCCTGTCGACGAAGAAGCACGTGCGGAGATGATCGGCGTGATGACGAAACTCGATGAGCGAATCCTGGCACCTTCATTCAAACCCAAAGTGGAATCCGGTTATGCGACCGCGCTACTGCTGATCAAACCGATTTTGAATCACCCTGAACAACCGATTCCAGAGGATGCGGTGACAAAAGTGGATGAATGGCTGGCAACGAATAAGCCGGGGCAGTTAAAATTGCATCCAGCATTGCCGGTATTGAAAATCAACCCGCTCAAGAAAGCACCATCACCCGAACCGGAGCCTGCGGTCACCATCGAAGGACCGTTTCCCGCAGCGGGACCATCCTCGGTTGCGACCCCTGCAACGCCTTAGCATGTTTACCGTAAGCTTTTTGAGTGTAGCATCTTGTGTGTCGTCTGGTCATCTGTTGCATACGCCTGACATGTCGATTGACCGGTCTTCCCCCAATTCGGTTGAACTGGTAATCTACACTCCAACCTCATCTGCAATTCTTTACCGTGCCCACGCGCGGTAACTGGCCCTTGCCATTCGGTTTCCCTTTCTCCCATCTGTTCTCCCTCTTGCTCCTGGCGAAATTGTTGATGCGATTTCACATGTCGCGAGGAATTCTCGCCACGTCGATATTCATTTTTGGTTCGGGTTGTCAACTTTGGCAGCCCGCCGATGAGCTTGCGCTGACTTCGCCGGTTGCATCTCCCGAATTGGATATTCTGGCTGACAGATTGGCCGGGGAACACTGGGTTAAGAACAGGCAGTGGGATGCGATCACCAGCTTTGAGGTCATTGGAAAAGGTGAAACGAACCTCCCCTTACGATGGAGATTTCGTAACGATCCCTTTGTCGATTTGCCGACCGAATCGAAATCTGCAACCATGCCTGCACATGTCGAAGAGGAATTCGAATCACCGGCTCAGAGCAATCCTGATTCGCGTGTTGAAACTGAAGAGCCGATAACCAACACCGAAGTGCCGACTGATTCAACCGGCAATGAAAGTTCAAATGAAATGATTGCGATCCACGAGTCGGCGAAACAACCGGCAGGTGGTTCATCCGATTCTCATCCGGCCAATGCCAGGTGGGATGGCTTCTGGCCATTACCATTGCATGATCTGGTTTCAACCCTGGAACGAAACAATTTCGACCGAGATTCAAGCCGGCAACAATTACTGAGGCAACTCGCACAACGTCCAGATCAGGTTGGATGGAATGCCGCAATCGTTTGGGGACATATCGATCCTGTCGAAGCACAAGCCGTCGAGCCAATACTTGCAAAACTTGCAGGCAGCAATCGTGTGCAGACAGAACCTGAAAAGAAGACCAGTCAGATTGATGTGGCCACAACACCACCGGCCAGGTCGATTCCGGATCGACTGCGAGGTTTCTGGCAAGATGCCGCACCGAAGGAAGTCTCGGAGGATGAATCAATAACAACGAACGTGATGCCATCGGATTCGACACGCGCTGCGGCAGCGGAAGCCTGGGTGAGATTGCTGTCACACCAACCGGGAGAACCGCGGGAACAATTCGCACCAGCCGGATGTATTCTGGAAGGCTCCAACCTGCCGATGGGAGTTCGAGTAGAGCTTTACCTGGGATTGGCACGCTGGATTCCTCCGGATCAGATTCCACGCCTCTCCAATGCGCTGCAGCAAACGGGTGATGGCCGCCGACCGCCCGTCGAGGTCCGTCGAGCCGCTCTGCAAGCCTGTTTGATCCATGCGCTCTTTGCAAATGACACTGGGAAACGTGTACTCAGGAGAAATTCCGAGGATGAGCCGGAATACCGTGCTGAACTGTGGCCGGAATCGATTGCCAATGCACAATACGATCCGGATGGTCGCGTTCGTCGGTTATTCGGACAATGGGTGGTCTCGTCCGATTATCCAGAAGCACTGTCAGTTTTGACATCGCAGTTGGATGATCGAGACATTCGTGTGCGCGAGGATGCGATGCTTTCGCTGGGAAGAATGGGAACGCAATCTGCTCGTGCCACATTGGTTGAACTCAGCAGAAAGCAGGAAGAATGGGTTCGGGCGAACGCCTTACGGGGGTTGGCCTTCTGGGGGGAAGATGCGGTTGCATTCGCCGTGCGGGATAAGTCAGCGGAGGTTCGAAGAACTTTGGCCGAAGTGTTGTCCGAATACCCGAACATGCGTTCTGCGCTTTTGCTGCGACAATTGCTGCAGGACCGGAGCCTGCCTGTGCAGTCTCAGGCGGTGGCGAGCGTCAACCAATGGCCGGAGCATGACGCCCTTCCACTTTATCTTCACGGCATGCAGGAAGGAGTCTGGCAGACACGCAGACAGTGCTTGGAAGGACTCCGTTCCAGGACGGAAGAAGAAATCGCCTTTCCTCTCGATGCTTCGTTCAGCGAACGCGTCGCTGCCATTCGCGCTCTCTCCAGGAGGCTCCAGATTTCGACGATCGACTGGCAGGAATTACAAACCAGCGGCATCGCAGACCAGACGATCAATAACGACAGTCAGGCGGACATTCGGTACCATCTTAACACACTGCAGAATTCTCCAATGAGTTCACCACAGCGCGATATTTCGATCGAATTTCTCCAAAAACTGGCTGCGTCCGATGTACCTGCCATTGAAACATGTCTGATGGAAACGACGCGTCCACAGGCTGACAGTCTGATGTATGAATCCGTTTTGCCCAAACTCTCGCCTGCCCACGATGCCTTGAAACGATTGAAGGCGGCGGACGTTTTTCAAAGACGGCGTGCCGCACAGAAGCTCGCAGTTTTGTCGCGGCAAGGTTCGCTTAGCCCGCTGGTTGTGAGGCGAATGCAACAGGCACTTATCAATGAGCAGGATCAGTTGATCTGGCGATCTGCAATGCAGGCGATTTCGGATGATGGTACGAAAGAGGCTTCCGGGCTGGCGTTGCTCGCCATCAATCACTCCTGGGCGGATGTACGGCTGGTTGGATGCCGCCATTTCGTGCGACACGGCTCTCCGGCTGCCGCAACGTCACTCATCCCGCTGTTCAGCGACCGGAATCGTAAAGTTCAGATCGAAGCAATTCGGGCGGCCGGACATTGTCGAAATCCCATCGTTGTCCGCCAACGTCAGGTAAAACCGGGAGCAACTGTTCAACATGGTCTGGAAAGTTTGTTGAATCACGCTGATCGCGATGTCCGGTTTGCGGTGGCCGTAGCAATGAGTCAGTTGGGCGATTCGCGCGGAATCCACGAAATGATACGCTTGAGCTATTCAACGGATGTCACTCAGCGGAGTCGGATCATTACCGAGATGGGGAACTCGGGACAGTCTCGATTTGTGGAACATTTGGTTCAACTGGGATGGACGGAATCGAATCGGGACGTAAAACTACAGATCGTACGGGCGTTGAGCCAACTGGTTCCCGCTGATTTGCAGCCTCGCAATCTGGACACCTCCATACCGATTGACGACCAGTTGGAAATCTGGACCCTTTGGCAACAGAATCGCCGTCAGGGTTTGGCGGGGATATCAGCAACGTTTACCTCTCACTGAAAATCCACTTCAATAATAGCAGGTCATCAACTTCCCGGTCTTCCCTTGTCTATGGAAAATCGCTGAACGTTGTTGGGGCAATTTTTCCTCACGGAAGAGAGCATGGCAAACACCGAAGATTTTCAACTCGAATACCACGGCAACACGGTTGTTATCATTCCAGCAAGCAACATCGAGTCGATGAAATGGGATCTGATTGAACCCTCTGCGGAATTGGTAATGACACCACTGAAAAACCTTGAAGTCCCGATGGTGGTCTTCGATTTGAGCGATGTCGGATACTTCGGCTCGGTTTTTCTGGCTTTGCTCCTGCGTTGCCATAAGTTCGTCAAAAGCCGCGGAGGAGAACTGGTGATCTGTGGGGCATCGAAAATGGCACAGGAACTGATGCGAGTGACCGCGTTGGATACACTTTGGGCCATCTACGAATCGCGCGAAGATGCTCTGGACGCTGTGGAAGGTTAGAGCATCTTACGCTCTTCTGTGCCGCGAAAACCGTCTTTTGACCTGCAAACGTCGTTAAGCCTGCAAACACAGACTCCCCACGATCCAGAGACGTTACACCAGATGGTAAACTGCTCCAGGCGCGGGAAACAGGCCGAATTGTTCCGAACTCGAAATCGATCCACAACATTGAGGGCCGCGCCAGGACATGTCTCAAAAAAAGCATCGACATGCATTGCCGAACGTATCTGAGTCGGACGTGATGCCGACCGAGCATAGTTCAACCGTTCCCCGGCATCGCGACTTGATTGCCAGCATCAAAGAGACGGCTGACAAACTGGAGCGGGATGAAGCCACACGTGGTGATTTGAAAATTCTGGATCGTGCGCTTCGCGAATTGCGATATGCTTTCAAAGTCTTCAAACCGTATCGTCGCAATCGGAAGGTAACCGTTTTTGGTTCCGCCAGGACGGAACCGGAACATCCTGCTTACATTCAATCGGTCGAGTTCGGCCGGCAAATGGTGGAACAGGGCTGGATGGTACTGACCGGTGCCGGCGGCGGGATTATGGAAGGAGCCCATGTCGGGGCCGGCAAAGAGATGTCGATGGGCGTGAATATCATGCTCCCCTTCGAGCAGGAGGCGAACTATGTCATCAATAACGATGAAAAGCTTGTACACCTGAAATACTTTTTCACACGCAAGTTGCTGTTCGTAAAAGAGGTTCACGCCGTCGCACTTTTTCCGGGTGGGTTCGGCACACAGGATGAACTCTTCGAGACATTGACACTTGTGCAGACTGGCAAGCGAGACATAATGCCGATTGTCTGTATCGACGAGCCGGGAGGCGAGTACTGGTCCAAATGGCTCGATTATGTGGAGAGCCAACTGCTCGACAGTCAATGGATCTCGCCGGAAGATCTCTCGCTGTTCCGCATTACGGATGATTGCCAGATGGCCGTCGATGAAGTGATGAACTTCTACAGCATCTATAACAGCATGCGTTATGTGCAGGGCAAACTGGTGATGCGTTTGCACACCGAGCCGGATGACGAGTTCATCGAACGGCTGAATGACGAATTTGGCGATATCGTGGAATCAGGCAGAATCGAAAAGACCGAAGCGCATCGTCTGGAAGCAGATGATGCGCACCTTCAGGATCTCCCGCGCCTGACTTTTCAATTCGACCGCAAGGGAATCGGACGTTTACGTCAG
The DNA here is from genome assembly GCA_028284145.1 of Planctomycetaceae bacterium. GTDB lineage: Bacteria > Planctomycetota > Planctomycetia > Planctomycetales > Planctomycetaceae > JANQSH01. The sequence goes on along the minus strand of JANQSH010000186.1, from coordinate 27,146 downwards.
ATGATTGATTTGATCAACGAGTCGTTTGAACCGGAGATTCTGGCCGAAAACAGCAATGCGTGATGGGGGGCACTGATTACCGGCATTCACATCTGGTGGTGAGTCCGCACGGGTGGGGCGTCGGTGAAGAACGCTTGTGACAAACGATTCAATCCATCGCCGGCAACAACATGTCTGCATGCCAGTAGTCACTCAATTCCCGAATCAGATTCAGGAATTTGTCGAGATCGACCGGTTTGGTCATGTATCCTTCGACATCCAGTTCCTGGCTGCGCATCACATCGTAAGGATCAGTCGATGCGGTCAGGACGACCACCGGAATGGTGCGGAGAACTTCGTCACAACGGATATCCGCCAGAACTTCCCGTCCATCTTTCAATGGCAATCCAAGATCAAGCAGAATCAAATCCGGACGGGGAGCATGCCTGAAGCGACCCTGCTGGCGGATGAAATGGATGGCGTCCTCGCCATTCTTCAACCACGTCAAACGGTGTGCAATTCCACCATTTCGCAACGCTCCAATCGTCAGCCTGGCAGATGTCAGACTATCCTCAACGAGGAGCACTTCCATCGGACGACCCACTGTTTCAACTTGCATCATGTTGAATTGTTCTTGTGAAAAGGCACCCGCAAAATGATCGCATGGAGCGTATTACGCTCTTCTGTGCCGCGATGGGCATCGTTCGGCCTGCAAACACAGGCTCCCTACGAACCAGAGACATCACACAAAAAAGTAAACTGCCTCAGTATAGCGAGATCGAGCCACAGTTGTCACGAATAATTCGATATCGATTCGTCAGAAAGCTCAATAAGTTTTGACTGTCATTATATTTATGAGGATTGAAAGCCTTTGATTGGAAGGCTGAAGAAGTGCTCATCTGACCACATCCTCAGTTGAGTGTTGCCATTATGCGGAAGGCGTTGTTGCCTGGGACTCGATCATCGTATCCAATTCGGCCAGCAGTTTCGGCATAATCTCATGGTATGGATACGCTCCCAAATGCTCTTCACCTCGTTTGAGGTTGACGTAATTTGGTGCGCACCAAAGTCCCAGATCGGCGTCGTCTGTCTCGCCGGGGCCATTGACCCGACAACCCATCACAGCGATCGTGATGGCATGCTCTTTTGCGTAAGCCGTGGCCTCCTTCACTTGCAAAGCGAGGTCAACAAAAGCTTCGTTTTCCACACGTGAGCAACTCGGGCAGGAAATAATGTTGAGTGTATTCAGACCGAAGTCGACAACCGAACGGACTCGTCCTGCAGCAATATCCTCAAGAATCTGCCGGCCCGCCTCAACTTCCTCCCCCTTACGATCGTTTGGAACCGTCAACGACACTCGAATCGTGTCACCAATCCCATGGCCAATCAGTTGTTCAAACGCAATTCGCGTCTTGATGATTCCATCCGGGGGCATGCCTGCTTCGGTCACGCCAAGATGCAGCGGGACATCCGGACGCAGAGCGGCAAATCGCTGATTCACCTCAATCACTTTTCGGGGATCAGAGTCTTTGAGTGAGACGCAATACTGCGTGAAGCCAAGGGAATCCAGCAAGGAACAATGATCCTGTGCGCTTTCCAGCATGGGGGAAATGGAATCCTCGGGATCATACTTTTCCAGTTTTTGCGGGTCGACGGAACCGCAATTCACACCAACGCGCATGGCGCAATCATGTTCTCCGGCGACATCCACCAGATAACGAACCTTATCCTCCCAGGGTTTTTCGCGTTCGTGGTGGTAAAGATGTCCGGGGTTGTATCGTAATTTGGCGACATGTGGAGCAACGACCTCCGCGAGTCGATAGTTCTCCTGCAGGTCGACCGAAAGATTGGTTTCGACTTGTCCAGCGATCTCGGCAAGCGCATCGGCATCCTTCCGGCTATCGACAGCCACACGCACTACATCGGCTCCCGCTGCCAACATGTTCTGGATTTGACCGACGGTCGCGTCGATGTCCGTTGTTTTTGTAGCCGTCATACTCTGAATGGCAATCGGATGGTCATCACCTACCGTGACCGAACCGATTTTCACCGCGCGCGTCGGATTACGTTGAATCTCAACCAAGACTCGTCTCCGAAGAATGAAGTTGCCTCGTTAACCACAGACCCGTGAAATGGTCTCAATGTTTCCTCTCAAATAAACCGCAACGTCCGTGGCTGGTTAACTTTTGAATCACAGACATGTCAGATCATAGTGAATCAAACCTGTTCCGTATATTGAAAATTGGTGTGGGGTGAGAGTCGTACCGATCGGATTTACCGTTCGACTGTCATCTTCCTGGAGCAGTTTATCTTCTGGTGTAACGTCTCTGGCTCGTGGGGAGCCTGTTGTTTGCAGGCCGAACGACGTCCATCGCGGCACAGAAGAAACGTAAATACGCTCTAATGAGCAGTTGGTTACGATTTCTGCAAGGACAATCGAAGGTGCGTCATCGAAAACCAGGCAGTTCATCATCGCTCGTTGATGCCTCCTGTATCATTCCAGCAGCAGTCCTGATGGCTGTTCCGGACCATCAGAGCAAACTCCGAAATTCGGGAGATTCCCCAGAATTGTCGTGAGAAATTGCTGGACACGCGGGAGAAATCTCCGAGAATGATGCGAAACGGGTTCTCTTTTAACGCTACAGCTATTGGTCGAATTTTGATTTGCGAAAGACCGAATCAGTGATGCTTCCGCTGGCAGCATACAAGTAGATTGGCCTGAAACATCAGGCCGTTATGGAGAACCGATCAAGGGCAAAACGGGTATCGAACAGGTTGAAAATTCTCGACCTGCCACATACTTTTTGTCGGGCCACGCTATGGAAGTCGGTGGATGCCGACTTGCTGAAATCGACGGGAGTGTAACATGGCGTTTGAGGATGATTTTTTTGAAATTGAAATGAAGGATGGTGTGACGGTCGTCCGTTTTACCGTCAGTCGATTCGATTCCTCCAATTTCCAACGCCTTGCGCATCCGCTATACAGGAAGCTGGACGAATCTGGCTCGCAAAAGATTGCGGTTGATATGAAGAAGGTCGATTACCTCTTCAGTGAATCGCTTGGCAATCTCGTCTCTTTGCAGCGGCGGGTGCAGGATAACAAGGGCAAACTCGTGTTGTTCAATGTGCAGGACGCGATCGTCGAACTGTTGGAAGTCACGCATCTCCACACACTGTTCACATTCGCTGACGACGAAGCATCGGCATTGACCTCATTTCAGTAGTTCGGCTCCGTTGCGGTTTCGATTCAACGAAATGATCTGGTTGACCCGGGTGTGACATCAACTGGTTGCTGTATCCAAAGGAGTGACGGGTTGTTTCGCCGGTGGGGGGGAGAGCCATTTACCTTCTGGTGTGACGCCTCTGGATTCGTGGGGAGCTATGTTTGCAGGCCTGACGACACCCATCGCGGCACAGAAGAGTGTAATACGCTCTAAACCGGGAACAAAGCGATTCACAACTGGCGAATTGGAACGTCATTCGCTATCTTGATGGCATAAAATTCTTGCGTCAATCTGACGCTTCGATGGAATAAATTCTATGGCGTTGCCGGTGCGTTGAAGGACCTCAATTCCAGCCGGCTTGCAACCAGCCCGTTTTTTGATTTCTGCAGGATCAAAGTTTGATGAGTTCCGGCGAAACAATTCCCGACGCAACCGTTCCCGAAAAAGAAAACGAGAACGTCCAACAACAGTCCGACAATCAATCGGATTCGGAGTTGCCGATTTCCGATGGTGAGACGGCTTCGACCAATTCAACGCCGACAGAGAATTCCGGAGAAGAGTCGGTTGTTGCCGATGTCCAGTCGACTTCAACCGGCGCGGACTCTGAAACTGAGGTGACTGAGGTAACGGTGACGGCGAATGAAGAAAAGTCGGTGGCAAGTCGTGTCCGGTTGAATCCGACTTTCCGGCCTTCAAGTGTAAAAGCCGTACCAACCTTCCAGTCGCAATCTGTTTCGCCAACACCCGCTCGATCAGTTGAACAGCCAGCAGTAGCGGATGTGCCATCCGGGGCGTCGACGGAAGAGCAAACAGCTGCTACCAAGAAACGTTCCACAGGCGGTACAAAAACTACAGAAAGTGCTGGTTCGGAAAGTGCAGGACCCTCTTATTTACCTGCGGAAGCCGAGTCCGCACTGGTTGAAATTCCGCAGCGTGGTCCTGTCGATATTCCTCCGGACGACACGGATCTGGATGAAGATTTGGAGGCACAAATCGCAGCCGCGATGTCTGACGACGACTCGCAAGCTCGTCAAATTGCTGCGGCACAGGCTGAACAGGTCGCCAATGCGGAGACGAGCGAAAGCGAAACCGCTGAAGCACGTGCCACAACGGAAGAGGAGCTTGAAGAGGGAACACGCCTGAAAGGGAAGATTCAATCGATTGATGACGAAAACATCTTTCTCGATCTGGGGTATCGGTCTCCCGGTGTTGTTCCTGCGCGGCAATTCGCGGAAGGCAAAAAGCCACTGGAGGGGCAGCTCGTTGAGGTCATCTTCGAGAAATTTGACCCGAATGAAGGTCTCATCTTTGTCAACCTGTCCCAGGGATTACGCCGGGCAGGTGGAAACTGGGATGCTCTTTCGGCCGGACAGATCGTCGATTGCATGGTGACCAGGACTAACAAGGGTGGCTTGGAAGTGACGGTTGGGTCGCTACGCGGCTTCATGCCGGCCAGTCAGGTTGAGTTGCATTTTGTCTCCGATCTGGAAGGGTTCGTTGGCCAGAAATTGCGCTGTCAGGTTTCCGAAGTGAACCCCAAAAAGCGCAATCTGGTTGTCAGCCGACGGGCGTTGTTGCAGGCAGAACGAGCGGAAAAAGAAGAGGAAGTCTGGAAGACGATCGAATTGGGCCAGACGCTGCAGGGGACAATCAAGACCATTAAGGATTACGGCGCTTTCGTGGAAATTGGTGGTGTTGATGGTTTTTTGCACATTGGCGAAATCGGCTGGACACACATCAAACATCCATCGGAAGCCATCTCTGAGGGGCAACAGGTCGACGTGAAAATCCTCTCGCTCGATGAGGAAAAAAAGCGGATCGGCCTGGGAATGCGGCAGTTGATTGCCAATCCCTGGGAAACTGCCGAAACACGTTATGCCAAGGGGATGAACGTCTCCGGGACGGTAACACGAATTGCCGATTTTGGGGCATTCGTCGAGTTGGAACCGGGAATCGAAGGTCTGGTCCATATCAGCGAATTGGATCACAAACGCGTGAATCAGGTTTCAGATGTGTTGAGCGCAGGGCAGGACGTCGAGTTGCAGGTTCTCGAAGTGAGCCGTCCCAAAAAGCGAATCTCACTGTCGCTGAAAGCGCTGGTCGAGAAGCCGGTTGTGGAATCGCAACAAAAAGAATCCGAACCGGAACAAACCCCACTCGGAAACAGAAGGAAACGAAAAGGATCTCTGAAGGGAGGTATTGGGGATTCCGGTGCCGGTGGGCTGTTCGGCAATCCGACCGATTACAAGTAGCGAATGCCGGGGTGATCGCGATCAGGAAACTGACCATCGCTTTACAGCAACGTTTCCAGAAGCATTCGCAGCTTGCGCATTTCCAGCGGACGCGACTCCTTGTCGGTCAATTCCGGAATCAGGTCCACACTCAATGCCAGGTTGTAATTTTCTCGCTCGAGCAGGCCGATCATTCGACCATAATCGATTTGCCCAAGCCCAATTTGAACCTGCAACTGGTCCGGCATTGAATCCCTCAAGTGCGTATGAAATACGAACGGGAATACCTGATCGTAACTGCGTGAACGGTGTGGTCCGCAGATGAAGTAACTGGCATCGAGAGTGATTCCAAGCCCCTTGACTGATTGACACAATTCGACCGCCGTGTCAGGATCTTCAGTGAGATGGCCGGTTTTTGTCTTCAACGACAGGCGGATACCATCTCGACTGGCAATACTGGCCATTTCCCGCAGGCGATCGATTTCGGTGTTGAAGGGAGTCCCCAAAGTCGCGGCAGGAACAGTTACCTGGGTCACTCGCAACAGCTTCGCCGTCTTGACGATTCCTTCGAACGCAGTCGTGTCGAGGTGATCCTCACAACATAGGGCCACGGGCGTCAGCCGGGTCAATTCCCGGTAACGTGCAACGAATCGTTCCGGGTCGCTTGCCACAGTTGATGGCTTGAGATGTTCACTCTCTTCGCTCATCCAGATTTCGACTTTGTCGAAATCGAGTTCGCCCAGTTGGTGACAGGCATCACCAAACTCGATGTCTCCGAAACACCCGGAAGATGCGGCAACAAACACTCGGAACCTCCTCTGTTCTCGCCCTCTCCGAAACATTCCTGATCGGATGGCTGTGGATCACCCACCGACCGGAAACTCAGTCGGGTACTTCTCTTAACCCACGCAATAGCGGGTTTGGATTGCCTTTGATGCGGCGGATGTTCGGGTGAATTATTCACAGGATCTGTGGCCATCATCCGACAGCAATCCCCGCAGAAACCTTCTCATAACAACATTCACCATATTAGTTTATGGCAATCTTCCTGATACTTGGGAGAGGCTTTGGCAAGCTGGTGGTAATTTATACGGATTATAACGATTCTGCAAGGTCGATGGCTTCTCCTTGTCAGAACGGTCACACAAGTGGGATGGATTGTTCCATCTGCTCCTCGAACTGGCCGATATACCTTTTCAGGGGATGTCGTAACGCGCTTGTGTTGCCATTTCCTGGGAGAATTTCGCAGGTTATGCCAATTGGTGCCTGTCAAGAAAATTGTGAAAGTTTCGGCGTGAGGAAACAACGCATGACGACTTACAAGTGGGGTGTTCTGGTTTTGACCTGTTTGGGGCTCATCGCGTCTGGCTGTTCCAGTCAACCAGTCGTCCGAGGACAGAATCCTGGGGGTTACTATCCGACGCAGAACCAGTACAGTCAACCCGCATATCCACACCACGCATCTCAGATGCAGGCTTCTGGTGGATACGGACAATCACCGGCGTATGGCCATCCATCTTACGGTCAGCCTCAGCCATCGCAGCGTGATTATTATCCCCAAGGTTATTATCCACAACGGCATCAGAGTTATGTTTCACAGGCCCAGGCTATTGGTCCACAAACCGCAGGGCGACCTGATCAGACGATTCCGATTCAAAATGGGGTTCCACACAGAGCGAATCCTGCCATGCCGCTACAAAATACACCGAGTGGTTTCGGTCGAACGGGAGAATTTGTCGGGGTTCCACCCGGAACGCCCGATATTCAGAATCCCTACAAGTTGTGGCAGCAGCAACAGGCTGCTCGTCAAAACGGTGAAGGCCGTTATGACGCCATCGAAACAAACTATATGCAGTTACAGGAAGGTGCCGAACAGGACGCTGTTGATGCTTTGAATCAGACCGATGCCTACATGCAGGGTGTCTTCACCAAAATTGATGAGGGAACACGACTCGGATTTCGCGGTGCGGACACGATTGTGACTTACGGTGTTGGGGGAGGCGTTCGTGCAGCGGATTACGGACTGCAAACGGCAACGAATGCAACCGAATACGCTTTTCAGACGGCACAGCGCGGAGCGAACATGGCGTCCCTCGGAACCGAAGCGATTGGCAATACCGCGTCGGACAGCATTGATCGCGTTGACTCCATATCGCGACGCGGCGGCATTACGGCTTATGTTATCGGAAAGCGAGCAGTCAAGACCGGAACACAGATGGCGCGGCACGCAGCCAAATTCGTTTTTGGTGCTTCCGGCGATGCCATCACTGGTATTGGCGATGCAAAACGACGCGGTGTGAAGGATCACGACATCCGCCAGATCCGCAACAATTTCAACGAAATAGGCAAGAGTGTAGCCGATTTGAGCCTGACGATTGGTCGCGAAACGAATCCGTCGTATATGCGACGTGTCGATCCCGACTCAGGTGAGAAACTGGGCGACTGGTATCCAACTCATAAGTACCGCTGGACATACAATCCGCCCCGCAATCTCGTTTACCCGCAACAGAATCAACCCGCCGCGGTTGTTCGATATCCTTACTACACTGTCAAAGGCCCCAGCGACTTCTTCATGAAGGAGTAATTGCCGTGCCGATCAACAGCCTCCCGATCAATTCAACAACCGTCCGTGCATGAAATCAGTCGTGTGCGGGCGGTTCTTCACTTTCCGGTTCTTCGGTCGATTTTGTGGTCTCTTCGGCGGGAACTTTGCGATCAGGTTCAGCGAGCGTAATTGCAGGAAAGGCCGGCATCGTTTCGCCCTTTTTATAGGGATGATTTTTGCGGTACTGTCGCCAGAATTCGGCCGGACGCGTGCCTCGCCACATTGCCAGGGCATTGCCGACATGTGAGTAGAACGTGAAACGTGAGAGAATCATGTCCCGGTCGTCGGAAGTGACGGTGTGAATGATCCAGTCTGCCGCTTTTTCGATTTGTTCGCGTGGTGGATGCAGTTCCCTGGGGGCGATGGCCAGCCATTCGAGATGATGCCCGGTAGCGATAATCTTGCGGTATTCGGGGGCGTCGACCGGGTCAGACAATGCCTTGGCTCCTTCCATCCAGTCCGATCTCCAGTGGCCATCGGGATGTTGTGAAGCGATGATTCGATCTCGCATGTTTTCCAGATGGTGGTAGACGCGTTTTCTCATGCTGTCAGAGAGAATGCCGTATTCATCATCCAGCCGCAGCAGGACCATCATCGAGTAGACGCGGTGCGTTCCGGAGCAGACGCCGAATCGCTGATGCCCACGTAGCAAACGCTCGGCAAGCAGGTCGAATGAAAGTCGTCGTCCATCTGCTGTTGTCCATTTCTTGACGGGAGCGATCCAGAAACCGAATGCCATTGAAGACCATTCGGTTTCGCGCTCGTCGAGCCGAAAGTCCCGCAGTGCTTCCTGAAGAACATCTTCGATGGTATATTCCCGTTTTCCGGGGAGAAAGACCGGTTCGCTGAGTGAAATACCCGCTTCTGTCAGGCAAGCCAGCCAGTGATCGTGATGCACCGAACCGCCTGGCTCGCGATCGTAACGCACTGTGACACCATGATTCGGACGTTCTTCCAGCAACGGTGGCGTGTCGTTGTCCCAAGACTTCAGAAACGCTCCATGATTGACCAGCACATCTTTCAATTCCTCGCCTGAACGAACTTGTGGATCGTCGAATGTTGCATCAATGCCCCAGCAACGTAATGCATGTTCGACGTGATTCGGCTTCAATTCCTTGCGGGGCTGAACAGGGCGAATTTGCCACAAAACGGCTGCGAGTTCTTCATCGCTGACAATTCCTGGTTCATCGTACAGTGGTTCCATCCGTAATGGTGTCTCACGTTCGACCGGCACAACCGGTGGCGCGGTCAGTGCAGACAACACACTGGCGTTATCGGGGCCGGGCTCCGGTAAACCAGCGAAAAACGACATGGCCAAAGCTGAGACAGCAAAGACTTGTACACCAACGACGGCCAACATGGAAATGCGACGAGGCTTCATGGAAGATGTCCTATGGTTTCAGATTCAATAACAGGATGGACGAAGCTGGCAGTTCTCTATTCGATGGGATCGTTTCGAGTCAGAATGGTGGTTTGCTTGTCCTGATAAGCAAGCGACCATTCTTCGTTGTCAAGCAGCGTTTCGATCATCCGTGCCTGCTGAATGTTGTTCACAAAAACGGTATTGATACTGTAGCGGTCGAGTCCGACTTCCCAGTTTTTGCCGTAACGAGTGATCCGCATGTAGTCCCGCCAGACTTCCTTCGGCACAAGGTGTGCGTGCGATGCGACAAAAATTTCCAGGTCTTTGGGACCAGCCCACAGGAGATAGTCTCCGTATTCCATGGTGTTAAAGACCTGGCCTTTGGGCGGATTTTCAAGCAGGTATTTTGTCGCCTCAATTGGTGTTTGGCGGGAAACCATTTTCTCTTCGGGTGTCTCTTCTCCATGCAGCACGAGATGCCCCATCGGTGTGACGGCGAATCCAATCCAAAGAACTCCCACTGCGACGACCATCCACAACCCTCGTTTGGGTGCCATGGCGACGGTGTCTTCCGCCCCCGATGCCATTTCCTCATTGGGTTTGTTTGTGGCTTTGCGAAACTTTTTCCAGACAGCGTTGCCATGCAGGGCAATCAACCAGGCCGTTACGGGAGCCCACCAGAGAATCATGCGGGATGTCCAAAACATGCTGACGCCGAACCCAGCGAACAAGAGAACCTCAACGACCGAAATGCGGCGCGGAGTCAGGCGGTACAGCACGGCCAAAACGATCGCGGCGATCACCGCCATTCGCAGCTGAATCATCCACAGTTGGAGCGGTTGCCATTCGACAAGGTTTGCCAGATTCGGATGAGCGCCAAATTGCAACACTTCCACGAACAGTTTGAAGCCGTGTGGTGTCAGCAATGCACCTGCAGCGCCAAGTTCCGCCAGAAGAATCCGCCGATGAAACTCCCGGTCTCGGACGGCGAGACGCAGGCTTTTGCTCCGACACAGGACGTCCGCAAAACGACCGACTGTCCACGCCAGCAGAAAGGCCCAGCCAACAGGGAAGGACCCATGCAGATTTGCCCAAAGCGCGAAAACAGCGGGCATCAAAAACCAGTCCGCTTTGGAAGGCTTTCGGCGTGTGGCGATAAACAGCAATACCATGAAGCAGACCATGCCACTCACTTGCGGGCGGACAATGAGAATCTGCATCCAACTGACCGACAACAGAGCAACCAGCCCGAGAAAGGTCCACCAGGGATTGATGCCACGGACGTAGCATCGTCGTACCAACAGTCCACAACAGACCATCAATGACAGTGCGTAAAGAAACTGGATTGCCGGAATCCCAACACGTGTGATGGTCTGGTAGCCGATATACTGGCTCAGCCAGGGGATGTCGACCATCGGCATCCCCTTTGAGAGTGGCATGAGTGGCTCGGTTGCCGGCAAAGCACCAGTCTGAGCAATGTGCCGACCGTACGCCAGATGCCCCCAAATATCTGTATGACTCAATCGGTGCATGCCACCGAAGAAAACCAGCATCAGTGAGAAAAACAGTGCGAACCCGGCGAGTGATGCCGGCGCTTTCAACCACTCCGGCGTCCGGTCCTCCAATACACTGGCGTCCGGCAGTTCCGGTTGCTCGGACTGTTGTTCCTGCTGTTCCATTTCTTTAATGGTCGTTGCCATAATGATTCCGCTCACAGAAATGATATTGGCTTCAGCGTTTACATCGTTGGTGTGGGACATCGGATTTCAACCTGCAGAGGCTGAAATGAGGACGATGAGAAAAGTCCACACTTCAATCATTATGGCATGTCTCAGGGATGGCGTGTCAGATTCCTTACATTAACAACTGAAGCTGGAGATCTCGGCGAAAGACTGCCGGATATGACAGTTCTGACGATTAGAGCTTATTACGTTCTTCTGTGCCGCGATGGGCGCCGTTCGGCCTGCAAACATAGGCCCTCACGAGCCAGAAATGTCACACCAGAAGGTCAACTGCTCTGATCTCAGTACGATCTGAATTGGCCCCGCTTACTGCCGGTCGGCCCATTTGTCAGCAATCAGGCGACCGATATTGAGCGAAGCGGTCGCAGCGGGCGAGGGAGCGTTACAAACATTGATGACACGTTTTGATTCTGCAATCAGAAAGTCATCGACCAGTTGTCCCGATGGGGACAGGGCCTGTGCCCTGACACCTGCCGGTGCCGCAGTCAAATGTTCCGCACGAATTTCGGGCAACAGACGTTGCAAAGCTTTCACAAAGGCGGTCTTGCTGAAGCTGCGCCACATTTCTCCCATTCCGGTCTTCCAGTATTTCATCGCCATTTTAATGAAGCCGGGGTAGGTCAATGAACCAACCAGATCACGGAGGTTGATATCGGTTTTGCGGTACCCCTCCCTTGAAAACGCGAACACGGCATTGGGACCACATTCCACGCCCCCCTGAATCATCCTGGTGAAGTGCACACCAAGAAATGGAAAACTCGGATCGGGAACGGGGTAGATCAGATTCCTGCAGAGATGATGAACGTCAGGTTTCAATTCAAAATACTCGCCTCGAAACGGGACAATACGTGATTGTGGTTCCTGCCCTGCCATCTTCGTAACACGATCACAAAACAGCCCGGTACAGTTGATGACGTGCCGGGCTTCGATTGTGTGTGATGGCGATGTAACGACAACACTCGATTCCGATTTCTCGATGTTCTTCACGCGTTCTCCCAACAGAAGTTCGCCTTCCTTTTCGGCGATCCGCTGCGCCATCCGTTCGCAAACTTCCCGGTAATCGACGATCCCCGCTTCAGGAACATGAATCGCTGCAACACCCACTGCATGGGGTTCGAGTTTTTTCAGGCGATCCTGATCAATGATCTCGCATTGCACCTGATTCTGTTGACCACGTTCAAAGATGCGCTGCATCGCGGGAAGTTCGCTTTCGTCGATCGCGACAATCACCTTGCCGCAGATTTCATGGGAGATTTCTTCCCGGCGACAGAAATCCTCCATCGCCAACTTGCCTTCACGACAATTGATCGCCTTCATCGAACCCGGCTTGTAGTAGATGCCGGAGTGGAGTACGCCGGAATTGTGGCCGGTCTGATGTTTGGCTACTTGATCTTCTTTTTCGAGGACAACCATTCGCGTCGAAGGCGAACGATCAAGAATGCGGTAAGCCGTTGCCAGCCCGACAATCCCTCCGCCAATAATCGCGACATCTGTCTTTCGCGTGTTCATCGCGGTGAATTGACCTTTCTCTGGTTGATCAATCGAGGGCTTCCTGCTCTGTCTGCTCGACTTTTTTCGGAGGCGTCCCGCTGTTCTTACCCTGGCATTCCGGAGAAGGCGTCGTGCACAACTGGCAGAGCGAGTTGCCATCGCCGTCTTTCATTCCAGCAAGGCCCCCGCAGGAACCTTTGATCTGGCGATTGCTGAAGATCACTCCTGCTGCCATCGCTCCCATGGCGGCCAGAAACACGGCAAGTGTGATCAGAAAAGTTTCCATGACATCATTCTTCGAGAATTGATTTTGCAAATTGCGTTGCGATTGGAATTATCTGCCATTCGTCGCTGCGACTTGAATGATCTTGTCGAAGGCGGGTGTCGATTTCGGCTGAAAACCTTTATCTGTCTCGATCAGAAACAACACCGCCAGATTCTGCTCTTTTGCGATATTATATCCCGTATCCGGTCCCAGGACCAACAGCGCCGTCGCCCACGCGTCTGCCATCATGCACGATTCCATCACAACAGAGACAGATGCCAGGGAATGTGTCACGGGGTGGCCAGTTCGCGGATCGATCGTGTGCGAATACCGGACTCCATCGATTTCAAAAAAATTCCGGTAATTGCCGGAGGTCGCGATACTGCGGTTGTTCAAATCCGCAGACTGTTGCAAGGTTCTTTGTCTGGCGATCGGTTTTTCAATCCCGACTTTCCAGTTCGTTCCGTCCGGCCTGGTTCCCTGGGCCCGCATTTCACCACCAATTTCCACAAGAAAGGACGAGATGCCCAATTCGCCCAAGTACTTCGCGACGACATCAACGCCATAACCTTTTGCGATTGCTGAAAGATCGATCTCCATCGTCGCGTGGGATTTCTTCAGCGCGGGTGGCTCCTGGCGCGCGGCAATTTTGTCGAATCCCACCCGTGAGCGTGTTTCCAAAATTGTTTGTTCGCTGGGGAGCTGCGATTGTTGAGTCGGTGAGTCTGGTCCGAAATGCCACAAGTTGACCATTGGTCCAACGGTGATATCGAAAGCCCCCTCAGTGTCTTTGCTGACTTGAAGAGCTGCGTCCACAACGAACGCGGTGTCGGCAGAAACCTCAAACCAGTCGGTCGATTCAGAACCATTGAAGCGAGAGAGCTCAGACCCTGAACGCCAGGTCGACATCTGGTCGTTGACCTGTTCCAGCAACCGGTCGATCTCCTGCTGGATGACCTCTCTTGATTGATCTGAGGGAATGTCAGACAGCTTGACGCTGTAGGTCGTACCCATTGTTTCGCCGGTCAGATTCACAATAAATGCACTGCGATCAGTCGGCTTACAACTCCAGGTTGTTGTGAACAGGATCAGAAAGATGACCGGCCAAAATCGAGGCATGAATGACGCGGCTGTGAGGTGGCGGAACATAATCATGCCCTGGCCTGTACTTTCATCAGCTACCCGCCGAAGTCATCGTAGGCGACATTCTCAGGTTCAACACCCAGGTCATCCAGCAGGTTACGGACAGCCTGCAGCATCATCGGGGGGCCACAAATGTAGTATTCGCAATCTTCGGGCGCGGGGTGATCTTTCAGATAATTGTCGTAGAGGACTTGATGAATAAAGCCGGTGTAGCTGGTCCAGTTGTCTTCCGGCAGCGGGTCCGACAACGCGATGTGTAACGAAAAATTGTTGTTTTCTTCCGCAAGTTTCTCAAATTCATCTTCGTAAAAGATCTCTCGAACACTGCGGGCTCCGTACCAGTAAGAGACTTTCCGCCTGGTTCCGCGCTCCTTGAAGAGTTCAAAAATGTGGGATCGCAACGGTGCCATGCCTGCACCACCGCCAATGTAGATCATCTCGGCATCAGTCTCTTTGATGAAGAATTCACCATATGGCCCGGAGATCGTGCATTTGTCGCCCGGTTTCAGGTTGAAGATGTAGGAAGACATTTTGCCGGGTGGCGTGCCTGCGGGTGTCCGTGGCGGCGGTGTGGCCACACGGACGTTCAACATGATGATCCCCTTTTCACCCGGATAGTTGGCCATCGAATAGGCACGAATGACCTCCTCTTCGACATGTGATTCGATCGCCCACAATTTGTACTTGTCCCAGTCTTCGTGGTATTCCTCTTCGACTTTGAAGTCTGAGTATTTGAGGTCGTGGGGCGGGCATTCAATCTGAATGTAACCGCCCGGTTTGAATGCGACATCTTCACCTTTGGGCAATTCGAGCACCAGTTCCTTGATGAACGTGGCGACATTCCTGTTGGACCGAACAGTGCATTCCCACTTTTTGGTTTCCAATGCCTCGTCCGGCACTTCCAGTTTCATGTCCTGTTTGACAGCCACCTGACAGGAAAGTCGCATTCCCTCTTGCGCTTCCCGCTTATTGATGTGTCCGCGTTCGGTGGGGAGAATTTCACCACCACCTTCATGGATGTGGACCTTACATTGGGCGCATGTTCCGCCACCGCCACAGGCTGACGACACGAAGATTCCGTTGGACGCCAAAGCGCCGAGCAATTTCCCACCCGCGGGCACTTCCAGCGTCTTCTGCTCATTCACCTCAAGCATGACGTTGCCCGAGGCAACGAGTTTCGATTTCGCGATAAGAATCAGAATCACGAGCAGTACGACGACTGTCGTAAACATTGCGACGCCAAGTATGACTTCCATGAGTATGCTGCCAACTCTAAAAAACGGGACGATGACAATCACTCTTGTGGCGATCGTGTCGACCAAGTCTCGGTGATTAAATGCCTGAAAACGACATGAAAGCCAACGCCATGAGACCAACCGTAATAAACGTGATGCCCAGGCCGCGTAAACCGGCCGGGATATCGCTGTATTTCAGTTTCTCGCGGATACCAGCCAGCGCAGCGATCGCCAATGCCCAGCCGGTTCCCGATCCCAAGCCGTACACAACGGATTGGCGGAATGTGTATTCCTTCTCCACCATGAACAGCGAAGCCCCCAGAATCGCGCAGTTCACAGTGATGAGAGGCAGAAAAATACCCAACGCCGAATGGAGTTTGGGAAAGAACCGATCGAGGGTCATCTCCAGAATCTGCACCATTGCGGCGATGACACCGATATAGCTGATCAACCCCAGAAAAGTCAGATCGACATTGGGGAACGATGAACTGATCCGTGTCAAGGCTCCCTCTTTGAGCAGATACTGGTAGATGATGTTGTTCATTGGAACGGTGATCGTCTGGATGGTGATCACTGCCACGCCCAGCCCGAGAGCCGTTTTCACTTCTTTCGATACAGCGAGAAATGTACACATGCCAAGGAAGTACGCCAGGGCGAGGTTATCCCGAAACATCGAATTGACGAGCAGACTGACGTCGGCTTGAAAGTCAAACATGGTTCTGTTCGATCCGAATAACTGGTTTCATGAATTCCGTGATGATTCGAAGGTCATCCGGAGTTCGTTCAGGAACTTTCGACCTGCTCCGGTTTCCACGTCCGCAAGGCCCAGATAAAAAATCCGATCAGGAAAAATGCGCTGGGGGGCAGGAACATCATTCCGTTTGGCTCATACCAGCCTCCCTCTCCGGTAACCGGCAAAATTTGAGCACCGAAGAGTTGTCCGGCACCGAACAACTCGCGAAACAACGCGACGACAAAGAGGATCAGGCTGTACCCCAATCCGTTTCCAACTCCGTCGAGAAAACTCATGCCGACACTGTTTTTCATTGCGTAGCCCTCTGCCCGTCCCATCACGATACAGTTCGTGATAATCAACCCGACAAAGACCGAGAGTTGCTGGCTGACGGTGTATGCGAAGGCTTTGAGCATCTGATCGACAAGGATCACCAGTGAGGCGATGATCGTCATCTGTACGATAATCCGAATGCTGTTAGGGATCTGACTGCGAATCAGGCTGACGGCGGCGTTGGAAAAGGCGACAACAAAGATGACGGCAATGCACATCACGATGGTCGGCTCCATTTTCGCAGTCACCGCCAGAGCCGAGCAGATGCCAAGCACCTGTACGGCAATTGGGTTATTGTCGAACACCGGACTATAAAAGACATCCAAGGTCGATGATTTCGCCATCGCTCACTCTCCTGACGTCTCAGACGATTGAACTTGTTCGAGGTAGTTTTTGAATCCGAGTGGGCCGAGCCAGAATTCCAGCAGATAACTCACCCCGCGCGTGGTGATCGTTGCACCAGAGAGCCCATCGACCTGATGCTTCCGTTTCTCCGGATCGTTGGAAACACCACCCGCTTTCGTCACCTCGATCTGGACATTGCCATCTGGTCCGTAGACATATTTTGTTTCGTCGGGATCACTCCACTGAGATTTCCATTTTGGATTGTCAACCTCACCACCCAATCCCGGGGTCTCTTTGTGATCATAAAACGTCAAGCCGCGAATCGTCTGGCCATCAGCATCCAGAGAAATAAAGCCATACAACGTGGACCAGAGCCCATAGCCGCGCATGGGAAGTACGATCTTTCCAAGTGATCCGTCAGTGTTTTTCACACGGTAAACGTGTGAGTAATTCTCCCGATGTTTGATGATGGCGATGTCTTCTTCGCTGGTCAACTTGCGGCTCAATTCAGGATCGGAAGCCGCTTTGAACTGGTTGAAATCCACAGCTGACTCGAACCCCAACTCCGATGGTTCGACGATCCTGCCGGTATCGAGTTCCACAATGAGATCGACAATGTGCTTCTCGTAAAGCTCTGGCACATCGCTGCGATTATGTTTTTCCTCATCATAGATCCCAGCGGCAGAGAGGATGTTCTTCTGGACTTCAATAACCACATTGGCCGCCTGCCGGTCTTTCAGCAGATATGCCGCGCCGGAGACCAATGTCGAGCAGACAACACAGAGCAGGAACGCGACCAGCAGCGTATGTCCGACAGATTCACGTCGCATGGCGTGCTCTCCTCCGTTTGATGTTGGCCTGAACGACGAAATAGTCAATGAGTGGCGCGAAAACGTTTCCGAACAGAATTGCCAGCATGATACCTTCCGGAAAGGCAGGGTTAATGACGCGAATCAGAATCGTCATCCCACCGATCAAAATCCCGAAGGCCCATTTCCCGGTTTCGGTCATCGATGCGGAAACGGGATCGGTTGCCATAAAAACTGTGCCGAAGGCAAATCCCCCCACAACAAGATGCCAGTGCGGAGGCATTGTAAACATGGGATTCCACTGAAAGATCATGTCCATCGGCAGTAAGCAGAGGAATGTGGAAAAAACGCCCGCACCAAGTACAACACCTGCCATGATCCGCCACGATCCAATGCCCGTTCCGATCAGGATCACTGCTCCGATCAGACAGGCCAACGTCGAAGTTTCACCCATGGAACCCTGAATGTTGCCCAGGAAGGCATCTATCCAACTGATGTTGAGTCCATTTGCGGCTCCGGTAATGGCGGCCATTCCGGTTTTGCCTTCGGCGTCAGCCAGTGCGCCGAGAATGGTCGCACCGCTGAAACCATCAACAGCCGTCCAGACTTCACTGCCGATAATCTGTCCGGGGTATGCGAAATACAAAAACGCTCGAGCCGTTAAAGCGGGATTGAGAAAATTTCGTCCCGTCCCGCCGAAGATCTCCTTACCAATCACAACTCCAAAGCTGATACCAACGGCAACCTGCCAGAGTGGAATTGTCGCGGGTAGAGTGAGCGGGAACAACATGCCTGTGACGAGGAACCCTTCGTTGACCTCATGGCCACGAACGATTGCAAAGAGGACTTCCCATGCTCCGCCGACCGCCATGCAGACGATGTAAACCGGGAGAAAGAAGACCAGCCCATGCATGACGTTGTCCCACAGGCTGGTGGGATCATATCCAACACCAAACATGGACAATACGACTTCCCGCCAACCGGACGCCGAGTCGACACCATCCATCGTGGCGATGGCAAGATTGGCCTGATAGCCCGTGTTCCAAAGCGCCATGGCAATACACGGCAGCAGGGCAACGATCACAATGCTCATCATCCGCTTCTGGTCGAGAGCATCGCGCACATGCGATGCGTTCATCGTTACGTCCGTCGGCGTGTAGAGGAACGTGTCAAGCGATTCATAAAGCGGGTAAAACTTTTCCAGCCCCCCACCCTCTTTGAACATGGGTTCCACGCGGTCGAAAAGCTGTCGTATCTGTTTCATGCGTTTGTTTCTGTGGAATTCAAATCATCCAGAAGGCGTATTGTTTCCAGTCAAAAACCAAACCTCACCGTTTGGAAACCAATCGATCTTCGGTGACTGCGGGGTCAAGGAGTGGTGATGAGGCGTTGACATCTACGACAGTGAAAAAACCGGGGCGAGACAGTCACAGTTGTTGGGGGTGAAATTGTTGACAAATCGATTTCATCCAAGGCGTCCTATCCCTCCTTCTCAATCGTTGTCAGGTTCTTTCGCAGGATCGGCCCGAACTCATGTTTTCCGGGATCAACAAACGTGCACAATGCCAAATCTTCTTCATCGAGTTCGAGGCAACCAAGCGCCTGTGCCTGATCAGTGTCGCCCACCAGTAAAGCCCGCAAAAGTTGTGTCGGCAAAATGTCCAGGGGCATCACCTTTTCATAACTTCCGATGGGAACCATAGACCGGTGACTGCCGTTGGTCGACGTGCTGAAGGGAAATCGTTTGCCACCTCCCAATACAGCCGAGGCAAAAACAGGCTTGATCGAAAACTTGTCCATTCCGGGCATTTGCCAACCAAGGAATTCCCGCTCCACTGCTTCGGGAATCACACTCACCTGATTGTGATACCGGCCCAGGAAATTCTCTGGTTCTTTAGATTGTCGACCGGCGAGTACCGAGCCGGAAATCACACGCAGTTCGCCGTCCACCAGTTCATTTTCCGTCAATTCCGAAAGGTCCGCCCCCAGGCGGGTCTTCAGCAGGCGGGGGGTTTTCACCGAAGGACCACCCAAAGCGACAATTCGCTCAGTGAGCAACTTGCCCTGCGTAAACAAATATCCAATAGCGATGACATCCTGATATCCGATGTACCAGACCGATTTCTTTTCGTTGACCGGATCGAGAAAATGGATATGCGTGCCGGGCAACCCCGCGGGATGGGGACCATCGAACACCTTGGAGGTGATGCCTTGCAGATCCTGCCCGGGAACATCTGCACCTGCAGCGTGACAGAGGAAGACTGGACCTTCTGTCAAAGGGCAAATGGCCTGCAGACCGAATTGAAACAACTCCGATTTCTCTTCCAATACAACATCCACCGCTGCAGAGAGTGGTAACGTATCCATGGCGGTGACGAAGATCGATCTGGGACTTGATTCGGGGGAGGGAACCCTGGAGAACGGTCGCTGTCGGAATGCCGTCCATAAACCTGATTCCAGCAGGTTCTCCTGCACCTGCTCGCGAGACAGACTTGTGAGATTCGGGCCATCGAACGAAGCGAAGGAGCGTTGATCATCTCCATCAACTTCAATAACGACCGAGAGAAATTTCCGTTTTGCTCCACGATTGACGGCGACAACTTTTCCCGATGCAGGAGAAGTGTAATTGACTCCCACGGTCTTTTTATCGGAGAACAGAATGTCACCAGTTTTGATCCGGTCACCCTCGCGGACGACCATCGTCGGTTTCATTCCGATGTAATCGTTTCCCAGCAGCGCGACGGACCGAACTGGTGGTGCATCGTAAATCGCCTGCTCAGGAACACCTTGAATTGGCAGATCCAATCCTTTTTTGATCTTGATCATCAGAAATTTGGCTTTGGTTACGGTTGCATGTCAGCGACGTCGTTCCAACCTTGGTGGTGCTGCTGGTATGATACACGCCGGTTGTTTTTTTGGTAGTCAATCGGCACGGCGTAATCAAAGAGTTGTCAATTCGTAAGAGCAGTCATCTCTTTCCTGTAACGTTTCTGCTTCGTGGGAGCCTGAAGTTTGCAGGCTTGAAAGCCGTTCTTTGAGGACACGAAAATAAGTGTAAAACGCTTTAGATCAACACCGTGTTATTATTGGGCGAGTGATGGTCCGTTCGGAGTTGTCGAAATACACATGCGTTGTCGCCGACCAATCCCGGTGTTTGCATTAGTGTCAATTGATGAGAATGGCCGGAGATTTCGATTCTGACAGTTTGTTCTGTTCAAAACCGGCGACTTGAGAGTCCAACTGACTTGAAGGCCTCAAGATCAGAATTATCATTGTAGTTTACCTTTTTGTGTGACGTCTCTGGCTCGTGGGGGGCTGAACTCCGGGCACACTTTGAATCGTCCGTTTTGCGACGTGCCGATGGAATGTTGCTGATTTGTATATGGAGTATATCCATTCCTGTCGACGGAGGAGTCCGGGAAGACAATTTGACCGGTCAAACAAAAATTGGCCCCTGCTGTTAATTCCACAAACGGTTCAAAACAGAATCGGCGTCATTCTTCATTCAGCCGAATAAGGCGTGTGACGAAGGGGATTACAGGACTGTTGCGAAATCCATATTTGCTGTTTCACCCGATCTCATCCCGAGAATGGGCCGACAGGAACAACTGGAACGTTCATTTTGAAATACCGAATCTGGAACGGGAAACTGAATGTCCGATACTTTGATAGCTGACACCATTTCTGCGATTGATGAGGGAGAACTCGAGGAGTGGTTTGAGTCACTCGAGGATGTTCTGCATCGCTATGGCCCGCAGAAGCTGCGCGAATTACTGGTCGTACTGCAGGAACACGCCTACCTGCGAGGAGTAACGATGCCCTTTACGGCGAACACGCCGTACATCAATTCCATTCCTGTCGATCAACAGTCGCGATTTCCCGGCAACATCGAAATTGAACGCCGCATCAAAAGCATCATTCGTTGGAATGCGATGGCGATGGTTGTGCGGGCGAATAAGGAGTTCGATGGAATCGGCGGGCATATTTCCACCTACGCTTCGTCGGCCACGTTGTATGAAGTCGGGTTCAATCATTTCTTCCATGCGCGCACGCAGGATCATACGGGCGATCTGGTTTACTTCCAGGGACACGCATCGCCGGGAATTTACGCTCGGGCTTATGTGGAAGGACGTTTATCGGAAGAGCATCTGCAACGCTTTCGACGTGAAATTCCGCGAGATGGCGGATTATCGTCCTATCCACACCCGTGGTTGATGCCGGACTTCTGGCAGTTTCCAACGGTTTCGATGGGCCTCGGCCCGTTGATGTCGATCTACCATGCCCGGTTTCTTCGGTATATGGAACATCGCGGACTGCTGGACACCTCCAAGTCGAAGGTCTGGTGCTTCGTCGGCGATGGAGAAGTGGATGAGCCGGAAACACTCGGCGCGATTACGCTTGCCTCGAGGGAAAATCTGGACAATCTGATCTGGGTCATTAACTGCAATCTGCAGCGTTTGGACGGTCCGGTTCGAGGCAATGGAAAGATCATTCAGGAGTTGGAAGCAGCCTTTCGTGGTGCTGGCTGGAACTGCATCAAGGTCATCTGGGGGTCCGACTGGGATCCAATGCTGGCGAAAGATGAAGATGGCAAACTCGTCAAACGGATGGGCGAAATCGTCGATGGACAGTATCAGAAATACAGTGTTGAAGCAGGAGCCTACATCCGCGATCACTTTTTCGGTGCTTCTCCCGATCTTATGAAGACGAGCGAAAGCCTGTCGGACACTCAACTCGAAAAGATGAAGCGAGGCGGCCACGACCCTGAAAAAGTGTACGCAGCTTACAAAGCAGCGTTTGACCATCAGGGGGCACCGACTGTCATTCTTGCCAAGACGATTAAAGGTTACGGTCTGGGCGAAGCGGGGGAAGGTCGCAACGTGGCGCACAACGTCAAAAAGGCAAATGAGGATGAACTCCGTGCCTTTCGATCGCGATTTGGAATTCCGATCGGTGACGATCAAATCAAGGACATGCCATTTTACCGCCCTCCCGAGGAGAGTGCCGAGTACAAATACCTGCAGAATCGTCGCAATGAGCTGGGGGGATACCTCCCGGCACGACGTCCAACGCAGGATCGGCTCGAAATTGCGCCGATCGAATCCTACGCAAAATTTTTGCAGGGAAGTGGCGATCGGGAAGCCTCGACAACGATGGCGTTCGGCCAGTTCCTCAGCACGCTGCTCAAAGACAAAAAGGTCGGCCCGCACGTTGTTCCCATTATTCCCGATGAAGCACGAACCTTCGGGATGGAAGGCCTGTTCCGGCAGTGTGGTATCTATGCCAGCAAGGGGCAGCTTTATGAACCAGTCGATGCCGACCAGTTGATGTATTACAAAGAATCGAAAGATGGCCAGATTCTCGAAGAGGGGATCAATGAAGCAGGGGCAATGTCCTCATTCATTGCGGCGGGCACATCCTATGCCAACCTCGGCGTCAATATGGTGCCATTCTACATCTACTACTCGATGTTCGGCTTCCAGCGCGTCGGCGATCTGATCTGGGCGGCGGCAGATTCGCGCGTCAAAGGTTTCCTGATTGGTGGCACATCCGGTCGCACAACGCTCAATGGGGAAGGCCTGCAGCACGAAGATGGCCATAGTCAGCTCGTCGCGACGACCGTTCCCACAATCATGGCGTATGACCCGGCTTTCGCTTACGAATTGACCGTCATTATTCAAGATGGCTTAAAGCGGATGTATGTCGATGACGAATGCATTTTCTATTACATCAGCGTCTATAACGAGAACTACCTGCAACCCGAAATGCCCGAAGGTATCACCGATGGTATTCTCAAGGGGATGTATCATTTCCAGAGCAAAGATGTCGACAGTCCAAAAGCAAAATCTCGTCCGCAACTCTTTGGCAGTGGTACGATCCTGCGGGAAGCCTTGCGTGCACAGGAGATTCTGGCAGATCAGTATGGTATTGCCAGTGACGTCTGGAGCGTGACCAGTTACAGCGAACTCCGTCGTGACGCCGAAGCGGTTGAACGGTGGAACCGCCTGCATCCGCAGGAAATTCCCCAAAAGAGTTTCCTTGAAGAGACATTGGCCGATGTGAACGGCCCGTTCATCGCCACCAGCGATAACGTGCGACGCGTTCCCGATCAAATCCGATCGTGGGTGCCGGGCGTCTATTACACTCTCGGGACGGATGGCTTTGGTCGCAGCGATACCCGACCAGCATTGCGGCGTCATTTTGAAATTGATGCCGAATGCACAGCCTACAACACGTTACATGCGTTGGCGGAGCTTGGAGAATTCGACAAAGCCAAACTGCCCAAAGTGCTGAAGCAGTTGCAAATCGATCCTGAAAAGATCGACCCTGTGATGGCATAGCAGGCGGTGAGTTGAACGACGCGATTGCACTCGATTGAACCGGTGAAAAAAACATGACGGAGACACCACCAGGTCCCAAAGAGAAATCAGCAAGAAAAGAAGTGAAATGACCATCGAATTCAAACTTCCCGAAGTTTCTGAAGGAGTGGAAGCGGCCGACATCGCAGAGATTGTCGTGTCTGAGGGAGATCGTATCGAAGCCGGGCAGGTAGTCATGGAAGTCGAAACCGACAAGGCGGTTGCGGAAATCGAATGTCCGCATGCCGGCGTGATTTCCAAGATCTTTGTCTCCGAAGGGGATTCGGTGCCGATTGGCAGCCCTCTGCTGGTCATCAGCAGTGATGGCGGAGCGGGCGACACACCAGCAAAAGAAGACAGAGCTACGGAAGAGAAACCTGCAGAGAAGGGACCCACTGAAGAAAAACAGGAACCATCGCTCGCTGAAAAAAAAACAGTTCCCACGCCAACTGAATCAAAGCCGGTTGCAACAACTTCTGCTCCAGCAGCAAAAACTCCACTCGATTCAGATGCCCCGTACGATGATGGCAAAGTCCCCGTTCCTGCTGGTCCATCGACGCGAAGGATGGCGCGTGAGTTGGGAGTCAACCTGGAAAAAGTGACCGGCAGCGGACCAGGTGGTCGCATTACCGGTGATGATGTGCAGGCTTACGTTCGGGCGCTGACCAGACAGGAACCGAGAACGGCAGTCATCTCCTCGAT
The DNA here is from genome assembly GCA_028284145.1 of Planctomycetaceae bacterium. Lineage (GTDB taxonomy): Bacteria > Planctomycetota > Planctomycetia > Planctomycetales > Planctomycetaceae > JANQSH01. The sequence continues at coordinate 2,588 of JANQSH010000186.1, read as the reverse complement.
GGCTGCACCACAACTTCCCGACTTTACCAAATGGGGACCGGTCGAACGCAGGGCGATGAACAGGATTGCGAAAACATCGGCTGCCAATTTGAGTTATGCGTGGCAGTCGATTCCGCACGTCACGCAGCACGATCTGGCCGACATCACTGATCTGGAATCAGCTCGCCGCCGATTCACGCAGACCATTGGCAAAGATGGTCCCAAGGTCACGATGACGGCCATCATCATCAAGTCGGTGACTGCTGTCCTCAAGGACATGCCCATCTTCAATTCCAGCCTCGATATGGGCAGCGGCGAGTTGATTTTGAAGCAGTATTACAACATTGGTGTCGCGGTCGATACACCGAATGGATTACTCGTGCCAGTGGTCCATGACGCGGACAGGAAGTCGATCCGCGAAATCGCGGCTGACTTGACCGACATTGCCGGTCGCGCCAGAGAGCGTCGGTTGTCGATGGATGAAATGACCGGCGCGACATTCACGATTACCAACCTCGGAGGCATTGGCGGGACGTCGTTCACACCGATCATCAATCCACCGGAAGTGGCGATTCTTGGGTTGTCGCGATCTCAAAAGCAACTCGAACTGGTTGATGGCGAAGTGAAAGAACGGCTCAAGCTGCCGTTGTCACTCTCGTACGATCACCGCGTTGTCAACGGAGCTGATGCCGCCCGTTTCATCGTGAAATTGTCGCAATCGCTTTCCGACTGGATTCAACTGTTGGTCGCGATGTAGTCGTAAGATCACACGGTTCGTTCCATACACGAAAAATGCGCCGCATCGCCTTGCGGTTCGCACGACAATTGAAGGTTCTCTCATGACAGATACAAAACAGCACACGGAACTTGTCGTTCTTGGGGCAGGTCCTGGTGGATATCCGGCCGCATTTGAAGCAGCCGACCACGGACTCGATGTGACGCTCGTCAATGCCGAAGAAAAACCGGGGGGAGTTTGTCTGCATCGTGGTTGTATTCCGTCCAAGGCGTTGCTGCATGTCGCCCAATTGTTGCACGAAACGCGCGAAGTCGAACATGCGGGGATTACTTTCGAGAACCCAAAGATCGATCTCGACAAATTACGCGATTTCAAAAACAGCGTCATCGGAAAATTGACCGGGGGCATTGGTGAACTCGCCAGGACGCGTGGCGTGAAGATGATCAACGCGCGTGGCATATTTCAGGACGCGAATACATTATTGTTGGATCATCTCGATGGCCAGCAGACAACGCTGACGTTCGATAAAGCCATCATTGCCACTGGTTCTTCACCAGCAATGCCCGGCTTTTTTGACATCGGTGACTCGCGCGTGATGGATTCCACCGGTGCACTGGCGCTGGAAGATGTTCCCGACAGGCTGCTCGTCATTGGAGGTGGGTATATCGGTTTGGAGATGGGAACAGTCTATTCGTCTTTGGGTTCGGAAGTCACAGTCGTGGAGATGACTTCCAGATTACTGCCGGGTTGCGATCGCGACCTGATCGGCCCGTTGAAAAGACGGCTGGAAAAAATCTTCAAGGCGATCAACCTCGATACCAGAGTGGCGGGCCTCGAAGCGACTGATGACGGGATTGTCGCCTCGCTTGAACATGACGGCGAAACGAAAACCGAAATGTTTGACCGGGTACTGGTCTCGATTGGTCGCCGTCCTAATTCGCAGGGTGTTGGTCTTGAGGCTGCGGGTGTGGCGATCGACGAGAAGGGGTTTGTGACGATCAACGCACAGCGACAGACTTCCGTTTCGCACATTTACGCGATTGGTGATGTGGCCGGTGAACCGATGTTGGCCCACAAAGCGACGCGCGAAGCGAAAGTTGCTGTCGAGGCGATTGTCGGTGAACCATCTGCATTCGATTACATCGCAATCCCTGCGGTGGTCTTTACTGATCCCGAAATTGCCTGGTGTGGCGTGACGGAAACCGAAGCGAAACAGCGCAAGCTGGATGTAAACGTCTCCCGGTTCCCTTGGGCTGCATCGGGACGCGCGCAGTCACTGGCACAAACTGATGGCCTGACAAAACTGATCACCGACAAGGAGACTTCACGAGTGCTTGGGATGGGAATTGTCGGACGCGGTGCAGGGGAAATGATCGCTGAAGGTGTGATTGCTGTGGAGATGGCAGTTGTCGCACGCGAACTGGCCGACAGCATCCATGCTCATCCGACACTTTCGGAAACGATTATGGAATCTGCCGAGAGTGTAATCGGTCAGGCAACGCACCTTTACCGACCGAAGAGAAAGTAAAGCCGCTTGAGGAAATCCTCGATGCCGAAGAATTAGATCGCATCCGAGATAACCGTAGCGTCATCCGAACGGGTATGTTAGTTCCAAATGGTCCGCCAGCCGCTACGATAAAACTACTACTACAGTTGTAGATTCGATTTTTCTATCTTTCGTTCCGTCTTCAAGGAGGGGATTGAGCGATGGATCGAACAACAAGTACCGTTTCTGCTCAGGCATTGCAACGGGAACTGGACCGGGTGGCAGAATTGATGGCTCCCTTGTTTGCTCGAACGGAAGCCTGGCAACGGGCACAAACTTATGTTCGCGGACTGACCTCCGAAATTCGTCGCAAGAACTCCTGGCAAT
>JANQSH010000185.1 GCA_028284145.1 Planctomycetaceae bacterium | reverse complement strand
CCGGCATGTCGCACGAATTTCATCAGCCCCTGATGGCGATTTCCAGCTATGCAAGCGGATGCCTGCGTCGCCTCAAAAACGGCGAAGCCAGCGAAAAAGAAGTGCTGGCGACTTTGGAAAAAGTTGCGAATGAATCCTTACGGGCGGGTGATTTATTGAAAAGCATTCGCTCGTCGATTGCTCAGGATCGTTCTCAGCCAACGAACATCACGTTGGACAAAGTCATTGAAGATGCGGTCCGCATGGCACAAGGAGCCTGCCGAGATGAATCAGTCCGCATTCGCTACAGACCGGAACAGACGGGGATGCACGCGTATTGCGATGAAGTGCAACTGATCCGCGTGTTGCTCAATTTGCTGCTCAACGCAATCGAGGCTATGCGCGAATCAGACAACGATCTCATGGATATCACTGTGTACGCTGCCAGATTCAACGAGCAGATGATCGAAATCCAGGTTGAGGACACCGGGCCCGGGATTCCTGAAAAATTGCGGCGAGTTGTCTTCGACCCTTTTTTCTCTACCAAAGATGAAGGTCTCGGCATGGGGCTTTCTGTCAGCCGATCAATCGTGCAGAGTCAGGGTGGCGAATTGTGGTACAGTTCCGAAGCCACCAGTTCGACATTCTGCTTTACACTGCCGGTCACTGCCCCGACCGCTGCGTCCGAAAACAATCCCGAGGAATCTGGCACCGTAAACTGATCGGCGATGTCACATCGGCTGTGTGGCGACCAATTCATGCGACTCGCCAAGGTAATGATCATCGACGGGATAGTTGCGGAATCGAATAGTGTAGTATTTTTCAAACCACTCACGAATGTGATCGGTATGTGACTCATCGAAAGCCGGCCCGATGTGCAGCAGCTTTCCTCGCTCATCCCGACGGATTTCTCCGTCTTCGACGATGATTTCTCCGCTCTTGATGACATACTTTGGCAGTTCGAACATCTGCTGAATGTCGTCCTGCGGGTTGTAAATCGTAATGTCTGCATCTGCTCCGATACCGAGGTGTCCCTTGTTCGGCAGACCGAGCATTCTTGCCGGTCCGGCGCGTGTGATAATCGCAATCTCATTCAGCGTGTATTCACGGTTGAGATCAGGCAGCGAGCAGCGTTCTCGCAATCCTTCGGGGACACCTTTCAAAACTTCTTCGCGCCGGGTGCGATCCATCAACAGCGCAATGATTTCGGGGTAGGCCATGAATGACCCGCCGTTGGGATGGTCCGTGCTCATCGCCACACGCCAGGGGTCGTCGATGAGCAGATACCACTCCAGGCCAATTGCCCACTGCAGAGCATGAACAAGACTTTTGTTCTTGTACACAATCGGCACGATGCCACAACCCGCTTCCATTTCGGTATCGCCGGAATACCATTTTCGACCGGTGACTTTGTGCAGAAAGTACCCCAGTGGTCCGTCACCGGTCATCGAAGTCGTTTCGGCGAACATCACCTGCCCGACATCGATTGTCAGCCGATCGTGAGCGTTGACATATTCTGCCAGTTTCGGTACTTCGCTGCAGAAGGTTGCCTGATCGTCAGGGTGACCGCCATAACTGTGGAACTGAATGTGTGTCAGATGTCCCTTCTGGCCATCCAATGCTTTCATCGTTTCGAGAGTCGTTTGCCAATTGCCTGGCATGCCAAGATTGTTGCAATGCACATGCACGGGATGAGGGCATCCCAACTCGGTGGCTGCCCTGGCGACTCCGGTCAGAATCTGTCTCGGCGTGACCTCAAAATGCTCGATAGAATCGTCAAGCCCGGTCGCGTTTCCGCCAGTCGACTTCCAGACTTCAACGCCCCCCGGGTTGACAATTTTCGCCGCGTATCCTTTTGTCGCATTCAGCAACCAGGAAACGTAGTTTTTCAGCCGTTCCTCTTCGTTATTCTGCAACTGCTCCATGATGTAATGGTTGTTGCCCATCAAGACGAAGAAGCCTTTGTCGATGACAGGAGTATCCTGCAATTCTTCGTGTGCGTGACGAGCGGCCAGCGGAGGGATGGCAGCATCAAACGCGGTCGTATAACCAAGCCCCGCGTAAAGGTATCCCGTGGCGAACGTACTGGGAACCGAGCCCACCGTACCAGATCGCGTGTATGCCGTTCGGCGCACTGGTTCGGCGTTGCGTTTGTCGTCCGGCATCATCTTGCGAGCCATGTTCACCTTGGGACCGGCGATATGACAATGCATGTCGACACCACCTGGCATAACGACGCGATGAGAGGCGTCCAGCGTGCGGTCAGGCTTCGTGCCGGGATCATCCGGTGGATCAACAATCCTGCCGTCTCTGATCCAGATGTCGCGTACTTCGCCATCGATTCCGTTGGCCGGGTCATAAACGGTTCCACCGGCTATTTTGTACAGCGACATATGTCACGCTCTCGGTCTATTCGGGAACTTTTTCAGGTCGGGAACTTTTTCAGGATACAGCTTGAAGTTGTCGTTTGCGAATTCGCGCTTCAATGGCCTTGAGAATCTCGTAGTCGCTTTTGAATGGGGATTCAAAGGCCGGTCGCAGTGGAAGCGGAATATCGTCCATGCGATAGACTGTTCCCGTTGTGTTGATCCCATACGTGGCCGTCGTAAACGCGACCTTGGCGATTCGAGCGGTGTCGCTTAACTTCGGGTCGAGTACAACAACAGGTATACTCGCGAGGTGATCGCGTGCGGGTTGACTGAAGTTCGACATCGGATCCGACGCAATAATCAATGCGGCATCGGCTTCGCGTCGTGCGAGCAAATCAGATGACGTAAACTCGCCTGGGTTAAACCGAGGATAGCCTCGCGTCAGACTGACACCAAACGGGTAACCGGTACTCCAGGAAACAACGTTGTCAGCTCCGGTCACGTTTCCATGTCCGCGCATCGGTTTGGCGATCCACCGTGTGTGCCGGTTCATGTCTCGGGCCAGCGCCAAAACGGCTTCGCTGTTGATGTGCTTCCCGCGTGTCATGGTGACACCCATGCCGAATAGAATCGCACCAAACTTCGCCCGTTTCATCCCCTCCATGACTTCGACCAATTGTTCCAGCGGGATGCCGGTCTTTTCCTCGACGCTGGGATCAACATCGATTCCCCTGGCCAGACCTCGTAATGCCCAAGCCAGTTCAAAATCGGAGCGAGGCCTGATTTGCAGAAACGTATCGACCGCTTTGGCCGACTTCGTTTTTCGGACATCAATCAGCACGGCTGTGCGATCTTTCCGACCATTCGGGACGAACTGTCCTTTGGGCATCAGACTGTATTTGGTGAAATGGCGCGGATGGCTCTCCGCCGGATTGCCCCCCCAAAAGATGAGATAGTCGGCCCGGTTCCTGATTTCGCCCAACGTCGCCGTGACTTCACCCACCCCCTGGAACGCCATTCCCGAGGGGCCGTGGCAGACAGAGGTGGTCGTATCAAGGTTTCCACCAATCCAGTCGGTGATCGCCACTGCCACCCGTTGGGCTTCGCAGGTGGTATCCGACAGACCGTAAGTGATGGCATATTGTGAGTGGAACAGCACGTCTGCCGCAACATCGAACGCCTCGTCATACGATGCAGGTTGTCCGTCAATCATCGCTTCCGGGCGATCTTCTATGTGATGGTTGAAAAACCAGCTCTTGCCCAACACGCAGGCGTTCTTCGCCTTGGTGATCGTGTTTCCCTCGACCGTCAATTCCATGTCGTCACAAACACAGCCACAGAACGTGCAGGTTGCATCTTCGACGATCTTCAATTTGGCTGGTGCTTTTTCCTGATCAATTTCTGTGGCCACGGTCCATCACTTTCCAAAAAAACGCAAGAAGGCAATCAGGACTCGACTTTCTCCAGCAGAACATCGAGTCCTTTGCTGTCGGGCATTCCGCTGCCGTGGGTTTCGCCCCCCATCAGGCGGCACGACTTATCGCCATAACTGATGAACAAAACACCGATTGGCAATTCAGCTTTGCCCGATTTAACCGGCACATCAACACTCCCGAAAGAATTCCATACGCGGACAACATCCCCTTCCGCAATCGAAAGTCGGTCCATGTCATCCGGATTCATCTGCAGCGTGTTGATTTCGGTCTGGTAATTGTCGGTATATTTCCCCTCGTTCAGCGACGTACCCTGTTTGCTCGTACGACCGGGGATGAGGATAAATTCTGCGGGCATTTCAGGCTGTGCCTTATCGCGAGTGCCAGTTGTTTGTGTCCATCTCTCTCACTCTATCCGACATCGGCTGGCTCTGTCCATCAATCACAAACGAAATTGACGACGTGACCGTCAAGATTGAAAATTGAGATAGATGAAGTTGCAAGGAGCGACAACGGAGCAGGTTATGTCAACACGCACCCCGAAACAAAGCTTTGACAGGGCACTACATGACCAGATGTTGTTGCGGTTTTTTCCAAACGATTGCGTCAGTCACCGAAAAATCGCTTCGAATTCCGAATCCGTTTCCCCCCTCAGCCACCCATTTTCCGTCCAACCACGAGCAAGATTATATGTGCGAATCAGTGCTGCCAGTTTTTCTCGTGAAAGCACGGCACCACGGCTGGCTCCCTCCTGTAATGGCTGTTCAAAAAAGCGATCCGGCAATGTGTCCTCTTCAGACGTCCATCCCTGCTTCACGTTATACCATTTTTTGGCTGTGATCATTTTATCGGCTTTACTGTGCAAAGACAGCAACGATTCCTCGGTACCGGTGGTGAGGGACAACATCTCGGCCATCGACGCCATGCGATCGTCAAATACACCGCGCAGGAATTTGCAGAGAATAAGCGAATCCATGATGATCGCTTCGTTTTCAGTTTGTATGGCGAATTCAGCCGCTTCTGCACCGGCATTCAAGCGATCAACCTTTGTGGAGAAATCGACTTCATACGCACCAGACCGATTGTGATCGGCCCCGCGCGCCCCAACGGCAAATCCTAATGCCATTGTCTGCAAGGCACGCGGTTCATAGCCGGGCAATTCCAGCCCCTTCACGTGCAGCGCAAATGCCTCGGCTCCCTGACCGATCTCCTTAGCCGCCGCTCGCGTTCCCAACGCAAGAATTTCTCCAACTCCGTTCCGCTGGACAATCGATTGCAGAGTTGGAAGAAGTACCTGCCCATTGCCGAACCGCAATGCATCATCCTGAATTAATCCCTTCTCAACGCATTCCATGCCAAAGGCAATCGACACGCCTGCGCTGATCGTATCCAGTCCGTAATCATCGCAGAAGGAGGAGGCCTGCATCACCACGTCGGGATCGGAAACGCCACACAACGGCCCCAACGCGAACAGGTTTTCATATTCCAGCCGGACACTTCTGCCCTGACTGGCATTCTTCGGCGCATAAATATGTTCGCACCCGATCGTACACGCCGCACAGGAAGTCCGCGTTTTATTGTATCCCCGCGCGAGCTGGTCAACCGAAAACGCCTTGGCCGCGACAAATTGTCCCGACTGGAAATTTCGGGTTGGCAGCGTTCCCAGCCGATTGAATGTGAGCAGATTGTCGATGGTCCCCAACTCGCGATACTTGGCCGTGCCGTCTCCGAAAGATTTGCGGGAGAGTTCCCGGCTGTACGTCACCAAATCCTGGGGGCGGGCGAATTCCACATTCTTTCGCCCACGGACGGCGATCGCCTTGACGTTTTTCGCTCCCATTACGGCACCAAGGCCGCCTCGTCCGGCATGGCGATTGTCGTGCGAGATTGTCGCGTACGGAATTTGATTTTCTCCAGCAGGCCCGATGACGGCCAATCGAAAGCCCGCCCCTAATTCCTGTTTCAGTCCTGCTTCGGATGCAGGTATCGTTTCCCCCCAAAAAGCCATCGCATCGACAAACCGTACATCTCCATCGTCAATCACCACGCATGTTGGTTCTGCGATCCGACCGACAATCACGATGGCATCGTAGCCGGTTTTCTTCCCGTCCAACGCGAAATGTGACGAACAGAGAGCGTCGTTGATTCGCTGCGTCAAAGGAGATTTTCCCATCACCGCAAATTTGGCGGACGTTGTTAACGGACTGCCAACCAACGGACTGAAAACGAATGCGAGCGGGGCTGCTGGCGAAAGCGGATCGAGACTGGCGGGGGACCGTTGGCATAACAGCCATGTTCCCAGACCGGCACCGCCGATGAAATTCGAGAGAATCTCGCGCGGAATGGGATGCTCAGTTGCGGACTGCGAACCGACATCCACCAAAAGATACTGGCCGTGATAACCGAAGAGTCGTTCATTCATCGAGTCGATTACCCGCCGACATCTGCTGAAAGAATGAGTACGGAATCGCCTCGCATGAGTGGCGTGTCAGGCTCGACAACAAACTCGTTTCCGTTTCGATTCGCCAGATAACCTGAACACAAACGGCCTTGCTGAAAACAATTCTCAGCAAGTTCAGGAAATCGTCGCTCCAATTCCTCAAACACTTCTCCCAGATTTCCTGCCTCCAACTCGATCGATCCCAACCCTGTTCGGGCTCGGAGAATGCCAAAAAACTCGACAGTGATGCTCATGGAACGAGTCTAACAGAGTTACAGAGAAGGTCACAGCCAGACTCACACTGGGAAATTCGGCAGCTTTCGCCGGATGATCAAAATGGGTCGGTTCCGGTCTGGACGGGAAACGACAATCACATACGATTTCATCGCCTCTCTCATTCTGTAATCCCTCTCTGGAGCGTATTACGCTCTTCTGTGGCGCGAAAATCGTCTTTTGGCCTTCAAACGCAGACTCCCACGAGCGAAAACCGTCACACGAAAAGGGAAACGGCTCT
>JANQSH010000184.1 GCA_028284145.1 Planctomycetaceae bacterium | reverse complement strand
CCGGCATGTCGCACGAATTTCATCAGCCCCTGATGGCGATTTCCAGCTATGCAAGCGGATGCCTGCGTCGCCTCAAAAACGGCGAAGCCAGCGAAAAAGGGCCTTCTTCAACCGCCTGCTTACGCCAGTTTTCAACACTATGGCGTGTGCAACCAAACGCCTCCGCGATATCATCGTCGATCCAACACGGACCTGCAGAGCCTTGGTCGCATTTCAACAAAGCCTGCGCCCGCTGAATCTTCCAGACTGCAGCTTTGCCCGTCTTCACCACCGCTTCCAACTTGGCTCTTTCATCCTCAGTCAACTTCAATACATAAATCTTCGCTGGCATACTCCATCCTCCCTGACGGAAACGAGAAACAGCCCAGCCAATGATCTATCCGAAAACCACACTTTGACGCAATACCAGGAATAGAAAAAAAGTGTCATTACCCTTGTCGTCTTCGGCGTACTTTCAGGCCGCGTGCGATGTTTGTGCAACCAAGTTTTGCGATGGTTCCATCGCCATCGACAAGAGCGAAAACCTGTATCCCTCTGCCTTCAACTGCGGCAGGCAACGCTCGAGAACATGAGCCGTGATGGGCAACGCCTTCGCGTTATCGTGCAGTACGATAATAGAGCCATTGCGAACGCCGCGCATGAGATTGGCGGAAACGCTTTCAATGGTGGCTGTCGGTTCAAAATCGGGCGGCATGATGTCCCACAAGATCAACCGTTGTCCTTGCTGCCGACTCCATTGGACAATCGATTTTGTCACCCGTCCGAAAGGAGGCCGTATCCAGCGTATTGACTGTCCGCTCATCTCTTCCAGTGTCTCGGTACAGAGATCGAGTTCTTTACCGACTGCTTCTGCCGGCTGCTTCCATGCGTCGATATGCGTGTGTGTGTGGTTGCCGATTTCATGGCCGGCGGCAAGAGTCGCTTCCACCAGTTCCGGGTGATGTTGTGCGTTTTCCCCCAGCAGAAAGAACGTGGCTCGCACGTCGTGTTCAGCCAGCACATCCAGCAACGCCGGTGTTCCCGCTGCAGTGGGACCATCGTCGAATGTCAGATAGACCCGCTTCGTTGCGGATTCACTGGACGGAATCCGGCTGACGATTTCCGGCACACACCGCGATATGGTGCGTGAAAACAACGTTCCCCAATATGCTCGCATCCTGCAGTCCCTCCTGGTTGCAAATCGTGTCGGCAGTTCCTGCACACGACAATTCCTATTGTATGTGATGTGCGAAATCGATCAATCCGAATCCTGCCGCGGTTATGACTTCAAAACGACAGGTCGATCATCTCGGTTAATTGACCGACACGATGAAGAACCATCTGACGATGTGATGGGATAGTTGATTCGATGTCCGTTGTGTGAGAAGCATCTCAAAGTAGTCGCTGCATCCGGGTGGGTCTGGCATGATCAAAGTGAGCATGGCCTGTTGCGGGTTTCTCGTTTTTCTGTTTGACAGAATTGGCCTGGTCAGCTTCACTTTCTCCGAAAAGAAGACGCTTGAAGGGACGATGATCATGCTGGCAGTATTCGGAATGTTGGCAGGCTTGCCAGCAATCGGACTGGTCATCATGTGGCGACGACTGAAGTGGTGGGGCTGCGTGTTCGAAAAGAGCATCGTCCTGTGGGAAGGAAAAAAACCGCAGCGTATCGATGGAGTGACATTGAATGGTTGAAAGAGGGGGCCGCAGGGCTTTACCATAATGGTGTCTATAGTGACACACATTAGAGCGTATTACGCTCCTTCGTGGCGCGATGGACGTTTTTCGTCCTGCAAATACAGATTCCCGCGAGCGAGAAGCGTCACACGAAAAAGTAAACTGCTCTAGAAGCTG
>JANQSH010000174.1 GCA_028284145.1 Planctomycetaceae bacterium | reverse complement strand
AAGACATCCTGCAGCGACTGCTGGCCATCGTCCGAAAGTGCGTGAAAATCAAGTTTTTACTGCTGGACAAAGGGTTTTTCAGCGTCGCCGTGATCTCCTGCCTGAAGCGTGCCGGGCATGCCTTCATCATCCCCGCAGCGCCGCGCGGACGCACACCGAAACGTGGCAAAAAGCACACCGGGTTGCGGGCCATCCTGAAAAAGAAACATGGCGATTACACACAAAATGACTGGCAACGCCTACGGGAAACAGCAGACCACAGAATTCACCGTCTGTGTGGCGAGCAGGAGTTGGCGACACAGGAAGACCGGCAAACGGCGATGCAAGAAGTTGCTCTATGCGGTCTGGAAAGTGCGACTCACTCCGCGCAGAATTCGCGAGGCCTATCGCAAACGATTCGGCATCGAAACCAGTTATCGCCAGATGAACGAAGCCCGCATTCGTACCTGCACGCGCGACCCGCGGCAGCGACTGTTGTTCGTCGCCATCGCGCTGGTACTGAGAAACGTGTGGGTGTGGCTGCACTTCCAACTTGCCCGAAACAAGTCACAAGACGAGCCGCTGTTGTTCCCGCAACTACTCCGCTTCAAGGCAATGCTGCAATGGATCACTCAAGTCATTCAATGGCAATTCGGAACCAGCCAGGAAGGCGGAATCAAATACCAGACCTACCAACACCTTATGGAACTCAAACAATGAACAACCCAACTTGGAACTACTGAGTTTACCTTTTGATGTGACGGTTCCCGCTCGTGGGAGTCTGTGTTTGAAGGCCAGACGATATCCATCGTGGCACTGAAGAGCGTAATACGCTCTAGTACCAACCAAACCACCGACCAGGACGGTTTTTCTATATCGGACCGATTTGAACGCTCGGCGTAACCTGTTATATTTTTGGAGGTTTTCTCCATTCGCCCCTGTAGCTCAATAGGATAGAGCGTCGGATTCCTAATCCGAAGGTTGTGGGTTCGACTCCCGCCGGGGGTAATTGCTACCAAAGAGGTTACGTCGAAAATCGACTGCCATGTTTTTGCTGCAACAGCGCCATAACAACACTACGCCTCTTTTTTCAGGACGTCGGGAACAAAGAGTTTTTCCTGAGACGTGCCTTGAATTTGCTCCGCCATGTTGATGCAAGCCTGTGTCGTTGCCTGGTCGGCATGTCGCATCAAACCCTGTAGTTCAGCCGCTGAGACGTTCAACGCGTTGTGCGAGGCCAAACGTTCGGCGGAAATCGTGGGCACTGGCATACTTCGGTCTGGGCGTTGGGGCACGAAGAAGAGGTCGCCATGGACACTCTGTCCTTCACCGCCAGATTCGGGGCACCCTCTCTGGCCCCCCCCAGGGAAAGCCCCTTCGTGGCAAGGAGGGAGAGCTATGCACGATTGGAGGAGTTTGTCTCATGTACGTTGGGAGTGCAAGTACCATGTGGTGATCACTCCCAAATACCGAAAGAAAG
>JANQSH010000170.1 GCA_028284145.1 Planctomycetaceae bacterium | reverse complement strand
GCAGTTTACCTTTTCGTGTGACACTTTTCGCTCGTGGGAGCCTGTATTTGCAGATCAAAGGACGTGCATCGCGCCACAAGAGAGCGTAATACGCTCTAGTGCCTTGTCAAGGCTTTGTTTTGGGGTTCGGGTTGACATAACCCGCTCCGTTGTCGCTCCTTGTAACTTTACCGAACCCAAATTTTCATCTTGACGGACCACTAGTAATACTGGAGTGGGTGACTCATATCCATTTTAACCACAAACCGCGCGAAATGCTTCCATCTCGCCCAGATGGTTGCCAATCAGAACTGGTTATCCAATTCGCGATGCAATTAAATGACGCAAGCGTCTCACAAGATTCATGCGGCGGCGATCGAACGCTTTCAGATTCGGGTTGGGTGGTGGGAGAATGATTTTCGCAGGGCTGACGAACGGTTTTCGCATCGAACCCGTTGCTTCAACCAACTCTTTCGCAAATTCTTCCCAGCGATCTGCGCAATGGGCCAGAGAGAATCGTTTGACTATGGTGCGGTGTGCAGCGCGACTCAACTGCTGCCATAATTCGGGTGAATCGGCCAATCGATCAACGGCATCGGCGACCGCATTCGGATCGGCCTCGACAAGAACGCCATTCCTGTTCGCTTCGACAAGATGCGGCACGAAGCCGGGAATGTCACGGCAAATCGGCACCACGCCTTGAGACATCGCATCCATCAATGCACCCGGCGTCCCTTCGTAATCGGATAGCAACAACACGATCGATGTCTGACCAATGCGATCTGTCAGTTCATTCTCGGGAACGGTCCCCAAAAACTCCATCCGTGCGTTGAATTTTGATTGCTGCGCGAACGTACGTGCGAAGCTGGCTTGCGAACCGTCGCCATACAACTCACAAATCACATCCGGACGACGCAGCAGGATCTCTTCCATCGATGCCAAAACGAGAGAAATCCGCTTTTGTATTTCCTCCATACGACCGACATAAATAACCCGCAACGGTTCCCATCGAGCCGCTGGTTTTTCTGTGACAGGAACCCCTGAGGGAATGACCGTCATCGGAATTGGCACGGATCGCAACTGTAATTCGGATTCGATAAAAGGACTGACGCAAACGATACCGGAAAGCCGCCACTGTTCGTCGCCTCGCAGGAACTCTTCCTCAATGCCGGCGTAAAACGGATCAATCGATCGGATGACACCAACCGTTGGAATGCCCGCTTCTTTTATCCATCTCGCAGCAAAATGAGCAGGGATCGAAACATTCGGTACAAAAATGTCCGGCTGCAACTGTTCGGCATGATCGAGAATCCAGCGAGTTGAAGTCTCGGTACAGGTTGGCTCCCGAATCGCCACACAGCAAACACCGTGCGATTCCAGAAAAATTTTTGCAGAGGAATGACTGCCTGCGTACAACAGAAGCAGACTCACTTCGTGGCCACGTCGCACGAGTTCCGGCAACAGGCGGTGCAGGTTGACGATTGGACCACCGGAATAATGTGGCCGATCGTAAGCAACGAACAGAACTTTCAAATTCACTCCCCGACAGAGCGTATTATGCTCTTCTGTGCCGCGATGGGTGTCGTCTGGCATACAAACAAAAGTCCCCACGAGCCAGAGACATCACACTAAAAAGTAAACGGCTCTGGAATTTCGTCGAACCAGCTAACGGTAAGGTGTCGCATCACGGCCAACAACGCAAAAACAGTAATAGACCAGAAATTTGAGATACAACCTGAACTGACAGGGCCAACGGAAAAATGCTGAAAATGGAGGAAAACACCCCTGCTGCAACTGGCCGATTGCCTGTTGAAGTGTGAGATTGTTCGACTGGTATCTCGTCCATTTCTCGTCCATTTCTCGTCCATTTCTCGTCCATTTCTCGTCCATTTCTTCGGCAATTCGCTTCGCGGCTTCAATGCGATTTTTGCCAGCGCGTGCGTATTGCGACGAAATGTTATTACCATGAATGTGCAGACGGACGGTGCAGATATTTTGCTCAACTGCCATTCGCGAAAACAATGAACTGTTTCTGATCCAGAACAACCAGTCTTCCACGCAGGCGATGTCCTCGTCGAAGAACTCCTTGCACTCCTCGCGACGAAACAGGACCTGGGATGTTTGAAACAGATTCTCAGCCGTCATCAAGTCAAAAAAATGCTTCTCCGATTGAATCGTGACAGGTCGTCGCTCACGAATCTTCCGGCCATTTCTCCAGATTTCCCGGCCAAAAGCGATACACCGGACGTCGTTCGATTCTGCAATGAAGTCCGATGGGTCGATCAGCAACTCATCATCCGCATCGAGAAATTGAATCCATTTGCCGGTCGCATGACGTAGTCCGTTATTCCGGGCAGCCCCGGCTCCCCTGTTCTCCTGACAAACCGTCCGATACCCGAACCCCCATTTTTGTTCCGAGGTGATACAATCAATCAGGTTTTGGCTCGCATCCGTCGAACCATCGTTGATCAGTATGACCTCGACTTCCGAGCGATGGCTCTCGCAGATTGCACGCAATGAGTCGACCGAACGTTCGAGGGTCGACTCTGCGTTGTAAACGGGTATGATGATGCTCAAGCGGGGTGGGGGCATGGAAGTTCCAAAATGCATTACCCAGAAACGGACCGGTGGAATGGAAACCGGCTGACAACAACGTTTGTACTATAGCAGTTTACTGTTTGGTGTAACGTCTCTGGCTCGTGGGTGGGGCTCTTACATATACAGGCCAATCGACGTCCATCATGGCACAGAAGAGCGTAAGACGCTCCAAAACGGCTGCTCTCGCGAAAACGACATGTGAAAAAAGAGCTTCTAACCACTCCACGAAGACTGGGGACGCAATGCGACGGCGAAGCAGAAGTAGAACGATCAATGAGAAATCGTGATGATTGGGTGCCGACGAAGTTTGTGCGTTCAAGCGGAAGGTTACAGGCTGCACGCGATACCAGCCAGGTTGCCATCAGCGCTCAACTCCTCGTCGACCGCATCGCGAATTGTTATGATCAATACCTGCCGGTTTACGCTACGGGAAAACTTGCAGATCTCGGTTGTGGCACGGTACCGTTATTTGACGCGTACCGTAATCTGGTCACCGACGTGGTTTGTGTGGACTGGCCTTCTTCGCTGCATGTATGCCCGCACATCGACATCCATTGCGATCTGAACGCTCCGCTGCCGTTTCGCAATGCCAGGTTTGATACCGTCGTTCTCTCGGATGTACTTGAACATGTGTTTCGACCCCACCTTCTGATGAGTGAAATCTCACGCATCCTGAAGCCGAATGGTGTCGTATTTGTCAATACGCCATTCCTGTTCGGTGTGCACGAGGCACCACAAGACTATTTCCGATACACCGAATTCGCATTGCGAGAATTGACGAATTTTTGCAATCTGAATGTCGAAGTGCTCACACCACTGGGCGGTGCGCCAGATGTCATTGCGGATCTGGTGTCCAAACATCTGGAACGCATTCCACTGGTTGGCAAGATGTCGGCTCGGCTGACACAATGGTTAGCCGCGACGATCGCGCGACTCCCCCTGCTTCGCGGATTTGTCAAGCAGGGGATGCCCTATCTCCCATCCGGCTATTTCATGGTGGTACGAAAACCTGCCTGAAGGAAATTCAAGCCAATCACACGAATTGCCATCAAGCAGATCGCCGGGACTTCGTGGGTGTCCAACAGACGCGATTCACCAGCCAGCAGAACTCCAGCAAGGAAAATCCGAAGGTGCAGGAACTGCGAACAAGACAGTGGTTTTCTCGCCCAGCCGAAAAGATGTTGAACAAATTCGGGAAACCTGGCAAGACGCATCAGAGGTTTCCCTGCAATAATCGATTCCTTTCCACCGAGACCAACAGGAGGCCTTTTTTCACGTGCCAGGATCAGTCCCAAATCAAAAACGGCTTACTGTGAGGATCAAGGGGCCATCAACCCGGCCGGTTCAGTAATTTCCGGAACGTCTGATTGGCGTCATCCCATTCGGTAGTATTCTTGGGCTCAAATGTCTGCATCTCAAACGACCGGCGGACAACATCCCGTATCTCCGCCAGCGAATCGACCTCTCCTGCTGTCCGTGCCTGCACCATGAAGTTTCCGATCACAGTCGCTTCAACAGGCCCCGCAATCACAGGCACTCCGCAGGCATTCGCAGTAAACTGGTTCAGCAGTTGGCTCTGCGATCCACCACCCACAACGTGTATCGCTTCCACTTTTTCGCCCGTCAACTCTTCAAGCATTCGCAGCACATGGCGGTACTTCAACGCCAGACTTTCCAATGCACAACGCACTACAGGTCCGGGGTCAGACAAAGCACGCTGCCCCGTCTCCTCATGATACGAATTGATCGCCTGCACCATATCTTCGGGGTTCATGAACCGGGGGTCATCCGGGTCAACCAGCGCGGCAAACGGTTTCGACTCTGAAGCAAGTTGCGTGAGCTCATCGTAACCCAGACTCTGCCCCTGCCGCTCGAACGCCAGTCGTATCCGCTGCACGAGCCACAAACCCATGATGTTTTTCAGCAGCCGATACGTGCCGTCGATCCCCCCTTCGTTCGTCACATTCATTTCCAACGCACGTGGCGTCACGATCGCATCCTGAATCTCCACTCCCATCAGCGACCAGGTGCCGGAGCTGATATACGCCCAGTTCGCTTTTCCGGTCCGATCCGTCGGCACGGCTGCGACAGCAGAACCGGTATCGTGCGTTGCCGGCGTCACCACATCGACCTTTGGCAAACCGGTCGCTGCGGCAACTTCTTTGCGAAGACTCCCCAATTTCGTGCCCGGTGCAACCACTTCACCGAACATGTCGGTCGGAATCTCGAACTGCCGCAGCAACTCGTACGCCCAGTCTCCTTCCGAGGCATGATAACATTGCGATGTGGTCGCGTTCGTGAACTCCACCGCCTGACTTCCCGAAAGGCACCAATGAAAAAAATCGGCAATCATCAGAAACCGATCCGCCCGATCCAACAACGCGGGGTTGGACTGTTTCATCGCCAGAATCTGATAGAGAGAATTGATCTGCATGAACTGCAAACCGGTCGCGGCGAAAATCCTGCTTCTCGGCACACGCGTGAAGGCATGTTCCATCATCCCGTTGTTGCGGGAATCGCGGTAATGATACGGAACGCCCAGCAATTCCTGTTGGTCGTCCATCAGAACATAATCGACTCCCCAGGTATCCACACCAATCGAAGCCAAATTCTTGCCATGTTGATCGTTCAGTCTAGACAAACCATCCTGAATCTCTTTCCACAAACCAACGAGATCCCACCGCATCGTGTCGCCCAATGTCACTGGCCCATTAGAGAAGCGATGCAGTTCCTCAAAGCGAATTTTTCTGCCATCGAACAGGCCTGCCATCACGCGGCCACTTTCGGCTCCCAGGTCAATCCCCCCAAAAATACGTTCGGCCATTTTTTCTGCGCTCCGATCTCGTCTGCCTCTATCTGCCCATACACCAGCAAATGACGATGAATGCGTTTGTCCAGTCGCCATTCTATCCGGCTGAGAGAGAAACGAAAGCGAAGCAGGCGAGCAGGCCGCAGACGAACCTTTGAGTGAGGGGAAAGTCCATATGCTGGTGAGAAGTGACTTGCGGCAATGGTGAATTGTGCTATCTTTGTCGGACTTGAACGGCGGGGGATGATGCTCTAAGTTAAGAGGCCACCTTCTGATGGTGTGTTGTCAGCCCTGCTTTATTCGGTTGACGGAACAATCTGGGGGGGCGTAGCTCAGTTGGTAGAGCAACGGACTTTTAATCCGTAGGTCACAGGTTCGAATCCTGTCGCCCTCACTATAAAACAAGCGGTTTTTGGCGGGTCCGAGTAGCCCGCCTTTTTCGTTCTACACCTGTTCTACATGGGCGAATCACATCACACCTTTGAGGACATCCGGCACATTCAGGCCATCAACCGTCCTCTTGAGCTTGCCCGCCATGCTGACGTAGCCTTTGGTTGTCTCTAGCGACTTGTGTTGCATCAATGCCTGCAATTGGAACAGGTCCATGTCTTCGTTCCAGTTTTCGGTCGCGAAGCCGCGCCGCAGGTCATGGAATCCGTACCAGCCCTCTTTTCCGCATTTGGGCATTGGGCAGCCATCCTCTGTGCCGTCATCCAGTTTCGCATTAGACTGGATTTCGTCGAAATGAGCCCACAACGTTCGTTCGTGGTGGTTCCACGGGAACACGTGCGAAGCAAAACTGCCTTCCAACTGGTGCAGGTGCTCCACGATCGCCGGATGCAGCGGAATGCGTTCGTCGCGTCGGCCTTTGTTGTGTTCCGCGAGACTCAATGCCGTTCCCGCTTCCAGATCGATGTCCTGCCAGCGTCGCTCAAGGATCTGACCAATACGCCAGCCGGTCATATACGCGGTTACAAGTAACGCCTTCCACCAGTTAGTCGGCGCGACGTTGGCACGTCTTCCGGGAATCTCGCGTGTTCTGTAGCGGTGTAGATGGCCGCAAAGTGTTCCTGTGGGACGAAAGTCTTCAATTTCTGTGGCAATTTCAGGAAGCAGATCTTCGGAACTCGATCAAGCATTCCCCAATCGTGAGCAACGGACAGCGCGGCTTTGATGTACCGCAGATCTTTATTGACGGTAGCTGGCGAAACATACTTTTCCAGACGCCCCTTGTCATTTCGCCGCTTGCGAATGAAATCGTCGATCCCCTTCGAGTCGATTAACGCCACCTTACCCGGCTTGGCATGCTCTTCAAACTTCTCCAATGAGGCGACCGCGGCCAGTCTGGAGGACATCGTCCAATTCAAGATGCCGCAACGAGACTTGTTCATTGTCATCACGGCGCTTTTGGTCCGTGATACGAACAGAAAACTGCCGGATGATCTGCATCAGCAAAACCGAATGATGATTGCGAAGCTGGCATTGATAAGGCCAACGATCCGGCAACGTTCCTGCCTGTGCGGGAATGACAGTTCAACAGGTCGTCGTTCGATTGTGTCGATGAACAAAGCGGATTCTGTCAAACTTCGTCTGCGCGAAATACAGGACATCCCCTCAGCGTACTTCCGGTATCCCCGTGTTGAAGAGTTGTCGACCCTGCCATTTCACCAATCAACCGCATGCATGGCGATGATGCGATGTGGCCCCGGTTCGGAATAATCAAAAGCTCCGGTCTCAAGCTGTCTGATCGCGTCTTCCAGTGAATTGATCAAGCAGTGTTCATTCACTTCCATTTCGGCGGCGATGCCATTGCACGACAGAGGCGAACACTCCGGGGCATTCTGAAATGAATACGTGACCACGTCGTAGCCCAAAAGAGCTGGTGAATCTGGCGGAGTGATATTGGTGGGCAGATCGGGATCGTTGTTGCAGGCTTTCCACTCCCCATGTTCCGCGTCCCACTGCCTTTCATAGCCCCGATAGTAGACGAGTGATGTATCGGAAAGCGAAACGTTGTGTTCTGATGCGAGGGCACGAATCACTACAGGTGAATCAAAAAACCAGAATCCGTTGTGCTTCCAGAATTCGGTGTAATCACAAAAGCTTTCGGACATGCAATTCGCGACTGCAACGATTTTGCGAATGTGCGGCACGTCCAGCCAATCGGGACGAGTTGCAATGCGCTTCGCCATGTAGCCCAGTTCGATCACTGTTCAATCCTGTCTGGAGCGTATTACGTTCTTCTGTGACGCGATGAACGTCGTTTGGTCTACAAATACAGGTTCCCATGAACCAGAAACGTCACACCAGAAGGTAAACTAACTGCTCTATTCAGGCCGATGGCAGTTCGGAAGACGAAGTAGTTGGCTCGATCTTTGCCAGTTTTTCATAGAGAACCTGTGAGCGAATCGGCTTGGGGATGTAATCATCCATTCCCGCTTCGAGACAGAGTTCCCGGTCGCCCGTCATGGCATGCGCGGTCATCGCGATGATTGGCGTTTCGGCGATATTGGTGTCCGGTGCCCGTCGGATGCGTCGGGTTGCTTCCAGTCCGTCAATCTCTGGCATCTGCAGGTCCATCAGCACAACATCAAAGCGACTTTTCGTGGCGAGTTCGACAGCTTCTTTTCCGTTGGTTGCAACAGTCACATCGTGTCCCACTTTGGATAACAGCCCGATCGCGAGTTTCTGGTTGACCAGGCTGTCTTCTGCCAGCAGCACTCGTAAAGCCCTCTGCGTGGAAAGCAACTCATCAACGGAGCGGTGGCCCGCCACGGGAGTCTTTTCCTTCTGTCCCAGAACACGAATGATGGCATCGAAAAGCTCCGACTGACTGATTGGCTTCATCAGGTGCAAATTGACGCCGACCGACCTGGCATGTTCCAGGTCGCCATCGCGCATTCCGGATGTCAGCAGGATGACCCGTGTCTCCTGAAACGCCTCATCCTGCCGAAGATGTTTGACCAGTTCCAAACCATCCATTTGTGGCATGTGCATATCGGTGATAATCAGCCCGAACGGGTTCCCGCTCACCTCCGATTCTCTTAGTGAGGTAATGGCTTCTGTGGCGGAAGAGGCCAATGTCGGGTGCATGTTCAGGTTCGACAACATGTCGCGCAGAATGATTCGGTTTGTTTTGTTATCGTCAACCACCAGCACGGGCAGGTTGGCGACATCAGATGGAACGGCACGAAGAATCGCGGAATCAGTTCCGATACCGAATTGGGCAGAGAAGTGAAACGTGCTGCCCTGGTCCACCTTGCTTTCCACGCTGATCTGACCCTGCATCATCTCAACCAATCGCATGGAAATGGCCAGCCCCAATCCGGTACCGCCAAAACGCCGCGTTGTGGACGTGTCGGCCTGTTCAAACGCGTCGAAGATCCTCTTTTGTTGTACGTCCGAGATTCCGATGCCGGTGTCCCGAACCGAAAACTGCAGCGACGCAGTATCATTGGCGACCGATTTGCATGACACGGCCAGAATGACTTCCCCGGATTCCGTGAACTTGATGCCATTTCCGACGAGGTTGACGATCACTTGCCGCAGGCGATTGACGTCTCCAACAAGAGTATCCGGGACATCGGGATCAATGTGAAAGGCGAGTTCCAGGTGTTTTTTGTGGGCACGCAAGGCAAGGGTTTTCATCATCGATGCCAAGCTGTCACGCAGTGGAAATTCATTCCGTTCAAACTCCAGCTTGCCCGCCTCGATTTTCGAAAAATCGAGAATGTCATTGATCAACGCGAGCAGCGCCTCACCGGAATCATGGACCATCGCAATGTATTCTCGTTGCGAATGGGTGAGATCCATATCCAACAGCAATTCGGTCATGCCAATGACAGCGTTCATCGGCGTGCGGATTTCATGGCTCATATTCGCGAGGAATGCACTCTTAGCCCGGTTTGCGTCTTCAGCTTCCTCTTTTGCCTTTCGCAATTCCTCCTCGGCCTTCTTGCGATCGGTAATGTCGCGACTGATGCCCACAATGCCCTCGACCCGGCCTTCCCGGTCGCGCAACGGAACCTTGGTCGTCAATGCCCAGCGTGTATTGCCGTCAGGATCAGGCGCCATTTCTTCACGGTTCACCAATGGTTTGCCCGACTTCATGACGGCCTGATCGTCATCGATGTATTGTTGTGCCTGGTTTTTCGGAAAGAAATCGAGATCGGTTTTGCCAACGACTTCATCCAGTTTTTTACTCCCCATCGCTTTGAGCAGCGTGCGGTTGACCGTGATAAACCGTTCCTGCTTGTCCTTGGCGAAAATGAGATCGGGTACGTTGTCCATGACGGCAATCAACAGATCGCGCTCGCGGCGCAGGGCATCCTCTGTCCGTCGCCGCCGTTTGACCTCATGCCGCAATTTTTCCTCCGCCATCTTGCGGTCGGTAATGTCCCGCAGGAAAATTGTGAAAACAAGGCCACCGTCCATTCTGACCGGCTGGGTTGCCATCTCTGCTGTGAACTCGCCGCCATCCTTTCGATATGCGGGCGTTTCGACACGTTTCCCGAGCATCGAACCACCGCCACCCGCCTGGTACAATTCAAAGCTGCGTTTTTGTCGCTCGCGAACATCTGGTGGCAGAAACAATTGCCCCAAATCCTGCCCCATCACCTCGGCGGCTTTGTACCCAAACGTTCGTTCGGCTGCCCGGTTGAATTGCACGATCCTGCCATCGGCATTCATGGTGATGATACAATCCATCGAAGCATTGATGATCGCACGGATACTTTCGGCCGTTTCGCGAACCGCAACATCCATCGGCGATTGACAACTGATTTCGCTGCGTTCGATCGCTGCCCATAAAGCACGCAGCATTCCTTCGGGAGAAACCTTGCCTTTTTTCAAAACGTCGCTGGCACCGGCGCGCATGTAAGCATGAATCGTTTCGCGGTCGGTTTCTTCAACCAGCACGACAATCGGCAACTGACGATCAAGCTTCGACAAACTCCGTACCGCATCAATCCCCGACTGATCCGGCAGAAGAGCATCCAGCAAGACAACCCCCGTCTTACCACGATCAAGGTGTTCAACGGCACATTCCAGTGTGCCACACGACTTGATCTCCACGTCGGCACCGCCGAGCCGGGAAATGTGCGCAGCAATCGCCTCAGCATGCTGGGCATTCGCAACAACGAGTAGAAGATTGACAGGTTTGCCAGCCATAATTCGGTTGGTCTCAAATCCACCGGATGAAGGCGATGGACACGAAAGGTCTGGTCAGACGTCGCATTTCGATGCGCGTCTGTCCCTTTCACTGTAAACCTGTTTGATCAGAGGATCAAGATGCAGCGTGAATTCCTCCGGATGAATCGCGACATCAAATGGTGTATGTCTCGTCGTAGCCATGTTTCATGGTCTCAATTGCCACATCCAAAGCCTGTTGCCACTGCTCAGCCAGCTCCGCATTCCAGTTATTGGCGTGGAATTCTGCGAGAATCTCCAGCAGTACCTGGCTGAACTTGGGGTAATCGCCAATTTGCACTCCGGTTTGGGCATGCCGATATCCGAGCACTTTGAGATAGTGTTCGGTGGCGGGAAATCGATGGAAAAAAAACGCCTCCACGGAAACCAGAGCCATTGTCAACATACTGGCCTGAACCATGAGATCACGATTTTCGAAGTGAGGAGACAATTCCGGATGTTTTTCGAGTAGCCGACGGTAGAACTTCTCGATAACGCGTTCTTTGCTTTGCAGCAGACTTTGCACGCTTTGCGAAATGTCCATTGAACCGCTTTCCAGCCGCAGGGCAACGGTTTTTGAATGTGTGACCGAAAACGAACTACATTCAGTTAACCGAGAACCAGAAAAAATGGCAAGCAGTAAAGTCTCCGTCATCATAATCCCAACGTTGCGTCGTTGTGCTGTTGTGTTATAACGGGTTAAGCGAGGATGTTCGAATCTGCACGGATCGTGTTCTGCCGACAATGCCGAGCCTGGTTTTTCGCAGCATGGCAGGGGAGTCTTCGTACCAGCTATCCCAGTCATTTTGCCCCGTGCCAGGCAATTGGCGACACTGAAATGTTGCGTTTGTCAATCGCTTGAAGATTGAATGGTGATGCTGTGAGAAACGGAGGATTTCGAACATGAGGGTATTTTCCAGGATCAACCCTGGCGTGGGGTATGTAGCGTATTTGCTTGTCCTCGTTCTCAAGTGTGGAACACCGCTTTTGGCACAGGAGAAGCCGAATGTTCTCTTCATATTGGTCGACGATTTCGGCTGGTACGACGTCGGATACAACGGTAGCACCTTTTACGAAACGCCTCACATCGACAAACTCGCAGAGCAGTGGATGCGTTTCGACAACTGCTACACTCCCAGCCCGATGTGTTCTCCGACACGCGTAAGCATCATGACGGGCAAGAATCCGGCACGGCATGGTGTAACGCAGTGGTTACCGGGAACAACGAAGGCGTTCGTCCGCAAAGGCGATGCACCGCGCGTATTCTGTCCGTTGTCGAGGTCCTCTCACATCAAAGACAAGGAAGTGACGCTGGGCGAGGCGCTTCAAGTAGCGGGCTACGAAACCGCGTTCTATGGCAAGTGGCACATGGGTCCCCTCAAAACGACTGGTGGACCGACGAATCACGGGTTCCATTCAGCAAAAGCGGTGATTGAGACAAATGGCTGTGCAATGTTCTATCCATTCAGGCAGAAAAGGCAAAACTACTTCCCGAACGCCAGGAAGGGCGACAATTTCACCGACCTGATTACCGACGCCGCGATTGGTTTCGTTCAGCGTGATCGCGACAAACCGTTCTTCCTGTACCTTGCGCACTTCGCCATGCACGCGCCGATCGAGTCGAAGACCGATTTGCGAAAGAGGTTTGAGGCAAAACTTGCGAAAATGCCTCAATTGACGGAAGTCGAGACACGAATTTTTGATGATTACGCACACAAGCCTTACAAACGGCGACAGGACGAACCGGAATATGCTGGCGAACTGGCAACGCTGGACAGGAACATCGGGCGTCTTATCGAATGCCTGAAGTCCAAACGTATCTACGACAACACGATTGTCATTCTGACTGGTGACAATGGTGGCCGCACCGCTTTCTTCCATGGTGCACCCACAAGTGTTCAGCCATTGCGCGCGGGCAAGACGTTTGTTTTCGAAGGTGGCCTGAGAACTCCACTTCTCATTCATTGGCCTGGCCATTCACATGTGGGAATGCGAACAGGTGCGCCAGTCACCAGTATGGACTTCTATCCGACACTCTTGGAGATGATTGGACTGCAATCGATGCCGATGCAGCATGTGGATGGCGTGAGCCTTGTCCCATTGTTCAAAGGACAACCGCTGAACCGCGCCTCACTCTATTGGCACTTTCCACATTATCAGGGAGAAGGTGCATATCCAGCCAGTGCTATCCGCAAAGGCAATCTGAAACTGATCATCAACTATCACCACGACGACGTTTTGCTCTTCGACGTTGTGAAGGATCCAGGAGAAACAGTCGATCTTGCCTCATTGCGACCGAATGACGCGAAGCAGCTCAGGTTGGAATTGATGAATTACCTTACAGAGGTCCAGGCCATAATTCCGGCTGAACGAAAGTGATCCGAGCAATTAAGAGTCAAGGTGTGAGAACGAAAAAGGCGGGCCACTCGGACATGACGAATTGTCCCGGTTTGGTCTGTGAGGGCTGGTTGACACGATACGGAATTCAGCTCTAATACTACAGTTGGATTTCACTCAGTCGGAGGATCGAGTCCCCGGCGTTTGAAGTGGGATTGTTTCGCGTGCCACTGGTGCATTCTTCGCCAGTTTGACCA